>DASZDZ010000051.1:0-36319 GCA_035941355.1 Pseudaminobacter sp.
CGGTAGAAATCGGCCAATGCCGTTCGGCTAGGGTTGGTGGCCTGTGACGTCGTGTGATGTGGGCCAATCCGACACATATGGCGCTTTCCAGTTCAACTTCCGCTATTCGCTCCATGTGTCCAAAAGCCGACAGTCCGATTCGGCCCAGCTCAAGACGTTCGACGCGTCGTCACCAAGCGTCTCCAATTGGCGCATTTGGCCAATTGAGCATGGGCAAGGGAACTTCTCGCTTCCCATCACCCCAAGCAGCATTCAACGTTGCGTAGCAACGTCATTAGATTTCACCATTAGCCGCGAAATATCGAGTCCGGCGTATTGGACAGCCTCTACCATCTCGACGCGCTTCCGAAGCATTCCCTGCGGCACCGTTCCATACTGTTCGGTCATGGTGTGCTTCTTGTGCCCTACCAGAAAGCCGATCTGCTCGTCCAAATATTCGGCACGCCGGAGTGCATCTATGAAGCCATGCCGGAAGCTGTAGAGCGAAAGGCCGCGCCCGTCCTTAATGCCGAGCCGAGTGAGATAACGGCCGAAATCGCGTGAGAAGTCGGTAACCATCTGGCCGCGGTAGTGCCGGTCGCGCCGAGCACCTTTGGGGAGCGTAGCACACGAGCGACAGATAAGTTACCGCTTATCTTTACAGAAGAAAAGAGGCGGAACAAAACATGCACGATGTAAGTCACTATGTAAGTCACTCCTGGTCGTCCGAGTGACATACGGATACGTTTTGTTCTCGGTCGGAGAAAAATGTGGCGATTTGCCCCTTGCGCTCAAACCCTTGATCTTCTAGGGCTCCCGGACCGCACGGAGTGTAGCGCAGCCTGGTAGCGCACCTGATTTGGGATCAGGGGGTCGCAGGTTCGAATCCTGCCACTCCGACCAGATGCTTGAACCGGGAAGTGAGGCATCGATGTCCGCACGCATTTTCAGCCCTGCCAAGACCGCGATGCAGTCCGGCCAGGCCAAGACCGGCTGCTGGGTTCTCGAATTCGACGCCGAGCAGCCGCGCAAGATCGACCCGCTGATGGGCTATACGTCGTCAGGCGATATGAAGAGCCAGATTCGTCTCACCTTCAATTCGAAGGAAGAGGCGATCGCCTACGCACAGAAGCACGGGCTGGACTTCCGGGTGCAGGAGCCGAAGGAAGCCAAGCGCCGGCAGATTTCCTATGCGGAGAATTTCCGCTATGACCGCAAAATCCCCTGGACGCATTGAGCGCGAAATTCTTGCGCCAGACGCGCCGCAGCGGGCGCCGGCCCGCAAGGGGCGGAGTGCGGTCCCGTAGCTCAGCTGGATAGAGCACCGGCCTTCTAAGCCGATGGTCACAGGTTCGAATCCTGTCGGGATCGCCATTTTTCAATAGCTTAGCGGGCGCAAGGCGAAAGTTCCAACTTCGCACGGAGCGAGTTCCAACTTTTTGTTTCCGGTTTCCCCTAAATCCCGCCACGAGACCTGGTGCTCGCAACCACGTTTTCACCTTCGCGCCAGCAGCCTCTGGCGACCAACGTCGACACGATCACCGACTTCGCGCCCGGCCAGGACACCATTCGGCTGGAGAACAACATCTTTCAACGCTTTGTCGATGAAAGAGCGATGTCGGAATTCGCGTTCAAGGATTTGAGCACCGGCGCGATCGAAGGCAATGACCGCATGCTCTACGACTCGACTACCGGCAACCTCTTTTACGATCGAGACGGGTCCGGCGCAGATCACGACCCTATGCGCTTTGCGGTAATCGAAAATCACGCCGAACTGAACGCAGACGACTTCGCAATCATTTAGCTGGTCACCCGGCTGGGCTGCCGGCAATGGAGATGCTTTGGCCTCAATAGCGCTATGGCACGAGCTGGCATTGCGGGACCACCGCGCCAAGGGCGAAGGGCAATTCAGACGGTAACGATCGTTACTCTCCACCGGGCGGCGAAAGTGACGGAACAAAGCCGCGGCGCCGCCGGTCGTCGCGTTGCCGCATGTCCATATACATGCTAGTCATTGTTGCGGGGCAGCTCTAATTACAACCGGTTTGGGAGGAAATCATGCTTGTCAGTTCGGAAGCGACGTGTGTATCGGCGCAGCTTATACTCACGCGATCCGGCAACGCTGTCACCGTTGATCTCTACTACGGCTTGTCCGGATATTATGACGAAGAGCTCGGTTATTATCTCTGGAGCGGGGACATCTCCTCGCAGCTGGGAGCCGATGCCGGCTACGTATATCAGGACGTGGATCGTCCCATGGACTTGGAGTACACGGCCACGCTTGCTGACGGCGTGTTGGAAGCCGGATCCTATGATCTGAACGATTACTAAGACGGAACTTTCATCCACTTTGATTTCAACGTTGTTTTGCAATTTTTCCGGAACCTCCGGCACGGACTGCGTCTTCGGGTCGGACTTCGACGATGTGCTGAATGGCGCTGGCGGCGATGACTTCATCGAAGGCGCTGGCGGCGCGGATCGGATCGACGGCGGTGCAGGCATCGATTTCATGCAAGGCGGCGCTGGCGACGACACCTTCTTTGTCGACAATGCCGCGGACGTCGTCGAGGAGGCTCCGGCGGCGGCGCGGATCGCGTGATCACAAGCGTGACCTACAAGCTCGCGGCTGGCCAGGAAATCGAAAGCCTGGCCGCGATCTCAGCCACATCAACGGCGACCATTCATCTGACCGGGAACGAGTTGCCGCAGACGCTCGCCGGCAACGCCGGGGTGAATGCCCTGAATGGCGGCGGCGGGGCCGACAGGATGGTAGGCGGGGCCGGCAACGATACCTATTTCGTCGACAATGAAGGCGACACGGTCATAGAGGCCAATGGAGGTGGCATCGACACGGTGAAGACCTATGTCGGCTATTACATCGGCTCGCAATTCATCGAAAATGTGACATGTATGGGTACCGGCTCGATGGGCGTGACGGGCAACTATCTCGACAACAAGATAACGGGGAATGCCGGCGCCAATCTCCTGAATGGTCGAGGCGGCGCCGATACGCTGATCGGCTTAGCCGGCAACGACACGTATTTCATCGAAAATGTGCTCGACAAGGTGATCGAAGCCAATGGCGGCGGCACTGACACCGTCTACACTTCGGTGTCTAGGTCCTTCGTCGACCAGTTTGTCGAGATCATTTATCTTCAGGGCTCGGCCAATATCAACGCCACAGGCAACAGTCTCGCCAACTCGATCGGAGGGAACAATTCTGACAACGTCATAAACGGTCGCGAGGGAAACGACGGGTTGGGAGGGGGTTACGGCAGTGACATCTTCGTGTTCAACACGACTCTGGGGCCGGGCAACATCGACACGATCGGCGACTTCAATGTGAATGATGACACCGTGGCTCTGGCGAGCAACATTTTTGGACAGGCACGTGGCAGCGGCGTCGACGGTCTGGGCACGTTGCTGACGAACGAATTTCGTGCCAACGCAACCGGCCAGGCCGAGGATGCCGACGACCGCATCATCTACGAAACCGACAGCGGTCGGATCTTCTACGACTTCAACGGAAACGCGGCCGGCGGGAATTACCTGTTCGCAACGACGTATACAGGCCTCGCGCTCACCAACTCTGATTTTATTCTGGTTTAACAAGCAGACACGCGGCCGCTAGATGCTGGCATTTAGCGGGCTGTCGATCCGCATCGACACCATTGCGAGGGCGGTTGAAAGGCAAAAGCGCGCGTCTTCGAAGAGACGTGGGCTAGTCAGAGAGGCCGCCCGGGACCGCCGGGCTCAACTTTTGGCTACTGTGTCCGACCCGGAGACATGGGCCGCAGTTTCTCCTTGAGACATGCTCGTGCCGCTTGCTTGACCGGCCTCCCGTTGCCTGCGGCGGCGCGTTGGCGCATGCTGGTCTCATTTGGCGCCGTGTATTTCGGGGGACGCCTGCATGCATGCCGCTCAACCTCCGATCGGACTTCTGGTGCTGGCGCTCTGCATGGCGGCGGGCGATGTTCGAGCGCAGGACAAATCGACCGCGGCGCCTCCCAGGGCCAATGCTCCGTATGATACGCAGCTTGGCGGCGCCTATCCGCCGGCCGAAGGCGTTGAAATCGTCAGCCGCGACCGAGGCGACCCGCCTGCCGACGGCGTCTATTCGATCTGCTACCTGAACGCATTCCAGACGCAGGCCGAGGATTCGAGCTGGTGGAAAAAGAACCACCCCGATTTACTGCTCGGCTCCGGATCCGGAGGCTATTTCGAGGATCCGAACTGGCCGGGCGAAATCCTGCTCGACACATCCACCGACGAGAAGCGCGCGGGCATATTGTCGGTGATCGGCCGCTGGATCGACGAATGCGCCGAAAATGGCTTCCGGGCAATCGAGCCGGACAATCTGGACACATGGACCCGGTCAGACGGAAAGCTCAAGGCCGCGAGCAACATACTGATGGCGGCGATGATCGTGGAGCGGGCGCACTCAAAAGGGCTGGCGGCGGCGCAGAAGAACGCCAGCGAACTCGGACCCGTAGGCAAATCCGTGATCGGCTTCGACTTCGCGATCGCTGAATCCTGCCAGGTCCATGACGAGTGCGACCACTACATTTCCGTCTATGGCGACCACGTTATCGAGATCGAATATCCCGACGCTGAGCGGGATCATTTCGCCGAGGCATGCGCGGCGCGCGGGGACAAAATCTCGATCGTACTGCGCGACCACGACATCTCGTCGCCGGACAATCCTGATTACCGCTACAAGACGTGCTGAACGCTTCCAGCGCCGCCAGGGCGGAAATGACTGTTCTCATTCGCCAAGTTGTTTTATCACCTCCAGAACATCCTTCTCAGCTTTCCGTCCGCCGAATTCTTCGACGATGCCGAAAGCCCCGCCATATCCCCAAAGCGACCACGCGAACCCGTGCTTTTCGGCAAGCCAGATCATGTCGCGCGCATAGGCGGCCCGCCATTGCGGGGGCATAATGGCGGGATTTCCGTATTCCTGGCGGATCATGCCGAACTCGCTGAGTATTATGTCGCTTGGTTCAACGCCGTTTTTCTGCGCCCACTCCGCCACCACGCGAAACGGCGCACCCATCTCCGCTTCCAACTCCTCCTGGGTATCGACCAATGCCATCTGCTCTTCGAGATAGGCGAGCATGCCTGGGCGGCGCGTCAAGGGAGCCTCGCTGCCAATCTTTTGACGCGCGTTCTCAACGCCTTCGGCCAACTCCTCTGGAAAGGCATAAGGCGGATAGGGAATGCCGGTCACATAACGGATGAAATCGCCGGCCCATTGGGCGCCCTGTGTTGTAAGGATGAATGGCGCGTACGAGTGAAATCCCCAGAGAATATTGTCATCCCAAATCGCTTTTGGATCGATAGCGGCAAGGCCTTCCGCGCTGCTCCAACAGGCCCCGGTAAGCACCAGGGTCAATCGCGGTGCGGAACTGCGAGCAGCCGCAAAGAGCCGGGTCAGCTTGTCGCGCCACTGATCGGCCTCTTCCCCTTCGCAGCCGATAACCGGCTCGTTCATGAGTTCGAAGGCAACACGCTCGGGATCCTGGCCTGAAAGTGTGCGGCCCATGTCACGAACGAGGTCGAGATAACGCTCGAACAGCGCTTCATCCCGCAAGAGTTCCTCGGCTCCGGCAAAACGATCGGCCCCGAGCGGGATCGGATGCAGGTCCACGATGGCTTTCAAGCCGGCGGCATCGGCAAGCTGTACCGCCTCCAGAACCGAGGCGAGCAGGCGCGGTTTCAGCGCTGCCGATTGCGACGACAAGAACGGCAGCGGGTCGACCGGTATGCGAACGAAGTCAAAGCCCGTGCCCTTCAATGCGGCCAGTTCATCGAGACCGACGGTTCGCTGCCATTCGGGGTAAGGAAGGAGCACGTCCTCTTTCGACCATTCCGCTTCGTCCGGCCAGGTGACCCAGAGGTCGAGATTGATTCCGCGTTTGGCTGAGAAGCTGGCCGCGTGCAGCGGCGACAAGGAAAGGAGCAGGGCTGCCCCGACCAGAACCAAAAGCTTCCTGAAGTAAGTGGCTTTTATCATCGAGCGCCTCCAAATGTCATCGCCGGACTTCTTTTGGTTAGCGCTATGGCGGCTGCCGATAGCGTTGCGCTCAACCTTTTTCAAGTCGGTTGAATTGCTGGTCATCCACGTTCGTTTTCTACGATAACCGAGGCGAATTAACCGTGCTTCAATTGACCGGGAGCCTCCTCCTTGAGCTACCGCCATGACGGCGTATAAGAACTGAACTAACGAACCATAACAATTTCAACTCGCATTTTCCGAACGCGGCAGTTGCTGATTTCTGGCGACAAGCAATGGGCAGGAGCTGGATAACATGACGGTGGTTGACCGGTGGCGACCAGAGACGGCGGCAGGCGGATTTACTCGGGACGATGAGGACATAGCGTTCTACACACATATCAACGCCCTTGTGCGCCCAGATATGGTCGTGGTCGATTTGGGAGCTGGACGGGGGTCCCGCTTCGATGACGGAAGCGCTCCATTTCGGAAATCGTTTTGCAACTTTCAGGGCCGCGTCAGGAAGGTCATCGGACTAGACGTCGATCCGGTTGTCATGGAGCATCCACATCTTGACGAAGCTCATGTGATCGAGGCAGGCGGCAGCCTGCCGCTGGCAGACAGCAGCGTCGATGTCATCTTCTGTGAATGGGTGGTCGAGCATGTCGAACATCCCAAGGAATTTGCACGGGAGGTCCAGAGGGTTCTCAAGCCCGGCGGGTGGTTCTGCGCGCTCACACCAAATCGTTTTGGTTATGTCGGCATCTCCAACAAGGTCATGCCGGAAGCGTTCAAGGACCGCCTGATGCGGCGTGTTTGGCCAGAGCGGCCGCAGGAGGACGTGTTTCCAACATTCTATCGAATGAACACTTTGGGCAGCATCAGGCGCGCGTTGGGCGAAGAAAACTGGTCGCATCACGGGTACACCTCCAACGGCACCCCAAGATATCACGGAGGGACGGCAGTCGGGTTTGCCCTCGTCTCGCTTCTGCAATGGTCCATGCCGCCTGCCATGCGCACCAACCTCCTTGTGTTCTCGCAAAAGCGGCCTCAGCCGACGGGTGCGCACGCATTTTCCCTGGACGCTGTTCGGAGAAGCTCGCAGCTAACTCATTAGTGACGCGATACTGCGGCTCGATGTGCACGATGATCGTCGAGCAGGCGCACGCCTGCGCCGCACGAGGCGATCGCATCTCCATCGTGCTGCGCGACCGCGGCCTCTCGTCAACGGACGATCCGGATTATCTCCACAAGACGTGCTGAGCTACGCCACCGCCGGCACGGCGTAGTCGAATGCGACGCGATTGCGGCCGAGCCGCTTGGCTTCGTAGAGGCAGCGGTCAGCCTGGCGCAGCACGTCGGCGATTTTGGACCGGTCCATCGCCGCTCCGCCGATGCTGACGGTGAGGCCGGGCGCCTCCGAAGCATCCGGATGCCAGGGGATGCACTGGACTGCCGCCGGATGAGGTCGGCCATCTGCATGCCCTCCTCGATGCTTACGGAGACGAGCAGGATGCCGAACTCCTCGCCGCCGATTCTGCCGACGAAATCCTTCCGGCGCACTGCGTATTGCAACGCCTTGGCGATCTTCATCAGCGCCTCGTCGCCCTTTGGATGGCCGTAGCGGTCGTTGATCCGCTTGAAATGGTCGGCGTCGACGATCAGCACAACGTGGCTGTCGTTGCGCTCACGATGCTGTTCGAGCTGGTGCAGAAAGCCCTCGCGGTTGAGCAGCCCGTCATGTGGTCATGACGCGCGTTAAAGGCGAGGCGATCATGCGCCCTGTTCAGATCGAGATGCGCCTTCTCGAGCTTCGCATGGGCCGCCTGCAGGTCCTCTCCCTGCGAGAAGACGTACCAGCCGATTGGCGTTCCGATGACGACCGGGATCACCAGGCACTCGACCCAGCTCAGCCAGTCGATCGGCATGCCCGCCGCCCACCGCACGGAAAAGGAAATGACATAGGTCGCCGCCACCGCGATGGCGGTAACGATCGAGATCCTGCCGAGAATGCGCTTCGTCCGCTGGTCCATGCCCGGGATGTTAGGCGCGCGGCATGAAATACCGTTTATCGAATTTCGTAAATTTTTAGCCGCCGCTACGAATGGCGCGGCGCTATGAGCTTCTCCGGGGTTCTAGACTTCGAACTCGGTCTGGCCGCGGTCTATGGCGCTGATCGCTTCGGCGGCCAGGCTGCGCGTGATACGGGTCTTCTGCTCGAGCGCGGCGCGGTCCAGCCTGTCGACGATGCGGATGGCGGTCGACAGGGACCGTTCGATGCGCCGGACAAGGAACTGCACGACATTGGCGTCGACCTCTATCTGCCGGTCGGCGAAGAGCTTGGTGATGACGCCGGCCAGGAGCAAATCGTCCGGTTCATGGATTTCGACGGTGGCGGCGGCCTTGAGCCTGGACATAAGGTCGGGAAGCGCCACGCCCCAGGCCGCCGGAAAGCGCCGCGCGGTGAGCAGCACATGCGTGCCCGCCGCCCGCGCGGCATTGATCAGGTGAAACAGCCCCTGCTCGTCGAGCCCGCCGCGATCGGCGTCGTCAATGAGCGCCGGCCGGCCCACATCCAGCCCGGAGACTTCGCCCTCGATCCGTCGGGGGTCGAGCGTCGCTGCGCCGGACATTTCCCGCCAGATCGAAGCCAGATGCGATTTTCCCGAGCCGGCGGGGCCGGCCAGCACGACTGCCGTCGCCGGCCAGTCCGGCCAGCGGTCGATCAGCGCCACGGCCTGCCTGTTGGCCTCCGAAACCACGAGGTCGTCGCGCGAATAAGCGGTGGAATGGCCGAGATCGAGCGGCAACTGGCGCGGTCTTTCGGGTTCGCGCATCGCCGTCACGTTTCGCCTTCGGAACTCGCCGGCTTGGTCAGCCGGACCGCCTTGGCCTTCACTGGCTGTTCCGCATGTCCCTTGTAGAGCGGCGATTCGAGATAGCGCGAAATGGCGAAGCGCACCAGCACCGCCACTGCCGCGGCCGCCGGCACCGCGATCAGCAGGCCGACGAAACCGAACAGCGCGCCGAACGCGAACAAGGCAAACATCAGCCACACGGGGTGGAGCCCGACGCTCTTGCCGACAAGGCGCGGCTGCAGGATGTTGCCCTCGATGAACTGGCCGGCGAAGAACACGCCGGCCACCGCCAGCACCATGGTCCAGTCCGGCCAGAACTGCACGAAGGCGAGCCCGACCGAGAGCACGAGCCCGACCAGCGAACCGACATAGGGAATGAAGCTGATCAGTCCCGCAAACAGGCCGATGAGGATGCCGAAGCTCAGACCGGTCAGCGTTAGCCCGAATGCGTACATGGCGCCCAGGATGAGGCAGAGTGTGCCCTGCCCGCGCACGAAGCCCGCCGTCGCGGTATTGATGTCGGTCGCGATCTGGCGCACCGTCTCGACATGGTCGCGCGGCACCCAGCTGTCGACCGTCGCCACCATGCGGTCCCAGTCGAGCAGCATGTAGAACGCCACGACCGGCGTGACGATGAACAGCCCTGCGATGCTGAATATGGCGACGCCGGAGTTCCAGATCGACTGGAACACCGTCGTGACCAGGCCCATGCCCGAGGTCAGCAGCGAATTCAGGCCCTCCTGCAGGCTGCCCGCATCCAGTCCGAACCGCTGTTCCAGCCAGTTCGGGTCGTAAGAGGTGACCAGCGCCTGGAACCGGCTCAGATATTCCGGCAGCTTGACGATGAAATCGGAAAGCTGCGAGGCGAGCACCGGGATCAATATCACCAGCGCGAGCACCAGCACGATGAGGAAAGCGATCAAGATGATGATTGTCGCCATGACTCGCGACAGACCGAGCCGCTGTAGCCGGTCGGCGACCGGATCGAGGAAATAGGCAAGCACCATCCCGGCCACGAAGGGCAGCAAGATGTCGCTGAACAGATAGACGAAGATGGCAAGTATGACGGCGGTAATGATCCAGAAACGGATCTGCCGGCGGAACGCTGCGGCGGCAGCGTCCTGGAGCGTCACGTCAACCGTCTGGAGTTTTGCTTTCGCCATAGCCGCTCATATGCCTCAGCCAGGCAACGAGATAGGCTGCGGCCGAAGCTACGGTCAAGAGCCCGGACAGGAATATCAGACCCGTGCGGAGCGGGCCGAATGTCGATGCGAACGCAAGTTCGGCAAGCACCACCGCCGCAAGCACGATTTGGACAAGCGTATTGGCCTTGGAAACCATCAGCGGCTTCATCGCGACCGGCTTGCCCATGATCGTCGACAAAAGCACGGCGCTTACGATCAGCGCGTCGCGCGACACAGCCGCGACGACAAGCCAGAGCGGCAGCTCGCCCATGAAGCCGAGGACGACGAAAACACAGACAAGCAGCAGCTTGTCGGCCATCGGATCCATATAGGCGCCAAGTTCGGAGCGCTGGTTGAAATGACGGGCCACGAAGCCGTCCACGCCATCGGAAATGCCCGCGATCAGGAATCCGGCGAAAGCCCAGTCCATACG
Source organism: Pseudaminobacter sp. (assembly GCA_035941355.1). Taxonomy (GTDB): domain Bacteria; phylum Pseudomonadota; class Alphaproteobacteria; order Rhizobiales; family Rhizobiaceae; genus Allomesorhizobium. Next base: position 10,450 of record DASZDZ010000051.1, read on the forward strand.
GCCGGACAGCAGCGCGTAAACAACGCCCGGAACGAGGACGAAGCGGAGGACGGTGATCATGTTGGCTACGGTCACGGCATCTCCATATTCCAGGCCGACCTTCCTGTTACATGGTCGAGACGAACATGTGCCGCAAGGCGCAAGGGCGCAAGGTTTGTTTTCGACGCTTTCTATGGGCCAGCGCTTGTCGAGCCTCTTCTTGCGAGCCGGGGCGGTTCATGCGAAGAGCGCCATTGACAGCGGCCGCAGCCAGGGAAGCGAAATGGGCGAACGGAAAAACGGGCTGACCTACGCCGAGGCTGGCGTCGACATCGACGCCGGCAACGCGATGGTGGAAAAGATCAAGCCGGTGGTCCGCGCGACGAGGCGTCCCGGCGCGGATGGAGAGATCGGCGGCTTCGGCGGCCTGTTCGATTTGAAGGCCGCTGGCTTTTCCGATCCTATCCTGGTTGCGGCCAATGACGGCGTCGGCACCAAGCTCAGGATCGCGATCGAGGCCGGCAAGCACGATACGATCGGCATCGACCTCGTCGCCATGTGCGTCAACGACATCGTCGTGCAGGGCGCCGAGCCGCTGGTCTTCCTCGACTACTTCGCCACCGGCAAGCTTGATCCCAACCAGGGCGCGTCGATCGTTGCCGGCATTGCCGAAGGCTGCCGTCAGGCCGGCTGCGCGCTGATCGGCGGCGAGACCGCGGAAATGCCCGGAATGTACCACGGCAACGACTACGACCTCGCCGGCTTCGCCGTCGGCGCCGCCGAGCGCGGCCAGCTCCTGCCCACTGACGACATTGTCGAAGGCGACGTTCTGCTCGGCCTCGCCTCCTCCGGACTGCATTCCAATGGCTTTTCGCTGGTCCGGCGCATCGTCGCCGCTAGCGGCGTCGGCTGGTCGGATGCCGCGCCTTTCGCCGACGAAGGCACCTTGGCCGAAGCGCTGCTGGAACCCACCCGCATCTATGTGAAGTCGGTGCTCAAGGCGATCCGGGGCACTCATGGCATCAAGGCGCTGGCGCATATCACCGGCGGCGGCTTTCCCGAAAACATCCCGCGCGTGCTGCCCAAGGACTTTTCCGCCGAACTCGATCTCGAGGCGATCGACGTGCCGCCGGTCTTCGGATGGCTCTCCAAGATGGGCGGCGTCGCGCCCACCGAAATGATGCGCACCTTCAATTGTGGCGTCGGCATGATCCTCGTCGTCGCCTCGGGCCAAGCCGCGCAGGTGGCGGCCGTACTTCAGGAGGCGGGCGAGACCGTGTCGCCGATCGGCCGCATCGTGCCGCGCCGCGACGCCGGCGTCATCTATCGAGGAGCGATCGCGCTATGAGCGTCAGCCGCAAACGCACCGTCATCATGATTTCCGGACGCGGCTCCAACATGGCGTCGCTGATCGAAGCAGCTTCCGAGCGGGGCTTTCCGGCAGAGATTGTCGGCGTCATCTCGGACAAGGCGGACGCGCGCGGTCTCCACATCGCCGCAGCCAAGAGCCTGCCGGCTCGTATAATCGCCCGGGACGATTTTTCCGGCAAGGAAGCGCATGACGCGGCGATCGACGACGCTCTCGCGACCTTTGGCGCCGAGATCGTCTGCCTCGCCGGCTATATGCGGCTGCTGACCACCGATTTCGTCGAAAAGTGGCAGGGGCGGATGCTCAACATCCACCCTGCCCTGCTTCCTGCTTTCCGGGGGCTCGACACCCATGCGCGCGCGCTGGAAGCCGGCATGCGCATCCATGGCTGCACGGTCCATTTCGTCACGGCCGAAACCGATTCCGGCCCGATCATCGCGCAGGCCGCAGTGCCGGTGCTTCTCGACGACACCGAGGCTGCGCTCGCCGCCCGCGTGCTCAAGGCCGAGCACCATCTCTATCCGCTGGCCCTGCGCATGGTCGCTCAGGGCATGGCGCGGATGGAAGGTGGCCGCACCGTTTTTGCTGATACCGAGCTGGTCGAGCAGAGCGCCGGCGGCTTCCTGTCGTCGCCAAGCGCCGTCCGCGAAGCCGTCGACCTGGAGCAGCTCGCTCGCTTCACGCCGTGACACGGGCGGTCAACCGCGGACCGGGTTCATGAAACGGCTGTTACTGATGCGTCACGCGAAGTCGAGCTGGGACGACCCGGCCCTCGCGGATTTCGACCGGCCGCTCGCGCCGCGCGGACGCAAAGCTGCTGAGCGCATGGGGCGCGAACTTGCTTCGCGCGACTGGTTGCCACAACGCGCGCTGGTGTCGCCGGCCGCCCGCACGCGCGAGACGTGGGCGCTGATCGCGGCCGCCTTGCCCGGCTCCGTCTCGGCCGATTTCCCCGACACTCTCTACGACGCTTCAGCGGGAGATGTGCTGTCTGAAATTCACCGAACGCCGAAAGCCGTGAAAACGCTGCTCGTCCTCGGCCACAATCCGGGTCTCGAAGACCTCGCCAGACGGTTTGCCGGCGCCAACTCCGAGGCCAAGGCTTTGCAACAGCTTCGCGAAAAATTCCCGACCGCGGCGCTCGCCCGCTTTGATTTCAATGGCAAATGGGCAGAACTTGGCTTCGAGCGTCCGCGGCTCACCCATTGCCTACGGCCGAGAGACCTCGGCTGACGGTCGGAAGGGGCGTGCCTGCGGAGACCCCCCTGGTCATACCGAATCTTGAAACTGGTGGCAAAATTTGCTACCAGTCCTCCCAAGGAGTTCGCTGAATGTCGTCTGTCGAAAAAGTAAGCGTAGCGCTGTCGCCGGAACTGCTCGATGTGGTCAAGAAGGCCGTCGCCACTGGTGAATATGGTTCGGCAAGCGAGGTCATCCGTGAGGCCCTGCGTGAGTGGCGGCTTCGGCAACCCCTGCGCCAAGCGGAGATAGATCGGCTAAGAAAAGCCTGGGCCCAAGGGCTTGAAAGCGGCCAGCCCGAGCCTTTTGATATCGACGACATTATGCGACGTGCGCGCAACCGGTTCGAGAGCGGATCGGACACACCACGCAATGGCTGAGTATTGGATCGTCCGCAGCCCGGCGGCTGAAGACGATCTCATTGATATCTGGTGCAATATCGCGATAGACAATCCCGCCGCAGCCGATCGGGTTCTCGAAACCTTCGCTGTTCGGATCAAGCAACTTGCGACATTCCCCGATTCAGGGTCGCGAAGACCCGATATCGCTCCAGATGCCCGCGCGCTGGTTGTCGGAAGTTATCTGGTGCTTTACCGGCACATGGATAAAAACATCGAGATTGTCCGCATCGTGCACGGCGCGCGAGATATCACAGCCCTGCTGTAGTCCCTCTTCCGCTGCGAACAGCTCGCCTTATTCCGCCGCCCGCACCCACACCTTGTTGTCGTGGAACGCCGCGCCGCCATAGGGGGCCGGAGCGTCGGCGCCGGTCAGCACGTTGATGCCCTCGCCGCATTCATGCGCGTCGTTCGGCCAGATGCCCTCGGCGATCACCACGCCGCGTTTCATCCCGTCGAAAAGTTTTGCGTGCAGCACCACTTCGCCGCGCGAATTGCCGATCTCGACGCGATCGCCGCCGGCTATCGCCAGTTCGGCCGCGTCTTCGGGATGGATCAGCAGTTCCGGCCGGCCTTCGCGCGCCTTCGAAACAGGCGTCTCGGTGAAGGTCGAGTTCAAAAAGTTGCGCGCCGGCGAGGTCGCCAGCCGGAACGGGTGCGCCTCGTCGGCAACCTCGATCAGTTCGACATGGTCGGGGAATTCCGGCAGCCGCTCATACGGGCCGAAGATGCCCATGCTCTTGGGCGGACGATTGGGTGCGGCCTGCGCGGTCCAGTCGGGCTTGAAACAAAATTTTCCGTCGTGATGCCCGAAACCCTTGAGAAAATGCGCGTCCTCGAATTCCGGCTGCAGGTCTGCCCAGCGCTGCTCCCGGAAGGTGTCGAAGCTGCCCAGCCCCTTCTTCTCGAGCATGATGTCGATGTGCTCGCGCTCCGTCATGCCGAAGCCCGGCAGATGCGACACGCCCAGCCGCTTGCCCAGCTCCTCGATCACGAAATGGTTCGTGCGCGGCCCTTCCGGCGGGTCGATCAGCTTCGGCCCCAGCGTGATGTGCTGGTTGCCGCCGCCCTTGTAGATATCGTCATGCTCCATGAACATGGTCGCGGGCAGCACGACATCGGCGAGCTTCGCCGTGTCGGTCATGAACTGCCCGTGCACGCAGGTGAAGAGATCGTCGCGCAGAAAACCCTGCTTCACCAGCCGCTGCTCGGGCGCCACATTGGCGGGGTTGGTGTTCTGGATCAGCATCGCGGTAACCGGCGGGCCGCCGTACAGCGCGTCGGTAGCGCCCGTTAGCACCGCGCCGATCCGCGAATGGTCGAGATAGCGGATTTTTGGATCGCGCAGCCGCGAACCCTCGAGTAATTCGCCGTTGAGCTTGAGAACGCCCGAATTGGAATGGAAGGCGCCGCCGCCCTCATACTGCCAGCACCCCGTCACCGACGCGATCGACATCGCCGCGTGCATGTTCACCGAGCCGTTGCGCTGGCGCGAAAACCCGTAACCCAGGCGGAAGAAGGTGCGTTTCGTCGTACCGACCAGCCGGGCGAAAGCCTCGATCTCGGTCACCGAAAGCCCGGTGATCGCGGCCGCCCATTCCGGCGTGCGGGTCGCCAGATGCGCCTCCAGCCCCTTCGGGTCGTCGGTGTATTTTTCGAGGTAGGCCCGATCGGCCATGCCGTCGCGGAACAGCACGTGCATGACCGCGCAGGCCAGCGCACCGTCTGTGCCGGGCTTCAGCACCAGCCCCATGTCGGCCTGCTTCATCGTCGCGTTCTCGTAGACGTCGATGACGACGATCTTCGCCCCGCGCTCCTTGCGCGCCCTGACCGCATGGGTCATCACATTGACTTGGGTGACCACCGCATTGGTGCCCCAGATCACGACGCAATCCGACTTCGCCATCTCGCGCGGATCGGGCCCGCGCAGCGCCCCGGCGCCCATCATCCAGCCGGTCCAGGCGAGATTGGTGCAGATCGACCCGAAAAAGCCGGAATATTTCTTGGCGTGGCGCAGCCGCTCTATGCCGTCGCGCTGCACCAGGCCCATCGTGCCGGCGTAGAAATATGGCCACACCGTTTCGGAGCCATGTTTCTCCTCGGCGGCGACGAACTTTTCCGCCACGAGATCGAGCGCCGCCTCCCAGCTTGCTTCCTTCCAGACGCCCTCGCCCTTGGCGCCTGCGCGGACCAGCGGCTTCAACAACCGGTCGGGATGGTGAATGCGATCGGCATAGCGCGCCACCTTGGCGCAGATCACGCCGGCCGTGTAGCTGTTCTCCTTCGCCCCGTGCACCCGGCCTATGCGGTTGCTGTCGAGGATTTCCACGTCGAGCGCGCAGGTCGAGGGGCAGTCGTGCGGACAGGCCGAATGGCCGACTGTGATCTTGGCGTGCTGGTTCATGGGAGAGAACCTACAGGCTTTTGCAAAGCGGGTGTAGGGCCAGCGAAGTAATGGCTGTGGTCAGCTACTCCGCCGTGCCTTCCTCATACTCCGCCGACAGCGCCAGCCATTTTTCCTCGTGGCCGGCCAGCGTCTGCGTCAATTGCGAGCGCTCCTTGGCGAGGCGTGTCGCGGTCGACGGGTCCCTCTCGTAGACCGCCGGATTGGCCAGCTCGTCCTCGATCCCGTCGATGCGCTTGCGGATGCGGTCCATCAGCGCCTCGGTCGCACGGATCTCCTTGGCGACGGGTTCCATGGCATTGCGCCGCTGGGCAGCCTCGCGGCGGCGGTCGGCCTTGGAGGCCTTTTCAGCCTCGCGTCGCTCCTTGCGGTCGCCGGCGACACCGGTGACCTGCTGGCGATAATCGGAGAGGTCCCCGTCATAAGGGTTCACATGGCCGTCCTTGACCAGCCACAGCCGGTCGGCCGTCGCCTCGATCAGATGCCGGTCATGCGAGATCAGGATAACCGCGCCGGGAAAATCATTGAGCGCGTGGATCAACGATTCGCGCGAATCGATATCGAGATGGTTGGTTGGCTCGTCGAGGATGAACAAGTTCGGTCCCTCGAATGCCGAAAGCCCCATCAGGAGACGCGCCTTCTCGCCGCCCGACAGATCCTTGGCCGGCGTGTTCATCTTCTCCGTCGCCAGGCCGAACTGCGCAACCCGCGCCCTCACTTTCGATTCCGGTGCCTCCGGCATCAGCCGGCGGACATGGTCGTAGGCGTTCTCCTCCGGCCTCAAATCGTCGAGCTGGTGCTGGGCGAAGATCGCCACTTTCAGCCCCGGCGCGACCGTCATCGTGCCGGTTTCCTGCTTCAGCCGACCGGCCAGCAGCTTGGCGAAGGTCGACTTGCCGTTGCCGTTGGCGCCGAGCAGCGCGATGCGGTCGTCGGCATCGATTCGCAGCGTCATCTTCTTCAGGATCGGGCTGCCCGGCTGGTAGCCGACATTGACGTGGTCGAGCGCCACGATCGGCGAAGCAACAGTTTTCACCGGTTCAGGGAAGGAAAACGGCCTGACGCTTTCGTTGACGACCGCCGCGATCGGCTTCATCCGCTCCAGCGCCTTCAGCCGCGATTGCGCCTGGCGGGCCTTGGAAGCCTTGGCGCGGAACCGTTCGACAAACGATTCCATATGCTTGCGCGCCGCTTCCTGCTTGGCGCGGCCCTTCTCCTGCAACATCGCCTGCTCGGCATGCTGGCGCTCGAACTGGTCATAGGCGCCGCGCCAGAAGGTCAGCCTCTGCTTGTCGAGATGCACGATCGAGTTGACCGCGCGGTTGAGCAAATCGCGGTCGTGCGAGATCAGCAGGACGGTATGCGGATACTTGGCAATATAGGTTTCCAGCCACAGCGTGCCTTCGAGGTCGAGGTAGTTGGTCGGCTCGTCGAGCAGCAGCAGGTCCGGTTCGGAAAACAGCACTGCCGCCAGCGCCACGCGCATGCGCCAGCCGCCCGAAAAGGACGAAGCTGGACGCCTTTGCGCATCGGCGTCGAAACCGAGGCCGGCCAGAATGGTCGCGGCGCGCGATTCAGCCGAATGCGCGTCGATGTCGGCCAGCCGCATGTGGATCTCGGCTATACGATGCGGGTCCGTCGCGGTCTGCTCCTCTGCCATCAGCGCGGTGCGCTCGACGTCGGCCTTGAGCACGATGTCGATCAGCGGCTCCTCGGTGCCGGGCGCTTCCTGCGCCACCTGGCCGATGCGCGTGTTCTTCGGCAGGCTGACGGAGCCGGTCTCAGCCGCCATGTCTCCGGTGATCGCCTTGAACAGCGTGGTCTTGCCGGTGCCGTTGCGGCCGACGAGCCCCGCCTTCGTTCCCGCCGGCAGAGTCAGCGAGGCATGGTCGAGAAGCAGGCGTCCGGCGATACGGAGCGAAAGATCGTTGATTATAAGCATGGGCGGCGTTTTGGCCGAGACCGCCGCGGAAGGCAAGGCCCCGATATTGCGCCGCACCTTTAAGCGTCAGGAGCAGTGTCGGGAGATTGCCGACCTCGCCTCCCTTTTTTGATCTCGCGCCTAGGCTTGTGCATTCACCAGCAGCCCATATATTCGCGCAGACATTCGGCTTTCGAACCACTTCCGCATTTCCTCGACCGATCCTTCCCGCGACGCGAGCCGCCCCTCCAACCGCCATCGCCATTTCCCATGCAGCCAGTTATCTCCGTCTCGAATCTTTCCAAGACCTACGCGTCCGGATTCCAGGCGCTCAAGAACATCGACCTGGATATCAGGCGCGGCGAGATCTTTGCGCTTTTAGGGCCGAACGGCGCCGGCAAGACCACGCTGATCGGCATCATCTGCGGCATCGTCAATGCGACGGAAGGAACGGTGCTCGCCGACGGCTACGACATCATCGCCGACTATCGCCATGCCCGCTCGCAGATCGGCCTTGTGCCGCAGGAACTGACAACAGACGCGTTCGAGACAGTCTGGGCGACCGTCAGCTTCAGCCGCGGCCTGTTTGGCAAGAGGCGCGACCCCGCGCATGTCGAGCGCGTGCTGCGCGACCTGTCGCTGTGGGACAAGAAGGACAGCAAGATCATGACACTCTCGGGCGGCATGAAGCGCCGGGTGATGATCGCCAAGGCGCTGTCGCACGAGCCGCGCATCCTGTTCCTCGACGAGCCGACGGCCGGCGTCGACGTCGAATTGCGGCGCGACATGTGGAATGTCGTACGCTCGCTGCGCGATACCGGCGTCACCATCATCCTGACCACGCACTATATCGAGGAGGCCGAGGAAATGGCCGACCGCATCGGCGTGATCCACCAGGGCGAGCTCATCCTCGTAGAGGACAAGGTCGAGCTGATGCGCAAGCTTGGCAAAAAGCGGCTGACGCTGCAACTCCAGTATCCGTTGGCCGCCATACCGGAGAACCTGCGCTCGTACGGAATGGAACTCGCCGAAGACGGCCAGGAGTTGGTCTACACCTACGACACCCAGGGCGAGCGGACCGGCATCACGACGCTGCTGCAGGATCTCAGCGCGGCGGGAATACGGTTCAAGGACATCCAGACCAACCAGAGTTCGCTCGAGGAGATCTTCGTCAGCCTGGTGAGGGAGCGGCCATGAACTTCCACGCGATCCGCGCGATTTACATCTTCGAGATGGCGCGCACTTGGCGCACCCTCCTGCAAAGCATCGTTTCGCCGGTCATATCGACCTCGCTCTATTTCGTCGTCTTCGGCGCGGCGATCGGCTCGCGCATCCCCGAGATCGACGGCGTCAGCTATGGCGCATTCATCGTGCCCGGGCTGATCATGCTGTCGCTGCTCACCCAGAGCATCTCCAACGCTTCGTTCGGAATCTACTTCCCGAAATTCGTCGGCACGATCTACGAGATCCTTTCGGCCCCCGTGTCGTTCCTGGAGATCACGATCGCCTATGTCGGCGCGGCGGCCACCAAATCGGTCATCCTCGGCACGATCATCCTGGCGACCGCGGCGCTTTTCGTGGATCTCACGATCATTCATCCCTTCTGGATGATCCTGTTCCTGGTGCTTACGGCAATCACGTTCAGCCTGTTCGGCTTCATCATCGGCATCTGGGCCGACGGATTCGAGAAGCTGCAACTGGTGCCGCTGCTCATCATTACTCCGCTCACCTTCCTCGGCGGCAGCTTCTACTCAATCAACATGCTGCCGCCCTTCTGGCAGAACGTCACGCTGTTCAACCCGGTGCTCTATTTGGTCAGCGGCTTTCGCTGGAGTTTCTTTGGCGCTTCCGACGTCAGCGTCGGCATCAGCCTCGGCATGACGCTCGCATTCCTTGCACTGTGTCTCGGCGTGGTCGCCTGGATCTTCAGGACCGGCTATCGGCTCAAAACCTGAGTCTACGAAGCCCGGCGAAAGACCTCTTCGACAGCGGTGGCTATGCCCAGCAGGCGGCGGTCATGGCCGTGGCGAGCGAACAGCATCAGGCCGGCCGGAAGGCTCATTCCCTGCATCGGGAGCGAAATCGCGGTCAGGTCGAACTGGTTCGCAACCTGCGGATTGCGCAGCAGCAGCCCATCGGTGTGGTCATATAGGTCGTCATCGTCGAGCAGCGGCCGGATTTCCGGCGCAACCATCGGCGTGGTCGGCAGGGCCAGCACATCGACCGGCATAAGCCGCTCGTCCATCGCGGCGGCAAGCGCGCTACGCCTGCGCAGCAGCCTGATGTAGGCGTGGGCCGGCACGGCGGCGCGGCGCGCTATCGGCCCGCCTATGCGCGGATCGACCAGCGACCAGGCCTGCGTTGCCATCAGGTCGGCGTGGACCTCCGCCGCCTCCACCGATGCGATCGACGCCGCCCTGGTCGCCTCCCTCATTTCAGCCAGCAGGTCGTCGATGGAATGATCGGCAACCCTTGCGCCGGCAGCCTCCAGCGCCCTAAGGCTGCGTTCGAAACCTTCGCCAACGGCAGCATCCATGTCGCCGAATAGCCGCCCGCGCGGTATACCGATCCGCAAGCCGCTCAGCGGAAACGGCGCGAGCTCGGCCGGCTCCACGCCCGCCATGATTGCATCGGCAAGCGCGCAATCCGCCACGCTGCGCGCCAGCGGCCCGATCGAATCGAGCGTGCCGGAGAGCGGAAACGTGCCGTCGAGCGGTACGCGCCCATGCGTCGGCTTGAAACCGACGACCCCGTTCAGCGCGGCGGGAATGCGTACCGACCCGCCCGTATCCGAGCCGACGGCGATCTCGCTCGTGCCTTCGGCGACTGATACGCCGGCGCCCGACGAAGAGCCTCCCGGGACGCGCGCGGCATCAGCGGCGTTGCCCGGTGTCCCGAAACGACGATTGAGACCGATGCCGGAAAACGCGAATTCGGTCATGTTGGTCTTGCCGACAATCACGGCCCCTGCCCGCCTCAGCCGCGTCACGACCGTAGCGTCGCGGACAGCGGGCGGCGCATCGGCAAGCGCGGCCGAGCCGGCGGTCGTCGTCTCGCCGGCGACGTCGATCAGATCCTTGATCGAGACGATCCTGCCGTCGAGCGGGCCAAGCGAGATTCCCGCCCTGCCACGTGCATCCGCCGCATCGGCGGCAAGCCTGGCCGCGTCCGAATAGAGTTTCAGGAAGACCCGTTCGTCGTCCGCGCGCTCGGCGAGCCGTGCCAGAACCTCTTCAATCTTGTCCCTGGCCGAGCGCTTCCCCGGCTCACGCAGAGGCCCTGCCCTCCTCGGTGCGCTGGAAAGCGATCAGGTCGAGTTGCAACGAAGGCTTGCCGAGCGCAGTCAGGATCGTGTGCGCCTGGCCGCGATGGTGGGTCTGGTGGTTGAAGAAATGGTCGAGCGCCGGCGCAAGCCGCTGCGAAACGGTGCGCATGTCGGTAACGGTCATGTAGGTGAATCGCCCGGAAAGCGCCTTTTCGGTCAGGCCGCCGATCCACTTCACGATCCTTTTGTCCTCCGCCTCGCGCGCCGCCCGCAGCCTCGCGAAGTCCTCGTGGATGATCGCGTCGAGCGCCGTCGGGGCGTCGCCTTCGCCGGTAAAGCGCTTCATCCAGATGCGATCGGCGGCGACGAGATGATTGAGCGTCCCCATCATGGATCTGAAGAACGCGCCGGTGTCGCGCCGGAATTCCTCGGCTGAAAGCGCTGCGGCCGCCTCATATACGCGCTGGTTGGCCCATGAATTATAGGCCGCGAACATCGTGAAATGCTGTTTCATGGACTTTACCTTTGACGCGCGACGCGCTGAATATGCGCGCCATTCCTAAACTGCCGTGAAAGAAGCGCCAATGACCATTCTGCTCTATGAACTAGTCGGCCACGACGCGTCCCGTCCCTTCAGCCCGCATTGCTGGAAAGCGGCGATGGCGCTGGCCCACAAGGGGCTCGATTTCGAGAGCGTGCCGACGCCGTTCACCGCTGTTCCGGGCGTCGAGGACGGCGCCAGCAAGATCGTCCCTGTCATCCGCGACGGCGACACAACGGTGTCGGATTCCTTTTCCATCGCGCTTTATCTGGAGGACGCCTATCCGGACCGGCCGACGCTGTTCGGCGGCGAAGGCGGCAAGGCGATGGCCCGCTTCATCGAGCGCTGGTCGCAATTGACTATCCACCCTTATCTCGGTTCCGCCGCGCTGATGGACATCCACGGCGTACTGGCGCCGGAGGACCAGGACTATTTCCGCAAGAGCCGCGAGGCGCGCTATGGCAAGCGGCTCGAAGAAGTGCCGGCCGGACGCGAGGCGGGGCTTGCCGCCTTCCGTGCCTCGCTGGAACCGCTCAGGTCGATGCTTTCCTACCAGCCGTGGATCGGCGGCACATCGCCGCTGTTCGCCGACTACATCGTCTTCGGCGCCTTCCAGTGGGTCCGCATCACCTCGCCCTTCCCGGTCCTTGCGGAAGACGATCCGGTGGCCGACTGGTTCGGCCGTTGCCTCGACCTACATGGCGGTATCGGCCGCAAGATTCCGGCTGCGGCATAGGGTGCCTGGAACGAAGCGCCTCGGGCCTTGGCAATGCGGCGGGCGGTCTGTATAGGTCCGCCACCTTTTTCATCCCCATTGCTCAGAAGGATACACCATGGCGATCGAACGCACGTTTTCGATGATCAAGCCCGACGCGACCCGGCGCAACCTCACCGGCGCGATCACCAAGATGCTGGAGGATGCCGGCCTGTGCGTCGTCGCTTCCCGCCGCGTCTGGATGAGCCGCCGCGAGGCCGAAGGCTTCTACGCCGTCCACAAAGACCGCCCCTTCTTCGGCGAGCTGGTCGAATCCATGTCGTCGGGCCCGACGGTGGTTCAGGTCCTCGAAGGCGAGAACGCCATCGCAAAAAACCGCGACGTGATGGGCGCCACCAACCCGGCCAACGCCGCCGAAGGCACCATCCGCAAGGTGCACGCGCTCTCGATCGGCGAAAATTCGGTGCACGGCTCGGATGCGCCCGAAACCGCCGCGCAGGAGATCAAGTACTGGTTCTCGGACACCGAAATCGTTGGCTGACGATTTGATTCCGCTTCAGGCCGCAAGCGCCTGAACGAAAACAAAAAAGCCGGGGCAACGCCTCGGCTTTTTCATGCCTGCTGCAGCATCGCCGGCAGTGGCGCCGCGACCTGCTGCCGCGGCGCGCCGTGAAACATCTCGGCGAACCGGTCGGCCGGCACGGCCGCGCTGTAGAGAAACCCCTGGAAGAAGTCGCATCCGAATGCCCTCAGGAAAGCCTCCTGCCGGACGTTCTCGACATGCTCGGCCACTGATGTCAGCCCGAGCGTGCGCGCCATGGCCAATATGGTCTTGACCAGCGCGCGGTCGCTTTCGGAGCTTTCGATGTCTGCGACGAAGCCGCCGTCGATCTTCACCTCGTCGAAAGGAAGCTGCTTCAGATAGGCGAGCGACGAATAGCCAGTTCCGAAATCGTCGAGCGACAGGCGCACGCCCAGCTTCTTGGCTTCGTCCATCCTGGCGGCAACGCGCTGGTGGTCCTTGGCCATGACGTGCTCGGTGAGTTCGAAAGTCAGCATCCTGGCGTCGACGCCGTAAGTCTTGATCTTGCCCTTCACCATGCCAATGAAGTCGTTGCTGGAGAACGACTGCACGCTGACGTTGAGCGCCAGCCGCAGATGCGCCATCACCGGATCCCGCTGCCAGCCGGCCAGCGCCTCCAGGCCCTTGGAAAACACAAAGTCGGCAAGTTCGTCGTTGAGGCCGAACTGTTCGGCGAGCGCTACAAACTGGTCGGGAAAAATGCGGCCCAACGAGGGATGATGCCAACGCACCAGCGCTTCGGCGCCGGTCACGCGGCCGGTATCGTCGACCTGGGGCTGAAAATAGAGGTCGAGCTGCTCTTCGGAAAACGCCGTGCGCAGATCGTTCAGCATGCGGTAACGCTGCGCTTCACGGTCCATGGTGGCCGGGTCGAACAGGGCCATGCTGTTCCTGCCCGCGGCTTTGGCCTGGTACATGGCGATGTCGGCGCGCTTGAGTATCTCGTCGGCGCGTTTTTCGGCGCCGTCGAACACCACGACGCCGACGCTGGCCGAACCGACATGGCGCAGCGGCCCGAGTTCGAAAGGCCTGTTCAGCGCCGCCAGTATCTGGTTGGTCGTGGTGATGGCCCGGAGCGTGCCGTGGGCGGTATCGGATCCGGTCTCCTCCAGAACGACCACGAACTCGTCGCCGCCGATGCGGGCGACCATGTCGCGCGGGTTGATGCAGCGGCGCAGCCGGCCCGCGACCTGGACCAGGAAGCAATCGCCGATATCGTGGCCCTGCGTGTCGTTCAGCGTCTTGAAATTGTCGAGGTCGATGAACAGCAGCGCGCCGGTATCGCCCCGCCGCTCGCAGGCCGTTATCGCGTGCGTCATGCGATTCAGGAACATGCGGCGGTTCGGCAGCTTGGTCAGCGGATCGAAATAGGCCAGTTCCTCGATCTCCATCTCGTGCCGCTTGCGAACCGAAATGTCGGAAACATAGCCGTGCCAGGTGACGCAATCTCTCGACCGTTCGGGCCGGGCATCCATGCTTACCCATTTTTCCTCGCCGTCGCGGGCCCGTATCCGGACTTCGCAATTCCACGGCTCCAGCTTTGCGGCAGCCTCCTGCTGCGACGCGAGATAGGCTTCGCGGTCGTCGTCGACGACAAGGTTGGTGAACGCCCACGGATCCGCCAGATGTTCCTGCGGCGAAATGCCGGAGATTTGCTCGATGCCGGCGCTGACGTAGAGCATTTCGCTCCGCTCGTCGGGAAAGTTCCTGAACTGGAACAGGCCGCCGGGCAGCCGGCTGGTCAGCTTCTGGAACTGCTCCTCGAGTTTCAGGCGCTTGATGGTTTCAGTGATTTCGCGCACCGAGCCTTCGTAGAACAGCTTCCGGCCGGTTTTCCTGTCGCAGACGAGACGAGCGGATTCGGTGATCCAGATGCGCTCGCGCGTCTTGTGGCGGTAGATTTCGGATACAAAATCTTCAATCTTGCCGTCGCGCATCAGCATCGCATGGAACTCGGCGCGGCGGCCCGGCTCGACATACCACGGCTTGTCGCTGTCGAGGACGCCGGCGAGCATCTCCTCTTCGCTCGCATAGCCGTTCAGAAGCACCAGCGCCCGGTTACCCTTAATATGGCGGCCATCCGGCAGCGCCCGATAAATGCCTTCCGAAAGATTTTCGACGAGGTCGGCATTGTATTCCTGCTCGCTCAGCGTCTGCAGGTAAAGCCGGCGATAGCGAACAGTCCAGATCGCAACGAGCGCCGACAAAACGATATTTGCGGCGAGCAGCCAGTCCTTGCCGGCCTCTATGTCGAACAATGAACTGAATACTGGATGCATTCTGCTTCGCGACGCGGTTTACCGGGTGACCGTAATCACGACAACTTTAGAATTCTCTAAACCGGCAAACAGTCGAAACGCATGCTTAACAGCAGGTTGCGGCCCATTCCGCGAGGCTTTCAGGAACCGGAGCGCAGCGAGCATTCGAGCCCGGATGACGGTGAAGCGGAGATCGCGTCAGGAGACTACGGAGCAGACCCGTCAGGAAGATTTCCAGCGCGCAGCGGCCCGGTCGTCCGCTTCCTTGGCGTCGACCCACTCGCCTTCGGAGCCGTCGACGCGATGCTCCTTCTTCCAGAAGGGCGCGCGCGATTTCAGATAGTCCATCAGGAACGATGCCGCCTCGAACGCCGCCTGCCTGTGTGTGGACGCCGCTACCACGAGCACTATATTTTCGCCCGGCGCTATCTTGCCGAAGCGGTGGATAGCGGTGATGCCCGACAGCGGCCATCGCCTCAGCGCTTCTTCGGCTATGCGGCTGATTTCGGCCTCGGCCATGCCCGGATAATGTTCGAGTTCGAGCGCGGCGAGCCGGCCTTCCTCGTCACGGCACAAGCCCGAGAACGTCACCACGGCGCCGACATCGGCGCGACCCCTGGTCAACCGGCCGATTTCCGTAGCGATATCGAAATCTTCCGCCTGGATGCGCACGACGGGCGGGACATCGGCCGGCATCGCCTCAGCCTCCGGTCATCGGCGGGAACAGCGCGATCTCGCGCGCGCCGGAAATCCTCTCGCGGTGATCGACATGTTCATGGTTGATCGCGACGCGGATCACTTCCGGATATTGCAGCGCATTTTCATATTCTTCGCCGCGCGCCTTAAGCCACAGCAAGAGGTCGGCCACGGTCTCGACGGCGGCGGGAAGCGAAACTTCCTCTTCCGGCTTGCCGATCCGTTCCCGCACCCAGGCGAAGTAGACGAGTTTGGTCAGGGGCTCTGTCATTCTTCCATGATATGCTTGGCGCCTGCGCGAAAATAGTCGTAGCCGGTGTAAAGCGTCACGATCGCCGAAACCCACAGCAGGAAAATGCCGATCTGCGTCCAGTAGGGGACCATCTTGTCGCCCGCCGGGCCAAGCAGCAGGAAAGCGATAGCGACCATCTGGATCGCCGTCTTCCATTTTGCGAGTTGCGTCACCGGTACGCTGACTTTCAGTGCAGCGAGATACTCGCGCAGCCCGGATACGAGGATTTCGCGGCACAATATGATGATCGCGGCCCACAGCGACCACCCGGCTATCGTCTGGTCGGTATCGGCGGCGAGCAGCAGCAGGCAGGTCGCCACCAGAAGCTTGTCCGCGATCGGATCGAGCATGCGGCCTATATTGGAAGTCTGCTGCCAGGCGCGGGCGAGATAGCCGTCGAGATAATCGGTCAGGCTTGCTGCGATGAAAATCGCCAAGGCGGTCCAGCGCGCGAAGTCGCTCGACTGCAGCCGGCCTTCCAGAAAGAAGCACAGCCCGACCATCGGCACGGCAAGGATTCGCGCATAGGTCAGCATGTTTGGAAGATTGAATGCGCGCTTGCCCATGTCTTTCCGCATTTCTCCAGGTTCAGAGATACTCAAATCAGATGCCTCCATGCGGGGTCAATCATCGAAAAGCGATGAGCCAGCGCAATTGTGTCAATTTTCGTGGAAGTGATTGTAGACCAGTTTTGCAATCGACTCCGAAATCCCGTCGACTGCCATCAGATCTTCCACCGCCGCACGGCTAACAGCCTTGGCTGTTCCGAAATGAAGAAGCAGTGCGCGCTTGCGACCCGGCCCGATGCCGCTGATTTCGTCGAGCGGGTTCTTCACCATCTCCTTCTTGCGCCGGGCGCGGTGCGAGCCGATGGCGAAACGGTGGGCTTCGTCGCGCAGGCGCTGCACGAAATAGAGCACCGGGTCGCGCACCGGCAGCGAAAAGGATTCGCGCCCCTTCACGAAGAAACGCTCCCTGCCGGCGTCGCGATCCTGGCCCTTGGCGACACCAATCGCCACGACGCGATCGGAGATGCCGAGATTGTCCAGGATCGAGCGGACCGCCGTCATCTGCCCCTGCCCGCCGTCGATCAGGATAACGTCCGGCCAGGCCGGGAAGCCAGAGCCGTTGACGTCGTCAGCCTCGCTTTCGCCGGTCTCTCCGCTTTCGCCGTGCTCCTTCAACAGCCGCGAAAAGCGCCGCTCCATCACCTCGCGCATCATGCCGAAATCGTCGCCCGGTGTGATCTCGGTCGAGCGGATGTTGAATTTGCGATACTGATTCTTCACGAAGCCTTCCGGCCCGGCCACGATCATCGCCCCGACAGCGTTGGTGCCCATGATGTGCGAGTTGTCGTAGACCTCGATGCGCGTCGGAGGCTTCTCCAGGCCGAACGTCTCGGCCATGCCGGCAAGCAACCGGCCTTGCGTCGAGGTCTCAGCGAGCCTACGGCCGAGCGCCTCGCGGGCGTTCTGGACGGCGTGGTCGACGAGATCCTTCTTTTCGCCGCGTTGCGGGACGGTGATCGTCACTCGGTGATTGGCGCGCGTCGCCAGAGCCGCCGACAGCAATTCCTGGTCCTCGACAACCTGCGACAGCAGGATCAGGCGCGGGCAAGGCTTATCGTCATAGAACTGCGCCAGGAACGAACCGAGCACTTCCGCGCCCTCCAGCGCCGGGTCGGCCTTCGGGAAATAGGCGCGATTGCCCCAGTTCTGGCCGGTGCGGAAGAAGAACACCTGGATGCACACCTGCCCACCTTCCTGGTGGATGGCGAAGACATCGGCCTCCTCGATTGATTGCGGATTGATTCCCTGATGGCTCTGCACGTGCGACAGCGCCCCCAGCCGGTCGCGGTAGATCGCGGCCCGCTCGAAATCCAACTCTTCCGAGGCGTCCTGCATGGCCGCCGAAATCTCGGTCTTCACCTTCTGGCTACGGCCCGACAGAAAATCCTTCGCCTCCGAAACCAGTTCGGCGTAGTCGGCCGCGGAGATTTCGCCCGTGCACGGACCCGAACAGCGCTTGATCTGGTAGAGCAGGCAAGGCCGCGTGCGGCTCTCGAAAACCGAATCGGTGCAGGTGCGCAGAAGGAACGCGCGCTGCAGCGAGTTGATGGTGCGCCCGACCGCGCCGGCCGAGGCGAAGGGACCGAAATAATCTCCCTTGCGAGAGCGCGCACCGCGATGCTTGAAAATGCCGGGGGAAGGATGATCCCCGGTCAGCATGATGTATGGAAACGATTTGTCATCGCGCAGAAGCACATTGAAACGCGGCCGCAAGCGCTTGATAAGATTGGCTTCGAGCAGCAGAGCCTCGATCTCAGTGCGGGTCACGACGAATTCCATCGTCGCGGTCTCGCGCACCATCCGGCCTATGCGGTTGGTGTGGAACCGGCCCTGCGCATAGTTGGTCACGCGCTTCTTCAGGCTGCGCGCCTTGCCGACATAGAGAACGTCGCCGGCCGCGTTCATCATGCGATAAACGCCGGGCGCATTGGGCAACCGCTTGACCAGCGTCTGGATGACCTCCGCGCCGACCATGCCGTCGGCGTCGCCGGCATGCGCGCTCCAGTCTATGGCGGTGAACGGCACGTCCGGTCCGGCGATGGGGGTCGCCTCGGCCGCGGGCTCGTCCTCCTCCTCGACCTCATGGCCCGGCATATAGCCGGCTATGTCGCCGGCTGCCTTGTCGCCGCGCGGTACGGGCGGCCTCTTCATCGTATCGTCCTTGACCGTCATTCCGCCATGCCTGTCACATCCGGCGTCTGCCATGCAAGATGCTGGCCGCCATCTATGGCGATCATCTGTCCGGTCACGGAGCGCGCCTCCCAGAGGTAGCGGATCGTGGCGCCGAACTCTGAAAGCTGCGGTCCGCGGCCGAGAAGCAGTCCTTCGATCTGGGCCTCGAGGTCGTTCGGCCCCTGTCGCGTGCTGGCGAGCGTCGGCCCCGGCCCGATCGCATTGACACGGATGCGCGGCGCCAGCGCCTGCGCCATGGTCCTGGTCGCGGCCCACAGTGCCGACTTCGACAGCGCATAGGAGAAATAATGCGGCGTCGGCTTCCAGACGCGCTGGTCGATGATGCTCACGATGAGTCCTTCCTCGCCGGTGGGAAGCGCCTCCGCGAACCTCCTGGCCAGCAAGGCCGGCGCCTTCACATGCACGGCGAAATGCCGATCCCAGACCGCCCAGTCGAAATCGGTCACCTGGTCGTCCTCGAAAACCGAAGCATTGTTGACGAGCAGCGTCACAGGGCCGACGGCGTCCTCGGCCGCCGCGAACAGGCCGTCCACGGCCGTCATGTCGGTCAGGTCCGCTTCGACCGCTTCGGCCCGCCCGCCCCTTTCGCGCAGCATGCGCGCCAGCGCGTCGGCTTCCGCTCTCGAGCGGTTGCAGTGGATGGCGACGGCAAAGCCATGCGCGGCCAGATCCTCCACGATCGCGCGGCCGATGCGCCTCGCGCCGCCGGTAACCAATGCTGTCTTGCGGGCTTGCGCCATATCTATTCCCGATGCGATGCCCGGCGGCGGTAGGTTAATTTGCGGTTCGTTCATTTGGCGGCAATGTGGCGAGGACCTTGTACGCCGCTGCCGTGAGCCGCAAGGCAAGAGCTGCAAACAGCAATATAGGGACCGCGACGCCTTGCACCAAGCGGGTTCGCGGGCTGTGCTGGCAAAGCTCCTGACAGGATTTGTTGCGAAAGTGCAACGTCTAGCTTCTGCCTCATTCGCGCCGGGGAATGACCCGATTTCCGGTAAGCTCCAGCCGCATTTGGCTCCGAAATTCGGAACTGTGAGGCGCCGAGCCCGTTTGTCCTCCCGGCGGGCAGGGGCGCCCTATCGAACGAAATACCACAGCCTGTTTTTGAGTGCGCTGTGGCCAAGGAGTAAAAAATGACGAGCAAACTTAAATTGGCATGGCCTGCGGCCACTGCTCTGGGGCTCATCGCCTTCATCGGCGTGAATGGAGCAAACGCCGCCGACGTCATCATGGAAGAGCCGCCGGCGCCTGCGCCGGTTGAGGAACTGCCAGTGGCGTCCTGGGCCGGCCCCTATGCCGGTCTCAGCGCCGGCTACGCCTTCGGCGGCGAGTCCGAAGACGAAAGCTTTGACAATTCCATTGACACCGACGGTTTCGTTGGCGGCGCCTTTGCCGGCTACAACTGGGAAACCGGCGGCATCGTGGCCGGCGTGGAAGCTGATATCGGCTACAGCGGCGTCGAGGGCGAAAATGCCGGCACCGAAGTCGAATCCGGTGTCGAAGGCTCCCTGCGCGCCCGCCTCGGCTATGTCGTGACCCCGGACGTGCTGCTCTACACCACAGCCGGTGGCGCTGCGAAGCAGATGGAAGTCTCGCAAGGCGGCGTCTCGGATGACAACACCATGGTCGGCTGGACGGCCGGCGTCGGCACCGACGTCAAGATCACGCAGCAGGTGTTCGGCCGTGTCGAATATCGTTACACCGACTACGGCAGTGAAGAGTTCACAACGGCTGGCGGTTCGGGTGATGTCGATGCCAAGGATCACCGCATCACCTTCGGCGTCGGCATGAAGTTCTGATCAGCCGGCTCACGCCGACAATCAAAAAGCCGGGCGTTTCGACGCCCGGCTTTTTTGTGTCCCGTCAGGTGAGAATCACGCCGGAACGTACTGCTTCAGTTCCGGAAACTTCTCGTCGAAGCGCGCCGCCCAGCGCTTCAGCCTGGATCGGCCCTTTTCCCACTGCCCGGGAAAACGCAGGTCGATATAGCCGAGGCAGGCGCGCAGCGCGATATGGCCGGCCGTGATCTTCTTGGGCAGTTTTGGCGGATTGGCGTTCAAGAGGTCGAACGCGCGCATCGCCTTCGACCATTGCAAATCCAGCCACGGCTGATGCACTTTCTCGGCCGGACGCATGCGCCGCTCGTAGACATGGGCAAGCAGGCTGTCGCAAACGCCGTCGGCCAGCGCCTCCAGCATTTCGGCGTCCAGCCGCTTTGCGGGATTGCGCGGAAACAGCGCATTGCCCGACAGGCGGTTCAGGTACTGGGTGATGGTGCGGCTGTCATAGATTCCCCGGCCTTCGTCGGTCACCAGCGTCGGAATCTTGCCGAGCGGGTTGGGACCCGTCAGCTCGTCCGGCTGCGAATTCGTGTCGACCACCGCCGCTTCCAGCGGAATGCCGGCATAGGCGGCGGCCATGCGCACCTTGGCGCTATAGGGAGATGTTGGCGAATAGAGAATTTTGGGCATGCTTTGCTGGCTCCTGGCTCTGGCGCAAGCTATTGCTGCGGAGAGCCCTCGGCAACGGCGAAAAGCGTTCATCTCGTCGGGATTTGCTAGGCCAGCTCTGAAAACTTGCTTGCCGGATCAGGAACGCGTCGGCTCTCGACGGCGAAGGGACTGAGACCGAGCCATCGCTGCATCGAATTCGCGATCAACGGATCGCCGTCCAGTTCGAGGCGTCCAGCTTCGATCTCCGTGCGAACCACGGTCAGACCCATCCATATGGCGGTCATGGCCTTCAGCGAACATCTGACAAGGAGATTCAGTTCGTAGCCCGGGTCGAAACCGCAAAGATCGACGTTCCCGTCCTCGACCACCAGCCACCAGTTCTGCCGCGCGGGCGGCAATTCGGGGTATTGAAATTGAATCGTGCACCGCGCGGGTGGCAAGGGCTCGGGATTGAGCTTGCGCCGCATGTCCCACATCAGTAGGGACGGGTCGAGATTTTTCAGCGACAGGGTCGATTCCACCCAGCGATGGCCCCAGAATCCCATCGCCATCACGATCGGGCCAAGCTCCTCGCCGGCCGGCGTCAGACGGTATTCGACTGATCCCCCGGCACTACGCACGGTCGCTATGACGCCGGCTTTCTCGAGCTCTTTCAATCGCTTGGACAGCAGGGAAGGCGACATGCGGGGCACGCCGCGCCTCAAATCGTTGAAACGCGTTGTGCCGCAGAGCAATTCGCGCACGATCAGCGTCGTCCACCGCGTGCACAGTATTTCCGCGGCCATTGCTACCGGACAGAACTGTCCATATCCGCCGCGTTCTTCCATGCCCACTCCCTTTTAAAAACAATTTCCATGTCGAGGATACGCCTCGGCGGCGCTCCTGCCAAGTTAACCTGCAGTATCACGCAAGCCCATGCTGCGATGTCCGTATGGTGATACAGTTCCTGAACTAGACCAGATGTCGTCTCGGTGCAATTCTTCCCGGGTGTCTGAAAATACAACCGGAGGAATAAACCATGAGCACCACAGGACTTGCAGTCGCCATGAAAACTGACCAGGCGGACCCACCGTCCACCGATTTCGTGGCAATCGCCCGCGCACTCGGCCCGGAACTTGCCGCGCGCGCCGCCGATGCGGACGAGAATGACCGCTTCGTCGCGGAAAACTACAAATCTCTCAAACAAGCCGGCCTCGTCGAAGCGGCGGTGCCGCGCGAACTCGGCGGCGGTGGTGCGGAAATCTCAGAACTCGCAGCGATGCTGCGCGAACTGGCGCGCCACTGCGGCTCGACCGCCCTCGCCTTCTCCATGCACACGCACCAGGTCGCCATTCCTGCTTGGCGGTGGCGTCACCAAAAGGTGGCCGCCGTTGAGCCGCTGCTGAAAAGGGTCGCCGGCGAACACCTCGTTCTCCTTTCGAGTGGCGGTTCCGACTGGATCGCCGGCTCTGGGCAGGCCGTCAAGGTCGAGGGCGGCTACCGGATTTCGGCGCGCAAGGTATTCACCTCCGGCGCTGAAGCAGGCGACCTTCTGATGACTGGCGCAGTCGTACGGACGGAGGGCGAGCCGGACATGGTCATCCACTTCCCGGTCTCGATGAAGGCATCGGAAGTGAAGATCGTCGAGACCTGGCGCACGCTCGGCATGCGCGGAACCGGCTCGAACGACGTCGTGATCGACGGCCTCTTCGTTCCCGATGCCAGCGTCGCCGTTACAAGGCGCAGCGGAGAATGGCATCCGCTGTTCCAGATCATCGCGACCATCGCCTTCCCGCTGGTCTATTCGGTCTACCTCGGCGTTGCCGAAAGCGCGCGGGACATCGCTATCGAGCTGGCGAAAAAGAGGCCGCCTACCCATCACGCCATGGAGCTGGCCGGGCGGATGGATACCGCCTTGCGAGCGGCCCAACTCGCGCAGCGGCACATGATCGAAACCGTCGAGCGCAACGCCCCCTCCGCCGACACGATCAACGAGGTGATGATCGGCCGCACCCTGATCGCCCAGAACGCTATCGCGGCCGCCGAACTGGCGATGGAACTCGCCGGAGGCGCGGGTTTTTATCGCAGCCAAGGCCTCGAGCGGCGCTTCCGCGACATACAGGGCGCGCGCTATCACCCGCTCCAGCAAGGGCCGCAGGCGCAATATGCCGGCGCGACGGCCCTCGGTCTGCCGACCGCGAATATTTTCTGAAACGACGCGGTAGTCGATGGACCGGTTCCTGCAACGCTGGCGTCCCCCTCTCTCCGTGCTTCACGGGGAGAGGGCGAGGGTTAGGTCCGCCCTAGCTGCCACGCACCGGCGGCATCACGACGCTGTCGCGCCGGCAGGCGCGGCGGTCGACCTCCGGACAGGCGCGGAACGCCAGATCCTTGGTTAGGCAGATACGTACCTCGCGCAGGAAGCGGCGGTCGCAGGTGACGGCGATGCCCTCGCCCGCCAGTCCGGGATTGGCTTCGAGGAAAACGCGTTCGGCGTCGTCGGGATCGAGCGTTTTGTAGGCTTCGAGCCGGTGGAATTCAGCGGGGATGGCGACTTTCTCGCGGGCGGCGCGCAGCACGTCGAAATAATCGTCCTGCGCGAGCGCCGCGCAACTGCCGTGCTTGCGCCACTGGTGCCGGATCAGGCCGGCCGACGGCATGATGTCGTAGAGGGTGCGGAGCGTTGCATCGTCGACGCTCTCCTCGTCGGTGCGGCAGTTTTCGGGATAGCCGCGCTCGAATTGAGGCCACAGCCCGTGCACCACGAAGGTGTAGGGTCTGGCCGACGCGCATTGCTGCCGGTTGGCGTCCTCGCCTTCCGCCTCGCAGTAGCTCGGCGACCACGACAGCGAGAGCACGTAGAAATCGAATCCGGTACCGACCGGCACGTCGCCCCCCGCCAGGGTAGCAGGTGGGTCGATAGTCTCCCCGACGCCACCCTGGTCGACGAAGTCCCGGCCGATCGCGATCACCACTGCGATCAGCGCGATACTCGCTGCCGCAGCATACAATCGGCTTCGGCCCGCTGCCATGTATCGGCTTAGGGTGTGTTGCGATTCAGGTCAGGACGAGCCGGATCGAAGAGGGCGCGCAGCGACCAGAATGGGGGATTTCGAGAACCGGAGCGGAACGTACATTCGGGTACGCGAGCACCGGAAGCGTAGAAAGCCGTCACTTGTAGGCTGTGCCCGCCCACATCCCATCCGCACCCGGGCGCAGGACGCGGCAGCGCCCGTTGTAGACGTACCAGCGGTCGAAGCCGTCGACGCAGAATTCGACATTGTCGCCGATGCCGGCAAATCCCATGCCGCCCTCGATCAGGTACCAGATGTTGCGCGTATAACCGTCGGAAAGCACGACGTCGGCCTCGCAATATTGCCGCGCGATGGGCTTGCGCTCGGCTCTCGGCTCGAAAAGGGTGGCGCGGATGCGCTGGAAATCGGTGATCGCGACGTCCGGCAGGTGCGGAACGTGCCGCACCTGGTAACGGAAGCGGTCGGTGATCTTGGCCAGAAAGCGCCTGTCGGCGCAGACCCCCGAATCCTGCTCTTGGTAGATCCTCATGTCGGCCGCGGGCGCCGCTGCCGGCGTCATGAACGAGCCGAGGACCAGCGTTGCGGCCATGGCGAAACGGGCGATGCGGGTCATGGGCTGTCCTCGTGAATGGCCGCTCGGCGCGAAGCACTATGGCCGCCAGTCTGCTAAATGGCCGCGCGGCGGTCAAGTCGCCGTCAAGCGGCGGTTTCTTCCTTCGTCAGCCATTCGATTTGCCACCCGGCTCCCCTGCTCTCGGCGAGCACCCCATGCAGCGCCGGCAGCACGATGCCGAGCTCCTTCTCCAGCGTGAAGGGAGGATTGACTACGATCATCCCCGTCCCGTCGAGGCGCGGCTCGTCCGAAGCCGGCCTGACGTCGAAGCGTATGTCCATGATCTTCGGAATGCCGGAGCCGGCCAGCGCCTCATGGAAGGACCTCACCGCCCGGCGGTCTTTGACCGGATACCACAGCGCATAGATGCCGCCCGGCCAGCGCCGGTGCGCCTTGCGCAGGCCATCCGCCAGGCGGTCGAACTCGCCTTCCCGCTCGAAGGGAGGATCGACCAGCACCAGGCCGCGCTTTTCCTTCGGCGGCAGATGCGCTCCGAGCGCCAGCCATCCGTCGAGTTCAATGATCCGGACCTGGTAGTCGTCCGCGAACAGCGTCTTCAGCACCGCGGAATCTTGCGGATGCAATTCGATCGCCGACAGGCGGTCCTGCTTTCGCAGAAGTCCGCGCACGATCAGCGGCGAGCCCGGATAGCGCGAAAGGCCGCCGTCTGGATTGGCAGCCTTTACTGCATCTACATATGGCGCGAGCAGCGCTGCCGCCTCGGGCTCGAGCTTCGCCTCGATAAGGCGCGCGATGCCGCTTCGCCACTCGCCGGTCTTCTGTGCCTCCTCCGCCGAAAGATCGTAAAGACCGACGCCCGCATGGGTGTCGATGACGCGGAAGGCCTTGTCCTTCTGCCTCAGGTATTCGACCAGCCGCGCCAGCACCGCGTGCTTGACGACGTCGGCGAAATTCCCGGCATGGAAGGCGTGGCGGTAGTTCATCGGCAAGCGCCCGCGGGGAAAGTCCGGTTCGATAAAATTGTACCGATCTATTTAGCGCGAATGTGAAACATCGCCGCTACCAACGGAGCGTCGCGCAAGAATCGCGCGGCCAAACGGTGGAAAGCCATGTGGAAGGCCGTCCTAACAGCGACGATCGTCTACGCCTACGGGCACCCGTGTTTCGACGGGTACCGCCCGGCCGCGCTCGACGCTCCGCTGCAGGCCTTCCACGTCGAGGTCAACCAGTCCGCACGCGACGGCCAGCGCGTGCTCGCGAGGCTCGACGATGCGCGCGCCATGCGCTACCTCAAGGGCTACATCGAGCAAATGGACCAGCAGCTGCGCTCAAGCGACTGAACTGCCAGCCCGGCGCGATAATCTGCGCACCGCCCTGAACAGCCCGAGCATCGCCCGGATGGCGACC
>DASZDZ010000052.1:0-99211 GCA_035941355.1 Pseudaminobacter sp.
CAGTCGCGCGGGCGGCGGCAAATGCCGCCGCCCGCGCGAGCCTATCTCAGGACTCGCCGCCGTAGACGTCGTAGCTGAAATATTTATCGTTGATTTCTTTGTATTTGCCGCTGGTACGGATTGCCTTGATGGCCGCGTTGAACTTGTTGGCGAGGTCCGTCTCGCCCTTTCGCACCGCAATGCCCGCCCCTTCGCCGTGAATTTCCGGGACGGGCGTGATCGTGCCGACGATCTTGCAACATGCGCCGTCCGGGGTCTTCAGCCATCCCTCGAGCACGCTTATGTCGTCGGTGACAGCGTCGACGCGGCCGTTGGCCATGTCGAGCAGGAATTCCTGGCTGGATGGATAGCCCTTGAGCGTCGTGTCGGTGTAGGTCTTTTCAGCATAGTTGTAGTGCGTGGTCGCGGTAGCGGCGCCGAGCGTCTTGCCGGCCAGATCTTCCTTGGTCACGCCCTTGATATCGGTGTCCTTCGCCGCGGCGATCGCCGGCGGCGTGTTGTAGTATTTGTTGGTGAAGTCGACCTTCTGCTTGCGCTCGTCGGTGATCGACATGGAGGCGATGATGGCGTCGAACTTGCCCGCCTGCAGCGCCGGAATGATGCCGTCCCAATCCTGGGTGACGAATTCGCACTTCACCTTCATCTCTTCGCAGAGCGCGTTGGCGATGTCGATGTCGAAGCCTTCCAGCTTGCCGTCGGCCGTCAGGTTGTTGAAGGGCGGATAGGCGCCTTCGGTGCCGATCTTGAGCGTTGTTCCCGAAGCCGCGGCGGGGGCGGCGGCAGGTGCGGGCGCTGGCGCGGGTTCGGCTGGGGCAGGAGCGGCTGCTGTTTCGGCGGGCGCCGGCGCAGGCTCCGCAGCGGGCGCAGGTGCAGGCTCTGCGGCGGGAGCAGGGGCCGTGGCGGTTTCGGCCGGCGCGGGCGCAGGCGTGGCGGGCGCCGCCGTTTCGGCAGGAGCGGCCGGGGCGGTTTCGGCCGTCTTGGTCTCTTCCTGCGAGCAGGCGGCCAGCATCAGCGCAATTGCTGCTGCCGAGGCCGCGAGCGTCAAGCGTTTCATGGTACGCATTTAATCCCTCTTGGTCTTTGCATTCCGGCACGACGCCGGAGCCTAGCGGGCGCGACCCATGTCGCGTCGGCAAGCGATATTCCCATTGTTTTCAGCAAAAAAGCAATCGCAAACGGAGACGCCCGGCAAACAAATCCCAACCAAGACGGGCATTTGCGGGCGGTTTTTGCGCCATGCGCCGGCCCGCTGCGGTGCGCCGCGTCAGCGTCAGCTTCGTGAAAGGCCGGCGGCAGCTTCGACGAAATCGGCGATGGCCTCGACATCATCGATGGCGAAGGCGGGGACGGACTCGCCAGAGACGGCATGATCCGCCGCGATGGCGACGATGTTGGGATCAGAGGCGGAGAGCGGCGCGGTGTCCTTTGCCCCGAGCCGCCGGGTTTCGATCTTGCTGTGCGGCTCGCGCTTGTAGCCTTCAACCAGGACAAGGTCGCATGGCGCCAGCCTGGCGAGTATCGCGTCGAGCGACGGTTCGGCCTCACTGCGCAGTTCGTGCATCAGCGCCCAGCGCCGGCCAGAAACCACCGCCACTTCGGTCGCGCCGGCTTGGCGGTGGCGAAAGCTATCGGCGCCTTCCTTGTCGATGTCGAAATCGTGGTGCGCGTGCTTCACGGTCGAGACTGTCCAGCCGCGCCGGGTCAATTCGCCGACGAGCTTTTCGGTCAGCGTGGTTTTGCCGGAGTTCTTCCAGCCGGTTATGCCGAAGACGCGCAGGGTCACGCCGTCATCTCCCGCAACAGGGTTTCCGCTCGAGCGAGGTCGTCCAGCGTGTTGATGTTGAAGAACGGGTCGATGGACCCGCCGGGCGACAACATCATCGGAAACTCCACCTCGATGAATTCATGATCCTCGATGAAGGCTTGTACCTTGAGGGTCTTGCCTTCCTCAAGAAAGCGCCGCAGATCGCCGGCGAGCCGCAGCGGCCAGACCGCGAAAACCGGATGCCGCCTGCCGCCACTCGAAGCCACCGCAATCCGATCGAGCTTTCCTTCCATGGCCGCCGATAAGCGTTCCACGAGATCGTGAGGGAAAAACGGCGTATCACCCGCGACCGAGGCGATATGCGTTCCGCCCGCCGAGGCCGACCATTCCATGCCGGCCAAAATGCCGGCCAGCGGCCCGGCATAGCTGTCGTCGCGGTCCGCCAGCACGGGAAGGCCGAAGGCCGCGAAACGCGCCGGATCGCCATTGGCGCTGATCGCAATCTGGTCCGCCTGAGGGCGCAGCCGGTCGACGACATGGGACAGGACCGTGCCTGTGCCGAGCGGCCGCAGCGTCTTGTCGCCGCCGCCCATGCGCGAGGATCGTCCGCCCGAAAGGACAAGTCCGCAAACCGCGCTCATCGCCGACCTCAAATCTCGCCCGCGATTCGGGTGACATGGATAACGTAGATCGTGGTGAGGGCGGCAGCGGCCAGCGGGGTTATCATGACCACAAGCAGCGGCATCGGCCCGCTCTCCGGCGTCAGTAGCGCTCCGGCCAGCACCGAAAGAGCGGCCCCGCCGCCGATGGTCAGCGCGCCGCCGAGACCCGAGGCGGAGCCCGCCAAGTGCGGCTTGACGCTTACGATGCCAGCATTGGCATTGGGCAGCGTCATGCCGTTGCCGGCCCCGACAAAGAACACCGGCCCGAACAGGGCCAGCGCATAGAGATGGCCCGCATAGAGCAGGAGGATCGCCAGGGCGAGCCCGGAGCAGGCTATGATACTGCCGGCCAGCATCATGCGGTTCAGTCCAATCCGCCTCGAATAGCGCCCGGAAATGAAATTGCCGAGCATGTATCCGACGGAGATGATGCCGAAATAGAAGCCGTATTGCGAGGGCGACAGCTTCAGCATCTCCGTCGCTACATAGGGCCCTCCGCCGAGGAAGGCGAAAAACGCGCCGGAGGCGAAGGTGGCGGTCAGCGTATAGCCCCAGAACCGGCGCGAGCCGAGCAGTTCGGGATAAGACCGGAACTGCTGGGCGAAGCTCGCCGTCCTGTCATGATTGGTCTCGCCGAGGTCGACATGGACGATGGCGATGGCGATCAGCCCGAAAGCCAGCGTCAGCACGAAACCCGCCTGCCAGCCATAGAGCTCGTCGAGCACGCCGCCGACGAGCGGCCCGACCATGGGCACGACGCTCATTCCCATGGTGATGTAGCCGATCTTGCTTGCCGCTTCCGCGGTTTCGACCGTGTCTCGCACGACGGCGCGCGACAACACCATGCCGGCGGCGGAGAAGGCCTGGAAAATCCGGCAGACGAGAAATGCCTCGATCGTCGGCGCGTAGATCGCCGCCAGCGTAGCGAGGAGAAATATGCCGAAGCAGGCAAGCAGCACCGGCCGGCGCCCGAAGCGGTCGGAAGCGGGGCCGATCAGCAGCTGGAGCAGGGCGGTGGCGGCGAGATAGAGCGAGACGGCGAGCTGCACCACGGCGTAGTCGGCGGAAAAGTAACGCGCCATGCCGGGCAGCGACGGCAGGAAGACATTCATGGCCAGCGGTCCGACGGCGGCCGCCATGACCAGCGTAGCGAGGCTGGGCGGCGTCGTGTTGCCGAAGGAGCTGTTCGCCATGGCTACATGCCGTCCGGCGCCATTGCCGGGGTGGTGCTCCGGGCGGCGGGCAGACGGCTGCCGACAACGCGTTCGCGATAGAGCGTGTAGAGGCCCGAACCGACGATGATTGTCGCGCCCGCGATCATCGCCGTGTCTGGAATGTCGCCGAACACCAGGAAGCCGAGCAGGATCGCCCAGAGCAGCGCCGTGTAGCGGAAGGGCGCGACGAAGGAGATGTCGCCGCCGCGCATCGCCATGATGATGAAGTGGTATCCGAAGAGCAAAAGCACGGCGGCGAAGGCCAGGAGACAGACCGACGCCGGGCGCATCGGCGCCCATCCGCCGAGCGGCGCGACCAGGAAGGCACCGCATATGGTCACGACGCCGGCGGTGACGGTCGAGATCAGCAGCGTCGGTACGCTTTCGGGGATGCGCCTGGTGGCAAGGTCGCGCACGGCGCAGA
Source organism: Pseudaminobacter sp. (assembly GCA_035941355.1). GTDB lineage: Bacteria > Pseudomonadota > Alphaproteobacteria > Rhizobiales > Rhizobiaceae > Allomesorhizobium. Next base: position 4,066 of record DASZDZ010000052.1, read on the forward strand.
AGCCGACGCAAAGCAGCACCGACAGGGCATAGATGTTGAAGCCCTCGAGGCCGGGGCGGACGATGATCATGACGCCGGCGAAGCCGGCCGCGATCGCCAGCCAGCGACGCCAGCCGACGCCTTCGCCGAACACCAGCGCCGCGCCCATGGTCACGGCCAGAGGCAGCGCCTGAAGCACGGCCGAGACGTTTGCGATCGGCAGATTCGCCAGCGCGATCAGGAAGAAGAAGGTGCCGCCGAGCTCACCTACGGCTCGCACCGCCACCATGGGATGGAATGCGAAGCGCGGCGTTTTCAGTGTACCCCGGCGCCAGGCGAGCAATCCGATCAGCGCCGTCGCGAACAGCCCGCGCACCAGCATCACCTGGCCCATGTTCATCTCGGCAGAGGCGAGCTTGACCAGCGTGTCGTTCATGGTGAAGCCGGCCATCGACACCGACATGAACACGGCGCCGCGAAGATTGGGAGAAAGAGGCAAGGGGTTTTCCGATTCCCGGGCTATTCGCCTCCGGATGTAGCATCCGGGAACCAAACCGCAATGGCAAAGCGATGGGCCACGCGGCGGCGCGGCCTAACGCTCGGGATTTGCAGCGTTTCGTTCAGCCGCCGGTGACGCTCATGTGGCGGGAGACGGCCGGGCGGCGGGTCTTGCGATCTATGATGAAGTCGTGGCCCTTCGGCTTGCGGCCGATCGCCTCGTCGATGGCATTGGACAGAAGCTCGTTGCCTTCGGAGGCGCGCAGCGGCGCGCGCAAATCGGCGGCATCGTCCTGGCCGAGGCACATATAAAGCGTGCCGGTGCAGGTCAGCCGCACGCGGTTGCAGCTTTCGCAGAAATTGTGGGTCATCGGCGTGATGAAGCCGAGCCGGCCGCCGGTTTCGGCGACCTCGACATAGCGGGCGGGGCCGCCGGTCTTGTAAGGGATGTCGGTCAGGGTGAACTGCCGCTCCAAACCGGCGCGCAGCAGCGACAGCGGCAGATACTGGTCGGTTCGGTCCTCATCGATCTCGCCCATCGGCATTGTCTCGATGACCGTCAAATCCATGCCGCGGCCATGCGCCCAGCGCATCAGCTCGGGCAACTCGGCGTCGTTGAAGCCTTTTAGCGCCACCGCGTTGATCTTGACCTTAAGCCCCGCGGCCTGTGCGGCGTCGATGCCCGACATGACGCGGTCGAGATTGCCCCAGCGGGTGATGGTGCGGAATTTCTGCGGATCGAGCGTGTCGAGCGAGACGTTGATGCGTTTGACGCCGCAATCGGCGAGTTCGGCGGCGAAGCGCGAAAGCTGCGAGCCGTTGGTGGTCAGCGTCAGCTCTTCGAGCGCGCCGCTTTCCAGATGCCGCGAGATCTGGCGCACGAGGTGCATGATGTTCTTGCGCACCAGCGGCTCGCCGCCAGTCAGCCTGAGCTTCCTGACGCCCTTTTCGATGAAGACCGTGGTCAGCCGGTCGAGTTCTTCCAGCGAGAGCAGATCCTTCTTCGGCAGGAAGGCCATGTCCTCGGCCATGCAATAGGTGCAGCGGAAATCGCAGCGGTCGGTCACAGATACGCGCAGGTAACTGATCGTTCGGCCGAAGGGGTCGATCATGTCCATGCCAGGCGCTTCCTTGTCCGGTCATCGCGGCGGTCGTTGTATTCGTCTATGTCGTACGATCCGACGCTGCGATCAAGTTATTCCGTCTCGTCAAATGGTAACAAGTTCGAATGCGACATGCCGACGCCGCTTCCGCCGCGCAGCGATTTGCGGCTTTTCGCACGGTCGAAAGCGGCGTAGGGGATTAGCCGACGAGGATGAGGCAGACATGATGACGGCGCCAAAGGAACTGCGGGTTTCCAAAGATCGCAAAACGCTGACGGTCACGTTCCCCGAACACGACGCGTTCGACCTCCCCGCCGAGTTCCTGCGCGTCGTGTCGCCTTCGGCCGAAGTGCAGGGCCATTCGCCCGAGCAGCGCGTGACGGTGCCGGGGAAACGGAACGTCGCGATCCTGAAGATCGAGCCGGTCGGGAACTACGCCGTGCGCATCACCTTCGACGACATGCACGACACCGGCATCTTCACCTGGACTTATCTCCACACGCTCGGCCATGAAAGGGACGAGCGCTGGAACGCCTATCTCGCCGAGCTTGCCGAAAAGGGCCTGAGCCGCGATTAGCTTTCGCAAAAGCGTCATGCCGGCAGGATAGGCGCAGGCGGGATGGGAGAACTGGCAATGTCGGAAATCACCACGGTCGAAGAACTCGAAGCGCTTTACGGCCGTCCCGGCGAGACTTCGCTGGTCAAGGAACTCGACCATATCATTCCGGAATATGCGGCTTTCATTGAAGCCTCGCCATTCGTGGCGCTTGCAACCAACGGGCCGGAAGGGCTCGACTGTTCGCCGCGCGGTGACGTGCCGGGGTTCGTCCGCATCCACGACGCCACGACGCTGATGATGCCCGACCGGCGCGGCAACAACCGGGCTGATTCGCTGCGAAACATCATCCGCGACGGCCGAGTAGGATTGTTGTTCCTCGTTCCGGGCTCGGGCACTACCTTGCGGGTGAACGGCCGAGCGCGCATCACCACTGACGCCACGCTTTGCGCCTCCTTCGCGGTCGAGGGCAAACCGGCGCGGTCCGTCGTCGTGATCGCGGTCGAAGCCGTCTATTTCCAGTGCGCTCGCGCCATCCATCGCTCGGAACTCTGGAATCCAGCAAGGCATATAGATCCGAAATCGTTGCCGACGCCGGGCGATATACTGGCCGCGACAAGCAGGAACAGAATCGACGGCGTGGCCTATGACCGCGAATGGCCGGAGCGGGCGAAGCAGACGATGTGGTGAGCGGCGATCAGCCTTCCTTCAGCATATCCTCGATCCGCCGCATCTGTTCGCCCATCATGTCGCATTCCCTGTGGCTCGACTGTGCCATCACCCGCTCGATCAGAGACGAGTAGACTTTCAGCGCCCGCATCAGCAGCGCCTCGCCTTCGGCGGTCAGCGAAAGCCGCATGATGCGCTTGTCCTTGGCGTCGCTCTCCCGGCGCACCACGCCGCGATGTTCAAGCTGCGGCAGGAGCATGGTGATGTTGGAGCGGCCGACCAGAAGCTTGCGGGCGAGGTCGTGCTGCGACATGCCGGGATGGCGGTAGAGGTTCATCAGCATGTCGAGCTGCGCCAGCTTCAGGTCGAGCGGCTGCAGCGCCTTGGTCAGCGCGTTCACAACCGCCTTTTCGGCGCGCACGAGCGCGATCCAGTTGCGAAAGCGCGGATTGTCCCAGGGCAGGTCTTGTTTATTGTTCATCTTTGAACTAGTATGTTCACACTTGAACTAACTGATGGATCGCAACTATGGCATCATTTGGAATGAAGGTCATCCGTGGTCTGTTCGGCGCGGCCGAACACGTCGCGCCGGCACTGGCCGGACGCGCGGCATTCAATCTTTTCTCCCTGACGCCGCGGCTGCGGTCCCTCGGCGCCGGCGAGCGGCGCGCCATCGAGCGGGCAGGGACGTTCATGCAGGAGGCCAGGCACCATCGCCTGCGGAGCGGCGCGAGATGCGTCGTGCTGCACGAGTTCCGCCCTCAGCGCCCGGCCACGGGAACGGTGCTTGTCATACATGGCTGGCGCTCGCGCACGGAGTATATGCGCTCGCTGATCGAGGGTTTTCGCGACGCTGGCTTTCGAGTGGCCTCGCTCGACCTTCCCGGCCATGGCTGGTCGCCTGGCCGGAGGCTGAATATGGTGACCGCGGTCGAGGCTGTGAGGGCGGCCGGCGAGTGGTTCGGGCCGTTCGCGGCGGTCGTGGGCCATTCCTTCGGCGGCGCGGTCGCCGTCAATGCGGCGGTCGGCTCGATACCGGGGATTGCGCCGCTGGCCGCCGAGCGCCTGGTGCTGATTGCCGCGCCCAACGCAATGTCGGACGTCTTCGAGGGGTTTGGCCGCTCCGTCAACCTCGGCCGGCGGACCTATTCTTCCATGGCCGGACAGGTCCGGCGCATTTCCGGCCGCGCGCTCGCCGATTTCACCGGATCGCGGCAACTGGCCAGTGTGCCGGTTCCCGCGCTTGTCATCCATGCGCCCGATGATCGCGAAGTGCCTGCCGGCGACGCCAGTATGCTTGCCTCGGCGGGCGATCACGTCCGGCTCCACTGGGTCGAGGGGCTCGGCCACCGCCGCATTCTGTCCGACCCGGCGGTGGTGGAGCGGTCGGTCGGGTTCGTGACCGACCGGCACGAGCCGGCTCTCGTCCATTGAGCGCCCGCCGCTCCCGCGCGGCGGCTGCCGGTCGCCGATTCCCGTGAACAAAATCCCGCGGTCGGGAGTTTCGGTCGTACATATCGTAAACCGGACCAAGGAGCGCGACGATGAACAAGCGGTATCGAGAGACCGATCAGGACCGGGACCAAAAACGCGGGCTCCAGCAGGAAGAGGCCGAGCGAGAGCGCGCGCGCCAGCAGAGCGGCGACCCGCGCGAAAATGACGAAAGCCGTGCGGACCGGGGCCGCCAGCGAAGCCAGCCCGGTCGCGGTCAGAGCCAGTCCGAAGACATCCCGCCGCGTCAGCAGGGTGGTTGGCAGAGCGAGATGGAGCGAGAAATCGAGGAACGGAGCGGACCGCAGTCGGAACGCAACGATTAGCCGCGCTAATGTGCTCCATGCCTGAAAAAGGCCTCACGTCCAGACGACAGGAGGTGGCCAGAAAATTTATAGACTCTTAACGAAATCAGTATGAATCGGTATAGTCGCGATGCGTTGCCGCCCTCTGGCGATCCGATCAATTCGCGGCGAACGAAGAGGAGCCGGCCGGCTTTGCCCGGCCGGAGCAGGTATTCTGATGGGTTTCGTGGCAAAGACGATCGGATCACTTCCGCTGGCGGTGGTCGCAATCACGCTAGGTCTCGGCGCGCCGCCGAGCCATGCGCAAAACCTGTTCGAGATACTGTTCGGCGGCGGTCTCAACAACAGCCGCCGGGTTGAATCTCCGCAGCGCCCGCGAGTGCAGAGACAACATAGAAGCGCCTCTCCGGCGCCGAAGATCACCGGGCCATCCTACTATACCTACAAAGTGGATCCCTTGGTTCGGGTCGATTTCGCGGTCCTGTCCACCGCCAGCCAGACGGTCTCCTTCGAACCGTCGCTGACGGGGTCGGCGTTTCGGGAGGCGACCGCCGGCCTCGCCGATTTCGAGCTCTACGCGGAAAAAGACATAGCCAAGGCCCTGGCCGAGCATTATTCGGCTAACCCCCAGTTTATTTGGGTGACCGGCTCGACCGCCAATGGCCGTGCTATCGAAGCCGTGCGGGTATTGAGCGAAGCCGACAGCCATGGGCTTTCGCCTGCCGATTACGCGATCACCATACCAGGCGCCGCTTATTCGCTCGACGCCGCCGCGGCGCGCCAGCGCGAGATGATCCGCTTCGAGATGGCGCTCTCGGCGCGTGTCCTGCGCTATGTTCGCGACGCCCAGGGCGGCCGCATCGATCCGAACCGGCTCTCGGGCTATCATGACTTCTCGGCCAAACCAATAAACCTCGCCGCCGTCCTGAAGACGCTCGCGCATAGGCAGGAGGTGCGGACCTTCCTCGAATCGCGCCATCCGCAGAACCCCGAATACCAGGCGCTGAGGGTCGAACTGGAGGCGCTGCGGGCGAGTTCGGAAAACGAGATCGTCGTGGACGCCAAGCTGCTTTTGAAGCCCGGCGAAACCAGCCCGGAGCTGCCCAAGCTCCTGCAACTCGTCGCCCGCGACGTCGATGACGAATTCGGCGGCGAACATGGCGAGACGCTGTGGCGGCTCGGCCGCAGCGAGCGCTATTCCGAAGAGCTCGTGCCGGTAATCAAGGCCGTGCAGGAGAAGAACGGCTTGAAGCCTGACGGAGTCATCGGCCCGCGCACCGTCGCCACGCTCGCCGGCGCCTCCAAGGCCGACCGCCTTGATAAAGTGGCCTTCGCGCTGGAACAGTTGCGCTGGCTTCCATCGGATCTCGGCAGCCCGCGCGTGTTCATCAATCAGCCGGCCTATACGGCGAGCTACATCGAGGGCGGCCAGGAAAAGCTGAACATGCGGGTGGTCATCGGCAAGCCCTCGAACCAGACCAGCTTCTTCTACGACGAGATCGAGCAGGTCGACTACAATCCCTATTGGGGCGTGCCGCAGTCGATCATCGTCAACGAAATGCTGCCCAGGCTGCGCCGCGATCCCGGCTATCTCGACCGCTCCGGCTACGAGGTCACCGACGCCAGGGGCAGGCGCATTCCGTCCTCCGCGATAAGCTGGGGGCGGTACGGTGCGAAGGTGCCCTACAGCATCCGCCAGACGCCCAGCGAGGCGAACGCGCTCGGCGAACTGAAGATATTGTTCCCCAACAAGCACGCCATCTATATGCACGACACGCCGCAGAAGGCGCTGTTCGACCGCGATTCACGCGCCTTCAGCCATGGCTGCGTGCGCCTGAAGGATCCGCGCGGCATGGCCGCCGCCGTGCTCGGCACGACGGTCGAGCATATTGAGACGAAGCTGAAACAGGGACATTCGTCCGAGAAGGTGACCCGCAAGATCCCGGTCTACGTCGCCTATTTCACCGCCTGGCCGGATAGCAACGGCAAGGTCGAATATTTCGGCGACGTCTACGAGCGCGACGCCCGGCTGAAGACGGCGCTGGAAAAGACCGACGAGCTGCGCGCGTCGAGCATCTGAGATATCCCATTCCCGCCGCGGCTTGCCTGCCGCGCCGAGAACGGGAGTTCGCCCGCCCCGCCTCAGACGATGAAGAAATCGGCGTTGGTCATGGCGTGCCCGGCGTCGAGCGTTGCGAAATGAACGTCGCCGCCCGCAATATTGCCGTTCTGATCGTAGATCAGCCGTCCGGTGCCGCGCCGTGGGCGGGCCCCCTATTCGGACGGCGAACTGGACTTCATGAACCGCCTAGTCGCGAAACTTTCAGCCATGGCGAAGCGCTCGCGCTTTTGACGCCTTCCGGCAGGCGCTCCACATGAACGCGGCGTTCATGCGCTTGCTGGGCGACCGCCTCGGCGCGCTTCGCGAAGCCGCCGCCGCCGAGAGCATTTCCTTCGAAACTGCACGCACCAGGCTTAAGGACATCTTCGACAAGACCGGAACGAGCCGCCAGGCGGAACTCGCAGCGCCCGTCAGCCGATCTGTCGCGACGCCATGTCTTGCGATGCAAGGGGCGGTTCCCCGCAAGGCAAGGGCCGGTGCGAACCGTTGGCGCCGGGAGAAATGGTGGGCGATGACGGGCTCGAACCGCCGACATCTTCGGTGTAAACGAAGCGCTCTACCAACTGAGCTAATCGCCCGATGCGGCGGACGTTTAAGCGGTTCGCCTGTTCTCTGCAAGGACAAATCGCTGCGCTTTCGGCGGCGAAGGCGGCGTTTCAGCGGGCTTTGCAAAAGCCTGCGCCGAATGCCGGTAATGCGCCGTCGCAGCGCTTGACAGGCCTTCCCGAACCCCTTAATCCCACGCCCAACGACGCCGCGCAGTTCTCGCGGCGCCAGTGCGCGGGTGTAGCTCAGTCGGTTAGAGTGCCGGCCTGTCACGCCGGAGGTCGCGGGTTCGAGCCCCGTCACTCGCGCCATTTATCAAGTACTTAGGTGTACTGACTGCTGAAAGACTTTGAACGCCAGACCGGCTGTTCAAGGTCTTTTTGCTTTTCTGGACCTCATTTGTTCGCCTTCGGACGCTGACGCCCCGACCTTGCGGGCTTCGTCGACATTACAAACGGCGGCGAGAGGGCTATTCGCTCGCTCTGGTCATAAAACAGCGAATCCGACCGCGAGCCCCAAAATCGATGCGGCAAGAATGATCTCGGTGAAACTGATCGACATGGGGTCTCCTCCCTCTTTGACAGCAGACACCAGAGGCGCCGCCCTGTCCAATCACCTTGGATAGCTCACATAAATTTGGCGTGTGCCGCCGCCGGGAGACGTACAGGCGTCGCCGGCAGATGCGGAGGATCGCCGGGTCTTCGCCGCAAGCGCATTTTTTGCTCAATCCCCGGTTTAGGCCAGGGCTGTAACGAACGCGCCGGCCATGCTAGGAATGGCGGGCAGTTCGAGGGAGCCACAACATGCCACGCGTGCTTGTCCTGACGCTATTGACCGCCGTGGTCGCCATTTCCGGTTGCCAGTCGCCAACGACGCAGGTGGCCGGCAGGCCGTGCAATCCGAGGATGGACGACGCCGGCTATTGCTACGGCATCGCGCTTCCTCCGCTGCCCGGAAGCTGAGCCGGACGGCTCCGTTACGGCGCGGACGGCGGTACATATGGCTGATTACAGTTCGTGGGGAGCCGCAATCGCGGTTCGCGCTGACCCCGAAAACCGGAATCGGTTGCGTCGGTTCAAAGTGCAGAGTGTCCGAAGGGACGCGCTGGGCTCTAAAGGTAGTTGCTGACCTTCTTGCCGGCTTTCAGGAAACGCAACGGATCTATCGCATCGCCATTGCGGCGGATCTCGTAATGGAGATGTGGGCCGGTCGAGCGGCCGCTGCTGCCAACCTTGCCGATCTCCTCGCCGCGGCTGACTGCCTGGCCTTCCTTGACGCCGATCTTGCTCAGATGCGCGTAGCGCGTGGTGAAGCCGCCGCTGTGCTCGATCTCGACCATGCGGCCGTAGCCGCCGTTCCAGCCGGCCTTGACGACCTTGCCGGCCGCGCTCGCCCTGGCGGGCGCTCCAACGGGCGCGCGGAAATCCATGCCCGAATGATGCGCAGGCATGCCGAGCAGAGGATCCTTGCGCACACCGAACGTGCTGGAAATCGAGCGGCCCGGCGCGGGATTGGCGATCGGCAGGCGCAGCGCTTCCTTCTTCATGCGGTCAAGCAGATCGAGCGCTTCGTCGAGCTCCTGAACCTTGGTCTCAAAGCCGATCGGATTACCGACCGCGACCAGCGGCCCGCCGACGCCGTCTTTGCCGAAATCGCCATCGACCGGAAGCCCGGCCGATTCCAGCGCGTCCGAGATCGCATCCGCCGTCTGGTAGGCGCTGTCGGCGAGCGTGGTGATGCGGGCGAGCTGCTCGGTCTCGATCGAACGCAGCGACTGGTTGATGGCGATGAACAGCCGGTCGGCCTGGTCGGCGGACGTCTCGTCGGGCCGCGAGGCGTTGCGGGTCGACCAGAAAGAGAAGGGCTTAGCGGCGGCCGGGGCCATGCCGGCGAGATCGAAGGGGCTCTCCGCTGCTGTTAGGCCGGCACGGATATCGGGCTTGGCGGTGGGCGCCGGAACCGTGGCAGGCAGATGCGGGGCGGCGGTGGCGCGGTCGAGAATGGGCTCCAGCCGGCCGTGGCGCTGGGTCAGTTGCGACTGGCGGTGGAGAAGCTCGCTGACCTTGGTTTCCATCAATTGCTGATCGAGCAGCTGCCGGCTGGTGATGCGGTCGACCTGCGCGCGCAGCGCCGAGATACGGTCCTCGTAGGCCTGTTGCACGCGCGCCTGACGGGCGGTGGCAGCGCCGATCAGATCGTCGCGCAGCACGAGGTAGGAGGTTGCAAGCAAGTATCCGACGGCGATTGCTGCCAGAGCCGAGCCGAGAAAGGCGGCGACCCAGGGACGTATAGTGAAGTGCCTGATTTCATCGCCGCGCGCGATGATGATCGTGTGCGGTTCCTTGCGCCTGCCGAAAACCGCCGCCTGACCGGATTTTGCCACGACTTCCCACCCCAGCCCCTAATGCGGTGATTACACATTATTAGGGTTAACAAAGCTTTTCTCGGCGGCAGGACGGCGAAGTGGCGCCCGGTGCGGGTGAGTTCAGAAACAAAAGCCCCGCCATCTGAAGTGGCGGGGCTGCCATCGCTGCCTTAAGACGGCCGTCATCAAATCGCCGATGCGGCGGCGGAGAAAAAACTAGTCGAGGAAAAGCCAAAGCAGAATGATGATCGGTATCGGGATTCCGAGCATCCAGAGCAATACGCCGCGTAACATGCACTTCTCCCGCGTTTGATCGTTCCCAAAGCAACGCCGCGGGGGAGAAACAGTTCCGGGGTCAGAGCGCGCGCACCGCCTCGAGCACTTCCGCGGCGTGGCCAGACACCTTCACCTTGGGCCAGATCCTGGCGATCTTGCCGTCGCGATCGATCAGGAAAGTGGTGCGTTCGACGCCCATATATTTGCGGCCGTACATGCTCTTTTCGGCCCAAACGCCATAGGCTTCGATCGTCTTTCGCTCCTCGTCGGCGACCAGATCGATCGAAAGGTTGTGCTTGGTCTTGAATTTGTCATGTTTCTTGGCGCTATCCGGCGACATGCCGATGACGACCGCGCCGGCCTTCTCGAAATCCGCCTTGAGCGCCGAGAAGTCGATCGCTTCGGCAGTGCAGCCGCTGGTGTCGTCCTTGGGATAGAAATAGAGGACGACCGCCTTGCCTCGCAGGGCCGAGAGCGTCAGTGTTCCGCCGCCATCGCGCGGCAGCTCGAATTGCGGTGCGTCCCGTCCCGGAGAGAGTTCGGTCATTTCGTGCCCCTGTTTGATGTCATGCGCGAGCGGACAGGGTTATAATGCCGCCGGCGGATTCGTCCACGTCGGAATTCAACGCAGGATATCGTGTGGATCACGAACTACGGAAGCACGAGAAAATTCGCTTCAGGCGCGACGAAATCGCAGACCTCGGTGCATTTCCCTCGGCTGAAGGACAGGATCTCGGGCCCCCGAAGCCGAGCCTGATCCGCCGCATGGCCAATTCCACCGCAATCGGCGCTGCGGTCGTCGTCACAGTGCTCGGATTGATCGCCGGCCTGGTCTATGCAGCGGGCGTCTCCGGCCTCGGTTCGGAGCGGCTGCGCCTCGAGGCAGAGAAGGCGATCAGCGCGATTGCCGGAATGGATGTCGACGCGGCGGTCGGCCCGGCGCGCCTGTCACTCGACGGCTCAAGCCTGGTGGCGCTCGAAGTGCGCGACGTCAGCCTCAAAAAGGGAGAGGACGGCGCGCCGATGGTGGATGCCGGAATCATGCGCTTCGGCGTGCGTTTCCTGCCGCTGCTTTCGGGCAATGTGCAGCTTGGCAGCGCCTCGATCTCTGACGCCCGCATCATGGCGGCTGCGATGCCCGAGCAGGACGGCGTCGACTGGACGAATGTGCTGCGCAACGAGGCGGGCCTGATCGATCCCGACCGCCTGATCGAGGTGACGTTCGACCGCCTCCACCGCGCGCTGGACGCGGTGCGCCCGGGAGCGACGGACCGCCTGGACCTGGAAAATGTCGAGATCGTGCTGCCGGAAGACGGCAGGATAAGAGTGGTCAAGATCGTCAGCGCGACGCTTGCGGCCTCCGGCCCCGGCAAGTTGGCGTTTTCCGCCGCAGCCGAGATCGACGGCCGCTCCGTGACGCTCGAGGGTTCGGCCGTGCGCGATCCGGTTTCGCGGCGCATCAGCGTGCTCGACCTGCAATCGGCGGCCGCCGCGCCCGAACCGGCTTCACCCGGCGAACAGGCCAGCGAAGGCATGAACCGCCTCGGCGCGATCGACATCAAGCTTTCGGGACAGGAAGGGATCGGCACCGAGCCGGCCCGGCTCCAGGCGGCGCTGACGCTGCACGAATCGGCTCTCGACCTCGGCGCACGCGGCGTCCTCGCCGGTAGCGCTTCGGCCGATGCCACGCTCGTCGCCGGCTCCGGCAAGATCGAGATCGACCGGCTTCACGTCGCAAGCGGACGCAATAATTTCGAATTCAACGGCGCCGTCGGACCGAAGCCTCAGAGCGACAAAGCCGGCGAGGAGCCGGCCTACCGCTTCGAGCTCGTTAGCAGCACCGCCACGCTCGCACCCGGCGATTCGCCGGAGCCGGCGCTCGATTTCAGGGCCGGCGTCAACGGCGTCTACACTCCGGGCAGCAACCGGCTGGTCGCCGAAGAGGTGGCAATAAAGAGCAACTCCGGCGAGGCTCTCGGCTCGGCCTCGCTCGATTTCGTCCCAGGCAAGGCGCCGGGCTTCTCGCTGGCCTTCACGGTGAGCGACATGCAGGTTTCGCATGCGAAGCAGCTTTGGCCGTGGTTTGCGGCCGAAAAGGCGCGGTTGTGGGTGCTGGATCATGTCTTCGGCGGACGCGTGCCCGACGGCCGCATGCAGCTTCGCGTGCTGCCCGGCCGGCTCGGCAATGGCGTGCCGCTGTCGCAGGAAGAAGTTTCCGGTCGGTTTCAGGTCGAGGGCACGCGGTTTGACACGGCCGGGCTGATACCGCCGGTCCGCGACGCCAATGCCGTGGTCGAATTCGCCGGCCACGATATCGACATCGCTCTTGCGTCGGGCACCGTCTACCTGCCGAGCGGTCGCAGCGTTGCCGCAAGCAACGGCACACTGGCGATCAAAGAGGCGAACCGCAAACCGGTGATAGGGGCGCTAGATATCGACGTGACCGGAGACGCGGCTGCCGTGACCGAACTCGCCTCCTATGAGCCGATCAATGGGATGCGCTTCATCGACCTGAAGCCGGACGATTTTTCCGGGCAGGTTTGGGGAAATGTGAAGGCCGACATTCCGCTGCACAAGGGCATCGACCGCAGCACGCTCGATTGGCTGGTGACGCTGAGCTATACCGATCTTGCCGTGGCCAAGCCGTTCAGTGGCCAAACCCTGAGCGATGCCGACGGCACGATCGCCGTCGACCCAGACAAGGCGGTCATATCCGCCAAGGGCAAGCTCAACGGAGCCGAGGCGGAGATCGAGTTGGTGGAGCCGCTCCGGCCCGCAGGCCCCGAACGCCAGCGCAAGATAGCGCTTCTACTCGACGACAAAGCGCGCGACGCGCTGGCGCCAGGATTGTCACTGATGGTCTCCGGGCCTGTGCGCGTCGAACTCGACGGGCAGGGCGCGACGCAGCAGGTCAAGGCCGATCTGACGAAGGCCAGGCTGGACATTCCCTGGGCCGGCTGGAGCAAGGGGCCGGGCGTCGCGGCCGAGGCGAGGTTCACGCTCGCCAAGGACGGAGACACCACCACGCTTTCGGATTTCTCGCTGTCGGGCAAATCCTTCGCGATCGAGGGCGCGGTGACGCTGGCCAATGGCGGGCTGGCGAAAGCCGATTTCGACAGGGTTCAGCTGAACCGCGGCGACAATGTCGACGTGTCGGTCGAACGCACCGGCAGGGGCTATTCCGTGGCCGTCGAGGGTGCATCCTTCGACGCGCGCTCCCTGATCAAACAGGTTACCTCCGACGCGGCAAGCGCGATGAAATCGGGAGGTTCAGTCCCGGTATCGCTGACGCTCGACGTGGAGAGCCTGGGCGGCTTCCACGGCGAGAGGCTGTCCAATGTGAAGCTCGACTACAGTGGCGCCGGCGCCAAGGTAAACGGCCTGAAGGTTTCCGCGGTGTCCGGGGCTGGCGGAAAAGTGACGGTCCAGAACGCGTCTTCGGGCGGAAGCCGGAAGCTCGACATGCAGTCATCCGACGCCGGCGCCATCCTGCGCTTCCTCAATATATACGAGCATATGGAAGGCGGTGCGATCAGGCTTGCTCTGTCCGGCAAGGGTGACGGGCCGATGCGGGGCCGCGTCGACGCAACCAATTTCTGGGTGGTCAACGAACCCAAGCTCGCCTCGATCGTCTCGACCGCGCCGGCGGGCGGCGACCGCAGCCTGAACCAGGCCGTGCGCAAGGACATCGATACGTCGCGGGTGCAATTCGAGCGTGGCGCCACGCAGATCGACAAGGGCAACGGCTATCTCAAGCTAGACAATGGCGTGCTGCGTGGTCCGATGATCGGCACGACCTTCCAGGGCACGCTCTACGACAAGAACGACCGCATGGACATGACCGGCACATTTATGCCGGCCTATGGTCTGAACCGCATCTTCGGCGAGATTCCGCTGTTCGGCGTGATTTTGGGTAATGGCCGCGACCGCGGCCTGATCGGCGTGACCTACAAGCTGGAAGGCCCGGTCAAGTCGCCGCAACTCCAGATCAACCCGTTATCGGTCATCGCGCCGGGGATATTCCGGTCGATTTTTGAGTACAATTAACGCGCGGTTTCAAGCAGGATTGTCGCCACGCCGCGAACGAATTGTCTGGTCGCCAGCGTACTCCGATTTATTTTTTGACCTCCGCAGAAACCGCACCAGATACCGTCATGCCAAGCAATGAGCGGTACGCAAATACGGAGGCTCAATCCCATGGTCAGCTTCACCTTAAACGGCCAAAACAGGACTTTCGACGGCGATCCCGATACGCCGCTCCTATGGGTCATCCGAGACTTCGAACGATTAACGGGTACCAAATACGGGTGTGGCATCGCCCAGTGTGGCGCTTGTACGGTTCATCTCGACGGCGTGCCGCGCCGCTCATGCGTCACCCCGATATCGACCGTCGAAGGTTCTGAGATCATCACGATCGAAGGCGTGAGCGGAGTGGAGGCGGAAGCCGTCCGCAACGCGTGGATCGCGATAGACGTCCCGCAGTGCGGCTATTGCCAGTCCGGACAGGTCATGTCGGCCGTCGCCCTTCTCCAATCCACGCCGAAGCCGACGGACGACGACATAAACGCCGCGATGACAGGAAACATCTGCCGCTGCGCAACCTATCATCGCATCCGTCAGGCGATCAAAGACGCCGCCGATACTCTGGAGGGCTGAGCGATGACGATCCATTCAATCACCACCACACGCCGCGGCTTCCTTTCTGGCGCTGGGCTCGTCATCGGTTTCGCGCTGGCGCCGAAGGCTTTCGCGGCGGGTGTCATGCGGGGAGACCCGGCAGGCGGCGCAGGCGCCTTGGTTGAGATGAACACTTTCGTCAAGATCGGCGCCGACGACACCGTCACCGTCCTGTCGAAACACATCGAATTCGGGCAGGGACCTTACACAGGCCTCGCAACCCTGGTCGCCGAGGAACTCGACGCCGACTGGAGCCAGATGCGCGCCGTCCACTCGCCCGCCGACGACAAGATATACGCCAACCTCGCCTTCGGCATGCAAGGCACCGGTGGCTCGTCTTCGATCGCCAATTCCTACGAGCAGTTTCGCCAGGCAGGCGCCACCGCGCGCGCCATGCTGGTCGCGGCGGCCGCCGACGAATGGGGCGTCCCGGCCGAAGAGATCACCGTATCCAAGGGATGGATAACTCATGCATCGGGTAGGGAAAGCGGGTTCGGAGCATTGGCCGACAAGGCGGCCGCCCAGACGCCGCCGGCCGAACCAAAGCTCAAGGATCCGAAAGATTTCGTGCTCATCGGCAAGAACCTGCCGAAGCTCGATACGCTGGCGAAAACCACCAACCAGGCCGTCTATACGCTCGACGTTCTTGCCGACAACATGCTGATAGCGGTTGTCGCGCACCCCGTTCATTTCAGTGCAACGGTAAAATCATTCGACGACACAGATGCGCGCAAGGTCGCGGGCGTGATCGACGTCAAACAGGTGCCGCAGGGCGTTGCTGTCTATGCCGACAACACTTTCGCCGCGCTGAAAGGGCGCGCTGCCCTCAAGGTGGACTGGGATCTCTCCAAGGCGGAGAAGCGATCCACAGAGAAACTCGCCGCCGATTTTGCCTCGAAGTTCGGGGAAAAAGGGTTGGAGGCGGCGAACAGGGGCGACTTGGACAAGGGCTTTTCGGCAGACGGCGTGCAGAGCCTGGAAGCCGAAATCATCTTTCCGTTCCTGGCCCATGCTCCGATGGAGCCGCTCGACGCGGTCTTCGTGAAGGCGGACGATGGCTCTCTCGATATCTATAGCGGATCGCAGTTTCCAGCCATGGACGAGGCGACCGCGGCGACGATTCTCGGCCTTGAGCCATCGAAGGCGCGGCTGCACACGCAGTTCGCCGGTGGGAGCTTCGGCCGGCGGGCTCAGTTCGGCTCCCCCTACATGCAGGAAGCAGCCGAAGTGTTCAAAGCCACCAATGGCACGCGCCCGGTGAAGCACATGTGGACGCGCGAGGACGATATACGTGGCGGGTTCTATCGCCCGATGTATCTCCACAAGATGAAGGGCTCGATCGACGCCGAGGGGAAGATCACCGCCTGGGACCAAACGATCGTCGGCCAGTCGATCATGCAAAAGGCAGATCTCGACGAAACATCGGTCGAAGGCGCGTCCAACCTTCCTTATGCGATCGACAATCTGCGCGTCGTCTCCCACAATGTGGAACTCACGGTGCCGCCTTTGTGGTGGCGTTCGGTCGGCCACACCCATACCGGCTTTGCGGTGGAAACCTTCGTCGACGAGCTTTTGCAGAAAGTCGGAAAGGATCCGGTCGAGGGCCGGCTGGCGCTCTTGGCGAACGAACCTCGTCACGTCGGCACCCTGACGAGGGTCGCCGAGATGGCCGGCTGGGGCTCGCCGATCCCCGAGGGGCACGAGCGCGGCGTCGCAGTGGTGAAAAGCTTCGACACTTATGTCGCGCAGATCGTTGAGGTCTCGCGAACCGAAACCGGAATACCACGTGTCCACAAGGTCTGGTGCGCGGTTGACTGCGGCGTCGCCATCAATCCAAACATCATCGCGGCGCAGATGGAAGGGGGCATCGGCTACGGCCTCGGCGCCGTGCTGTTCGACGAGATCACGCTTGGCGAAGGCGGCGAGATCGTGCAGTCGAATTTCCACGATTATCGCTCACTGCGCATCGAGGAAATGCCGGACGTCGAGGTCGCCGTCATTGCCTCGACGGAGAAGCCGACGGGCGTCGGAGAGCCGGGAGTGCCTCCAGTCGGCCCCGCCGTTGCGAATGCCTGGCGCCGTCTCACCGGCACCCGGTTCGCCGCCTTCCGATCGTTCCAGCAGGCGGCGTGTCATGACGAGCACGCTCAAGTCAAAAGCCGCTGTCATCGGCCTTGCCGTGTCGGCGTTGAGCCTGGCAGCCGTGGTTTCGACGATATCGGTGGCTCAGGATCAGCCGGATGCCGTAGCCACGACGCTTCGGGCGGCGTCCGAATTCGAGTCGATCGCCGACGATGCGGAGCGTTCCCGGGCGCTTTTCGAGGAAGCCGGCAAGGTGATCCAGCATCCGCGCTGCGTCAATTGCCACCCGGCGGGCGATCAACCCCTGCAGGGCATGGAGATGACCGTGCATCAGCCGCCGGTGTCACGCGGCGAGGGCGACATCGGGGCGCCCGGTATGATGTGCGGCACATGCCATGGGGAGGCGAATGTCGAGGTCGTGGGTCAGGCCGACACGATCAGGAGCATTCCCGGCCATCCGCTTTGGCATGTGGCGCCGATCGAGATGGCCTGGGTCGGCAAGACGCTGGGAGAGATTTGCCAGCAACTGAAAGACCCGGAGCGCAACGGCGGGAAGACCGTCGACGAGATCGTCGACCATATGGCCGAGGACAGCCTGGTGGGCTGGGGGTGGGAGCCCGGTGCGGGCCGTGAACCTGTCCCCGGCTCGCAGCAGGTTTTCGGCGAACTCATCCGTCGCTGGGCCGAGACTGGGGCGGATTGTCCCGCGTCGTAACACGCTGCGTCGGCAGAGCGAAAGCAACCTGGTAGGGCGAGATAGTCTCTCAGACCGGCCGCACCAGGATATGCTTCTTCTTGCCGAGCGACAGCTTGACCGCGCCGTCGGACGAGACGTCGGAGAGCGACACCATGCGCCGCTCGTCAGCGACGGGCTGGTCGTTGAGACGCACCGCGCCGCCCTGGATATGGCGGCGCGCTTCGCCGTTCGAGGCGGCGAGCCCAGCCATCACGAACAGCGACAGGATTCCGACGCCCGCCTCCAGCGTATGCCTGCCGATCTCGACCGTCGGCAGCGTATCGGCGGTGACACCTTCCTCGAAGGTCTTGCGCGCGGTTTCGCCTGCCTGCTCGGCCGCTGCACGGCCATGCAGCAGCGCGGTGATCTCAGTCGCCAAAATCTTCTTGGCGTCGTTGATTTCGGAGCCGTCGAGCGCTTCAAGCCGCGCGATCTCGGCCATCGGCAGCGTCGTGTAGAGCTTCAGGAAGCGGCCGACATCGGCGTCCTCAGTGTTGCGCCAGTATTGCCAGAAGTCATAGACACTCAGCATCTCCGGATCGAGCCAGACGGCGCCCGATGCCGTCTTGCCCATTTTGGCCCCGGAAGAGGTGGTGAGCAGCGGCGTGGTGAGCGCGAACAGCGAAGCATCCTCCATACGCCGACCGAGGTCGATGCCGTTCACGATGTTGCCCCACTGGTCGGAGCCGCCCATCTGCAGGCGGCAGCCGAAGCGCTTGTAGAGTTCGACGAAGTCATAGGCCTGCAGGATCATGTAGTTGAATTCGAGGAAGGACAGCGACTGCTCGCGGTCGAGCCGCATCTTGACCGAATCGAAGGCCAGCATGCGGTTGACCGAGAAATGCCGGCCGACGTCGCGCAGGAAATTGACGTAGTTGATCTCCATCAGCCAGTCGGCATTGTTGACCATCAGCGCGTCGCCTGGGCCGTCGCCGAAATTCAGGTACGGCATGAAATTCCTGCGGATGCCGGCCAGATTGTCCTCGATGTCGGCAGGCGTTAGCAGCCTGCGAGCCTCGTCCTTGAAGGAAGGGTCGCCGATCATCGAGGTGCCGCCGCCCATCAGTGCGATCGGTCGGTGGCCGGTCTGCTGCAGCCAGTGGAGCATCATGATCTGGATCAGCGAGCCTGCATGCAGGCTTTTGGCCGTCGCGTCGAACCCGATATAGGCCGTCACCGTTTCCGTCGCGAAGAGCTTGTCGAGACCGGCATCATCCGAGGTCTGGTGGATGAAGCCGCGCTCGGACATGGTGCGCAGGAAGTCGGACTTGAAGGCGGACATTTTTCTATCCCGGGGAACATCGCGGCGGTCGCGCCGCCGTGGCAAGAGTGATGGCGCGCGTTTAGCATCTACGCCCGAGGAATCACAAGAACGGCGGCGAAAATGACGGCACCCCTCTGCGCGATCGGCCTGATGAGCGGCACGTCCATGGATGGGATAGACGTGGCGATCATGAAGACGGACGGCGAAAACGCTATCGAGACCGGGCCTTCGATGTCGGTGCCATACGATGCAGCGTTCCGCCGCCGCATCGAGGCCGGGCTGGAAACAGCCAAGGCAATCGTCGACCGACTGGACCGGCCGGGCGGCCTCGACGAACTGGAAACCGAGATCAGCCAGCGACACGCACAAGCGGTCGAAGCGTTTCTCAAATCGGTGGCCGGTAAATGGGGCAAGCCGGACATAATAGGCTTTCACGGCCAGACGGTGCTGCATCGGCCGCTGGCCGGGCTGACGGTGCAGCTTGGCGACGGGGCGCTGCTTGCCCGCGAAACCGGAATTCCCGTGGTCTACGACATGCGCGCCAACGACATGGCGCATGGCGGGCAGGGCGCGCCGCTGGTGCCGGCTTATCACGCGGCGCTGGCGCGATCGCTGCCGGAACCATTTGCCGGGAGGTATCCGATCGTGTTCGTCAATGTCGGCGGGATCTCCAACATCACCTATGTTGCGGCGGCCGGCGCGCCGGTGGCCTTCGACACCGGTCCCGGCAACACGCTGATCGACCAGTGGGTCAGCCGGGAGGGCGGCGTGCCGTTCGACGCCGGCGGAACAATCGCAAGCGAGGGCGGCGTGGTGCGCTCCATCGTCGAACGCTACCTGGAAAATCCGTTCTTCGAGAAATCGGGTCCTAAATCGCTCGACCGCAACGATTTTTCACTCGACCTTGCGCGCGGGCTGGAACTTTCGGACGGCGCCAGGACGCTTGCCGCCGTCTCGGCCGAGGCGATCCTGAAATCCGTGGTGCATCTGCCCGCAAAACCCAAACTATGGATCGTCTGCGGCGGCGGGCGAAAAAACCCGCATATCGTGGGCGATCTCCGCTCGGGCGCGGAGAAGGGCGGAGCCCAGGTAATCGTCGCCGAGGAGGCGAGGCTCGACGGCGACGCGACCGAGGCAGAAGCCTGGGCCTATCTCGCGGTGCGCTCGCTGAAAGGCCTGCCGCTGACCTTTCCGACAACGACGGGCTGCACCGAGGCTGTGACGGGCGGTGTGATCGCGACGCCCGATTGAACGGCCTGGCCGGAGCCGACTATTTGGTGGCGGCCATAGCCTTTGGCTTGGCGACAGGCTTCGCCTTCGCTGCCGGCTTTGCCTTCGCTGCCGGGGCCTTGGCGGCGACAACCTTAACCGGAGCCTTTTTCGCGGCGGGCTTCGCCGCTTTGGCTGGAGCGGCTTTGGCTTTTGCCGCAGGCTTAGCAGCCTTGGCAGGCGCCTTCTTGGCGGCAGGAACGGCTTCTTCGACCACTGCCGTCGGTGCGTTCTTCTTGATCGATTCTATCGCCTTCGTTGCCGAAGCTTTCGCCTTGTAGCCTTCCGAACTGAATACGATCTCGCCATTGGCGGCGCGATAGCGGAAGCGTGTCTCACCCTTTTTATCTTTGTAGATTTCGAATTTGCTCACGGGCTGATCCCCTCATGTGAGATTGTGATTCGGTCACAACCAAAAGCTGCCACGCAGTAAGTCGGCTGTCGAGTGACAGGCTAGACTTTCCACCGAAGCGATGCGCACAGATAGGGCAGTTTATGAGGGGTTTTTGTTAGCAGTAACTTATAGATCAACGCAGTCTTTTCGGCCGCGGGTCCGACAATTCGCCCGCCAGACGCCGGTCGAGGTAGTCGGCGCATTCATCGATCAGCAACTCCGTGTGGTTGGTGAAGAAGTGGTTGGCGCCGGGCAGCGTCTTCTGCGTGATGGTGATGCCCTTTTGCGTGTGCAACTTGTCGACCAGAGCCTGAACATCTTTCGGCGGCGCGACCTTGTCGGCGTCGCCATGGATGATCAGCCCCGAGGAAGGGCAGGGCGCGAGGAAGGAAAAGTCGTAGGTATTGGGCTGCGGGGCCACCGAAATAAAACCCTCGATCTCCGGCCGGCGCATCAGGAGCTGCATGCCTATCCAGGCGCCGAAGGAATAGCCGGCAACCCAGCAGCTCTTTGAATCCGGATGCAGCGACTGGATCCAGTCGAGAGCGGCCGCGGCATCCGACAATTCGCCGGTGCCGTGGTCGAACTCGCCCTGGCTTCGACCGATACTGCGGAAATTGAAGCGCAACGTCGTGAAATTGCGCTTCTGGAACATGTAGAAGAGGTCGTAGACGATCTTGTTGTTCATCGTCCCGCCAAATTGCGGGTGCGGGTGGAGTACGATCGCGATCGGCGCGTTTTTCTCGGTCGACGGCTGATAACGGCCTTCCAGGCGACCCGCCGGACCGGTAAAAATGACCTCAGGCATGAATGACTCCAGTTCCTACAAAAACGCTTGCCGGCTGGAACAATTCTTCCTCTGGCCTTGACGCAGGACGGGCGTCTTTCTAGAAGCTAGTTTAGAATTGTTCAAAACTGGGTGGCGGGTGCCGCCCGTTTGGCAAAGCGGGTAAATAGGACGGCTTGCCTTGGAATTTCAAGGAAATAACGTCCGGCCGCGCCCGAATGCAGGCTGACAGGACAGATTGAGCGGAATGGCCGCACCACGCGCCTATCTCGACTACAATGCAAGCGCTCCGCTGCTGCCAGAGGCGCGCGCGGCGATGCTTGCTGCGCTCGACGTTACGGCCAATCCGTCATCGGTGCATAGCGAGGGGCGCGCCGCTCGCAAGATCGTCGAGGAGGCGCGCCGCAACATTGCCGCGCTGGTCAATGCCAAGGCCGAACATGTCGTCTTCACCTCCGGCGCAACGGAAGCGGCGGCGACGCTGCTTTCGCCGGACTGGCGGATGGGGCGTGGCGCAGTCCGCATGTCACGGCTCTATGTCTGCGAGGCCGACCATCCCTGCCTGCTCGCCGGCGGGAGTTTCGTCCCGGAGAGGGTGACGTGGATCGGCGTGGATGCACAGGGCGTAATGGATCTGGCGGCCTTGAAGGCCGCATTGGAGAGCCACGACAGGAATGAAGGCCTGCCGCTGATCGCCGTGCATGCCGCGAACAACGAAACCGGCGTGGTGCAGCCTTTTGGCCGGATCGCGGCGGTCGTAAAGGCTGCGGGCGGCGTGCTGGTGCTCGACGCGGTGCAGGCTGCGGGGCGGATTCCGCTCGACATTACGGCCGGTTGCGCCGATTTCCTCATATTGTCGTCGCACAAGATCGGCGGGCCGAAAGGGGAGGGCGCGATCATCGGCGCGTCGGATCTGATGATGCCGAAGCCGCTGATTGCCGGCGGCGGCCAGGAAAAGGGCCACCGCGCCGGTACCGAAAACCTGCCGGGAATTGCCGGCTTCGGGACGGCCGCGCGGCATGCGATGGAAAATCTCGGGCGCATCGACGCCGTCCGCGCCATGCGCGACGGTATCGAGGATCTGGTTCTGGCCGCCGCGCCCGACGCGCAGATATTCGGGCGCACCACCGAGCGGCTGGCCAATACGGTGTTCTTCGCCATTCCCGGCATCAAGGCCGAGACGGCGCAGATCGCCTTCGATCTGGCGGGTGTGGCACTTTCGGCCGGCTCCGCCTGTTCTTCGGGACGCGTCGGGCCAAGCCATGTCTTGAAAGCGATGGGCTACGCCGATACGGAAGGCGCGCTGCGCGTTTCGGTCGGGCAGGCGACCACGGAAGCCGAAATTGAGCGGTTTGCGGCGGCGCTGAGCGACCTCTTGGCGCGGCGCGCCGGCAGGACCAAGGCCGCCTGAACGGCGGAAAAGGCCGCAAGGCCACGAGCGGTGTGTTTTCGGGGCGGCTGGTTTGCAGTCCCGGCGGGTGAAATGCCCGGAGGAACGCACTATATTGAACTTACGCCGTCCCAGCGGCGCCATAGTTTGAAAACTGCCGGGCCTTGAACCCGGCGTGGATGGAGAACGCTGATGCCTGCTGTGCAGGACACGATCGATCGGGTCCGAAAGATCGACGTCGACCAATACAAATACGGATTTGAGACAGAGATCGAGATGGACAAGGCGCCCAAAGGCCTGTCCGAAGACACGATCCGTTTCATCTCTGCAAAAAAGAACGAGCCCCAGTGGATGCTGGATTGGCGTCTCGAAGCGTATCGCCGCTGGGTGACGCTCCAGGAGCCGACCTGGGCGCGCGTCAATTATCCGAAGATCGATTTTCAGGACATCCACTACTACGCCGCGCCGAAGAGCACGCCGGGGCCGACCTCGCTCGAGGAAGTCGATCCCGAACTGCTGAAGGTCTACGAAAAGCTCGGCATCCCGCTGCGCGAGCAGGAGATCCTGGCCGGCGTGCAGAAGCCGGCGGATTCCGAGCTCGATGAAGCCAATGACAATGTCTACAAGTCCGGCCGCGTTGCTGTGGACGCGGTGTTCGATTCCGTTTCGGTGGTGACGACGTTCAAAAAGGAACTGGCCCAGGCCGGCGTCATCTTCTGCTCGATCAGCGAGGCCATCCGCGAGCATCCGGAACTGGTGAAGAAATATCTCGGTTCGGTCGTGCCGACTTCTGACAATTATTACGCGACGCTGAACTCGGCCGTCTTCACGGACGGATCCTTCGTGTTCGTGCCGAAGGGCGTCCGCTGCCCGATGGAGCTGTCGACCTATTTCCGCATCAACGAGAAGAACACCGGCCAGTTCGAGCGCACGCTGATCATCGCGGAAGAGGGCGCCTACGTGTCCTACTTGGAAGGCTGCACCGCACCGCAGCGCGACGAGAACCAGCTCCACGCCGCGGTGGTTGAGTTGATCGCGCTGGACGACGCCGAGATCAAATATTCGACCGTGCAGAACTGGTATCCGGGCGACGCGCAGGGCAAGGGCGGCATCTACAATTTCGTCACCAAGCGCGGCGACTGCCGCGGCGACCGCTCGAAGATTTCGTGGACGCAGGTCGAAACCGGCTCGGCGATCACCTGGAAATATCCGAGCTGCATCCTGCGCGGCGACGATTCTCGCGGCGAGTTCTATTCGATCGCGGTCTCGAACGGCTACCAGCAGGTCGACAGCGGCACCAAGATGATCCACCTCGGCAAGAACACGTCGAGCCGCATCATCTCCAAGGGGATCGCCGCCGGCTTCAGCCAGAACACCTATCGCGGCCAGGTCTCGGCGCACCGCAAGGCATCGAACGCCCGCAACTTCACGCAGTGCGATTCGCTGCTGATCGGCGAAGACTGCGGCGCGCACACCGTGCCCTATATCGAGGCGAAGAACTCGACGGCGCAGTTCGAGCACGAGGCGACAACGTCGAAGATCTCCGAGGACCAGCTGTTCTACGTCATGCAGCGCGGCATTCCGCAGGAAGAGGCGATCGCGCTGATCGTCAACGGCTTCGTCAAGGAAGTCATCCAGGAACTGCCGATGGAATTCGCGGTCGAGGCGCAGAAGCTGATCGGCATCTCGCTTGAGGGGAGCGTGGGGTAACCATCGAAATCGCCTCGAATTGACAGAACGACGCTACGGCGCCGCAGGGCGCGACAGTTGAACGGAAGAAAAAATGCTTGAAATCAGAAACCTGCACGCCCGCATCGTCGAAGACGGCACCGAGATCATCCGCGGGTTGAACCTGACGGTGAAGGCCGGCGAAGTGGCCGCCATCATGGGCCCGAACGGATCGGGCAAGTCGACGCTGTCCTACATCCTCGCCGGTCGCGAGGATTATGAGGTCACCGAGGGCGACATTCTCTACAACGGTCACTCCATCCTCGAGATGGATCCGGCCGAGCGCGCCGCGGCGGGCATTTTTCTTGCCTTCCAGTATCCGATGGAAATACCGGGCGTGGCGACCATGGAGTTTTTGAAGGTTGCCATGAACGCGCAGCGCAAGGCGCGCGAAGAGGAGCCGCTGAAGATCCCCGAGCTCTTGAAGCGGGTAAAGGAAGCCGCCGGCTCGCTCAACATGGACATGGCGATGCTGAAGCGGCCGCTGAATGTTGGCTTTTCCGGGGGCGAGAAGAAGCGCGCGGAAATCCTCCAGATGAAGCTGCTTGAGCCGAAGCTCTGCGTGCTCGACGAGACCGATTCCGGCCTCGACATCGATGCGCTGAAGATCGTGGCCGACGGCGTCAATGCGCTGCGCTCGCCCGACCGCGCCATCGTGGTCATCACCCACTACCAGCGCCTGCTCGAATACATCGTGCCGGACTCGGTTCACGTGCTCTACCGCGGCCAGGTCATCAAGTCGGGCGACAAGTCGCTGGCGGTCGAATTGGAAGAGAACGGCTATGCCGGGATCATCGAAAAGGCGGCATAGGTGACGGTTATGAACCTCCAAATCACGCCACAGCGCACGCTCGCCGAAACGGCGCTCATCGACGCGTTCGGCGAGCGGCTTTCGCTGCTGCCGGGCGACGGCGCGGTGATGGTCCGGCGCGACAATGCGATCGAAGCGGTCAAGGCCGGCCTGCCGACCAAGCGCGTCGAATCCTGGCACTACACCGATCTGCGCCGGCTTCTGACCAGCGTGCCGCCGCATGACGAGACGGCGAACGCCAAGGCGGTTGCGCCCCTCATCGAAGGCTCGACGGTGCTGTCTGTCCTGAACGGCGTTGCGTCGGCAAACCCCGCTGCAATCGACGGCGTGACGGTCACGCCGCTTGCCGAAAAGCTTGCCGACGGCAGCTTCGCGCCGGCGCTGGAGACCTATGGCTCGGACGACGCGATCGGCGCGCTGAATATCGCATTCGTCGGCGACGGCTATTTCGTCGACATCGCGGACGGCAGCGAACTCGAAGCACCGCTGGAACTACAGAACGTGCAGGCCGGCGGCCAGACGCATGTGCGGCTGCCGGTGCGGGTCGGCGCTCTCGCCAAGGCGACGATCGTCGAGCGCCAGACCGGCAGCGGGGCGGCGCTTGCAAGCTCGGTCAGCCAGTTGCTGCTCGGCGACGATGCCGAGATCCTATGGATCATCGTGCAGGACCAGCCGGAGACGGCGACGCATTTCGCGCAATTCAAGGCAGAGCTCGGCAAGAATTCGAAGCTGACGCTGTTCATCATGAACGCCGGCGGCAAGCTGGTGCGTCAGGAAGTCATCGTCAACGCGAAGGGCGAAGGCGCGGAGTTCAAGCTTCGCGGCGTCAACCTTCTGGCCGGCGACAGCCACACCGACGTGACCATGGTGCTCGATCATTCGGTGCCGCATACCAGTTCGACGGAAGTGGTCCGCAATGTCGTCACCGGACGGGCGAAGGGCGTATTCCAGGGGCGCATCAACGTGGCTCAGTATGCTCAGAAGACCGACGCCAAGATGGTCTGCAACACGCTGCTTTTGTCGGACGACGGCGAGTTTTCGACCAAGCCGGAGCTGGAAATCTTCGCCGACGACGTGGTGTGCGGGCACGGCGCGACCGTCACCGAAATCGACCGCAACCATCTGTTCTACCTGATGGCGCGCGGCATCGAAGAGAAGACGGCGCGCGGGTTGCTGGTCAAGGCATTCGTTGCCGAGGTGATCGAGGAACTGGAAGAATATCCGATCGTGGAGGCGCTGGAAGCGCTGCTGGACGGCTGGTTCGCGACGCATGGGTGAAAGCGGACGAAGCGCGGTGCAAGCTTGGAACGCATAATGGACCAGAAAGTCGAAACCACCCCCTACGACGTCGAGGCGATCCGCCGCGACTTTCCGATCCTTGCGCGCGAGGTCTATGGCAAACCGCTGGTCTATCTCGACAATGGCGCGTCGGCGCAGAAGCCGCAGGCCGTGCTCGATGCAATCAACCACGCCTACACCAAGGAATACGCCAACGTTCACCGCGGCCTGCATTTTCTGTCGAACGCAGCCACGGATGCCTATGAAAAGGCTCGCGAAAGCGTGCGCCGCTTCCTGAACGCGGGCAGCACGGAAGAGATCGTCTTCACCAAGTCGACCACCGAGGCGATCAATGCGGTCGCCTACGGTTTCGGCATGCCAAACATCGGCGAGGGCGACGAGATCGTGCTGTCGATCATGGAGCACCATTCCAACATCGTGCCGTGGCATTTCATCCGCGAACGCCAAGGCGCCAAGCTGGTCTGGGCCCCGGTCGACGATCTCGGCGTGTTCCACATCGAGGAATTCGAGAAGCGCCTGACCGACCGCACAAAGTTAGTCGCAATCACCCATATGTCGAATGCGCTGGGCACGGTGACGCCGATCAAGGAGATTGTGCGGATCGCGCACGAAAGAGGCATTCCGGTGCTGGTAGACGGCAGTCAGGCGGCGGTGCACATGCCGGTGGACGTGCAGGACCTCGACTGCGATTTTTATGTGTTCACCGGCCACAAGGTTTATGGCCCATCCGGCATCGGTGTGCTCTACGGCAAGCGCGATATGCTGGAGCGGATGCGGCCGTTCCAGGGCGGCGGCGAGATGATCTTCGAGGTGACCGAAGACGAAGTCACCTATAACGACCCGCCGCATCGCTTCGAGGCCGGCACGCCGCCGATCGTCCAGGCGATCGGGCTGGGCGCCGCGCTCGAATATATGGAGAAGATCGGCCGCGAGCGGATCGCCACTCACGAGGCCGAGCTTAAGAAATACGCCCATGAGCGGCTGCGCTCGATCAATTCGCTGCGCATATTCGGCGACGCGCCGGACAAGGGCGCGATCGTTTCGTTCGAGCTGCAGGGCATCCATTCGCACGACGTTGCGATGGTGATTGACCGGCAGGGCGTTGCTGTGCGGGCCGGAACTCATTGCGCCCAGCCGCTGTTGAAACGTTTTGGCGTGACCTCCACATGCAGGGCATCGTTCGGCATGTACAATACGAAGGCCGAAATCGACGTTCTGGCCGAAGCGCTCGAAAAGGCGCGGAAATTTTTCGGGTGATGAGCATGGAAGACGCAACGACAGAACAGACTTCGCCGACAGGAGCCACGCCGGCTTCGGCCATTCCCGCCGAAGAACTGGCGCGGCTGACCGACGACATCGTCTCGGCGCTGAAGACCGTCTACGACCCGGAAATCCCCGCGGACATCTACGAGCTCGGCCTGGTCTATAAGATCGACATAGAGGACGACCGCTCGGTCAAGATCGACATGACGCTGACTGCGCCCGGCTGCCCGGTCGCGGGCGAAATGCCGGGCTGGGTGCAAAACGCGGTCGGCGCGGTCGAAGGCGTTTCCGATGTGGAGGTCAACATGACCTTCGACCCGCCATGGACTCCCGACCGCATGTCGGAAGAGGCGCAGGTCGCGGTGGGGTGGTATTAGGGCGTCCCGAGACAGAACTCAGGACGCCCTGCATCGTCAGTCGATGATGTGTACAACCCTGCGGGTTTCCGGTTCGATCAGCACAGTGCGTCCGTCCATGACGACATACTGATATTTGGTCGGCAACGTGTTTTCAGCAAGCTCGCCTGGCTTCAAGATATCCGGTATGATTGCGCCGACCACCAGTTCAAAGTTGGACGGACGGTCGACTATGACCGGGTTGGTCTTCACGTATTCCCGGACCACGGTTTCCTGTTCGGGCGTGACCACCACGGTCTGGGCAGCCGCAAACGCGGTTCCGGCGAGCAGGATGGCGGCGGCAATTGTGCTTCGGAAAGTCATTTCAACCTCCTGAGTGTGATGTGCACTAACCGCCGCCGGTCGGAACGGTTCCGCAGATGTGAAATATGTTACGGCCGATCACGAGCTTGCATGGGGTGGGAATCCTCACCATGTTAGGCTATGAGAAAGCATCCGGCAGGCCTTGAACCTGCTTGGAATGGAGACAGGATATGGGACGCTTCGCCGTCATCAGCATGACCGAGAAGGCCGCCGCTCGCGTGAACGAGATCATGGCGACGCGCGAAAACGCCAAAGGCGTTCGCCTGGGCATCAAGAAGGGCGGCTGCGCCGGCATGGAATATACGGTCGATCTGGTGACCGAGCCGAATCCCAAGGACGACCACATCGAGCGCGACGGCGCGCATGTCTATGTTGCGCCGGAAGCCGCACTCTTCCTGTTCGGCACGGTGATGGATTTCGAGGCGACGACGCTGCGCACCGGCTTCACCTTCACCAATCCAAACCAGAGTTCTACCTGCGGCTGCGGCGAATCGGTCGAGCTCAAGCCCGCCGATTTGAAGCAGCTTGCCGAGGCCCGCGCGCAGAGCGCAGCGTAAGCTGGGGCCTGTTGGGCTCCAGCTTAACCAGACGCATGATCTTGTCCGAAAAGTCTGCAACTCTTCGGGATCAAACTTTACTCCACCCAGAGCCCGCGCTTCTTGTGCCAGTCGGCGATCGATTCCTCCGGATAGATATCGAATGTCCGGTCGCCGTCGCGGATGTTCGGCTCCGCCCATGATGCCTTGTATTTCAGCATGATGTGCACGCGTTCCGGTGCTGTCGGCAGTTCGCTGTCGATGGCCGAGGCGAACGGGTGCACCAGTTCCGGCCAGGTCGGATCGTAGAGCCACAGCGCCGACCCGCATTCGCGGCAGAAGCGGCGCTCGCCGGTTGAAACCTCGCAATGCGTGCGCTCCTCATCCTCGATTTCCGCCCGGTAGAGACCGAGATGTTCCTCACCCTCGACCTGGAGCGTGGCCGAATCGGCGCCGAGATTGATCGCGTATCCGCCGCCGCCCTGCTGCTTGCGGCAGATCGAGCAGTAGCACAGCATGAAAGGAACGGGCGTGTGGCTCTCGACCTTGAAGCGGACTGCGCCGCAGCGGCAGGAACCCTTGAGCAGCATCGGCATAATCAGCCTCCGAAACATTTCGTCGAAGTTGTCGGCTTGGTTCGGTCGTCATGCCATATCGGTGACAGCAACCGAGTTGCATGCAATGATCGCAGCATGGATGACGAGCGCATAGCGGAACTTTTCGAAAGCCTCGGTCCGGTATCGATCAGGCGTATGTTCGGCGGCAAGGGCATCTATTTCGACGGCGTCATCATCGCGGTCGAAATTCGCGGCGAATTCAGGCTAAAGGCCGATGCCGAAAGCGCGCCGGCGTTCGCGGCCGCCGGGTGCGAGCAATGGACCTATGTCGGCTCGCGCCACGGCAAGACGGTTTCGATGCCTTACTGGAGCATTCCCGACAGCGCTTTCGACGATCCGGAAGAAATGGCGACCTGGGCGAAAAAGGCCTATGAGGCGGCGCTGCGGGCAGGGAAATAGGAGGGCACGAGTGCCCGCCCTCAAGCCGCCTCCATCGCCGCCCTGACCGCGGCGATGGCATCGCCCGATTTCGCCGCGTCCGGCCCGCCGGCCTGCGCCATGTCGGGGCGGCCGCCGCCGCCCTGTCCGCCGAGCGCGGCGGAAGCCGCGCGCACCAGATCCACGGCGCTGAAACGGCTTGTGAGATCGTCGGTGACGGCCACCACCACGCTGGCCTTGCCGTCCTCGCCGGCGCCCACGAACACCACGACGCCAGAACCCAGAGACTGCTTGCCGGCGTCGGCGAGCGGCTTCAGATCCTTGGGCGACACGCCCGAAACCGCCTTACCGAGAAAGCCGACGCCCGCGACGGTCTCGCCATCGCCGCCCGCGTCGGCCGATGATCCGCCACCCAGCGCGAGCTTTTTGCGCGCGTCGGCGAGTTCCCTTTCCAGCCTGCGTCGCTCTTCCAGAACGGCCTCGACGCGCGAGACCGCGTCGGCGGGCGATACTTTCAGCGCAGCCGCGACCGCCTTCAGGCGGCGGTCCTGCTCGTCGAGATGGCGGCGCGCCGCCTCGCCCGTCAATGCCTCGATGCGGCGGACGCCGGACGCCACCGCCGCTTCGGAGACCAGGCGGATTAGCCCGATATCGCCGGTGGCGTTGACATGCGTGCCGCCGCACAGTTCGACGGAGTACGGCTTGCCGGCCTTGCCGCCATGCGTGGCCGTTCCCATCGAGACCACCCGCACCTCGTCGCCATATTTTTCGCCGAACAGCGCCATGGCGCCCTCGGCGATGGCGTCCTCGACGCTCATCAGCCGCGTCGCGACGGGGCTGTTCTGCACGACGATCTCGTTTGCCATCGCCTCGACGCGCTCCAGTTCGGTGGCCGAAATCGGCTTCGGATGCGAAAAGTCGAAGCGCAGCCGCTCCGGCGCAACCAGCGAGCCTTTCTGCGCCACATGGCTGCCCAGAACCTCGCGCAGCGCCTCATGCACGAGGTGCGTTGCCGAATGGTTCGAGCGCAGCCGGGTGCGGCGGGCGTGGTCAACCTTCATGCCGACGGCCGCGCCGGGCTTCAGCGCACCCTCGGCAACCCGGCCGAAATGCGCGATGAGGCCGTCGCCCTTCTTCTGGGTGTCGGTGATGTCGATCGAAAAGCCGTCGCCCATCATCGTGCCGGTGTCGCCCACCTGGCCACCAGATTCGGCATAAAACGGCGTCTGGTTGACGACGATGCCGACCGTTTCTCCAGCCGCCGCGCTCTCGACGACGGCGCCGTCCCTGACCAGCGCCAGCACGATGCCCTCGGCCTCCTCGGTGTCGTAGCCGAGGAATTCCGTCGCGCCGGTCTTTTCCTTGACTGCGAACCAGACGGTCTCCGTCGCCGCGTCGCCGGAACCCGCCCAACTGGCGCGGGCCTCGGCCTTCTGGCGTTGCATGGCAGCGTCGAACCCGTCGAGATCGACCGAGACGCCGCGCTGGCGCAGCGCGTCCTGCGTCAGGTCGAGCGGGAAGCCATAGGTGTCGTAGAGCTTGAACGCGGTTTCGCCGTCGAGGCGATCGCCGGCGCCCAGTTGCTCGGTCGCCTCCGACAACAGGCCGAGGCCCCGCGCCAGCGTCTTGCGGAAACGGGTCTCTTCGAGCTTCAGCGTTTCAGTAATCAGCGCCTCGCCGCGCGCGAGTTCGGGATAGGCCAGGCCCATTTCACGCACCAGCGCCGGGACCAGCCGCCACATCAGCGGGTCGGCCGCGCCGAGCAGCTGCGCATGGCGCATGGCGCGGCGCATGATGCGGCGCAGCACATAGCCGCGGCCCTCGTTGGACGGCAGCACGCCGTCGGCGATCAGGAAGCTCGATGCACGCAAATGGTCGGCAATGACGCGGTGGCTCGCGCGGTTCTTGCCCTCCGCCTTGACGCCGGTCGCCTCCTCGGAGGCGCGGATCAGCGCCTTGAACAGGTCGATGTCGTAATTGTCGTGCACGCCCTGCATGACGGCCGCAATGCGCTCGAGGCCCATGCCGGTGTCGATCGACGGACGCGGCAAGGCGACACGCTGCTCCTTCGTCACCTGCTCGAACTGCATAAATACGAGGTTCCAGATCTCGATGAAGCGGTCGCCGTCCTCGTCGGCGCTGCCGGGAGGGCCGCCGGGAATCTGGTCGCCGTGATCGTAAAAAATTTCCGAGCACGGTCCGCACGGCCCGGTGTCGCCCATTGCCCAGAAATTATCGCTGGTGGGTATGCGGATGATCCTGTCCTCGGGCAGGCCGGCGATCTTGCGCCAGAACCCGGCAGCCTCGTCGTCGGTATGATAGACCGTCACCAAGAGCCGCTTCGCGTCGAGGCCGAACTCCTTCGTGATCAGGCTCCACGCCAGTTCGATTGCGCGCTCCTTGAAATAATCGCCGAAGGAAAAATTGCCGAGCATTTCGAAGAAGGTGTGATGGCGCGCGGTGTAGCCGACATTGTCGAGGTCGTTGTGCTTGCCGCCGGCGCGCACACATTTCTGCGAGGTCGCCGCGCGCGAATAGGCGCGGCTCTCGATGCCGGTGAACACGTTCTTGAACTGCACCATGCCGGCATTGACGAACATCAGCGTCGGATCATTGCGCGGCACGAGCGGGCTGGAGGCCACGACCTCGTGCCCGTTCTTGCGGAAATAGTCG
The DNA here is from genome assembly GCA_035941355.1 of Pseudaminobacter sp. GTDB lineage: Bacteria > Pseudomonadota > Alphaproteobacteria > Rhizobiales > Rhizobiaceae > Allomesorhizobium. The sequence continues at coordinate 36,599 of DASZDZ010000052.1, forward strand.
AGAAATGCCGACCGGATCTCGTTCACGCCACTCATATCAAAGCCTTTGTTGCGCCTCTCGGCGAAATTGGACATGGCCTTTTAGCGGGCGCACCTGGACCTGTCCACAAACTCAAAACCGCGAAAAACAGCAGCCTCACGGGCGCTCGGGCGGGCTTCCTCAAAACAAAACCGCCGGCCCGAGGGCCGGCGGCATCGCAAAGATCAGGCCTGACAGATTACATCTCGCCGGCTTCGTCCTCGAAGCCGTCACTCGGGCCGCCGCCCTCGAGGAATTTTTCGGCGATCAGCCCGGCATTCTGCCGCAGCGCCAGTTCGATCTCGCGCGCCGTGTCGGGGTTGTCGCGCAGGAAAAGCTTGGCGTTCTCGCGGCCTTGGCCGAGGCGCTGCGAATTGTAGGAGAACCATGCACCCGACTTTTCGACCACGCCCGCCTTGACGCCGAGATCGACGAGTTCACCGGTCTTGGAGACGCCCTCGCCATACATGATGTCGAACTCGACCTGTTTGAAGGGCGGCGCCAGCTTGTTCTTGACCACCTTGACCCGGGTCTGATTGCCGACCACTTCGTCGCGGTCCTTGACCGCGCCGATACGGCGGATGTCGAGCCGCACGGATGCATAGAATTTCAGCGCGTTGCCGCCGGTCGTGGTTTCGGGCGAACCGAACATGACGCCGATCTTCATGCGGATCTGGTTGATGAAGATGACCATGGTGTTGGAGCGCGAGATGGAAGCGGTGAGCTTCCGCAGCGCCTGGCTCATCAGCCGCGCCTGCAGGCCGGGCAGCGAATCGCCCATCTCGCCCTCGATTTCCGCGCGTGGCGTCAGCGCCGCAACCGAATCGACAACCAGCACGTCCACCGCGCCGGAGCGAACCAGCGTGTCGCAGATCTCGAGCGCTTGCTCGCCGGTGTCGGGCTGCGAAATCAGGAGGTTTTCAAGATCGACGCCAAGCTTGCGGGCATAGACCGGGTCGAGCGCGTGCTCGGCGTCGACAAAGGCGCAGATGCCGCCCTTCTTCTGCGCTTCGGCGACAGTGTGCAGCGCCAGCGTCGTCTTGCCCGAGCTTTCCGGCCCGTAGATTTCGATGATGCGCCCGCGCGGCAGACCGCCGACGCCGAGCGCGATGTCGAGCCCTAGCGAGCCGGTCGGCACCGTCTCGATCTCGACGATCTTCTCGTTCGCTCCCAGCCGCATGATCGAGCCCTTGCCGAAGGCGCGCTCGATCTGCGACAGCGCGGCGTCCAGAGCCTTTGATTTGTCCACCGATTTGTCCTCTACCAGCCGCAATGAATTCTGAGCCATGATACATTACCCCTTGGTCGTCAATGAAGGCCCGACAATCCGGTATCCCTGCAAATTCGTACCTCTTTTGTTCTCATTTGGCAAGGGGCCTCAATGGCATGATTCCATTGCGTTTTCCAATTTTGTTCCAGTTTTGTACCTGCCGAAGGTGCCCGGATGGGCCGAACCGTTGGTTTGGCCGCGCCGCCAGGTGACGATTCGGCGGCAGGTTGCCCGCCAGGGATGCTGACACTAATGTCGCGCCCAACCTAGAAGAAACAACGCTCCGCAGGCGATTTAATGTCTTTTCCGAAAATACTGGCTGTCGGCGGCGCGCATATCGACCGCCGGGGGCGGATCACAGGCGCCTATGTGCCCGGCGCGTCGAATCCGGGCGTGATGGCTGAGGACGTCGGCGGCGGCGCATTCAACGCGCTGCGCAATGCCGTTCGCCGCGGGGCCAGAGGCGCGATCATGTCGGTTCGGGGCGGCGATGCGGCCGGCGAGACCGTCGCGCGCGCCATAGCCCGCGCGGGGATCGCCGACCTGTCGGCGATCTTCCTCGATCGCACCACGCCGAGCTATACCGCGCTCCTCGACCGCGAGAGCGACGTGATCGCAGCACTTGCCGACATGGCGCTCTACGAGATCGCATTCGCCAAGCAGCTCCGCCGCGCCAGCTTTCGCGCCGCGGCGGCGGAGGCCGACGCCCTTTTGTGTGACGCCAATCTGCCGGCCGACGCGCTTGCGCGGCTGGCCGCCGTGGCCGCCGGCAAGCCGCTTTTTGCGATCGCCATCTCGCCGGCCAAGGTCGCGCGGCTCTCCGAAAGCCTGGAAACGCTCTCGTGCCTGTTCATGAACTTTCGCGAGGCGGCTCGCCTTGGCGGATTGTCGGACGATGCATCCGTCGACGAAATCGTCGCCCGCCTGCGCAGCATGGGACTTTCGAGCGCAGTCATCAGCCATGGCGGTGCGTCGACCGTCGCGTTCGACCGCTCCGAAATCTTTTCCATCATGCCGCCGCGCCCGCGAAAAATTGCTGACGTGACCGGCGCCGGCGATGCGCTGGCCGGGGTGACCACCGTCGCCTTGCTGCGCGGCCTACCTCTCGGCGAGGCGCTGCGCGAGGGCATGGCGGCAGCGATGCTGGCGGTCGAGAGCCAGGCTTCCGTGCCGGAATTTTCCGCCGGCGGCTTCACTGCTGCCCTTGCCCTTGTGCCGAAGGCCGAGGCGTTGCATCAGGGCGGCAGGATCGGAGAGACAAATGATGCCTGAGAAAGCGCGGCCCTTTATCGATGTCCATCCAACCGTCGCAGACGCGCTGGCCGCGGGGCGGCCGGTGGTGGCGCTGGAGAGCACCATCATCACCCATGGGATGCCCTATCCCGACAACAGCGCGATGGCCGCCAATGTCGAGAAGATCATCCGCGAAGAGGGCGCGACGCCTGCCACCATCGCCGTTATCGACGGCAGGCTGAAGATCGGGATTTCCGACGCCGAGCGCGAAGCGCTGGCCAAGACCACGGGCGCGATGAAGCTGTCGCGGGCCGACCTCGGCTTCGCCCTGGCGCAGGGCCGCACCGGCGGCACCACGGTGGCGGCGACGATGATCGCCGCGCACCTCGCCGGCATTTCGGTCTTCGCCACCGGCGGTATTGGCGGCGTGCACAAGGGAGCGGAAAAGAGTTTTGACATCTCGGCCGACCTCGACGAACTGGCGCGCACGCCGGTGATCGTGGTGTCGGCCGGGGCCAAGGCCATACTGGACATCGAAAAGACGCTGGAAGTGCTGGAGACGCGCGGCGTGCCGGTCGTGGCTTATGGATCGGACGTCATGCCGGCCTTCTGGTCGCGGCAATCGTCATTCGCCGCGCCGCTGCGGCTCGATACGGCCGAGGCGATCGCGGATTTCTTCAAGACGCGGCGCGTTTTGGGGACCGATGGCGGCATGCTGATCGCAAACCCCGTGCCGGAAGCCGATGAGATCGCTGCGGAGGTGATGACCGGGCATATCGAGGCGGCGCAACAGGCGGCCGAGGCGCAGCGCGTCTCGGGCAAGGCAGTGACGCCGTTCCTGCTCGCGAAAATCCTCGAACTGACTAGCGGCGCCAGCCTTCGCACCAACATCGCGCTGGTGGAAAACAACGCCAGGCTGGCGACGCGAATCGCGCGGGCGCTCTGACGCAGGAAAATCGCGAAACCGGCGACCGACAGTCGGTTCCGGCTTCGCTATTGGCGAAAAGGCTACGCCATCGCCTTCTGCAGATTCTCGTCGATCTTGTCCAAGAAGCCGGTGGTCGAGAGCCACGGCTGGTCGGGTCCGATGAGCAGCGACAGATCCTTGGTCATGTAGCCGGATTCAACCGTCTGCACGCAGACCTTTTCCAGGGTGTCGGCGAATTTCTTGAGTTCCGCATTGTCGTCGAGCTTGGCGCGATGGGCGAGACCTCGGGTCCAGGCGAAGATCGAGGCGATGGAGTTGGTCGAGGTCTCCTCGCCTTTCTGGTGCTGGCGATAGTGGCGGGTGACGGTGCCGTGCGCGGCCTCCGCCTCGACGGTCTTGCCGTCCGGAGTCATCAGCACCGAGGTCATCAGGCCGAGCGAGCCGAATCCTTGCGCCACTGTGTCGGACTGCACGTCGCCGTCATAGTTCTTGCAGGCCCAGATGTAGCCGCCGGACCATTTCAGGCTCGACGCCACCATGTCGTCGATCAGGCGGTGCTCGTACCAGATCTTCTTCGCCTTGAATTCCTCTTCGAACTCGGCCTCGTAGACCTCCTGGAAGATGTCCTTGAAGCGGCCGTCATAGGCCTTGAGGATGGTGTTCTTGGTCGAGAGATAGACCGGGTAGCCTCGCAGCAGGCCGTAATTCAGCGAAGCGCGGGCGAATTCGCGGATCGATTCGTCAACATTGTACATGGCCATGGCGACGCCGGAGGAGGGGGCGTCATAGACCTCGTGCTCGATGACCTGGCCATCGTCGCCGACGAACTTGATCGACAGCTTGCCCTTGCCGGGATAGCGGAAATCGGTGGCCTTGTACTGGTCGCCGAAGGCGTGGCGGCCGACGATGATCGGCTTGGTCCAGCCCGGAACCAGGCGCGGCACGTTCTTCATGATGATCGGCTCGCGGAAGATGACACCGCCCAGGATGTTGCGGATCGTGCCGTTCGGCGATTTCCACATCTTCTTGAGGTTGAATTCCTCGACGCGCTGCTCATCGGGCGTGATCGTCGCGCATTTGACGCCGACGCCGTGCTTCTTGATGGCGTTGGCCGCGTCGATCGTCACCTGGTCGTTGGTCGCGTCGCGGTGCTCGACGCCCAGATCGTAATATTCGAGGTCGATGTCGAGATAAGGGTGGATCAGCTTGTCCTTGATGAACTGCCAGATGATGCGGGTCATCTCGTCGCCGTCGAGTTCGACGACGGGATTGGCCACCTTGATCTTCGCCATGAAAAGTACCTCGTTTTCGGATGGGAGCGCCGGATTTCCGGGCTTCGCGACAGGAAGTGCGGCCCCTATAGCAAAGCGGGAATGCGTGCGCAAACGCTGTTGAAACGCAGTGTCGCGGGACGCGATTTACGGCGCTATTTTTTCTTCGGCGGAAGCGTTTCGACGAAATTGGCGGCGAGCGCGACCCAGTCGTTCAAGGCTTGCTCTTCGCCAAGATGGTCGGCCGAAACGATGATGAAACCCTTCATCGTGCGCCCGGCTTGTTCCATGAGTCTCGTTCCCGGCAGCGCCAGCGCCTGCGTCTCCTGGTCGGGGCCGACGCGAAACAGCACGTCGCCATCCTTCATCGTGCCGCAATGCATATTGCCGTTCAGGGTGAAGCAGATGCCGCCGAACATGCGAATTTCGCCGCAGTTGGCGTAGTGCCTCGTCTGCGCCCGCAAACGGTCGGTGATTTGGCTTGCCATGGTGCGGCCTTCATCTTCGACGCGGAATATGGCAGGGACGGCCCAGACGCGCAAATGAAGGATCAGCGCATTCATGACAGACACGGAAGGCGGGCCGATCACCGAAGGGCCGGTGATCATACTGGTCGAGCCGCAGATGGGCGAAAATATCGGCATGGTGGCGCGGGCCATGGCCAATTTCGGGCTGTCGGAACTGCGGCTGGTCAAGCCGCGCGACGGCTGGCCGAACGAGAAGGCGACGGCAGCGGCAAGCCGCGCCACGCATGTTATCGAGAACACCGCCGTGTTCGACGACCTGCCCTCGGCGCTCGCCGACTTGCAATTCGTCTTTGCCACAACGGCGCGCGAGCGCGACGGGTTCAAGCCGGTGCGCGGGCCGGTCGAGGCAGGCAGGGCGCTTCGGGCGCGGCATAGCGCCGGGCAGCGCACCGGCATCATGTTCGGGCGCGAGAAATTCGGGCTCGCCAACGACGAGATCAGCCTGGCCGACGAAATCGTCACCTTTCCGGTCAATCCCGAATATGCATCGCTGAACATCGCGCAGGCGACGCTTCTGATGGCGTATGAGTGGATGAAGTCCGGCCTTGAGCGGGAAACCGACACGGCGTTTTCGGGGCCGGTGGTCAAGCCAGCCGCCAAGGAGCACCTGCATGGCCTGTTCGAGCATCTCGAAGCCGCGCTCGACGCGCGCGGCTATTTCCGCACCCCGGCCAAGAAGCCGAAAATGGTCGACAAGGTGCGCGCCGTGCTGACCCGCGCAGGCTTTTCGGAGAAGGAACTCGAAGTGCTGCGCGGCGTCGTCGCTTCGCTGGACTATTTTTCGCCGAAGGAACCGCGCGGATCGGGCTATCCGGCGCGCAAGGCCGAAGCCGACGCCAGCGCCGGAAGCGGCAGGCGCAAGCCAGGCGGGGAGGCGCCCGAGAATGACTGAGCGGCCGATACTGATGTTCGATTCCGGCATTGGCGGGCTGACCGTGCTGCGCGAAGCCCGTGTGCTGATGCCCGATCGCCGCTTCGTCTATGTCGCGGACGATGCCGCCTTTCCCTATGGCGATTGGGAAGAGGAGGCGCTGAGCGCGCGTATCGTTGAGCTTTGCGGCGGCCTGATTGCCAGGCACGACCCTGAAATCTTCGTCATTCCGTGCAACACGGCTTCGACGCTGGTGCTTGCAGAACTTCGCGCGGCCTATCCCGATACGCCGTTCGTGGGCACGGTGCCGGCGATCAAGCCGGCCGCCGAGCGGACGCGCTCGGGCCTGGTGTCGGTGCTCGCCACCCCGGGCACGGTGAAGCGGCAATATACCCGCGATCTGATCGCCAAATGGGCTTCGAAGTGCAATGTCCGGCTGGTCGGCAGCACGCATCTGGCCGCGCTTGCCGAGGCCTATATGCGCCATGGCTTTGTCGACGAGGAGGCCGTGAGGGCGGAGATCGCTCCGTGCTTCATCGAGCGCGAAGGCGGCCGGACCGACATCGTCGTGCTCGCCTGCACGCACTATCCGTTCCTCGTCAACCGGATGCGCAAGACCGCGCCCTGGCCGGTGGATTGGCTGGATCCGGCCGAGGCGATCGCACGGCGCGCGCTGTCGCTGCTTGGTGAGCGCGCGCCCGTCGAAAGACGTGCAGAAGCCGTGCAGGGCCTCGACCTCGCCGTCTTCACCTCCGGCAAGCCGGATTTCGCCATCCGCCGGCTGATGCAGGGGTTTGGGCTGACGGTCGCCTAGGTGTGCTGATATTCAGGTGATGCCGGGCCTGACCTGACTCTCAACACAGGGGCCATCAGGAACCTCGCCTGCCTTGCCGAGTTCTTCCCGGAGCGCAATCACGGGAGACGAACATGCCTGCGAAATCCAAGGCTCAGCAGAAGGCGGCCGGCGCGGCTTTGTCGGCCAAGCGCGGCGAGACCAAGAAGAGCGAACTCAAGGGGCCGTCCAAGGGCATGGTTGAGTCCATGAGCGAGAAGCAACTCGAGGAGTTGGCCGAAACCAAGCGCAAGAGCCTGCCGGAGAAGAAGAAGTCGAAGGACTGATCTCCGGCAGGACCGTTCGTCAGTACGCGACGGTGAAACGCTTGCGCATGTGTTCTGAACGCTCCGCTTCGTCGACCAGGGCGACGGCGAGATCGGCGGTCGAGATGGTGCTCTGGCCGGCTTCATCGAACACCGGCTGGTCGCCGCCGGTACGGTATTTTCCCGTGCGTTCGCCAGGCTTCAGCATGAAAGGCGGCGACAGAAAGCTCCAGTCCAGCTCCGTCTCGTTGCGCAGTTGGGCGAGCGCGTCGCGGGCGGCCAACGCGCCTTGCTTCCACTCGGGGGGAAACTCGGGCGAATCGACGAACTGGCTGCCGTCGGGCGCATGAAGGCTGCCGGCGCCGCCCACCACGATCAATCGTGTCTTGGCGGCCTTGGCGGCGCTGACGATCGCGTTCGACCCGTCCAGGTGCTTGCGATAGATGTCCGGATCGCCCCAGCCGCCATTGAAGGCGGAAATCACGGCGTCATTTCCGGAGACGGCGCTAGTCAGTCCGGCAACATCCGTGGCGTCGACCGCCTTTGGCGTCACGCCGTCAAGCTTCTCGACTTTGCCGGCATCGCGCACGATGGCCGTGACGCTGTGGCCACGCGACGCGGCTTCCCTGAGGATGGCGCTGCCGACGAAGCCCGATGCGCCGATGAGTGCGATTTTCATGCGAAATACTCCGTGTCTGGCTCATTCGCCGTTGCGGCGAAGGAGGTATTTGCGGTAATCAGGTTACCGCAAGTCACCACTAGCCGCGAAAGCGGCGACACGTAAGTACGCATGATTTTCTGCCCAGATTACCTGGAGGGAACCGCATGAACGCTCGGACGAACGCTTCTGCTGCAGCGCCTATGCTGGACAGCCATCCGGGCTTCGAGCCCGACGAAGATGGCAACTGCCCCATACGCGAGGTGCTGGATCGCGTCGGCGACACATGGAGCCTGCTGGTCATCATCAATCTGCAGGCGGCACCAAAGCGCTTCAACGCGCTCAGGCGGTCGATCGAGGGCATCTCGCAGCGCATGCTGACGGTGACGTTGCGCTCGCTCGAGCGCGACGGGCTGGTCCGGCGCACGGTAAAGCCGACGACACCGCCGGAAGTGGAATATGCGCTGACGGAGTTTGGCCATTCGATCGCCGTGCCGGTTGGAGCCCTTGGCATCTGGGCGGCGCACAACCGTGATGCGCTGAAGGCAGCGCGGGAGGATTTTGACGCTGCCCACCGGTAGCGCCGGCAACCACGCAAGAAACGGAATGCCCTCCTGCTTCACGCCGAATAGTCTCTGTCGCGGCGCCAAGGACAGAGAAGGAGAAGGGCGATGAACCTGCGCAATGTCGTGGCGGAACCCGACTGGGACATCATCAGCCGAGATCTCGACGAATTCGGCGTCACACGGACGGGCCCGCTGCTGAACGAGGCTGAATGCCGCGCCTTGCGGCTTCTCTACGATAATGATGGGATCTTCCGCAGCCGCATCGTCATGCAGCGGCATGGATTTGGAGCCGGGGAATACAAATACTTCGCCAATCCGCTGCCGGAACTGATCGACGGGCTGCGCCGGCGTTTTTACGAGCGGCTCGTGCCGCTGGCCAACGGATGGAATGCGCGCATGGGCATAGACCGGGTTTTCCCCTCCGCTCATGACGAGTTCCTGGCAGAGTGTCATGCCGACGGGCAGACGCGGCCGACGCCGCTGCTCCTCAAATACGGGCCGGGCGACTACAATTGCCTGCATCAGGACGTCTACGGAAAGCACCTCTTCCCGATCCAACTGGTGATCCTGCTCAGCGCGCCCGGCGAGGAATTCGAAGGCGGCGAACTGGTGCTCACCGAGCAGCGGCCGCGCATGCAGTCGCGCGCCGAAGTCGTGCCTTTGAAGCAGGGGCATGGTGCGCTGTTTGCCGTCAACGACAGGCCCAAGGCAGGAACCCGCGGCGATTACCGGGTCAAGATGCGCCACGGCGTCAGCCGCATCCACTCCGGCGAGCGGTTCACCGCCGGGATCATCTTCCACGATGCGGCGTAAAGCTGGCCGGAAGCGCCGATGCGTCCCGAATTCCTTGACAATGGCGAGGCTCTCCTTTAGAGCCACGCCAACGCCGGGCCGAGAGGTCCGGTGTTTCTATTGTAATGCCGCAAGACCGAACGGAAAACCGCTTACACTTTTCCTAGGTCTTGCTTGAATGACGTGTCCCGTGGGTTTCTTCGCAAAGCGTGCGTGGGAAATCCTGTCAGGTCTCGAAAACGGAGGCCAGAGGAGGGCGCGTTTCCTTCACTCGTGACATGAGGTTGCGGGTGTATCTTTTTGAAAGGGAATGCGATGAGCAAGCGCGAATCAGCAAAGTACAAGATCGACCGCCGTCTCGGCGAAAACATTTGGGGCCGCCCGAAATCCCCGGTCAACAAGCGTGAATACGGTCCCGGCCAGCATGGCCAGCGCCGCAAGGGCAAGCTTTCCGACTTCGGCCTGCAGCTTCGCGCCAAGCAGAAGCTGAAGGGCCACTATGGCGACATTTCGGAAAAGCAGTTCCGAAAGACCTACGAGGAAGCCAACCGCCGCAAGGGCGATACGCCTGAAAACTTGATCGGACTGCTCGAATCGCGCCTCGACGCGGTGGTCTATCGCGCCAAGTTCGTGCCGACCATTTTCGCGGCCCGCCAGTTCGTCAATCACGGCCACGTCAACGTGAACGGCAAGCGCACCAATATCGGCTCGTACCGCTGCAAGGCCGGCGACGTGATCGAGGTTCGCGAGAAGTCGAAGCAGTTGGTCATCGTCCTGGAATCGGTGCAGCTCGCCGAGCGCGACGTGCCGGACTACATCGAAGTCGACCACAACAAGATGGTCGCCACCTTCGCCCGCGTTCCCGGCCTGTCGGACGTCCCTTACGCCGTCCAGATGGAACCGAACCTGGTCGTCGAGTTTTACTCCCGCTAATCGGATACGTTCCAAGCCATCAAGGCCGCCCTTCGGGCGGCCTTTTCTTTGTCGGTTTGGTCCGGTAAGCCGGTCGGACGATGAGCCAAGCAGGCTGGACGCGCCCATGAACATGATGCCCGATCTGGTCGTCGAAACCGATGATGCAAGCTGCCACCCGATGTTCCGGGACGTGCCGTCCTCGGTCGAGTTCAACAAGCTGCGCAAGCGACTGCTGCGTCAGACGCGGCAGGCTATCGACGAATTCGCCATGGCGCGGCCGGGCGAGCGCTGGCTGGTGGCGCTTTCGGGCGGCAAGGATTCCTACGGGCTTCTGGCGCTGCTCCTCGACATGAAATGGCGAGGCCTGCTGCCTGTCGACCTCATCGCCTGCAATCTCGACCAGGGCCAGCCGAATTTCCCGAAGCATATCCTGCCGGATTTCCTCGAAAACCACGGCATCCGCCACCGGATCGAGTATCGCGATACCTATTCGATCGTCACCGACAAAATCGACGAGGGCAACACCTACTGTTCGCTATGCTCGCGGCTCAGGCGCGGCCATCTCTACCGCATCGCGCGCGAGGAGGGCTGCTCGTCGCTGGTGCTCGGGCATCACCGCGAGGACATTCTCGAAACGTTTTTCATGAATCTCTTCCATGGCGGCAGGCTGGCGGCGATGCCGCCGAAACTCGTCAACGACGAGGGCGACGTGACCGTGCTGCGCCCGCTCGCCTATTGCGCCGAGGCCGACCTGCAGAAATTCGCCGACGCGATGAAGTTCCCGATCATCCCGTGCGACCTGTGCGGCAGCCAGGAAGGGCTGCAGCGCAACCTCATGAAACAGATGCTGGACGACATCGAAAAGCGCATGCCGGGCCGCAAGGACACCATGATCCGGGCGCTAGGCAATGTCAGGCCGTCGCATCTCCTCGACCGCAAGCTGTTCGATTTCGCCGGACTTGCGGCCGGACAGGACGTCTGAATTTACGCCTGCGGATGCGGGTCGTGCTGGGCGCGGAAAAGTTTTCCCTTTTCGGCGATCAGCACCATGATCAGTCCGACCAAAGCGACGCCGCAGAAGCCGGCTGCGAGAGGCGTGGTCGTGCCGTCGAACGACTGTCCGACCGCCGCGCCGATCAACCCGCCTCCCAAGGTCTGGACAAAACCCTGCACGGACGAGGCCGAGCCGGCGATGTGGCCGAGCGGCTCCATTGCCAGCGCGTTGAAATTGGAGCCGATCCAGCCGAACTGGAACATCGCGGCGGCAAACAAAGCGATGAACCCGACCAGCGGCACCTGACCGTAAAGCGACCAGACGAACCAGATCGTACTGACTGCCAGGAAGCCGATGACCGCGCCATGCGACAGCCGGCGCATGCCGAAGCGGCCGACGAGGCGCGAGTTGAGGAACGACGAGACCGCCATCATGCCGGCGATGCCCGCGAACACCACGGGGAACCAAACACCTAGCCCATAAATGCCGACATAGACCTGCTGCGCGGAATTGATGAAGCCGAACAGCGCGCCGAAGATCGTGGTCGAGGCCAGCGTGTACCAGAGCGAGACGCGGTTGGTCAGCACGATGCGGAAGGCCTTCCAGATCGATGCAATAGTGAAGGGCCTCCGATCCTCGGGATGGAGCGTTTCGGGCAGCCGCACGGCCGCCCAAATCACGATGACGAGGGCGATAACGCCCATGCAGACGAAGATCATGTGCCATTCGGCAAACAGCATCACAAGTTGGCCGATGCTTGGCGCGACCACCGGTATGATCATGAAAACCATGAAAATCAGCGACATGATCTCGGCCATCGCCCTGCCGCCGAAGCGGTCACGGACCATGGAGACGGCGATGACGCGCGTGGACGCCGCGCCCACGCCCTGGATAAAGCGCAGCGCCAGAAGCGTCTCGAAATTGGGCGCGAAGGCGGCGGCGAAGGCCGCGATGACATAGATCGAAAGGCCAAACAGCAGCGGCCCGCGGCGTCCGAACCTGTCGGAGGCCGGGCCATAGGCGAGGAGGGCGAAGGCCAGCCCGCCGAAATAGGCCGAGATCACGTATTGCCGTGCATTCTCGTCGGCGACGCCTAGGCTGGCGCCGATCTGCTGCAGCCCCGGCAGCATGATATCGATGGCGAGCGCGTTGAGCGCCATGAGTGCGGCGGCAAGTGCGATGAACTCCCAGCGCGGGATCGACAGGCCGGTCGCCACGGTAGTCGGTGTAGCCTGGTCCATGAGAGTTTCCTAATGCTACGCTCAAAAAGGAAATGCGCCGGAGAGCCCGGCGCATCCTGCAAAACGATTCCGGAGAAAACCGGAATCTATCGGTGTGGTTCCCTAATCAGGCGGCGCCTTTGGCGCTGATGCCCTTTTCGGCAAAGTAGCTCTGCAACTCGCCGGCCTGGAACATTTCGCGGATGATGTCGCAGCCGCCGACGAATTCGCCCTTGACGTAGAGCTGCGGGATCGTCGGCCAGTTGGAATAGTCCTTGATGCCCTGGCGCAATTCGCTCGAGGTCAGAACATCGACGCCTTTGTAGTCGACGCCGATATAATCGAGGATCTGCACGACCTGGCCCGAAAATCCGCACTGCGGAAAACCGGGCGTGCCCTTCATGAAGACGACCACGTCGTTGCTCTTCACCTCATTGTCTATGTATTCGTTGATTCCGCTCATTTCTTTTTCCCGTTTCGCCGGCTAAGGCATGCGGCTGGTTGGATATTCAAGCGCCGCGATCCGCTCGGCATGTTCGCAGCCGAGCTCTGTCTCGGAGGGATATATCACTCCGGAGCGCTGGTTTGAAGGGCAAGGGCGTGAAGAACGCCGCCCATATTGCCCTTCAGGGCGTCATAGACCATCTGGTGCTGCTGCACGCGGGTCTTGCCGCGGAAGCTTTCGGCCACCACTTCGGCGGCATAATGGTCGCCGTCGCCGGCCAAGTCGCGGATGGTCACTTTTGCGTCAGGTATACCGTCCCGGATCAGCTTTTCGATCTCGTGAGCATCCATCGCCATTCGTCAAATTCCCGTTCAGTTCCCCATGAATCGAGGGAACCAGCCTTCATGAGCCGCCTTCAAATCCGCAACTGATATGGCACGGGCATGCCCGAGTTTCAATTCGCTGCCGCCTGTGGTGCCGATCCACGGGGCGAAAATGCCGAGTTGCTTCAGCTCGGCGAGCATCGCTTCGAATTCGTCGCTTTGAGCCGAAAAATTGACCGTGACGAGATAGCGGCCCTGGTCCTCGCCGAAAAACTGCGGGATCGGGTCGCCCTGGCCAAGCTGCGACACGGTCGCGCCGATGCCGGAGGCCATCGACATTTCAGCCAGCCCGACGGCCAGCCCGCCATCGGAGAGGTCGTGCACCGCGGTCGCAACGCCCGAGCGGATCAGTTTGCGGACGTAATCGCCGACTTTTTTCTCGTGAGCGAGGTCGACCGGCGGCGGTGGGCCGTCGGCGCGGCCGTGGATGTCGCGCATATAGGCCGATTGACCGAGATGGGTGCCCCACCAATCGGGCGCGCCGAACAACAGGATCATCTCGCCTTCGCGGGCAAAGGCGATCCGGGCCATCCTCGACCAGTCGTCGATGAGGCCGACACCGCCGATTGTCGGCGTCGGCAGGATGCCCCGGCCGTTGGTTTCGTTGTAGAGCGAGACGTTGCCGGACACGATCGGGAAGCCGAGCGCCCGGCAGGCGTCGCCGATGCCCTGAACCGCCTTGACCAGTTGGCCCATGATTTCCGGCCGCTCGGGATTGCCGAAATTCAGATTGTCGGTCGCCGCCAGCGGCATGGCGCCTGTCGCGGTCAGATTGCGCCAGCATTCGGCGACAGCCTGCTTGCCGCCTTCGTAGGGGTCGGCCTCGCAGTAGCGCGGCGTCACGTCGGACGAGAAGGCCAGCGCCTTCGTGGCATGGCCCTCGACGCGCACGACGCCGGCGTCGCCGCCTGGAATCTGCAGAGAATTGCCCTGGATAAGCGTGTCGTATTGCTCCCAAACCCAGCGGCGGCTGGACAGATCCGACCCGCCGAGCATTTTCAACAGCGCGTCGGCGACATCGGCCTGGGGAATGTCGTCCCCGGCGAGCGGCTGGCGCGGCGCCGGCTCGACCCAGGGCCGGTCATATTCCGGCGCTTGATCACCGAGATCCTTGATCGGCAGGTTGGCGACTTCCTCGCCCTGGTGGAGAATACGGAAGCGCAGATCGTCAGCCGTGTGGCCGACGATGGCGAAATCCAGCCCCCATTTGCGGAAGATCGCCTCGGCTTCTTCTTCCTTCTCCGGACGCAGCACCATCAGCATGCGCTCCTGGCTTTCCGAAAGCATCATCTCGTAGGCCGACATGCGCTCTTCGCGCACCGGTACCTTGTCGAGATCGAGTTCAATGCCGAGGTCGCCCTTGGCGCCCATTTCCACCGCCGAGCAGGTGAGACCGGCGGCGCCCATATCCTGGATGGCGATGACCGCGCCCGAAGCCATCAGTTCAAGGCAGGCCTCGAGCAGACACTTTTCCGTGAATGGATCGCCGACCTGCACTGTTGGCCGCTTCTCGTCGATCTTGTCGTCGAACTCGGCCGATGCCATGGTCGCGCCGCCGACGCCATCGCGGCCGGTTTTGGCGCCGAGATAGACGACGGGCAGGCCAACGCCCTTGGCCTCCGACAGGAAGATGGCATCGGTCTTGGCAAGGCCGGCAGCGAAGGCGTTGACCAGGCAATTGCCGTTGTAGCGCGCATCGAAATTGACCTCACCGCCGACCGTCGGCACGCCGAACGAATTGCCGTAGCCGCCGATGCCGGACACCACGCCAGACACAAGATGCCTGGTCTTGGGATGATCCGGCGCGCCGAAGCGCAGCGCGTTCATCGCCGCGATCGGACGAGCGCCCATGGTGAAGACGTCACGTAGAATACCACCGACGCCGGTCGCAGCACCCTGATAGGGCTCGATGTAGGAGGGGTGGTTGTGGCTTTCCATCTTGAAGACAACGCAGTCGCCGTCGCCGATATCCACGACGCCGGCGTTTTCTCCCGGTCCCTGGATGACCTGCGGGCCGGTGGTCGGCAGGGTGCGCAGCCATTTCTTCGAGGATTTATACGAGCAATGCTCGTTCCACATGGCCGAAAAGATGCCGAGTTCGGTGAAGGTCGGCTCGCGACCGACGAGGTCGAGTATGCGCTGATACTCGTCGGGCTTCAGCCCGTGCGCCGCAATCAGTTCGCCTGTGATCTTCACGGTGTTTGAAATGGTCATGGTCCTGTCCGGTTGCTCGGGCTGGAAGTCTGTCTAATGCGATCGGCGGGCTGCCGGACGACGATCGATCACGCGGCCCCGCCGCAATCGTTATTGCCTGCCGCCCAGCGGCCGATGTCTGAACCGATGCGCGTGCCGAGCGGCTCGCCCATCAATGGCCCGAATACGTCGACCCGGGACGAATTTCCCGTCGCCTGGACCACCAGCAGCGGCTTGCCGCCGTAATTTTTGGCCGGGACCAGCAGGAAGCGCGGCGTGCCGCTGAACGAGTTCAGTTCGTTTGCCATGCGGTAAGCCTTGAAGGCCGGATCCTTGGCGGCGAACCAGCATTTGTATGCGGCGATAGCCACCGTTTCCATGGCCCTCAGCGAAGCGCTTTTCCCTGATGCCGCAGGCGTGGGCGTTTTGGATTGGCAGGCCGCCAGCGCGAGAAGCAATGAAGCCGCACCGGCGACGATCGCAAATTTCTTCATCCGCAAAGATCCGCCTGTTTGGGAGACTGTCCGGTATCAGGCCGGTTCGGGTTGCCGGGCAGCGATGCCAAGCGCGCTTTCGAACAAAGGGCGGCCGTCGCTGCCGCCGTGCGCGGTTTCGATCAGGTTTTCGGGATGCGGCATCAGGCCAAGCACGTTGCGGCGATCGTTGACGATCCCGGCTATGTCGTTGATCGAGCCGTTCGGATTGGTGTTTTCGGCATAGCGGAACAGAACCCGGCCTTCGCCTTCGATGCGCGCCAGCGTTTCGGGATCGGCGAAGTAGTTGCCGTCATGATGCGCGACCGGCGCGCGGATGATCTGGCCGGGCGCATAGTTGCGGGTAAAGCTCGTATTGGCGTTCTCGACCCTGAGCTTCACTTCGCGGCAGACGAACTTCAGATGGTCGTTGCGCATCAGCGCGCCGGGCAGCATGCCGGCCTCGACCAGGATCTGGAAGCCGTTGCAGACACCGATCACCTGCACGCCTTTTTCAGCCTTCTCCGCCACCGCCCGCATCACCGGCATGCGCGCCGCGATGGCTCCGCAGCGCAGGTAGTCGCCATATGAAAAGCCCCCGGGGATGACGACGAGGTCAACATCCGGGATTTCCGTATCGGTCTGCCAGACCGTCACCGGGGCCTTGCCGGAGATTTTCGTCAGCGCCGCGATCATGTCGCGGTCGCGATTTAGGCCTGGAAGAACGACGACGGCTGATTTCATGTGTGATCGAATCGTCTTTGAGGTTCGGCGAGTTCACGCAATTCGAGGCGCCTCAATCCATGGCTACAGAATAGTTCTCGATCACCGTGTTCGCCAGCAATCTGTCGCACATTGCCTTCAGGTCGGCTTCGGTCCTGGCGCGGTCTGTGCTGTCGATCTCGATGTCGAACACCTTGCCCTGGCGCACCGATCCGACGCCGGCGAAGCCAAGGCCGTCGAGCGCATGCTCGATCGCCTTCCCCTGCGGGTCGAGAACGCCGTTCTTGAGGGTTACGGTTACTCGGGCCTTGATCACGCCTGTCATGCTCCTGTCTGGTGATGAGTGGGCCGGCTCAGTGCGGCTTGCCTTTCGGACCGTCGGCCGAAGCAACCAGAACCGGGCCGCTCGGGCGCGGCGGTTCGTTCTCGTTCATGATGCCGAGGCGGCGCGCCACTTCCTGATAGGCTTCGACGAGGCCGCCCATGTCGCGGCGGAACCGGTCCTTATCCATCTTTTCCTGGGTGTTCACGTCCCACAGGCGGCAGGAATCCGGCGAAATCTCGTCGGCGACCACGATGCGCATCATGTCGCCCTCGAACAGACGGCCGCATTCGATCTTGAAATCGACAAGCTGGATGCCTATGCCCATGAACAGGCCGGAGAGGAAATCGTTGACGCGGATGGCCAGCGCCATGATGTCGTCGATCTCCTGCGGGCTCGCCCAGCCGAAGGCGGTGATGTGCTCTTCGGACACCATCGGATCGTCGAGGGCGTCGGCCTTGTAGTAGAATTCGATGATCGAGCGCGGCAGAACGGTGCCTTCGTCGATGCCGAGGCGCTTGGCCAGCGAGCCGGCGGCGATGTTCCGAACCACCACTTCGAGCGGAATGATCTCGACTTCCTTGATCAGCTGCTCGCGCATGTTGAGGCGGCGGATGAAGTGGGTCGGGATGCCCATCCGATTCAGATGGTTGAAGATGTGCTCCGAGATGCGGTTGTTGATGACGCCCTTGCCATCGATGACCTCGTGCTTCTTCTTGTTGAAGGCGGTGGCGTCGTCCTTGAAAAACTGGACAAGCGTTCCCGGCTCAGGGCCCTCATAAAGGATCTTGGCCTTGCCTTCGTAGATGCGGCGGCGATTTTTCATCTGGTTTTTCTCTGGATTGGGGCAGGCGCCTGGCAACCGACCCTTGCGTCAGCGCTTATGCGCGGCAATGACGGGTTTTCAACGCGGTCTCTATCCCAATCCCGCCAATTCCTCAATCGGCAAATCAGGCCAATCAACCGCTTTCCCGAGCGAAATGCCGCACTGCAGCAGAAGACAGGGCGTATTGACCCGGACGCGACCTTTTGGTTTGTGCTGCGGAAGCCCATATTGACCGTCAGTAAACGAATCGCAGCCACCTCCGGGAGGAACAGCCATGAGCACCATGAAAGATCGCGAAGAGGGTTTCGAGCGCAAGTTCGCCTTCGACGAGGAGCTGCGTTTCAAGGCGACAGCTCGGCGCAACAAGATGCTCGGCCTCTGGGCCGCCGAAAAGCTTGGCAAGACCGGCGATGAGGCTGAGGCCTACGCCAAGGAAGTCATAATCTCGGATATCGAGGAAGCGGGCGACCACGACGTGTTCCGCAAGGTGCGCAAGGACTTCGACGCGGCGGGCGTGGAGCAGTCGGACCACCAGATCCGCCGCACCATGGACGAATTGCTCGCGCAGGCCATCGAGCAGGTCAAGAACAGCTAAGCGGCTTGCGCCGTGGACCAACAAGCCGCCCGCTTGCCGGGCGGTTTTTCTTTGCGCTAAGGACAATTTCCGGGTGAAGATGTGGCCCCTACCGAGGAATGCTGCCCATGCAATTGGCGTCACGACTGGAAGCCGGCGAAACCCTGTTCACTGCCTGGTCGGGCGTTCCGGACGCGTTGACCGTCGAAATCGTCGCAGCTCAGCCTTTCGACGCGATCACCCTCGACATGCAGCATGGCGGGCATCATGAGGACAGCGTCGTGCGCGGCATACTGCCGGTCATGCATGCAAAGAAGCACCCGGTAGTCCGCATTCCCGTCGGCCGCTTCGACATGGCGAGCCGAGCGCTTGATTTCGGCGCGGAAGCGGTGATCGCGCCGATGGTCAATTCGGTCGCGGACGCCCGGCAGTTTGCCGCGGCGATGAAATACCCGCCAGTCGGGGAGCGTTCCTGGGGTCCGACATATGCATTTCCACGGCACAAGGGCAGCGACTACAACGACTGGCTGGGCGGAATGAATGCGCACACCGTCTCCTTTGCTATGATCGAGACCCGCCCCGCGCTCGATGCGCTCGACGGCATCCTCGAAACGCCAGGCATCGACGGCATCTTCGTCGGCCCGGCCGATTTCTCGATCGCGTGGAGCAGCGGCGCGGCTGTGGACGGAAGCCTCGAAGATATGATGGGAACGGTCGCCTCTATCGCGAAACGCGCCAGGGAAGCCGGCAAGCACGCCGCGATCTACGTGGTCGACCCGAACATGGCGGGCCGCTTCGTCTCCATGGGATACCGGTTCATGGCGCTGGGCTCGGAGCCGAGATACATCGCGCTGGGCGCGGAGGCACTGCTCAAGGCCGCACGTGGCTCGATGGGCTGACGCCCATCCGACTCTTGCCTCACTCGGCCATTTGCACTAGCGAAGGCCGGCGCGAAATATGTTGTTTCGCATGTTCTTCCATGCATCGACGCAGGCTTCCATGACCATCATCGACACCCGCATTCCCGACGCCAAACGCTTCATTTCCGGCGCCACCGGCGATTGGGAGATCATTATCGGGCTGGAAGTGCATGCGCAGGTGACATCCGAAGCGAAGCTCTTTTCCGGCGCATCGACTGCATTCGGCGCCGCGCCCAACGCAAATGTCAGCCTGGTCGACGCGGCTATGCCCGGCATGCTGCCGGTTATCAACGAGGAGTGCGTGAAGCAGGCGATCCGGACCGGGCTGGGCCTGAAGGCCCAGATCAACCATCGCTCGATATTCGACCGGAAGAACTATTTTTATCCGGACCTGCCGCAGGGGTACCAGATTTCGCAGTACAAGCAGCCGATCGTCGGGGAGGGGATCGTCACTGTCTCGGTCGGCCCCGATCGAGAAGGCAATTTCGAGGAAATCGAGGTCGGCATCGAGCGGCTGCATCTCGAGCAGGATGCCGGCAAGTCGATGCACGACCAGCATCCTACCATGTCCTATGTCGACCTCAACCGATCCGGCGTTGCCCTGATGGAGATCGTTTCGAAACCCGACATGCGCTCCGCCGACGAGGCGAAGGCGTTTCTCACCAAGCTGCGCATGATCGTGCGCTATCTCGGCACTTGCGACGGCAATATGGACGAGGGTTCGATGCGTGCCGACGTCAACGTCTCGGTGCGCCGGCCGGCTGGCGATTTCGGCACGCGCTGCGAGATCAAGAACGTCAACTCGATCCGCTTCGTCGGCCAGGCGATCGAATCTGAAGCGCGCCGTCAGATTGCCATCCTCGAAGACGGCGGCAAGATCGTCCAGGAGACGCGGCTGTTCGATCCGGGCAGGGGCGAGACACGGTCGATGCGTTCCAAGGAAGAGGCGCATGACTATCGCTATTTCCCCGATCCAGACCTACTGCCGCTGGAATTCGACCAGGCCTATGTCGATGCCCTGGCTGCGGAACTGCCTGAACTGCCGGACGATAAGCGCGCGCGGCTGGTATCCACTCTCGGCCTATCCGTCTACGACGCTTCCATCCTGATCTCCGAGAAGGCTATCGCTGACTATTTCGAGAAGGTGGCGGTCGGGCGCGACGGAAAGCTCGCCGCCAATTGGGTCATCAACGATCTGCTCGGCCAGTTGAACAAGGCTGGCAAAGGCATTGAAGATGCACCGGTTTCTCCCGACCAGCTCGGCGCTGTCATCGACCTGATCAAAGAGGGCACGATTTCGGGAAAGATCGCCAAAGACCTTTTCGAGATCGTCTGGAACGAGGGCGGCGACCCGCGCGAGCTGGTCGAAAGCCGCGGAATGAAGCAAGTCACCGACACCGGCGCGATCGAGAAGGCCGTCGACGAGGTGATCGCCGCCAATCCGGACAAGGTCGAACAGGCGCGAGCCAAGCCGAGCATGGCCGGCTGGTTTGTTGGGCAAGTGATGAAGGCGACAGGTGGCAAGGCCAACCCGCAGGCGGTGAACGGCCTGGTCAAGGCCAAACTCGGAATCGAGGAATAAGAGTGTTCGTGCGCACCGCCAGCGAGCGTGATCTCGCCGCGGTGCGGGCGCTGCTGGTCGAGACTTGGCACGCCACCTACGACGCGATCTACGGTGTCGAGCGGGTGACGGAAATCACCAATGACTGGCACTCAATAGCTTCATTGAAGGCGCGAATGGGACGGCCCAATTCGGAATTTCTGGTCGCGGACGACGGCAAGACGATCGGCGGCATGGCCTATGCGGCTGCTACGACAGATCCCAAGCTGGTGATGCTGCACCAGCTTTACGTGCATCCGTCTTTTCAGGGGGAGGGCATCGGAAAGATGCTCCTGGATGAGATCAAGGACAGTTTTCCGGATGCACGCATGCTGCGCCTCGAAGTGGAGGCGGCAAACGCTTCTGCGCTGGCGTTTTACCGGGCCAACGGCTTCGTCCAGGCAGGCGAGACCGCAAATTGCGGCTCCGATCAGTCCGGCATCCCTGCGCTGGTCCTCGAGAAGGTGATCGGCTGAAAATCAGCCATCGCGCCTAGGTCGCGGACATGGCGCGTTCTTCCTCTTCGGCAAGCCGCCTGATGTATGCGGCGAAATCCGGATCCTCGCCGGGCAGCAGCCTTGGCAGCGCGCGACGGAAATCCTCGCGCCGACACCACTCGCGCATGAAATCGTCCCACGAGGCCCAGTGCCGCCGCTTGCGCGGCGACAGATTGTCCTCATAGGCGACCACATAGGCCCTTTCGAACAACGAGATCAGGATGGCGAACAGGGTCTGCATCCGCTCCTGCTGCTCCTCATCGAGGTCGGGAGTTGCATACCGAGACTGCAGCTTAAGATCGGGATGCTGGAGGCTGAGCTTCAGGAAGTCGGTGTAGCCGTCGGCCAGCATCTGCCGGATTTCCTCTTCCTCGTTGGCACGTGCCTTACGCTGCTCGTAGAGGAAGGTGAAGAGAGCCAGCGGAAGGCCGGCAATGATGACGATCAGGCTGGTCAGATCCAGAATTTCCTTGAGGGCCATAGATCGGGTTCGCGTCCGTGCGGCAGAGGTTTCCGGTCAGGTTAGGCTCCCGGCTGCGACTTTGCCAATTCCACGCAAAGCCTGCTAAACCCTTGCCATTGGGCCGCACGAAAGCCATAAGGCATCGGGACTATGGACGCGCCTTGCCGCGAGGACTCGGATGAAGAATTTCCTTCTGCAGTTTTTCACCTGGTGGAATGGCCAGACGCTCGGAACGCGTTTCCACACCTGGCGGCATGGGGCCGAGGTGGGGCGCGATGAATCCGGCAACATCTACTATCAAGGCGGCACCGATTCGGAGGGTCGCACGCGTCGCTGGGTCATCTACGCCGATCAGGCCGAAGCATCCATGATCCCGCCCGGTTGGCACGGCTGGATTCACCACCGGGTCGACGTTGCGCCTTCGCAGGAGGACTATGCCGCCCGCGAATGGCAGAAGCCGCATCTGCCCAACCTGACCGGCAGCGCCGCCGCGTACCGGCCGAAGGGCTCGCTCTTGTCGGGCGGCCACCGTCCGCAGGTTACCGGCGACTACGACGCCTGGACGCCCGGCGGCTAGGGACGGAGCCGCGGTGTTTTCTCGCCACAATTGGCGGCTACGCTTGGTCGTCACGGGCCTCGGCGCGCGACAGAATCATGGCAGTAAATTCCGGTGCTTCCGAATGATGAAATCCAGCCTGATCCTGCTTGGAAAACGCGCCGCATATGCGCTTGCCGCGTCTGTGCTGATGGCCATTGCCGGGCTGTCGCCCGCGAAAGCCGATCGCATCAACAATCCGGTCGCCGAGTTCACCGGCGTCGACAAGATCACCGGCCGCATCATCACGTTCGACGTCTATATCGACGAGACCGTGCAGTTCGGGGCGCTACAGGTGACGCCGCGCGCCTGCTATTCGCGGCCCGACACGGAAGAGCCCAAGACCGATTCGTTCGTGGAAGTCGACGAGATCACGCTGGACCGCAAGATCAGGCGGATATTCACGGGCTGGATGTTCGCGGAAAGCCCCGGGCTGAACGCGGTCGAGCATGCCGTCTATGATGTCTGGCTGAATGGCTGCAAGCAGAAGTCGGACGTGCCGGCGCCGGAAGCGGCCAAGACGAACTAGGACGCGTTGATATTCAGACTGTCCAGGTCCGGAATATTAATCGGGCAGCCGTTTCCCGCGTCTCCCGTCACGGATATCACGGATAAAAGACCGCGTCGCCCTTCAAGGCTTCCTCCAGCATTCTCTCGTATTTGCCACGCGGCACGTCGATCGCGCCGAAACGCTTCAGGTGTGGTGTCGTGAACTGGGTGTCGAGGAGCACGAACCCGCGTTCGCGCAGGCGCTCCACCAGACGCACGAGACATGCCTTGGAGGCGTCGGCTTCCCTTGAGAACATGCTTTCGCCGAAGAACACGCGGCCGAGCGTAACTCCGTAGAGCCCGCCCACCAGCTGCCCTTCATGCCAAGCCTCGACAGAGTGGCAGTGGCCACGCCCGAAAAGCCCGATATAGGCTTCGCGGATCGGCTGGTTTATCCAGGTCGTCCGTCGTTCCTCCCGGGCTTCCGCACAGGCGTCGATGACGCCCGCGAAGTCGCTGTCGAAGCGTATCTCGAAACGGCCTTGGCGCATGGTCTTGCGCAAGCTGCGGGGGACGTGGAACGTGTCCACGGGAATGATGCCGCGCGTTTCGGGCCTTACCCAGAAGACCTCCGGGTCGCTCGCGCTTTCGGCCATCGGAAATACGCCCGACGCATAGGCCTTCAGGAGCAGGTCGGTCGGTATGCGGTAGCCGGGGGCGTATGGTCGGGTCATCGACCCTGACTATACAGTCTCCGCCAGGTGCTTTTCCAGCCAGTGGATGTCGTAGTCGCCATTTGCGATGTCGGCATTGCCGACCAGATCGCGAAACAGCGGCAGGGTCGTCTTGATGCCGTCGACGACGAACTCGTCGAGCGCGCGACGCAGCCGCATCATGCATTCGACGCGGTTGCGGCCATGCACGATCAGCTTGCCGATGAGGCTGTCGTAGTAGGGCGGAATGCGGTAGCCGGAATAGACGCCCGAATCGACGCGGATACCGAGGCCGCCCGGCGTGTGGAAATGGGTGATGGTGCCGGGCGAGGGCGTGAACGTGCGCGGATCCTCGGCATTGATCCGGCATTCGATGGCATGGCCCTGGAAACGGATCTCGTCCTGGCGCACCGAAAGCCCGCCGCCCGAAGCGACCCGGATCTGCTCGTGGACCAGGTCGATGCCGGTGATCGCCTCGGTCACCGGATGCTCGACCTGCAGCCTGGTATTCATCTCGATGAAGTAGAACTCGCCGTCCTCGTATAGGAACTCGATGGTTCCCGCGCCAGAATAGCCGAGGTCGGCGATCGCCCTGGCGCAGGTTTCCCCGATCTGTGCGCGCTGCTCCTCGTTGAGTGCGGGCGAATTCGCTTCCTCCCAGACCTTCTGGTGGCGGCGCTGCAGCGAACAGTCGCGCTCGCCGAGGTGGATGCCCTTGCCGGCGCCGTCGCCGAAGACCTGGATTTCGATATGGCGCGGCTTCTCGAGGAATTTCTCGATGTAGACCTCGCTGTTGCCGAAGGCAGCGCCCGCCTCGCTGCTGGCCGTCTGCAGCGCCTGGATCAGATCCTGTTCCGTGCGCGCGACCTTCATGCCGCGGCCGCCGCCGCCGGCCGTGGCCTTGATGATCACCGGATAGCCGATTTCTCCGGCGATGCGCTTGGCCTCGCCTTCGTCGGACACTGCGCCCTCGGAGCCCGGGACGACCGGAATGCCAAGGCGCTTGGCGGTGCGCTTTGCCTCGATCTTGTCGCCCATGATGCGGATATGGTCGCCCGAAGGGCCGATGAAAGTGATGTTGTGGGCCGCCAGTATGTCGGCGAACCTGGCGTTTTCCGAAAGGAAGCCGTAGCCCGGATGAACGGCGTCGGCGCCGGTGATCTCGCAGGCGGCGACGATCTGGTGTATGTTGAGATAGCTGTCGCGCGAGGGCGGCGGGCCGATGCAGACGCTCTCGTCGGCGAGGCGAACATGCATTGCGTCGGCGTCGGCGGTCGAGTGGACGACGACCGTCTTTATGCCGAGTTCCTTCGCCGCGCGCAGGACCCGAAGCGCGATCTCACCGCGATTGGCGATCAGGATTTTCTGAAACATGGGAGGCGGCTTCCCGGTCACTCGATCACAACGAGCGGCATGCCGAATTCGACCGGCTGGCCGTCTTCGACGAGAATGGCGGTCACGGTCCCCGAACGCGACGAAGGGATCTGGTTCATCGTCTTCATTGCCTCGATGATCAGCAACGTCTGGCCTTCCTTGACCTGCTGGCCGACCTCGATGAACGGCTTGGCGTCGGGCGAGGGCCCGAGATATGCGGTTCCGACCATCGGCGACGGGACGGTGTTCTTCGACAGGTCGACGACGGGAGCCGGAGCCGGCCCCTGCGTCGGAGCGGGGGCGGGCGCATGATGCTGGACAGGCGCCGACGCATGAACCGCATGCACTGCCTGCGAAAGGCGCGAGACGCGCACCTTCAGATCGCCCAGTTCGACCTCGATCTCAGTGAGATTGGTATCGTCAAGGATCCCGGCGAGATCGCGGATCAGCTGTTGGTCAACACCGGTCTTCTTTATCGACATGTCGATACCTTTTCCTTGGTTCCTGGCGGTCAGAGCCGCGCGGCGATCGCCTGCAGCGCCAGTGTATAGCCCAGCGGTCCGAAGCCGCAGATCATGCCGACCGCAACGGGAGCAATCATGGATGTATGCCTGAACGCTTCGCGGGCGTGAATGTTCGACAGATGCACCTCCACGACCGGAAGCGGCGAGACCGAGCGGATCGCGTCGTGTATCGCGATGGAGGTGTGGGTATAGGCGCCTGCATTGATAACGATGCCGACAGCCTTGTCGCGGGCTTCCTGGATCCAGTCGACCAGATGGCCTTCATGGTTGGACTGGCGGAAGTCGATCTCCAGCCCCAGTGCCGCCCCGGCCTTTCTGCAGTCCTCCTCGATGTCGGCCAGCGTAGTCCCGCCATAGATGCCGGGTTCCCGCTTGCCGAGCGCGTTGAGGTTGGGGCCGTTCAGGATGAAAATCGTTTTCAATATATGCACCTTTTCCGCGCCAGATGGCATCTGGCGCGCCGGGACCTCTATAATGGGCATAGAGCGCCGCGAAAAGAGCGCAAGCAGCTTCTTTCTCTGTCCACAGCGACAGATGGCGGGAATGCCAAAATCAGCAGGTGGCGGCCTCAATGCAAGATTTTGCAGCCGCGATCTTCTCGCCGAGGACTTCCTTGCCGAGCGCGCCGAACACCACCTCGTTGCCGACCACGTAGGAGGGGGTTCCGGTGATCGCCAGCCGGTTGGCCAGGTCGTAGGTCGCGGTGAACGCCTTGGTGATCTCGGGATTCTTCATCTCCTCGCGGAGCCTTGCTTCGTCGACACCGAGCGACAGCGCGATCTTGATGGCGCTGTCCTCACCGGCGCGGCCCGCGCCACCAAGCAGCGCATTGTGGAACTCGCCGTATTTTTCGGGAGCCAGCGCGCGGAACGCCATCGAAACGACATGAGCCTTCTGCGAGTCCGGACCGAGGATCGGGAACTCCTTGAGCACGAAGCGCAGTTCGGGATCGGCCGCGGTTAGCGCCTGCATGTCCTCCTGGGCGCGCTTGCAGTAGCCGCAATTGTAATCGTAAAACTCGACGATCGTGACCTTGCCGTCGGGGTTGCCGACCACACCGTCGTAGGCGGCGTTGAAGATTTCGGCCTTGGCTTCCTTGATCACGTTGAGGTGGGCGACGCGCTGCTCTTCCTGCTGCTTCGTCTCGAGCGCCTGCTGCACTTCGAGGATCAGTTCGGGATTGGACAGGAGATATTCGCGCACGACGGCCTCGACGCCCTTGCGGTCGAGCGGCGTTTCAGCCGCGGCGATCGTCACCGCCTGCGGTGTGCCTTCGGCCTCGGCGGTTTGCGGGCCGGCAAGGTAGCCCGCCGCCAGCAAACCGAAAGCCACGGCGACGCCGGCTGTTCCCAACAATAGTGCCTTGTTCATGTCCGTTCCCGTTCTTCCCGTTTCCGCTCAGTCGTGCGACCGGAGCGGAAGGTTCATTTCTTCTTCTGTATCTTGTAGTTGATGATGTCCTGGGCGCGGACCCAGCCGGGGGCTCCGCGCTTGAATCTCAGCTGGGCGCGGGTCGCGAATATCTTCGCATCCTGGTATGCGCCGCGATAGAAGTGGCCTTCGGCCGTCGCAAGCTCCGCCTCCGGAATTTCGCCGAGCTGTCCGTAGGCCTGTGCGAGATAGCGGTAGCCCGAACTGTTTTCGCGGTCCCGCTGAAGCCCCTTCTTGATCTCCGCGACGGCCTGCTTGAGCGATGCCCGATCCCCGACCGCTAGCAGCGCCTGGCCGAGCGAGATCGGCAATATGCCGGACTTGACGGGGTCGAGGCGCACGGCGGTTGTATAAGCGTCGACTGCTTCCGCCGGTCGGTTCGCCTTCATCAGGATGTCGCCGCGCAATTCATGGAAGTACGGGTTCTTCGGCTGCGCCTTGATCAGCGCGTCGGCCTTGCCCAGCGCCGAGCGCGGATTGCCAAACATGTAGGTCGCCATGGCGTCGCCATACTGGGCGGGCAGCCCTTGCGGGTCCTTGCGGAACAGCCGCGCCGCCGCCGACTGGCCCTGCGTGTAGACCGCTATCTTGGCGCGCATCATGTCGTGGCGCTGCTGGAGCGTCGGCGAATCCGCGTGGTCGTAATAGGGACTGTTCGTCGCCAGTTGCTCGAGATTGGCGATACGATCGCGCGGCATCGGATGGCTGACCTGATAGGGATCGACGCGCGCGCCGGAAAGCGCAAGCGCGTTCTGGAAGCGCTGGAAGGTCTTCAGCATGCCCTTGGCCGACTGTCCGGTGGCTTCGAGGTATGTGATCGCCGAGCGATCGGCCGTCGTTTCCTCGGTGCGCTGGTAGCCGAGCAGGCCACGTCTTGCCAGTTCGCCGCCGCCCGCGGCAAGGCCGCCGCCGGCCTGCGCAAGCTCGCTCGAATTGGCCGCGGCTCCGGCTACCACGGCGCCTATTCCGAGCAGGCCGGTCACGACCGCCATGGTCTGGGCGCGCGCCAGTTGTTCGCGCAGGCGCTCCTGATGGCCGCCGGCGATGTGGCCCGCCTCATGCGCTATGACCCCGATGATTTCATTCGGACTGTCCGACTGCAGCAGCGCGCCGGTGTTGATGAACATGCGCCGGCCCGCCACGAAGGCGTTGAAGCGGGTATCGTTGACCAGGATGATGTCGATGCCGGACTTCGACAGGCCAGAGACCTTGAGGATCGGCCTCGCATAGTCGCGGACCAGCGCCTCGATCTCGGCATCGCGCACGACAGGCAGGTTAGCCTGGGCCAGGGCACTGCCCGGCGCGGCCACGCCCACCGCAATTGCAAGCGCCGCAGCCGGCAACGCGCGCGCTGCTTTGGCGAATGTCGAGATCATCGGAAATCGTGCGTGCATAACGGGAACCACTGGTAAACGAGCCATGGTGCGATGAAAAGTCGAAGCGCCGCATTTCATGAACTTGTGATCCCCACATCATTCGGGCATTTGTGCGGCGTGGCGTGCTGATACAGGTTCGAGACTGGTACACGAAAATGGCGGTTTCACTCTCCCGGCGCGGCGATGTCGAGCCCTTCCATGCGATGGACGTGCTGGCCGAGGCCAACCGGCTGAAGGCGCTCGGCAAACCGGTGATCTCCATGGCGGTCGGGCAGCCTTCGGATCCCGCGCCGGCCCTGGTGCGCGAGGCTGCGGCAAGCGCGCTGGCCGACGGGCGCATCGGCTACACAGACGCGCTGGGCATCGCCGGGCTGCGCAGCGCCATAGCGGCCCATTATATGGAACATTACGGGCTCAACGTGCCGGCGGCGCGGATAGCGGTGACGACCGGGTCGTCCGCGGCTTTCAATCTGGCATTCCTGGCAATGTTCGACACCGGCGACCGGGTGGCGATCGCCGCGCCTGGGTATCCGGCCTACCGCAACATCATGAAGGCACTCGGGCTGGAGGTCGTTGAGATCGAGCTCGAAGGCGCGGCCTACCTCCACGCCGAACACCTTCGAGCGGCGCACGCCGACAGGCCGCTGAAAGGTGCGCTTTTCGCCAGCCCCGCCAATCCGACAGGGGCGGTGATACCAGCGGGCGACCTCGAGGCGCTCGTCCGGACGGCCGGGGAACTGGGCATCGCGCTGATCTCCGACGAGATCTATCACCGGTTGGCCTATTCGGCGCCCGACACCTCGGCACTCTCCTTCAGCGATGACGTGACGGTCATCAATTCGTTCTCGAAATACTATTGCATGACCGGCTGGCGGATCGGCTGGATGGTGCTGCCGGAAAAGCTTATCCGTCCTGTCGAGCGGATCCAGCAGAGCCTCTATATCTCGGCGCCTGAACTCTCGCAGATCGCCGCGGCGGAAGCCTTCCGGGCGACGGCGGAACTCGAAGCGGTCAAGGCGCGCTACGCCTGGAACCGCGATCTCCTGATGCAGCGGCTGCCGGAACTCGGCTTTTCGCTCGCCGCGCCAATGGACGGCGCGTTCTACGCCTACTGTGACGTTTCCCGGCTGACCAATGACAGCATGGAGTTTGCCCGCGCGATGCTGGCCGAAACGTACGTCGCTGCGACGCCCGGCCACGATTTCGATCCGCTTGCCGGCCAGCGCTTCATGCGCTTCTCCTATGCCGGCAGCCATGACGACATGGCCGAGGCGCTGGATCGCATCGGCCGCTGGCTCGCATGACGGACGCGCCGATGCCTGAGGTTGAAGCCGTATTGTCGGAGATCGCCGCGGAGATGGCTTCCCGTGCCGACCGCGGCGATGTCGCCACCTATATTCCGCAACTGGGCCGGATCGATCCGCGCAAGTTCGGCCTGGCTGTCGCCATGGCCGACGGCCGTATGTTCTGTGTCGGCGACGCCGACGATGCGTTCTCCATTCAGAGCATTTCGAAGGTGTTCACCCTAACACTCGCGCTCGGCAAGGTCGGCGACGCGCTCTGGCGGCGGGTCGGCCGTGAGCCTTCGGGAAATCCGTTCAATTCGATCGTCCAGCTTGAGCAAGAGCACGGCATACCGCGCAATCCGTTCATCAATCCTGGTGCGATCGTGGTTTCCGACGTGCTGCTGGCCGGGCATCAGCCGCGCGAGGCGATCGGCGAAATCCTGCGCTTCGTGCAATTCCTGACAGACGACGAAACCGTGTTCATCGACAGCGAAGTCGCGGCGTCGGAGCGCGCCACGGGCTTCCGCAACTTCGCGCTGGCCAACTACATGCGCTCGTTCGGCAATCTGGACCATGCCCCCGAGCTCGCGCTCGGCGTCTATTTCCACCACTGCGCCATCGCCATGACGTGCCGCCAACTGGCTCTGGCCGGCCGGTTTCTCGCCTGCGACGGACGCAATCCGGCGACGAGCCATTCCGTCATATCGGCCGAGCGGGCGCGGCGCATCAACGCGCTGATGTTGACATGCGGCCATTACGACGGTTCCGGCGACTTCGCCTTCCGCGTCGGCTTTCCCGGCAAGAGCGGCGTCGGCGGCGGCATTTTGGGCGTTGTGCCAGGCGTCGCGTCGATGGCGGTGTGGTCGCCCGGCCTCAACCCCAACGGAAATTCCAGGCTTGGGTCCATGGCGCTGGAAAAACTCGCAAGGGCGATGAACTGGTCGGTGTTCTCGCCCTGACCGGGTTACGCAAAGGAAAAGCCCGCATCGCTGTCAGCGGTGCGGGCTTTCTTTAGGTTATCAGCCTAACTGCCTGTCAGAAAAAGCTCTTTCGCTGCCACCAGCCGGCTTTCTTCGGCTTTTCTTCGGTGGATTCGGCGGTTTCGCCTTCGGGCGTTGAAGATACGAGCTTGACGGCCGGAGCTTTGGAAGCTCGAGCCGGGGGTTGGGGCACTTCGGCTGCGGGCGTTTCCAATGCCGGTTCCGCGACCTTGCGCCGCGAGGCGCGCGGCTTCTTGGGCTTTTCCTCGGGCTGGGCCGCGACTGGCTCCGGCTCGACAGCCGGCTGCTCCACCTGTTCCGCGATTTCTTCCGCCTTGACCTTCTTCGGCCTGGCGGCGCGACGCGGCGCTTTCTTCGGCTCTTCTCCGGCAGGCGCCATCTCTTCGCCTAGCGGCGCTGCGACGACGGGCGCGTCTTCGACAACCTGGGCCGCCAAAGCTTCGGCAGAAGCGGCTTCCGCGGGTGCGGCGGATTCCGGCAACTCCATGCCCTCCTCGTCGCGCCGGTTGCGCTTGCCGCCCCGCTTGCCGCGGCGGCGCTTCTTGCGGTCGACATCTTCGCCGCCCTCATCGGCGGCCGCGACGGGCTCGGCGACCTCACCCTCGTCCGCGCGATGCTGGTCGTCAGCCTCGACTCCAGCAACACCCTCCGTCGGTGCACCTTCGGCGGGCATCGCTGCATCGCGGTCGCGATCCTTGCCGCCGCGCCGTCTGCGGCGCTTGCGGCGCTTGCGGTCGCGCTGCTCGCCGGTTTCGGCCCTTTGGGCCGGCTGTGCGGGCCGTTCCTCGGCCGCAGTCTCGTCGACTTCTTCTTCCTCCTCCTCGACGATCTCGTCTTCCGGCTCGTCATAGGTCGGGGCGAGCAGGGGAATAGGACCGCCGACGGGCTTCTCCGCGACAGCGCCGCGGAAGATCGCGTAATGCTGCGCGCCGACCGTGTCGTCCATCTCGATCGTGATCGTCAGGCCGAACCGGGCCTCCAGTTCGGCGAGCGTGCTGCGCTTGTGGTTGAGCACGTAGAGCGCGGTCGAGGTCGGGGTGCGCACCGAGATGTGGTTGCGCGAATCCTTGATCAGGAATTCCTCGATGGCCCGGACCACCAGCAGCGCCACGGACGATTCCGAACGCACATGCCCCGTTCCACCACAATGCGGGCAGGGCTTCATCGTCGATTCCAGCACGCTGGCGCGAATGCGCTGGCGCGACATCTCCATCAGGCCGAAATGCGAGATGCGGCCGACCTGGATGCGCGCGCGATCGTTCTTGAGGCAATCCTTCAGGCGCTTCTCGACCGCGCGGTTGTTGCGGTTCTCTTCCATGTCGATGAAGTCGATGACGATCAGGCCCGCGAGATCGCGCAGCCGGAGCTGCCGAGCGACTTCCTCGGCGGCTTCGAGATTGGTGTGGAGCGCGGTTTCCTCGATCGAATGCTCCTTGGTGGAGCGCCCGGAGTTCACGTCGATCGCAACCAGCGCCTCGGTCTGGTTGATGATGATGTAGCCGCCCGACTTCAGCGTCACCTGCGGCTGCAGCATGCGGTCGAGTTGCGCCTCGATGCCGTTGCGCACGAAGATCGGCGTCGTGTCGCGGTAGGGCTGCACCACCTTTGCATGGCTCGGCATCAGCATGCGCATGAAGTCCTTGGCTTCACGGTAGCCGTCCTCGCCCGAGACCAGGACCTCGTCGATGTCCTTGTTGTAGAGATCGCGCACCGAGCGCTTGATCAGGCTGCCTTCCTCATAGACCAGGGCAGGTGCGGTCGACTGCAACGTCAGCGTCCTGACCGTTTCCCAGAGCCGCATCAGATATTCGTAGTCGCGCTTGATCTCGGCCTTGGTCCGGCTTTCGCCGGCGGTGCGCAGAATGACGCCCATGCCCTGCGGCACGTCGAGATCCTGCACCACTTCCTTCAGGCGCTTGCGATCCTGCACATTGGTGATCTTGCGCGAAATGCCGCCGCCGCGGGCGGTGTTCGGCATCAGCACCGAATAGCGTCCGGCGAGCGACAGGTATGTGGTCAGGGCTGCGCCCTTGTTGCCGCGCTCTTCCTTGACCACCTGCACCAGAAGGATCTGCCGGCGCTTGATGACTTCCTGGATCTTGTAGTGGCGGCGCACCGGCTTGCGGCGGTTGCGGACTTCCTCGAGCGCATCCTCGGCGCCGACCGATTCGACCTCATGTTCGTCACCGTTGGAGGTGGACACATCCTCCAGCACGCCGCCGCGATCGTTTTCGGTCAGGCTCGACTTGGAAATTTCTTCGGAAACGACGTGGGCGTCCGCCGTGGCGGCCATTGAAATGTTGGTTGCGTCGTCGAGAACGGCGTCCGGCGAGATTTCGGACGCTTCGGCCTCCGCTGCGCCGACATCTTGGCCGGCGGCCGCGCTTTCGTCGTCATCGCCGTTGTCGTCGCCTGCGCCGAAGCCGTCATCGGCGCTTTCGGCGGCCGCCCGCGCTTCGCCGCCGCGGTCCCGGTTCTTGCCGCCGCGCCGGCGGCGGCGTCCGCGATTCCGGTCGTGGCGGTCTTCGCCTTCGCCGTCCTCGTCGTTCTCCTCCTCGGCCGCCTCGGCTTCGGCGCGCAGCAGCGCCTGACGGTCCGCGACCGGAATCTGGTAGTAGTCGGGATGAATTTCGCTGAAGGCCAGGAAACCGTGCCGGTTTCCGCCATATTCGACAAAGGCTGCTTGAAGGGAGGGTTCTACCCGCGTGACGCGGGCGAGATAGATGTTTCCTTTGAGCTGCTTCTTGTCCTGCGATTCAAAATCGAATTCTTCGATACGGTTACCGTGAACAACGACAACCCGTGTTTCCTCCGGGTGGGAGGCGTCTATTAGCATCTTGTTGGGCATTATTTCTTTTCCCGCCGGATGCGGTCAGCGGGCCCAAGGGCGGCGA
This sequence comes from Pseudaminobacter sp., assembly GCA_035941355.1. Lineage (GTDB taxonomy): Bacteria > Pseudomonadota > Alphaproteobacteria > Rhizobiales > Rhizobiaceae > Allomesorhizobium. The sequence goes on from DASZDZ010000052.1 coordinate 70,062, forward strand.
GACAAGCCTCCCCGGACCGGCGAAACGCCGCATTCCGGACATATTAACGTCCGCCGGCCGCTGCCGAGACGCCATGGCGGTGCCGCCCGCTGCCGAACCGGCGCGGTAACCTGCGGACCTTTCCATGATTGCGCCTGAAGCCATCGCGTAACCTTGCGGAACCATTTGAACCAAAGCCCGGAAAACCGGACCAGCTTTTTGCTCGTACAGAGCCGGCGCGGGTTTGTCGTTCCGGCCGTTTCCTCGACGTCGGGGTCCACGTTGCCGCAAACTCACGACGAAATCCGTCGCGATCACCTTCGGCCCTTATCGCGTCTCGCGATTGAAGCCGTCTCCGTCGCCTTTGGCTGTGGTTGAAAAGCGGAGGCGACGAGCCTCGGGGCATTGCAGTGATCCAATGTCGCTTTTATGATTTGACGGCATTTATAGCAACCCCGTTTTCGGATGCCGGCAAAAGCCCTGCCGTGGCGGAAACACAGGACAAAAACGCTTGGTTAACCTTATCTGGATACCAATCGTTAAGCGTCATTGAGGCCTAACCGGGCAAGCGTCCGGGGCGGTCGCTTACGTCGGCAATCAGGAGCAGGGGTGGCTGGAATGCGTTTCGCAGGCGTCAGGGCAAAGCAGGCCAGCCGCAATTTGCCGTTGCGCGGCCCCTTCGGCGCCTTGATGCTGGCTCTTCTCATCATGTTCCAGGCGACGATTTTCTGTACGGCGGCCGCGCCGCTGGAGGCGCGCGACTTCAAGATGGCCGGCGATGCCTCGCAAATGCGCGTCGTCCTGAATTTCGACAGCGAGCCGGATCCGGCGTGGTTCCTGCTGAGGGCTCCGCATCGCCTTGTCATCGATCTTTCCGAAACGAAATTCTCTCTGCAGCCCAAGGATTTGAAGGCCGCCGGCCTGGTCAGGGACGTTCGCTACGGGCATCTCGAAGAAGGCAAGTCGCGGCTGATCCTGACTTCGAAGGGGCCGTTCACGGTGGAAAGGCTGGACGTCCTCCAGAACGAGGATGCGCCCGGATACCGGCTGGTGATCGACATTGCGGCGGCGTCCGACAGGGAGTTCGAAGCCGCGCTCGCCCTGCAATCCGAAACCACCGGCTCGACCGTGGCCACGCCGAAAGGCGACCGGATCGGCCAGGCGGCCCCGGCCGAGCCGCGGCCCTTCACGATCGTTATCGATCCCGGCCATGGCGGTATTGACGGCGGCGCCGAAGGCCGCAACGGCACAGTCGAGAAGGCGATAACGCTCGCCTTTGCGCTGGAACTGAAGGCGAAGCTCGCCGCCGATGGCAAATATGAAGTGCATCTGACCCGGGAGAAGGATGAGTTCCTGCGCCTCGACGACCGCGTGCGAATCGCGCGCCAGCACCAGGCCGACCTGTTCATCTCGATCCACGCCGATACGATCCGTGCAAAGGGCATTCGGGGAGCGACGGTCTATACCGTCTCCGACAAGGCGTCGGATGCAGAGGCCGAGGCGCTGGCGATCCGCGAAAACCTGTCGGACCAGTTCGCCGGCATGGAGATCGAGGGAGAGGACCAGGACGTTGCCGACATACTGGTCGACCTGATCCGCAGGGAAACGCACAGCTTCTCCATCCGCTTCGCCCGGTCGCTCGTCGGCGAACTGTCGAGCACAGTCGGACTGATCAACAATCCCCACCGATTCGCCGGCTTCAGGGTGCTGAAGGCGCCGGACGTGCCGTCGGTTCTCGTCGAACTCGGCTATCTGTCGAACCCCAAGGACGAAGCGCAGCTCCGCGATCCCGACTGGCGCGGCAAGGCGGCGACAAGCATTTCCAACGCCATCGCGGTCTTTGCCGCGGCCCGCTCGGCGGGCGGATGATGCCCGGGCTTTCCGTCACGGGTTGTTGCGCCGGGCGTTGCGTCCACGCCACACCACGTGGTTTAATCGCGAAGATTTCCTCGACCCTCGTCATGCTGCCGCATTTTATCCACATCGGCGCGACAAGGCTGAACGCTATCGGATCGGGCATGGTGCCGCGACTTGCGGTTGTCTCTGTTTTTGCGGAGAGAAATCCCGATCTCGGACTGGAGCGGGCATGATTCGGCTAATCGGTTATTTCTTCGGCATCGGCTCGATGCTGGCGCTTTTGGTGGCGGGTGGCGCGGCAGTCTATGTCGGCAATCTGACCAAGGGTCTGCCTAACTACGAGGTGCTGGCCAGCTACGAGCCTCCGGTCACGACGCGGGTCCATGCATCGGACGGAGCGCTGATGGGCGAGTTCGCCCGCGAACGGCGGCTGTTCCTGCCCATCCAGGCGATCCCGGATCGGGTCAAGGCTGCCTTCCTTTCCGCGGAAGACAAGAATTTCTATTCGCATCCCGGCATCGACCTTGAAGGCATCATCCGCGCCGCGGTCGTCTATCTGAGAGGCGGGCCGATGACGGGCGGCTCGACGATCACGCAGCAGGTGGCAAAAAACTTCCTCCTGACCAACGAGCGGTCGCTGGAGCGCAAGGTCAAAGAGGCGATCCTGTCTTTCCGCATAGAGCAGGCTTACTCCAAGGATCGCATTCTCGAACTCTACCTCAACGAAATTTTCTTCGGCTTGGGTTCGTACGGCATCGCCGGGGCCGCGCTCACTTATTTCGACAAGTCGGTCAGCGAACTGACGGTCGCGGAAGCCGCCTACATGGCCGCTTTGCCCAAGGGGCCGTCCAACTACCATCCGTTCAAATATACCGACCGCGCGGTCGAACGCCGCAACTGGGTGATCGACCAGATGGTCGCCAATGGCTACGTCAGCCGCGAGGAAGGTGAAAAATCCAAGGCCGAACCGCTTGGCGTCACCCCCCGCAGACGCGGAGGCTACCTGTTTGCCGGCGAGTATTTTACCGAGGAAGTGCGCCGCGAGATCATCGCTCGTTACGGCGAGGATGCGCTTTACGAAGGCGGCCTTTCGGTCCGCACCACGCTAGATCCCAAGATGCAGCTCGTCGCTCGCAAGACCATGCAGGCCGGACTGATGAAATACGACATGCTGCGCGGTTATCGCGGCCCGGTCACGACGATCGACATCTCCGGCGACTGGGCCATTCCGCTCGGCGAGGTCAAGCGCCTTGACGACGTGCCCGAATGGCGGCTGGCTGTGGTGCTGGAAAGCTCCGATGCCGGCCTGACCGTCGGCCTCCAGCCCAAGCGTAAGGCCTCTGGCGCGCTGGAGGACGAGCGCGAGCAGGCGACGGTGACGAAGGAGGACATGAGCTTCGCCATGCGCCACGTCGTCGATGGCAAGCGCGTCAAGGCCGACTCGCCGGCCGAAGTGCTGAAGCCCGGAGACGTGGTCTTCGTGGAAAAGAAGGAAGGCGAGGCGGGCTATATGCTGCGCCAGCCGCCGGAAGTGTCGGGCGGCATGGTGGCAATGGATCCGCACACCGGCCGTGTGCTCGCAATGGTCGGCGGCTTCTCCTATTCGCAGTCGGAATTCAATCGCGCGACGCAGGCGATGCGCCAGCCGGGCTCGGCCTTCAAGCCGTTCGTCTATGCCGCCGCACTCGACAATGGCTACACGCCTGCCTCCGTGATTATGGACGGCCCGATTACCATCAGGATCGGCAACGAGGTCTGGTCGCCGAAGAATTACGATGGCAAGCCGGGTGGACCTTCGACGTTGCGAACCGGCATCGAGAGGTCGCGAAATCTGATGACGGTGCGGCTCGCAAACGACATGGGCATGAAGCTTGTATCCGAATACGCAGAGCGGTTCGGCGTCTACGACAAACTGCCGCCTCACATAGCGATGTCGCTCGGCTCTGGCGAGACCACGGTCATGCGCATGGTCTCGGCCTATTCCGTAATGGCCAATGGCGGCCGGCAGATCAAGCCGTCGCTTATCGATCGGATCCAGGACCGCTACGGCAAGACAGTGTTCAAGCATGACGAACGCGGCTGCGAAAACTGCGTGGCGGATGAATGGGCCGAACAGGCCGAGCCGGAGCTGATCGACAATGCCGAGCAGGTGCTCGATCCGATGACCGCGTACCAGATCACGTCGATGATGGAGGGCGTCGTCACCCGCGGCACCGCCGTGACAATCTCGGAACTCGGCCGTCCGATCGCCGGCAAAACCGGCACGACCAATGACGAGAAAGACACCTGGTTCATGGGCTACACGCCCAATCTGGTGGTAGGCCTATATATGGGATTCGATCAGCCGAAAACCTTGGGCAAAGGCTCGACCGGCGGCGGTCTTGCGGCGCCGATCTTCAAGGAATTCATGGCCGAAGTGCTCAAGGATGTGCCGCCGGCCAAATTCCAGGTGCCGGAGGGCATGAAACTCATCGCCATCAACCGCAAGACCGGCATGCAGGCGGGCGAAGGCGAGCCGGGGACCATCATGGAAGCCTTCAAGCCTGGCACAGGTCCCGCCGACAGCTACTGGGTTATTGGCATGGGCGAAGGTTCGATCTCAGCCGAAGCGCTCTCGCCGCAAGCCACCAAGGCGATCCAGACCGGCGGCGGCGGCCTCTACTGACGGCGCCTGCCATCGAGAAATGGACCTGCCTTCGCGCGGGTCCATTTTGCTTTACAGGCCGAGGCCGTCTCCCTATGGTCCGCGCCGACCCGGAACCACCATCACATCAGGATAAAAGCCTGCCATGCGCGCAGAAACGGAAAAGCTCGTCGACGAAATCAAGCAGGCCATAAGCCTGCTGAGGAGGCATCTTTGACTGGGACGAGGCCCTGAAACGTCTCGAATACCTCAACATGCGCGCGGAGGATTCGAGCCTCTGGAACGACCCCCAGGAAGCGCAGAAGCTGATGCGCGAACGCCAAGGCCTCGATGACGGGATCGCGTCGGTAAAAAAGCTGTCGCAGGCGCTCGCCGACAATGTCGACCTCATTGCAATGGGCGAGGAAGAGGGCGACGCCGATATCGTCGCCGAGGCGGAAGCTGCGATCCGATCACTGTCCGGCGAGATCAAAGCCCGCCAGATCGAGACGCTGCTTTCGGGAGAGGCCGACGCCAACGACACCTATCTCGAAGTCCACGCAGGCGCAGGCGGCACCGAGAGCCAGGACTGGGCGTCGATGCTGCTGCGCATGTACACGCGCTGGGCGGAACGGCGGCGTTTCAAGGTCGAGGTGCTGGAAGTCCACGACGGCGAGGAGGCGGGCATCAAGTCTGCCACCCTGCTGATCAAGGGCCACAATGCCTATGGCTGGCTGAAGACCGAATCCGGCGTTCACCGGCTGGTGCGCATTTCACCCTATGACTCGAACGCCCGGCGGCACACTTCGTTCGCAAGCGTCTGGGTCTATCCGGTCATCGACGATTCCATCGACATCGACGTCAGCGAATCCGATGTGCGTATCGACACCTACCGCGCGTCGGGCTCGGGTGGCCAGCACATCAACACCACCGACTCCGCTGTGCGTATCACGCATCTCGCGACCGGCATTGCGGTCGCGTGTCAGGCCGAGCGCTCGCAGCACAAGAACAAGGCCAAGGCGTGGGAGATGCTGCGTTCGAGGCTTTACGAGGAAGAGCTGAAGAAACGCGAAGCCGCGGCAAACGCGACCGAGGCCGCCAAGACCGAAATCGGTTGGGGCCATCAGATCCGCTCCTATGTCCTGCAGCCATACCAGTTGGTGAAGGATCTGCGCACCGGAGTGGAAAGCACCAGCCCCTCCGCCGTCCTCGACGGCGACCTGGACGATTTCATGGAAGCGTCGCTCTCGCAACGGATCGAGGGCGGGGCAGGGCAGCCCGTGGCCGATATCGATTGATCTCGTGCCGTGCCGTCCAGCGTCCGCCGTCGGCGGCGCTGGATGCGCCTGCTTTCATGGCCGAAACCGCCTGATCGACGCTTGGCTGCCGGCCGATGGAACCGGATCGCCGGAACGGCGTTAAGCTGTCGGTAACCACACAGGCGCAAGCTCTGGTGGTTCATGCAGTGCAAGCTTCTGGGAGGAGGCAACTGTGGAAAACAGCCATGTTTCGCTCGACCCCTTCCTCCCTGCATGCCGGCTTCGCTGGCGTGGCGTTTCTCGTTCTCACCTCGGTGCCGTCCTTCGCGCATGACGCGATTCCTACGGCTGCCCGGCCGCAAGGCTGGAGCTATCCCTTCTCCTGCTGCTCCGGCTACGATTGCCGCGAAGTACCTGGAAAGGCGATCAGCGAGCGGCCCGAAGGCTATGTCATAGAAGGCACCGGCGAGGTGGTCAGATACTCCGATGGACGGCTGAAAAATTCGCCCGACGGCCAGTTCCACTGGTGTTCGGTCGCCGGCGCCAGTGACGGCAGGACCATCTGTCTGTTCGTTCCGCCTCGCTCCTTCTGATCGCCTTTTCCTCCTGGTGGAAGCTTGTCAGGACGGGCCGATTATGGTCGGTTTCGCTGAAGCCGCTTGGCCGATCGATCGGGAGGAGGCGACATGGCGATCACCGGAAGCTGCCATTGCAAGGCGACAATGTTCGAGGTTAGCGAAGTGCCGCGGACCGTCACTTTCTGCACCTGTTCGTTCTGCTCGAAACGAGGTTCGCTGTGGGCCTACTATGTGCCCAGCCAGTTCAAGCTGCTGACGCCGCCGGAAAACGTTTCGACCTATCAATGGGGCTCCAGGACCGTGAAGCACGGCTTTTGCGCGGTGTGCGGCTGCGGCACCTTTACTGAAACGCCGGATTTCAGTACGGGCGAACCCGATTTCGACAATCCCAGGATCAGCGTCAATTCGCGCCTGTTCGACGATTTCGATTTGGATGCCGTCGAAGTGGTTGTCATCGACGGCAAGAATCTGTGGTAGCCGACTTTTTGCCGACCCTGTCCCGACCGCTTTTTGCCGCATTTCCTGCTACAAGCAATCCGAAGGCGCGACTCGCGAGCCTGTGGGGACGATCAGGAGAGGGACTACCGAATGAGCAGAAAATGGATTGCCGCGCTGGTCGCGACGGCGTTTCTTGGTGCGTGCACGACAGACCCCTATACGGGCGAGCAGAAGGTTTCCAACACCGCGGGCGGTGCAGCCTTGGGCGCGGGCCTCGGCGCGCTGGCTGGCATGGCGGTCGGCGGCAGCAGGACGGCCCAGCGCAATGCGGTCCTGATCGGGGCCGGCGTCGGCGCGCTGGCAGGCGGCGCGATCGGCGCGACGATGGACCGCAACGAAGCTGACCTCAGGGCGCAGCTCCAGGGTACCGGCGTCAGCATCACACGCGCCGGCGACCAGATCATCCTCAACATGCCGTCCGACATCACCTTCGGCATCGATCAGGATGCGATCAAGCCGGGTTTCTACCAGACCCTGAACTCGGTCGCCCTGGTCCTCAACAGGTATCAGCAGACGATTGTCGACGTGTTTGGGCACACCGATTCCACCGGCAGCGCCGAGCACAATCTCGACCTGTCGCAGCGCCGCGCCCTGTCGGTCGCCAATTATCTGAGCGCCCAGGGCGTCGATTCGCGACGCTTCGCGGTGACCGGTTTCGGCAAGACGAGGCCGATCGCCTCGAACGCCACGACCGAGGGAAGGGCGCAGAATCGCCGCGTGGAAATCCAGCTTTCCCCGCTGACCTGATTTCGCGTTCCGCGACAAAGTTCGCCTGCAAAAAAGACCCGCTGCAATCACAGCGGGTCTTTTGCATTCATGATCGGCGGATTGACGCCCGGGATAAAATCAGACCTTGCCGGCGACCCGCATGAAAGCCGGCATGTCGTCGCCGAATCCGATCGTTCCATCATTGTCTTCCTGGGGCCGGCGGTTGCGATCCTCGCGGCGCGGACGTTCTTGGCGATCGCCGCGTGGCTGCTCCGTGCGTTCCGGCCGCGCCTTGCGCTCGGCGTTTTCCGTCTTGATCGCGTCCCGGCGAGCAGGGCGCTCGTCATTGGCCGCAGTTACCGGCTCCGCGCGCAGTTCCGGGTGGTGCTGCGCCTTTTCCTCGGCGGGCTTCGGCTCCGCGGAACGCGGGCGGCGTTCGCCGCCCCCCCTTTTACGCTCGGTGTCGTCCTTGCGTCCGCTTCGGCGAGGCGCGCCGGCTCCGCGCCCGCGGCGCGGCGCCTCGTCCTCGCCTTCCGACGCCACTACGGTCGAAAGGTCGCCGTCATGCCATTCGATCTTCAGGCCGGTCAGCCTTTCGATCGCATCGACATATTTGGTGTCGGATTTGGTGACGATGGTGAAGGCCTTGCCGAGGCGGCCGGCGCGGCCGGTGCGGCCGATGCGGTGGACATAATCCTCGGCGTGGATCGGCACGTCGTAGTTGAAGACGTGGCTGACCTCGGGAATGTCCAGTCCGCGCGCCGCCACGTCGGATGCGACAAGCAGCTTCAGCTTGCCGTCGCGGAAATTGGACAGCATCTGCATGCGCGCGCGCTGGTCCATGTCGCCATGCAGCGCGCCGGCATCGAAATCGTACTTGACCAGTGAGCGGAACAGTTCGGCGACCTCGACCTTGCGGTTGCAGAAGATGATCGCGTTCTTCAGGCCGTCGGCCTCGGCATTGATGAGGTTGCGCAGCGTCTCGCGCTTGTCCCACGGCTTGGAGCCGGACTTGACGAGGCGCTGGGTGATGTTGGTGCTGCTTGAGGCAGCCTTGGAGACTTCGACGCGCACCGGCGCATGCAGGAACTGCTCGGTCAGCTTGGTAATTTCTGGCGGCATCGTCGCCGAGAAGAACAGCGTCTGACGTGTGAATGGAATCAACTTTGCAATGCGCTCGATGTCTGGAATGAAGCCCATGTCGAGCATCCGGTCCGCTTCGTCGATGACGAGAATTTCGACGCCGGTGAGCAGCAGCTTGCCGCGTTCGAAATGGTCGAGCAGGCGGCCCGGCGTCGCGATCAGTACGTCGACGCCCCGCTCCAATTTCTTCAACTGGTCTTCGAACGATACGCCGCCGATCAGAAGAGCGACGGTGAGGCGGTTGTTCTTGCCATATTTTATGAAATTTTCCTCGACCTGCGCGGCGAGTTCGCGCGTCGGCTCGAGGATCAGGGTGCGCGGCATCCGGGCGCGGGCGCGGCCCTTTTCGAGCCGTGTCAGCATCGGCAGGACGAAGGAGGCCGTCTTGCCGGTTCCGGTCTGGGCGATGCCGAGCACATCCTTGCCCTGCAAGGCGTGCGGAATCGCGCCGAGCTGGATCGGGGTCGGCACGGTGTAACCCGCGTCGGTGACTGCGGAAAGGACCTTGGCCGACAGGCCGAGGTCCGCGAAAGTCAACGCTTCTTGAGCGATCTGGTTGTCTGAGGACAAGTTTCTTGGCTGCTTTGGCTGGTTAGGGGCGCGGCGGGATTGTCCGCGGCAGACGGACGCCGACTGCGATATTGCATCGCGATATGCCTAAGTCCACGATTTGTCAACCGAACTCGGCTTTGCTGGAGCATTGGCCGCGTTCCTATGCTTAATCGCCCACGTTTTATCCCTTCGAGCGCTTAATGCGACATGGATGGCATGGTTCCGCCGCGTCACCCGTTTTCTTCCGCCGTTCCGCACTCCGATGCCTGACGCTCAGTAGCGGAATTGCTCCGTCAGGATGCGCTCGTTCCAGGAGTGGCCGGCGTCGAAGAGCAGCGTGGCGGTCGCATCCCGCGACTCCCGCACGGTGACGGTGACCACGGACTTTACCTCGGTGTGGTCGGCAACCGCATTTACCGGACGCTTGCTGTGCTCCAGCAGGTCGAAGCGCACGACGGAGTTCTTCGAAACGAGCGCGCCGCGCCAGCGGCGCGGGCGAAACGGGCTGACCGGCGTCAGCGCGAGCAGGGGCGCATCGAGCGGCAGGATCGGGCCGTGGGCGGAGAGGTTGTATGCCGTCGAACCCGCCGGCGTCGCCACCATCACGCCGTCGCAGACCAACTCCTCCAAGCGGATGTTGCCGTCGATGGTGATACGCACCTTGGCTGCCTGGTAAGATTGACGAAACAGCGATACCTCGTTGATGGCGAGCGCGTGTGCGGTCGAGCCGTCGGCGCCGATCGTATCCATTTCCAGTGGCCGGATCGTCTCGGCGGCTGCGGCGGCAATGCGCTCGGGCAGTTCATCTTCATGGTATTCATTCATCAGGAAGCCGATCGTGCCGCGGTTCATGCCGTAGACCTGCTTGCCCGTGCCCATCGTCTCGCGCAGCGTTTGAAGCAAAAATCCGTCGCCGCCTAGCGCCACGATGACATCGGCCTTGTCAACGGGAACGTGCCCGTAGCGAGTGGAAAGGCGCGCCGCCGCCTGCTCGGCATCGGCCGCGTCCGACGAGGTGAAAGCAAATGTGTTTCTGGCCTTGTTCATCGTTCCCGGCCCATGCCCCCGCTACGTCGCAAGCGGGGTAGCATGCGGCCCGCCATCTGCAAAGGGAGCCCCTTCTTCGAAGCGGCATTCGCGGTTAACATCCGGAAGTGCTTCGAGAGGAGATTCCGCGCATGAGGATAGACGGTTCATGTCATTGCGGTCACGTGCGCTACGAGGCGACCGTCGACCCGGAAAAAGTCACCATCTGCCATTGCACGGATTGCCAGGTGCTCACCGGAACAGCGTTCCGCGTCACCGTTCCCGTGCCTGAAAGCCAGTTCAAGCTGACTGCGGCGGAGCCGAAAAGCTATATAAAGACGGCGGAGAGCGGCGCAAAGCGCGCCCAGGCGTTTTGTCCCAAATGCGGCTCGCCGATCTACGCCACGTCGGTTGGCGAAGGGCCGAAAGTCTATGGCGTGCGCGTCGGCACGGCGAGGCAACGCGATCAGCTCGTGCCCTCGCGCCAGGTCTGGCACAGATCCGCACTGCACTGGCTGCCCGGCCTGAATGAGGTTGAGGCTATCGAGAGGGGAGGCTGACGGGCCGGCAGTGCTGGTGCCCCCGGACGGGGCAGACGGACATTTCCAACTAGGGAGCCACATCCGGATTTGCTCTTGCAAATCAATCAGTAAGCCTGGTTTCTTTCCCCGGCGGTCTCATTGCTGGTGTACCTCACATGTTGCCTGCTGGTGTACCGCCCGTCAAGCGCACGGAGAGCGGGCAGGGCGCGATACACAAAAGTGACCTCACGGTTGAGTGCTGCTCGAAATAAACGCCGCAGCCGGCGTCGTGGTGATTGATCTCACCCAAACGCGTCCGGCCAGGGTCGGCCCAGTATCGGAGATTCCGCCCACGAATCCTACCGAATATCTCGTCGAATTCGGCTTCGCTGACCAGGAACGCATAATGCTGCGGCGTGATTTCGCCGTCGATATCCATGTAGTCGAGGTTGGCACCGTTTTCGGTCGTGACCATCTGGAAGGGCCCCCAGCGCCTCGGAGCCGGAAGGCCAAGCATTTCCGACAGGAATTTTGCCGAGGTCTCGCTGTCGCGGGCCGACAGGATTGTGTGGTTAAAATCGATAGCCATGCCATCCACTCCCTGTGATTTCTAATCTGACAGTGGCGAGCGAGAAGTTCCCAGCGGGGGATTGCTGCTTCAGTGCTTCGTCACACGCAGAAACGCTCAACGAGCAGATGAGAACAAACGGGGTTAGACGAAGAACCTCGCTCATTCGTGATTTGCCTGCGGAGTGCGCATACTATCGTCTGCAACATCACGTCGAAAGCCGCTATCAGGGCGTCTGGCTTGCTTCCGATCCATGCAAGCGCACCTAGCCAGTAACAGCGCCTTCACTGGCCGGTCCGGCCAAGGCTGCGAACTTGGCAAGTACGCCGCGCCTGTAGCGAGGCTCAGGCTGTCTCCACATGGACCGCCGCCTCGCGATCTCCTGGTCGGTGATTTCTAATTGCAAAAGCTGGCGATGGGCATTGATCGTAATCTGATCGCCTTCTTCAACGAGCGCGATTGTTCCTCCATCGAAGGCTTCGGGCGTGACATGCCCGACCACCATGCCCCAAGTACCACCTGAGAACCGTCCGTCGGTGACGAGCCCAACGCTTTCTCCTAGTCCCCGACCGATTATGGCCGATGTTGGGGCAAGCATTTCCGGCATGCCTGGACCGCCCTTTGGCCCCAGATAGCGCAGCACAAGGATATCGCCGGGCCTGATCTTGTCGGAGAGAATGGCCTCCATGGCCGACTGTTCGTCTTCGAAAACACGAGCCGGGCCGGTGATCACCGGGCTTTTGAGGCCAGTGATCTTGGCCACCGCTCCGCCCTCGGCCAGATTTCCCCTGAGGATGGCGAGATGCCCCTCGTGGTAAAGGGGTGATCTAAACGGACGGATAACATCCTGATCCACGCGCGGTTCGCCGGGGACGGCTGCCAACTCTTCGCCTATCGTCTTTCCGGTAATCGTTAGACAGTTGCCATGCAGCAGACCCGCATCGAGAAGGATCTTGAGAACCTGCGGAACGCCACCGGCCTGATGAAGATCGACCGCCATATAGCGACCGGACGGCTTGAGATCGCATATCACCGGCACCTTGCGGCGCACACGCTCGAAATCCTCCAAGGACCACTCGAGCTCCGCCGCATGCGCAATGGCCAGATAGTGCAGCACCGCATTGGTTGATCCGCCCGTGGCCATGATCAGCGCCACGGCGTTTTCGATGGACTTGCGGGTGACGATGTCGCGAGGCTTGATGCCCGCCTTAACGGCCTCCACCAGCACGCGAGCGGATTCGGCTGCGCTGTCGATCTTCTCCGGGTCTGGATTAGCCATGTTGGAGGAGTAGAGCAGCGACATGCCTAACGCCTCGAAGGAAGAACTCATGGTGTTGGCGGTAAACATGCCGCCACAGGAGCCGGTAGTCGGACATGCATTGCGCTCGATCCCCTCGAAGTCCTCTTCGCTCATCCTGCCCGCCATGAACGCCCCGACGGCTTCGAAGGCAGACACGACAGACAGACTCTGGCCTTTCCAATGTCCCGGCTTGATGGTGCCGCCATAGACATAGATTGCCGGAACATTGGCTCGGAGAATTCCGATCATTCCGCCCGGCATGTTCTTGTCGCATCCGCCGAGCACCAGAACGCCATCCATCCACTGCCCCTGTACCGAAATCTCCACGCAGTCAGCGATGACCTCGCGCGAGACCAGGGAGTATTTCATGCCCTCTGTTCCCATGGACATTCCGTCCGAAATGGTGGGCGTCCCGAAAATCTGCGGATTGGCTCCAGCCGCCCGGACGGCGGCCACGGCGGCGTCGGCGAGCGGCTGAAGCCCCGCATTACAAGGCGTGATGGTCGAGTGTCCGTTGGCAATGCCGATCATCGGCTTGTCGAAGTCGGGCTTCTCATAGCCCAAGGCATAATACATCGCGCGGTTCGGCGAACGGGCAATGCCTTGAGTGATGTGCTGCGAACGTTCGTTGTGGGCCAAAAGTGCCTCCCGGTAACCAGATGGACCTAGCCTACTGGTATTCCAATAGCTTGTGAAATACAGGGCTCGTCCATGCCCGACAGGTCCGCAGTGCTTTGCGTCCTGCCGCCGCGGAACACGGGGTCGCCAAACACCGCCGCCCGGTTTTGACACGCACAGCGCTTCTCGCAAGCCGACGTTCACGCGAGGGCAGGAGTCGACCCCATTGCTGACGTCCACCACTTGAAAGGCCGCCATCGAAAGGGATTGCCATGGCATTGCGACATAACCCCGACCTGATCCGGAGCTTTGAAGAGGAATTGTTCAAACAATCAATTCGTGGCTCGCCGGAGGCGGTGGACAAGCTTCTAGCCGACGGCTTCGTCGAGCTTTTCAGATCTGGCCGAGTTTATGACAAAGAGGAGGTGATCCGCGGTCTCGCCACCGAAGGCACTGGCACCATGAGAACGCTAACAGCCAGAGACTTCGATATAAAATCTCTCGCCGACGATGTTGTCCTCCTGACGTACCGGAGCCTCCGAAAAGGCGAGAATGGAAAGGGATTGCATTCACTGCGAAGCTCTATTTGGAAGCTCATCGATGGTCGCTGGCAGATGGTATTTCATCAAGGAACACCGACCGCCAGCCTCGCTCAGTGAACAGTCGAACCTGCACGACGCTATATTGTCGCCTTGCGCGAAAATCCGTGCCGCTGGCCTGTATCGCCGCCGTTAAGGACGAACAGCCGCCAGACCATACGCGGCAGGCGTTTCTAGCCGCCGCTAAGAGGCTGGCGTCCTGCCGGATGCGTATGAACGCACGGCCGACACACATAATCCAACATTCGCATGATGGTGCTGCAACTAAGGGCCGACTCGCACGTTGCCGAGCGCCCCATGCATATTCCTTGCCGCCATCCTTGAGCTCGCTCTGGAGATTATCATGCACAGCAGACAATTCGCCCGGCCAGTCTCGATCTTCGTTGGACTCGGATTCCCCCACGCTGTTGGAAGCGCCAGGGAAGCTTTTGAGTTGCTGAATGATTGGCCTTCCGGAGGACGCGGTCCCGTGCACGAGGCCGCTATCGATGCATGCCGCGCTGCCTTGGCCTGCGAATGTGATGACGAGATGGCGCGGCAGGCGTTTGAAGCGTTCGCCCGGGCGAGCGGCATTCTGGCTCCGGAAATGCCGGCTGCGATCAAACAGCCGGCCGGGGACGAATCGACGGCTGCTTAAGATCACTCCGCCGCCTCCGCAAGTCGCCGCACATGCCTCAACGGCGCGTATCAAGGCCACCCAATTTTCGGGCTGCCGGGATGCCGGCATTCTTGCAGATCTCGGGTAATGGGGGCCGAACTTTCGAAACGGCATCGGAGAGGGGTAGGACCGTCCCGTCCTGCGGACGCGTGCCAGGGACCTTCGGCACGATTTCGACTCCCGTTTATGCCCAGACTGAACCATCCTGACAGGATCGGGCTTACGGCGATGCTATGGTGGCCGTGCAGGTGGGCGCGGTCCCACAGCAAGCACAACGCCAGGAGCTCAGCATGTCCAGGCTCAGCCGCCGCACCTTGATCCTCAATTCCGCAAGCGCCGCCATCGCTTCGGCGGTTACTGGAACCGCCAGTGCCAAGGAGCCACGGGCCCGGAACCAGATACCGTCCCGCGAGCTGCGGGCATTGATTAACGCGCATAAGGCAACATACGCGGCGTTCGGAAGGGCCGTCCACGAAACGGGCAGTAACCGCCGCGACTGTAGCAAGGCTGGCCGGGCGGAAGAGGAAGCGCTGATGGCTGTCTGCTCCTATCCCGCTGTCAGCGAAGCCGATCGGCGGGTCAAGGCCAAATATCTTCTGAAAGTCGAGGCGCGGGGCGAGCTAGACCTCAAAGAGCACATGCAGGCCGTCCTCCGCTCGACCATGTGGAGTCCGTGCACCTAATCGTGTCTGGTGATGCGCGTCCCAAGAGAATGATGAAGCCAATCCAATCGAAGCCGGGGCGCGGACCGGTCCCCGCAACCGACTGGCGCCGCGAACCGCGCGCCTAGAGCACGAAGAAGTCCTCCGCGGTCAACAATGTGCCCGGGTCAACGGCTGTGAATTTGACAGCCGCCGCTCCGCCCGTCCCGTCGACATCGAACCGCAGGTCGCCAGTCTCCGCGTCGTAGATTATGTAATCGCTGTCATCCAGGGAGTGCTGGGCGACCACGAAAGCTGCATCGGAAAGCGGACCGGCCGGTAGTCCGACGAATGCGGTGCTGTCCAGCCGGAACACATCGTCGAGTGGGTTGAAGTCCTCGATGCGGTCGTGGTTCGCCGGTCCAAGTGCATCGAACACGAAGACATCGCAGCCCGCACCGCCGGCCAACCGATCGCGTCCGGCACCGCCATTGAGGATGTCGTCGCCCGTGTCACCGCGGATGCGATCTGCGCCCGCGCCTCCGAAAATGTTGTCGGCACCCGCGTCGCCGAACAGCTGGTCGCGGCCGGCACCGCCGTCGAGCGTATCGTCAAACGGGGTGCCGCTGATCCGGTCGTTGCCGCCCAGCGCAGCAACGAGCACGGCATGATCGTAGCTTCCGTACCTCGCGATGTCTTTGGCGTCGGTCAGTGCAATGGATTCGACCGGGGGAGTGACAGTGATGGTAATCGTCGCCACATTGCTGTTGCCTTGGCCGTCCGTCGCGTAAACCGTAAAGCTGTCGGTGCCGACGAACCCGGTTTCGGGCGTGTAGTCGAACAGGTTTCCGCTCAGAAAGTCTGCATGATAGTGCAGGTTGGTGCCATATTGACCTTGGTGAAACGGGTAATGGTTGCCGTCGAACCTCGTCTCCTGTTCCAAGGTGCCGTTGTCCGGCCCGTCTACGACGATAAAGCTCAAGAGGTCGTAGTCGGCATCCGTCGCGCTGAACTTGACGTCGTCGAGAGATTGCCCAGGCGAAAGCGAAAAAGCCAGGTCGGCGACGATGGGCGCGTGATTGGCAAAGGTGTCAGGCTGAAGCGCGCCCCCTTCCAGGATGATCTGATGCTGGCCGTATTGGGTGTTTTCGCCGCCAAAATATTCGTTCGCCCCGATCCATGTCACCGTGATGTCGTCGGGGCTGACGGCGTTGACTGAAACGACCTGGGCCGAAAGGAAGGCCGCCTGGTCGGACACGGTGCGGATAAAATTGCCTTCGTTGTCGAAGATCTGCGTTTCCACCGTCGTCCAGGTCTCGGTCCTGCCCTCGTGGGTAAAGCTGGTGATGGTAAAGAAGCCGTCGAAGACATCGACCGAAGCCAGCTCGATCCCACCGAACGGGAAATCCGGCTTTGCCCCTATCGGTCCGATGACGTCGCCGTCAGTTTCCGAAATGCTGAAAAGGACCGCGTCAGGGCTCGGATTGGGATTGTCGGGTTCGCTCCAAACGGTGAGTTCACTGCCATTGCTTAAGGTAGGCATCGTATCTTTCCTCGCGTTTGCGCCTGGACGCGCTGCGGATATCCCCCGGTCCAACCGATAACATGTTGCGCGAGACGGATCGGTGACAAACCCAATCGCCCTTCACCATTTTCGAATGTAGTTAACGCTGTTTCGCGGACGGGACGAGGCAGCCCGACGGAGTTCGGCCGGATTCCAGGGAGAAGAAACGCGGATCGATGCACCGCTTCCACAGATTGCAATTGGCGAAACCGCTCATGGCAGCGTCGGCATGAAAGAACCGGCAGGCTTACTGGCACAACCCGTTCAAGTCGTTCGTTGTTCAAGTTCGCTACGGTACAAGTTGACCCTTTCGAGACCTTCGGGGTCGATGCTCTATCCCGAAACCGGAGGTTGATCGCGACCAGCGCTGATGACCCTAGGCAGACGCCTTGCCCCGGCCGGCCAACGTCCGCCGCTCTGGACGTGGAAGCTGACGTCGCGTTGCTCCCGCCCGAGACATAAGGCGGGAGACCGCAGCTTGTTGCATCAAGCCGGCAGCGGCTCGTGGAAACGGCACCAGCCATTTGGGCTGATTGCACCAGCCACGATTTCACACCCGTTTGGCTTTTCGAAGTGAGTACATCCAGCGCAGCGTTCGCCGCGATTTGGGGTGTCCTGGTAAAGCGCCAGCGGCTTGGTTGTCTTTCCGGCTGCCATCGGTCGAGACATACAGGCCGAAAGGCCGCCGGCGCTGGCAATCGCCGCACCGGTCACAGAGACTTTCAGGAAATTGCGGCGAGACAACACTCGGCTTGAAGCAGCCGATCCGTGGTTCACATCATCATCTTTATTCATGGTTTTTCTCCGAGAGCAGCCGCTGTCAGGCCGCTCGGTTTCCGGCGGCCAATCGTCACTCGTCGTAACTGGCTCAGGTGCTCTTGAGCGTGCCGTTCATCCCGTTTGGGTAAAAGCCGCCCTTGCTTACGCCGTCCTTGTCGGTGAGGTAGACGATCCGGAGCACCTCCTGCGGCGTTCTGGTGAACGCGATCGCATCGGGCGTCGACGGAACGATGTTGGCTTTGCCATCCACCTGGATGCCTTGGTCCTTATCGTCCGATCCGTCGATTTTGTCCCGGGCATCGGAGACAGCGTTGGCGGCCTTCCAGGCTTCCTCTCCCTTCCGGTATAACGTCGATCGCGCCATTCCCATGTGATACGCCTCGACCGCCAGGATGCCTGCGGCGGCGGCGAGGAAATCCTTGTTCTTCAGAACTGTCGCAGCACCTGCATAGGCGGTGACGCCGACATCCTCGAACAGCATACCGCCGAGAACGAAGTTCGTTTCGTTGCCGAAGGGGTCGAAATCCGGCCCGAAGCCTGCTGCCTCCGCAACCGCCTTGAACCCTGCATCGAAATCGATTGCCGGCCGGTCAACGGCGTTGGTTCCAAGCGTCTTGCGATAGAAGCGAACGTGCGCGAGTTCATTTTCCGCGACCTCCTGCATGAATTCGCCGATGGCCGGCGTTTCGAACGAGACTTGCTTTCCACCAACGACATCGCCGGGCTTCGACCCGGCATCGGCTGCGTCGATGCCTTTTCCGGTGGTGCCGCGGAGGTAGTATTCAGCCTCCATATATTCGAGGTTGAGCGCAAAGCGGAAAATGTCCTCGTCCGATATGTCCTGTGCCAATACCGGAGAAGGCCGTGCGATTCCGCCGAGTGCCGCTCCGGCGCCGAGTACGACAAGTCCCTGAAGCGACTGTCGCCGGGATAGGTGAAGTGCGCCCTGCATGGCGGTCTCCTATGTTTGATGATTCAACACCGCTGTCAGCACCGCGGCGCCGAATGCATTTGCCTGACGATTAGATGGTCCGGGCCGCCAAAATATTCCCGCGTCCCGCTAAAAGAGCGCCGCGAAAGGAGCCGGCGTAATCTCGGCGTGGACGGCGTCTATGTGCGCTCAGTCGCCGCGTTCAACTGATGAGTATCCTTTTGAACCAGGCGGATTGCGAGCCGATCCAAGACTGACTGCGCGAGGCGGTCACAACGGGCGTCAGCGAAGAGAAACGTATCCGTGAACACGGTGGCGAGCTTGTCCCGCAGCGCCTCGCGGAGCAGCCGGCGTGCGCGATAAAGACGGGTGCTCACTGTCTGAGGTCGCAATGCCAAAAGAAAGGCCGTTTCTTCAATGCTCATTTCCTCGACGTCCCGCATGACAAAGACGATGCGAAAGGGCTCTGGCAAGCCACCGACGGCTCGCTCCAGGAGACTGCGGATTTCAGCGAGAGCGGCCGCCTCTTCGGGATCAGGCCTGTGGGCGCTGAACGGAGCGACCATGCCTTCGAGGGCTTTCACGTCGATGGTGGACCGCCTTTTCCGGCGGCGTCCCAGCGCCTCGTTCAGCGCAATCCGGGTGAGCCAGGTCGACAGCCGCGCCTCCGCGCGGAATTCGGCCAGATGGGTGAAGGCGTGGATATAGGTCTCCTGTAGTACGTCCTCCGCCTCGGTGTCGTCATTCAGGACGGTGCGGGCGACCCGGTGAAGCCGCTGATTGTGACGCTTGATGATTAACCAGAATGCGGCGGGGTTACGCTGTCGCGCGTGTTCAACCAGCCCCGCGTCGTCAAGGTCCTCGATCCTCACAGCCTCGGTGGATCCGGTCGGCTTCATCATAGGCGCTCCAGATACATCAGCTTACTATGAGATAAGCGTTTTCCGGGTTTCGATCTGCAGCCCGGTGGAGACTTGGGACTCTAGCGGAGCAGAGGTCTGCTCACCAAGGAAATCGGAAATCGGACCTTGTTGTGGAGCAGTTCCATCTTCCGGTTTTGGCGCAACCGTCCTGTTCGAGAAACCGGAAGGATTGACCCGTTCCGGACCTTGCCACCCCGAATTTCCTCCCCGAAAGCGGATGAGGTGGATGGCTCCCGCTTCCGGCATCTGAGTGCCACAGTGGGTTCGCTGTCAGGCAACCCGAGCAAAGGAGCCATCCGCCATGCAGATTACCACCGTTGGCCTTGATCTGGCCAAGCGCATTTTTCAGGTTCATGCCGTCGACGCGTCCGGTAGCGTTGTCGTTCGCAAGGCACTGCGGCGGTCGCAGGTGCTGCCATTCTTCACCAAGTTGCCGTCCTGCCTGATCGGCATGGAGGCCTGCGGAACATCACATTATTGGGCTCGAGAACTGACGGAGCTCGGCCATGAGGTCCGCTTGATGCCGCCGAGCTACGTGAGGCCCTATGTGAAGCGCGGCAAGAACGATGCGGTGGACGCGGAGGCGATCTGCGAAGCGGTGACACGCCCGACCATGCGCTTCGTGGCAATGAAGTCGGCCGAGCAACAGGCGGCCTTGTCGCTTCACCGCACACGCAGTCTTCTGGTCAAGCAGCGCACGCAACTGGTGAACATGATCCGCGGCCTGTTGGCAGAGTTCGGCATCAACATTCCCGAAGGATTGGAGCGGGCGCTCGGGCTGGCGCGCCAGATCACCGCCGGGGAAGCGGTGCCGGAAGTCCCGGCCAAGGCAACGCAGGTCCTCGGCCTCTTGTGCGGACAGGTGCTCGACACCCATGCCCGTCTCCAAGCGATCGACCGTGCGATCAGGACCCTGCAACGAAGTGACGACGTGGCACGACGCTTGTCGACGATCCCCGGCATCGGTCCGGTAGGCGCCACAGCATTGGCCGCATCCGTTGCCGATCCGGGACAGTTCCGCTCGGGTCGAGAGTTTGCCGCCTGGCTCGGGCTGACACCTTCACAAAACTCGAGCGGCGGCAAGGATCGGCTCGGCCGCATCACCAAGATGGGCGACCGGTATCTGAGAAAGCTATTGGTGGTCGGCGCGACATCGTTAATCCGTCGGGCGAGATACAAACCGGAGACAGCCGATCCTCGGCTTGTCGCGTTGCTTGCCCGCAAACCCGTGCGCGTGGCGAGCGTGGCCATGGCGAACAAGATGGCCCGGGTTGTCTGGGCGGTCATGGTACGCGGCGAGACCTATCAAGCTCGCCATGCCCCAAACCTGGCGGGGTAAGGTCGCCAAGAAGACGAGTTCTTAAGGGCAGAAAAACAGTTCGAGCCGATCAAACGGCTCCATGAGGGTTGTGAGAGCGACGCGATGTGATGGCGAGACCGGTCAGGCCGGGAACAGGGACAACCCGTCGAATGTCCGAGGCGTCATAGCCTGATAAGCAGATTGGGACCCAGTTCGCCGACCCCATCAGGGCCAGCAGCTCCATATAGCTGCATCAACAGGCCGGACAGAAGACTGCACCCGGCCAATGCGCCAAAATGTCGAATTACCTCTTGCAACGCGGGAGCCATCCACAGAGGACATCCAGAACAATCCAGTGCACATGGCGCGCCCGCGCCCCTTGCAGTGGTCCAGAGCGGCCTGAGGACAGGTAAGCCCAGCACCCAGTCCACTCGGCGCGGCGGAGTTGTGGCTTCTGCAGTGGGTCCGGGCGCGCGTCTGGACTTGCCATAGGGAAAGGTAAAAATCGTACATTCCTGCTTTCGCTGCCGTTCGGGACCGTGCTACCATCGCATTGGGAGATGTTCCGCATGATATCGAACCCGGCGTCAGGCAATTGGTTGTTAAAGGCGCTGAGCGCGAACGACCTGGCTGGGATTACGCCACATCTCGAGAGCGTGTCGCTGAAGCGCGGAGATCTTCTCGAAGCGGCTGGTGAACCGATCCCATACGTCTATTTTCCCAATGAAGGCTTGATCTCTATCATAGCAAGGATGCGGGACGGAAAGCCCGTCGAAGTGGGAATGGTCGGCAGGGAAGGTATGACAGGCGCTTCTGTCATGCTTGACGATCTCTCGGCACAGAATGAAGTTCGAGTTCAGATCGGCGGCGCTGCGGTGCGAGTTCCATCTGCTGTTCTCCAGAGGCTGGTTTCGAAGAGCCCATCGTTGCAGGCCGTCTTTCTTCGTTACGTGCAGGTGCTGATGAGCCAAATTGCCCAGACCGCGGTCGCGTCGGCCCACCTCACCGTCCAGGGCAGACTTTCCCGCTGGCTGCTGATGGTCCAAGACCGCGTCGGCTCAGATCAGTTCAGTCTGACGCACGAATTGCTCGCCATGATGCTTGGCGTGAGGAGACCGGGCGTCACCGTCGCCATGCACATGCTGGAGGGGGAACATTTTATCCGCTCCACCCGTGCCAACGTGCAAATTGTCGATCGCGATGGGCTCGAAGCTTTGGTCTCGACCAGCTACGGAATTCCTGAAGGCCTCTACCGTCGCCTGTTCCCAAATGCGAACGTCTTCGGCGGTCCGGATCGTCCTTTGACTAAACCACCAACGAATTGAGATCGGATGGTAAGAATCGAACAAGGAACACTCCTACTCCAGTGGAGTTCGTCACCTATGGCCTTGTATTTCTTCGACGTTCGCGACGACAACCGGGTCTATCCTGACGATCAGGGGACCGAGATGGACGGCCTCAATGAAGCCCGTACGGAAGCGTTTGCGGCCTTAGCCGACTATGTGAAGGATATTCGTCCGACCGAGGACCGCCGCCGCGTGGCAATCGAGGTTCGCAATGAAAACAGCCAACCGCTTCTGAAGGCCGTAATGATTTTCGAGATCGAGGTTTTGGGAAATTCCTGAGTCGGCCGCTGCATCATTTGAATGACCATTGCGCAACGTTGGGGATTGATCCCGATCCATCCAGCCCAGAGTACGAAGACGCCAGTTACCTCATCACGACGCTTTCCCGAACAGGCGCGAGCACAATCGAGGAACTGAAAACGGCTCTCGACGCCGCCGTGGCCGAAGGTGAGCGGCGGCAGTTCTAGTTGCCGCCAGAGGGCTAGTCTCCGCCTCCTCCCTGGCCCCCTGGATGACTTATTTAACTTGCGTTGCGGCCGCGCGGTCCCGGTTGCAGGATCGCCGTCGAAAACATGAATTCAAGGATGAGGTTCCGCCTTTATCGATGACCTCGGAGCTGTGGCCGGCTGGCGATGGACGCCCGCTGAGAAGCGCCTCCGCAATCAATTCCTTGGCTGAGGCAGCCTCGTCCTCGACATGCAGCTGACATTCTTGGCGACGATCACTGTTGACGCGCCCGTCCTACATGAGCGGCCGAAATGGCCTCTTTGGAGCTACCAAGCAAAAGTCGGCTAAGTGCGCATCTTTCGCTTTGGGCCTGCAGATTCGCGATCACCTCTTCCGGGTCATGTTCGACATGGCGTATCAGGGCAGATCTGGCGATGTTCAATGGCGCGGATTGGTTTAATGCCTGCATTCTTCACTAGCAGGGCTCGGGTCGAGGTTGCCCCTTGGTCGATTGCAAGGACGCTCATCGCTGCTCCAGAACGAGTCCACGAGGCCGCCGTGTGCCGGCAACGTCAGGGTAATGCGCCGTTCGGGGAGGCTCTCGATCCTGCGTGAATCATATTCGGATCCGCCGACCCGCAAAGTAAGACGGCCCGAGACCGGCCTTTTGACCCACAGTTGCAGGCCCTCTAGTCTAGGGCTGCGCCCCGATGCAGAAGGGACCAAGTCCGCAACCCCGCGGCAACAAAGTCTGTTCTTGCGCATGGGCTCAGGTGCTGGCTGCGGCGGCGGATCTTCTCTTGCGGATTGGCGGCCGGCGGCGCGCAATACGCTTTCCGGTACCCCTTAGGGGAAGCGGAGGTGCATCCGACAACGCTCCAATTGCGGCGTCAATTATACCGAATGCCACGAAATCCGCATTGATATCGTCAGCAAGTTTGACGGCTTCTTCTTTATCGGATCCACCCGTTTCGGACCAGAAAACTATTCCCACACGCAGCGCCGGCTTGGCGCGTTTGCACCGACGGACCAGATAGCGGGCGTGATTTACCGAATTGGCGTTCAGGAAACCAACCACCAGGGTATCAACCTTATCGAACTTAAGATGTCGAATACCCGCCGGTTCCATATCGGAATGGCTTGCCTTTGAAGCAGTCGCCCCTTGCACTTCAAGTACTTGTGCCAACATGGCGGCGGCGGCATCGTCGAGTTCCCCACGCCCGCCTGCGCAGAGCACCGACATCCCGGTACCGTCAGGGAGGTCGGCGTCATCATTGCTGTCGCTAGTTTTATCCTCGCCGGTGGCAGCATTCTGCACTGAGGGCGAAGACCCATCGTCCTCGTCAGCTTCCTCCTGCGCAATGTCTTCGAGGTTTGCCACAAGTATCATTGCACTGGCGGCTACCTGGAGCCTCTGGTCATCGGTCATCACTCCCCTTGCCCGATCCTGCTCACCGAGCAGAAGGGCTGGAATTGCCACCTTTCGATAAAAATCGACTAAATATTCCTCATCCAGCATTTCTTCCGCGTGATCGGTAGCTTCATCGGGATCGCCGGCCAGCAGCCGCTGATACAATCGGGCTTGTGGTTCAAGTACTGGCTCGTTTCCGAACAACACGTCCAGGAACTCGAACTGCGGCACATGTCTGCCAAGCACCACAAGGCAGACCGTCAGGGGCGTGGAAAGCACCAATCCCAGAGGACCCCAGAGCCAGGTCCAGAAAATTGCCGCCACAATGATGGCCAATGGCGACAGCCCGGTCCGGGACCCGTAAAGCCACGGCTCTATGATGTTGTTGCTGATCAACTCCACTGCAGCGAACAACGCAGCTGTCCAAAGGACCAAGGACCAACCGGGCGCCACTGCCAATGCCAAAAACAGCGGGAGAATCATGCCGATTGCCGGGCCGATATAAGGGACGAAGCGCAGTACGAGGGCTAGCAGACCCCACAGCGGGGCGTTCGGTATTCCAAGTAGCCATAGCCCGATCGTAATCGGTATCGCGTAGGCGATGTTCACGATCAGTTGCATAAGCAGATATTGGCCAACCCGCTTACCTGCGTCCTGCAGTGCCTCTGTGGTGCGGTGAAGATCACCGTAGCCGGCTAGCCGTATGAAACGATCGCGCAGCTCTTCACGCTCGAGCAGCATGAAGATCACCACGACCACGATCAAACCTGAAGTTGCGAGTGGGCCGACAAGCGGCGCTATCATACTTTGAAGAGCTTGTATCGGACTTTGGCTCGGAATGATTTCGACGGGCAACGGATCGCGCTTCGGCTCCTCTCCCACTGCAGGAGGGGATGGCTCTTGCCTCTCAATTTCTCGGCCGACGCGTTCGACTACCCTAGTCAGTTGCTCAACGATTCCTGCACCTGCACCTGCTTCCTTGAGCGATCTGACCTTTGTTAGAATGTTAGTTTGATAAGTAGTGACGTTTTGCGCCAGTTCGGTGACCTGAATAGCCAGGATGAATCCGAAGAGGGCAAGAACCGAAAACGCCATGAAAACACTGGCGATAACAGCTGCGACGCGCGGAACCCTCAGCCTTCTCAATGACGAAACCACAGGCGCGAGCGCAAAGGTAATTAGCAATGCAATGGCTAGGGGCAGAAATACTGCTCGGCCGAAATACAAAGCCGCCACGATCGCGACAACCGTCGCCACCGTGGGCAATGACGTTCGTGGACGAAGCGTGGTAGCGGTCAGCCCTACCGCATCATTCCTGTCGCTTGAGATGGTCATAAACTTTGGGCGGTTCCAAGCCATCCGCCATGATTAGCAACTGTGACAGCAAAGCGAAATGGAAAGCTGGGCCAACTTGGTTCTACTGCTGAAAACCTGATCCGGAACTTAATGCTCCGATTTCTTTCCCCGGTAGCTGACGTTGGGTGCAACCAACGGTCATGACTCGAACCGGTCATCGCCGCTGCACGGCGGCAGCGACGCGAAAGGCGTGGAGAGCGGTCGTTCGTTTCGGGCAATAATTAGAAACAGTAATCGCGCTGCCTGCCGCCGCCCGCCCGCGCGATCTCATCTACCATTGCCTGCCGACATCCGTTCGAGATCAGCGGCCACGTTCCCATCTCCACCATACGATTTGTGCTGACGGTCCGCGCGTGCGAGGGTGTTTGCTTCCGTTGGCTTTCAACGTGTCGACACATTGAACCGATATCCGGATCCCACTCCAAGTATGCCGAAAATAACCGACAAGTCCGAAGGGCAGAAGGCCGCCGAAGCCGATGTCGAGAGCTTCCGGCACGAACTCGGCCCGTTTGTGGTTGCCGCCGAAGAAACACGGATGGCCATGGTGTTCACGGACGCGAAGGAACCCGGCCACCCGATCATCTTCGCCAATGACGCCTTTCTCGCCCTGACCGGATATGCCAGGGACGAGGTGCTCGGCCAGAACTTCAATTTTCTAGTGGAGCGCGGTGCAGATGCCGCGGCGCTGGGGAAGATCGAAAGCGAGTTCAAGGGGCATTCGGAGGGAGGCGCGGAAATCAAATACCGCCGCAAGGATGGAGGCGCTTTCTGGGCCGCTCTCTTCATCAGCCCGGTCCGCGACGAGGATGAAAAGATTGTCCAGTATTTCGCCTCCTTCGTCGATCTCACGAGGCACAAGGAGGAGCAGATCGAATCCAAAATGCTCATCGACGAATTGAACCACCGCGTGAAGAACACGCTTGCGACGGTGCAGTCGATCGTCTGGCAGGCATCGCGGACAAATTCTGATCCCAGGGTGATCCGGGAAGCCATCGAAACTCGGCTGTTCGCGCTTTCCCGGTCGCACGACCTGCTGACCCGGGAAAACTGGGAAAGCGCAGGGCTGGCGGACGTGCTCAACGACGCCCTCGAGCCGTTTGGAATCGCGGACGGCCGCGCGGGACGCGTCACGATCAAGGGCGAGAACATCCGCTTTCCGCCCAAAGCCGCCCTGGCGTTCGGGATCGCGTTCAACGAACTTGCGACCAACGCCGTTAAATACGGAGCGTTTTCCAACGCAACGGGATCCGTCGATATCGAGTGGAAGATCGAACCCAGAGCGGATGGCCCCAGATTGATCCTGCATTGGCGGGAGGAGGATGGCCCGCCAGTGACGCCGCCATCACGAAGGGGATTCGGCTCGCGCGTGATCGAGCGCGGCTTGGCTTACGAACTGGAGGGTGCCGTGCATCTCCAGTACCGGACAGAAGGACTGGTCTGCACCATGGATATTCCCGCACCGGCACCGCGCAATGGGTGATCTGCTTTCGGGCCGCAGCGTACTTGTCGTAGAGGATGAGATGCTGATCCTCATGATGATCGAAGACATGCTGGCCGACCTCGGGTGCGAGTCCGTGACCGCCGCAGCCACAATTGATAAAGCCCTCGCCTTGATCGAAGAGCATGTCTTCGACGCGGCGATGCTGGACATGAACCTGAATGGCGACGACAGCCTGAAGGTGGCCGACGCGCTCGCCGCGCGGGGCGTGCCGTTCGTCTACTGCACTGGCAACAACGGCCATGGCATGAGGGTAGACCCCGATAACACCCCGGTTCTTCGCAAACCGTTCAGCTTCGAGGAACTGACCGCCGTCCTCACGCGCCTTCTCTCTCGCTGATTGCAAGCCATCCATTGTGAAGCGGCGGCATTTGCCCGACATCGCCCCAGATCCCCACGGCCGGAAGTGCCCGGAGGATGGTTGTCGGCAGGCCCTACAACAAGACGACGATGATCGGCTCTCACAAGGACTGATTGACTTGGGTCCGATTCGAGCCGTTCAGCACCCCCATTGGGATGGCCGCTCATGGCGCGACCAAGCCGGCCGGCGCATCGGCTCGGATTATACCGCGATGGAGCGTTCTACGTCTCAATCGGGCTCAAAGCTGCCTTAGCTGCTCTCGCAAGTGAACTTCCGTCCGGGGTCAATTCTTCCGATCCGCGAACAGGAAGGTCGCGCCATCATCAGCCATAGAACTTTGGTGACCGATGGGCTGGAGCCGGCCAAAGTGCCGTCGTTGGGGCACTTGCGATCGCTTCAAAGCTTCCGCAATGGCCGCACGCAGAAGAAGCCGCGAAGCGTACCACGACGCTGTGCCGTCAAATGCGCAGACGGCACGGCGGCGGAATGTGTCATCCTCGAAGAGTTAGCAGAAGCGGCTAATCCACGAATAGTTGGCCGGACCGCAACGTCGCTAAAACTTCCAGCCATGGATTGCCCTATCAGGGATTGGTGATTTTGCTCCCATCTCAACTGGCGGTGGAACCGTTTCACTCGACAGCGGTTGTTGCTTGTCAACTCAGGAGATAATGAAATGATTTTCCGAAGCACGCTTGCCGCCACCATCCTGCTCGCAGGAACCGCATTCGCGGCTGCCCAGACTTTCGTAGTCACCCCCGAACAGGAAACCGTGGTCCGGGAATACGTGAAAACCAATCCGGTGGTCGTCGAACGTCCATCCAACTTTGAACTGATAGTCGGCGCGATCGTCCCGGATGTTCTCAAGCCGGGCGAACTTGCCGACAACACGCTGGAACAAAAATATCAATATGTCGTCATGGACGGCCGTACCGTGCTGATTGAGCCGAAGACCCGCAAGGTCGTATACATCATCGACTGAGCCGGCGGGCGTCCTGGATGCAGGAACACATCGGGGGCGCCCTCTACTACGCCGCTTCCGTCCGCCGCTTCGCCTCTTGCTGGCGCCGGCGCTCGTTGCGGCTAAAGTGCGCTGGCGGACAGATATGTGGAATGCGAGCGCTTCCGGGCATTGGCAAGCCGCACCGAAAAGACCGGGCACAATCTGGCTGTGAATCAGTACCGAAAACTGCCCCTCGCAAGGAGCGCGCAACACCTTGATTGTCCAACACAATCTGGAAAAGAGGCGGGATCACGATCGATGCCGATGATGACCCCATCTAAGCTAAGAATTTGCCTGTAAGGTCAGGCGCTTGACGCCAGTTCGCTCAGGGTCAGCTTTCGGTGCTGATTCACAAACCGACAACCAGCCCGTCACCCAAATCACCATCATCAATTCTGAACCGGACAAGCAGGCCGAGGCATAGTGCTGCGCTACCGATGCTTGGGCCGCAGGCATTCAATGCCCGCTTTGACCGGATCCGGACGTTCACGGCTTCCATGGCGCGACCGAGCCGGCCGGGGCATCGGCTAGGATTATACCGCGATCGAGCGTTCTACGTCTCAATCGGGTGGTGAGCGGGCGCATCCGTAATTGCCGTACCACGGCAGATCTTTGGGCAAAGCGGCCATTCGCCAGTCAACGCTGCCCTGCAGCCGGTGGCGTAAATCGGGTGGCCCGTTGTCTGCCCGACCGCTAGACAGCCATAACGCAATGTTCAGGAGAGGCACGTCATGGAACTGAAAAACAAGTCGATCATCATCACCGGGGCAAGCAGCGGAATCGGCGCAGCGGCGGCTCTACTATTCGCAGCCGAAGGCGCCAATGTGGTCCTTGGCGCACGCCGGGCGGCGGAACTCGAAACCCTTGCGGGGGCGATCAACCGAGGCAATGGCAGGGCCCTATACCTGGCCGGCGACGTAAAGGATGAGGGCTACGCCGAGGCTCTGGTCGGTCTCGCCACGAAAGAGTTCGGCGGGTTGGACGGCGCTTTCAACAATGCCGGCATCGTGGGAGAGATGGGTCCGGTCCCCGATATGGCTAACGGTAACTGGAACGATGTCATCGCGGTCAACCTGACAGGCGCCTTCATGGCCGCCAAGGCGCA
>DASZDZ010000053.1:0-12235 GCA_035941355.1 Pseudaminobacter sp.
GCATCATCCTGCAACGCCCACAACTCGCCTGCGAATTGACGCCCGGCCGCGACATCGATTATGCGGAGGCGGTATCTGCCGCGAAGGCGCAGAAGCGCGATGTGGCATGCGTTCCGGTCCTCGCGACCGACCCGCTCTACATCCTCTACACCTCCGGCACCACCGGCCAACCCAAGGGCGTAGTGCGCGACAATGGCGGCCACATGGTCGCGCTGAAATGGTCGATGGAAAACGAGTTCGGCGTGAGGCCGGGCGAGGTGTTCTGGGCGGCTTCCGATGTCGGCTGGGTGGTCGGCCATTCCTACATCGTCTATGCGCCGCTGCTGCACGGCTGCACAACCATTCTCTACGAAGGCAAACCTGTCGGCACGCCCGACGCCGGCGCCTTCTGGCGGGTCATATCCGAGCACGGCGTCGTCGCCCTGTTCACCGCGCCGACCGCCTTCCGCGCCATCAAGGGCCAGGATCCAAAAGGCGAGTTCGTGCCGAACTACGATCTGTCGCGCTTCCGCACCCTGTTCCTCGCCGGCGAGCGCGCCGACCCCGAAACGGTCAAATGGGCAGAGCAGAAGCTCGGCGCGCCGGTTATCGACCATTGGTGGCAGACCGAGACCGGCGGTCCCATCAGCCAGAACCCGGTCGGGCTCGGTCTACTGCCGGTGAAATACGGCTCGCCCGGCGTGCCGATGCCGGGTTACGACGTTCGGATTCTCGACGACGCCGGCCATGCCGTTCCGCGCGGCACGCTCGGTAATGTGGTGATCAAGCTGCCGCTGCCGCCCGGCTGCCTGCCGACGCTGTGGAATGCCGATCGGCGCTTCCACGGCGCCTATCTCGCCGAGTTTCCCGGCTTCTACAAGACGGCCGACGCCGGCTACATCGACGAGGACGGCTATCTCTTCATCATGGCGCGCACTGACGACATCATCAATGTCGCGGGGCACCGCCTGTCGACCGGTGCCATGGAGGAGGTGCTGGCCGAGCATCGGGACGTCGCCGAATGCGCCGTGGTGGGCATCGCCGACGCGATGAAGGGCCAGGTTCCCTGCGGCTTCGTCGTGCTCAATTCGGGCGTCGCGCGCGATGCAGAGGCGATCGAGAAGGAGATCGTCCAACTCGTCCGCGACCGCATCGGGCCGGTCGCGGCCTTCAAGACGGTGGTGATCATCAAACGGCTGCCCAAGACCCGCTCCGGCAAGATCCTGCGCGCGACCATGCAGAAGATCGCCGACGGCGAAGCCTGGACCATGCCCGCCACCATCGACGACCCCGTGATCCTCGACGAAATCACGCAGGCATTGCGGGCAAAGGGCGTCGGAGGGTAGTCCATCCGGCGTGCAACCCCGAACATTTCGTATCGCGCAAGCGCCTCGGACCTGTTGCGGACCTTCGTTCGGATAGGCCGCCGGCAGGTTTGACCCCACTGCTGACGTTTTGCGGAAGAGGGAATCCTTTGGGCCCCTTGCTGCGCCGCGTATCGCAAACTTCTTCGCGCGAGCGCTGAACAGCGGCCTGCAGCCAGCAGATTTGCCCGCCGGCGGTAACAGTTCGACACTAAATTTTACCGAGCCGGCCAATCTTTGGCTGCGGCGCCTGATTATTTCATGACGGTTTTATGACGATGCGAAAAGGCGAAGCACCATGAGCCGAGAGAATGTGGCGTTCGCCACCGCAACGTTTATTGGTGTGGTGCTGCTTTTTACGATCGGCTTGTCCAGACCGGATTTGTTTGTCGAGGACGGTCTGGTGGAGAACCTGAGTGCCGTTGGCTTTGCAGCCGCCACGCTGTTCGCTCTGAGCACGGCTCTTCTAGGACGTGCCTCCTTGACGTTGGCCGAGATGAGGATTCTCATCGGAACGAGCGCTCTGTCGTTGATGCTCTTTCTCAGTGAAATCAGTTTTGGCGCTCGCATTTTCGGTATCCAGATGCCGCAGATGAGCGGCGGCGGCGAGTTCGACGGCGGGCATGACATCGTCATCCTCGTCGTTCGCCAACTGCGCGACGCAGGGCCCACCGGCATACTCGTAGCGATCACAGGGGCAGGGCTTCTCCTGGCTGCCGTATTTGCCGTTCTGCGCCGGTTTCGACAGCGGGCTCAGATGCTCGCAGCGCATGTCCTCTCGAAACCACTCGAGTTCCGCTTGGCTATGGCCCTTGGCCTCCTCGCGAGCGCCGTAACCCTTGATGTCATTCCATCGTACAAGGCGTCGATCCTGGAAGAGGTCCTGGAATTCTCCGTCAGCGTTGTGTTGATCCTGGCCGTGTCTGCGCTCTTTCGGTCAAAGGGTGCGGTGGCTGTTCAGCGCGGCGAAGGTGATCTTGGCCGCCATGTGCGTGGCAATTTCCTGCCGCACCCCTGCCAGTCAGATGGAGAATGAAGCGTGCCTTCGGAACAGAATCTGGACCTGATCGCCAAACTGAAAGGCATGATTCATGATTGCCTGAAGGACTGTGTCTCCAGGGACGAGCCACTGGCGATTCTCGACTTTCCGGACATCCGCAACTGCGGCGATTCCGCTATCTGGCTGGGCGAGATGGCCTATCTGCAAGATCGGTTTGGTAAGCGGCCTGCCTATGTCTCGCGAATGGACGATTTCTCGGCTGAAGACCTCGAACGCATCATGCCGACGGGTCCGATCTTCATCCATGGCGGCGGAAATTTCGGAGATATCTGGGATGCGCATCAGGATTTCCGCGAGCGGGTGCTCGAGCGCTTCCCCGATCGTCAAATCATCCAGTTTCCCCAGTCGATCCATTATAAATCGCAGGAACGAGTGCGAAAGAGCGCTCGGGTCATTGGACGCCACAGGAATTTCGTGCTGCTGGTCCGCGACGAGGAATCGAAGCAGTTCGCCGAAAAGCATTTCGATTGCCAAGTGCGCCTTTGCCCGGACATGGCCTTCTGCATCGGCCCGGTCCAGCCCGCTCAGCCTGAATTCCCCGTGCTTGCGATGCTCAGGTCGGATCTTGAGAAGGCGGTCGATGCCGATCGCTCGGCCAATCCGGGCGTCCCGAAGGAAGACTGGATTACCGAGTCCGCCAAGTACGTCCGCGTTTCCAAGGCGTTCGGCGCAATGTCGGCGTTCCTGGCACTCAAACCGGCTGAGATGCGGCTGCGCAAACTCGATGCGGCGGCGCACAACCGCTTCAGGCGCGGCATCCGGCAAATATCGCGCGGGCGCGCGGTCGTGACCGATCGCCTGCACGTCCACATTTGCTCGCTGCTCCTCGGGCGGCCGCACGCCGTCCTCGACAACAATTACGGCAAGATACGACGGTTCATGGCCGCATTCTCCGGTGGAAGCGATCTCTCCTATAAGGCGACCTCGCTGGAGGATGGAATTGCCTGGGCGCGTGCCCAAGCCGATTAGAGCCAACCGGAGAGGCGCTGAGGGACAAAGGCTTTGGGGCGATAGCCTCGCCCGGCGGAGGAAGCCGTTCCGACAGGTGGACCAGCTCTGGGTCGACGACATGGCGACTGCCGGCCGCGGTCGACCGGGCAGGCCCGCGTGATCAGTGAAGTTCGATCTGGTGCTCCCGCTGCGATAGGGCGGACCCGGTTTGGTGGAGCTTCAAGACCTTGAGAATTGCCTCGTGGCTTTGAAGCACCATGACTTCTCCGCGCGTGTGCACCAACAACGTCCTGTCGCCGTGCTCCTTGATCATGACCAGGTGCGTCGAGTTCGAAGAGATGGTCTGGCCACCGCTATCAGTTAGCTGAATCCACATGATTTGTTCCCCCGCGTGGTCCATCGACCCTCCCTTGGGTAGATGCCAAAGCACCCGACCCTGGGAGGACGGTCTGAGCGTGGATGAGATGTTATTGTTCAATCAAAGGGCGCCGCAGCCCCCATTTGGGGGATGGTGTTGGTGCGCGGACTTCGGCAACGGATCGTGGGCCGAAGTCCAGGCTCAGACCGACCTATTGCGCCGGACTATCGTAAGCTGCAAATTGCTCGGGATAGCTGAACAGCGGCATGAGGCAATCCCATGGTGCGGAACTGGATCGTCAGGTTTTGGCTATCCTTCTCGACGACTGGCCTGCTACTCGGCACGCTGTTCTTTGCCGCATCGCTGACGCCCACCCTCCTGCCGCGCACCTACCTGACCCAAGGCGTGCTCTCCGGATGCAGTCTGGCCATCGGATATGGCATCGGCGTGTTCCTGCACTGGCTTTGGGAATATATGGAACTGCCTGAGCCCAAGGCCCGTATCAGGCGGAACACCAAACTCGTCGCCGCACTCGCCTGCGCCGTTATCGGCA
Source organism: Pseudaminobacter sp. (assembly GCA_035941355.1). Classification (GTDB taxonomy): domain Bacteria; phylum Pseudomonadota; class Alphaproteobacteria; order Rhizobiales; family Rhizobiaceae; genus Allomesorhizobium. The sequence continues at coordinate 4,266 of DASZDZ010000053.1, forward strand.
TCGTCTTCCTGTGGCGGGCGACGGGATGGCAGAACTCGGTCCGCGAAGTGATGAGCATGGAGCCGGTCGACAGCGCCCACCCGCTCGAAGTCGGCCTGATCGCGCTCGCCACCTTCCTCGTCCTCATCGCGCTGGCCCGGTTGTTCCGGCTGACGCTCGTCTACACATCCGAAAAGCTCAACCGGTTCGTGCCGAGGCGCGTTTCCTATGTCATCGGCAGCACAATCGCGATCCTGCTGTTCTGGTCGATCGCCGACGGCATCCTGTTCCGATACGCGCTGCGCGCCGCCGACAGCTCGTTCCGGACACTCGATGCCCTGTTGGAACCCACGACGCAGCAGCCGTCGGACCCGACCAAGACCGGCAGCGCCGCATCGCTGGTCCGCTGGGACGAACTCGGCAGGAGAGGGCGCGAATTCGTCGCGACGGGACCGACACGCGCCGAATTGAGCGCTTTCCTGGGTCGGGACGCGCTGGAGCCTGTCCGCGTCTATGTCGGCCTGCAATCGGCCGAGACGCCGCAGGAGCGAGCAAAGCTTGCCCTGGAAGAGCTCAAGCGAACCGGCGGGTTCGAGCGCTCGGTGCTTCTCGTCATCATGCCGACCGGCACCGGCTGGATCGACCCCGCGGCTATGAACCCGGTGGAATACCTCCACGCCGGTGACATCGCCAGCGTCGCCATCCAGTATTCATATCTCGCCAGCTGGCTGTCGCTGCTTGTCGAACCCGGCTATGGCGGGGAAGCCGCCCGCGCCCTGTTCTCGGAGGTCTACGGCTACTGGACCACCCTGCCCAAGGACCAGCGCCCCCGCCTCTATCTCTACGGCCTCAGCCTCGGCGCGCTGAGTTCGGAGCTGTCGACAGAACTGTTCGAGGTGCTCGGCGACCCCTATCATGGCGCACTGTGGAGCGGTCCGCCCTTTCAGAGCAGCGGCTGGCGCTCGATCACCAATCGCCGCAATCCAGGCTCGCCGGAATGGCTGCCTCGCTTCCGCGACGGCTCCTTCGTCCGCTTCACCAGCCAGCAGAACGCCCTCGACATTCCGGACGCCAAATGGGGGCCGCTGCGCATCGTCTACCTGCAATATGCCAGCGATCCGATCACCTTCTTCGACTATCATTCGTTCTACCGCGAGCCAGACTGGATGAAGGCGCCGCGCGGGCCTGACGTTTCGCCGGAACTGCGCTGGTATCCTGTCGTCACCTTCCTGCAACTCGCGCTCGACATGGCGATGGGCACCACCACGCCCATGGGATACGGCCATGTCTATGCGCCCGAACATCATGTCGACGCCTGGATGGAAGTGACCGACGTCCAGGGCTGGACACCTGAGGACGTCGAGCGGCTTAAGGCGAAGCTGGCGGTGCGGTAGCGCCCCGGTACTGTGCTTTGAACAACGCAGGTTTGCTTCCCTGGAGCTGCTCAGGCGGACGTGCTGCAACTTTATTCCGCTGGCCGGCCTGTCTTGAGAATGGTCTTGCGGAACCGGCCAAATCCCTCGAAGCCCCGGTCTTGTTCGCAGCCGCCGCTGTCCTAGATTGCAGCCTCATCCCAAGCGGCGGAAATCCCGCAAGAACAACGGAAAAAGCACATGAACTGGCTCAAATCGCTCATCATAGCCGGCGCCATCCAGGCGCTTGCCGTCCTGCCCGGCCATGCCGGCGCAAACCTCGACGCCATCAAGTCGGCAGGAGTCTTCAAGATCGGCACTGAGGGCACCTACGCCCCCTTCACCTACCATGACGAGAGCGGCAAGCTTGTCGGCTTCGACGTGGAGATCGGCGAGGAGATCGCCAAGCGGCTCGGCGTGAAGGCCGAGTTCCTCGAAGGCAAGTGGGACGGCCTCATCGCCGGCCTCGATGCCAACCGCTACGACGCCGTCATCAATCAGGTCGGCATCACAGAGGAGCGCAAGGCGAAATACGATTTCTCCGATCCGTATATCGCCTCCAAGGCGGCGCTGATCGTCCGCGAGGACAACGCCGAGATCAAGGGTTTTACCGATCTCTCCGGCAAGAGGGCGGCGCAGTCGCTGACCAGCAATTACGGCAAGATGGCGGAGCAGGCGGGTGCCGAACTCATCGGCACTGACGGCTTCGACCAGTCGATCGCCCTTGTCGTGCAGGGCCGCGCCGACGCCACCATCAACGACAGCCTGTCCTTCCTCGACTTCAAGAAGAAGCAGCCCAACGCACCGGTAAAGATCGCCGCGACCGAGGACGAAGCGGCCTATTCCGGCGTCATCATCCGCAAGGGCGATCCCGAACTCGTCGCCGCGATCAACGACGCCCTCAAGGCCATGAAGGCCGACGGCGCCTACCAGAGGATAGCCGACAAGTATTTCGGCCAGGACGTTTCGCAGTAAACCAGCGGGAGGCCATGGGCCGCGCCTTGCGGTCCGTGCCCTCGACCCGTTAAACCCGATCGACCGTTTGACGGGGAGTTTCCGGTGCCGCACTGGCTGCAATTGATGCTCGATTCGCTCGGCCCGCTTCTGTGGGCCGGTCTCATTTTCACCATCCCGCTGACGCTGCTGTCCTTCGTGCTCGGCCTCAGCCTCGGATTGATCTCGGCGCTGATCCGCCTGTTCGGGCCGAGGCCGCTGGCGGCGGCCGTCCGCTTCTATGTCTGGATCATCCGCGGCACGCCGCTGCTGGTCCAGCTTTTCCTCATCTTCTACGGCCTGCCCTCGATCGGCATCGTGCTCGACGCATTCCCGGCGGCGCTTATCGGCTTCACGTTGAACATCGGCGCCTACACCTCGGAGATCATACGCGCGGCGATCTCGTCGCTCGCCAAGGGCCAGTGGGAGGCGTCCTTCTCGATCGGCATGTCGTGGGGCCAGACCATGCGCCGCACCATCCTGCCGCAGGCGGCTCGCGTCGCCGTGCCACCGCTCTCCAACACCTTCATCTCGCTGGTCAAGGACACCTCGCTCGCCGCGGCCATCACCGTGCCCGAACTCTTCCAGGCCGCCCAGCGCATCGTCGCAACCACCTACGAGCCGCTGATCCTCTACGTCCAGGCAGCGCTTATCTATCTCGCCATCAGTTCGGTACTTTCGGCGCTGCAGGCGCGGCTGGAGGTGCGTCTCGGCCGCTATGGCGGCTTCATGGAGGCGCGCTCGTGATAGAGTTGACGCACATCGAGAAGAAGTTCGGCGACCACACCGTGCTGAACGATGTCACCGTCACCTTCGCGGAAGGCAGCGTCACTGCGCTGGTCGGCCCGTCGGGCGGCGGCAAGTCGACGCTGCTGCGCTGCATCAACCTTCTGGAGATCCCGACTTCGGGCCGCGTCCGGATCGGCGACGATGCGCTCGACTTTCATCCCGGCGACAAGGTCGGCTGGGCCGCCATCCAGCGGCTGCGCCGGCAGACCGGCATGGTGTTCCAGAACTTCCAGCTCTTTCCGCACCGCACTGCCATCGACAACGTCTCGGAGGCGCTGACGACGGTGCTGAAATGGCCGAAGCAGAGAGCCGTGCAGCGCGCGCGCGAGCTTCTCGAAAAGGTTGGGCTGGCGCACAAGGCCGAAGCCTGGCCGGCGACGCTGTCCGGCGGCCAGCAGCAGCGCGTGGCAATCGCCCGGGCGCTCGCACCCTCGCCGAAGGTGCTGCTTTGCGACGAGCCTACCTCCGCGCTCGATCCCGAACTGGCAGGCGAGGTGGTGGAGGTGCTGGCGCAGCTCGCGCGTGAAGGCACCACGATGGTCATCGCCACCCACGACCTGCGCCTCGCTTCCACAATAGCGCAGGAAGCGATTTTCCTCGATGCTGGCGTGGTTGTCGAAAAGGGCCCTGCCCGCGACCTGTTTTCCAGTCCCGAGCGCCAGCGCACCAAGCGCTTCATCGCGACGCTTACGCAAAAGCCCGTCGAGCAGGAAGGCAGCGGGATCTGAACCACGGCCGAAGCCGGCACGACTTCCCTTCCCGTCTAGCCCTGTCCGAGGCCTGCCCCGCCCGCTATAAGAGACCGTTTGAGAATTCGCTCTGGCGAGGCAGATGGCGTGGATTTCGAGAACCGGAGCGCAGCGGACATTTGGGTCCGTGAGCACCGGAAGCGGAGAAAACTGCGTCGAGCATGATCCCGAAAAGTTGCAGACTTTTCGGGGCAGATCATGCGGCAAGCAATTGCTGCCCGCCGGAGTAGAATTATCAAACGGTCTCTAAGGACGGCAAGCAGGAGAAAACGGCATGGCGCTCGACGGTAAGACGGCGATCGTGACGGGCGGAGGCGGCGGCATCGGCTTCGCCATCGCGCAACGTTTCCTGCGCGACGGCGCCCGCGTGATGATTGCCGATATAGACCAGGAAAAGGGCGCGAAGGCCGAGCGCGATCTGGCCAAGCTCGGCGAGGTGCAGTTCGTCAAGGCCGACATCGGCAAGCGGCTCGACATCCACAATCTTGTGGCCGCTACCATCGACGCCTTTGGTGACATCGACGTCCTTGTCAACAACGCGGCGATCGTTCACGGCGCGGATTTTCTCGACCTCAGGGAGGACGATTTCGACCGCGTGCTCCGCGTCAATCTGAAAGGCTCCTTCCTCGCCGGCCAGGCGGTCGCCCGCTACATGGTCGAAAAGGTCAAGGCTGGCGGCGCGGCCGGATCGATCGTCAATATGTCCTCGGTCAATGCGGTCTTCGCCATTGCCGAACAGCTCGCCTATTCGGTGTCGAAGGGCGGTGTAAACCAGCTCACCAAAGCCATGGCGCTGTCGCTGGCGCCTTACGGCATAAGGGTCAACGCGATCGGCCCGGGCTCGATCCTGACCGAAATGCTGGACGCCACCAACAGCGATCCGGCGGACAGAAAGCGCCTGCTGTCGCGCACGCCGCTCGGACGTCTGGGCGAGCCGTCCGAGATCGCCGCAATAGCCGCTTTTCTGGCTTCGGAGGACGCCAGCTACATCACCGGCCAGACGATCTACGCCGATGGCGGGCGGCTGCCGCTGAACTATACGGTCGCTGTGCCGGAAACCTGATTTGGCGCGGTTGCTCCTGACAGACTGCTGTCAGTAGGGGTGTGCGATAGTGTTTCCATCAAACAAGGAGGCACCGCCATGAACATCACGCCGAACATCTTCCGCGCCATCAGGCACTATGCCGGCAAGGTTCAGACCATGCGCGACGAAGTCCGCACCGAGCGGCTTCTCAACTCGCTGCCGGCATCCGTCCGCAAGGACATCGGCTGGCCGGACAATTACGCGATTCGCCGCTCCCGTCGCGGCTGAGCCGGTAAACCGATTTCTTCCGGCAGGACAGGCGTTCTGCCGGAAGTTCAAAACGGAGAATACCGACAATGTCCGCTGCAAAAACCATAGGGTTCATCTTCATCGACGGGTTCGCGGACTGGGAGTACGGCCTGCTGTCGGCCTCCGCGGTCGAGTGGTTCGGGGCGCGGGCGGTCTCGCTCTCGCCCGGCGGCTCACCCAGGAAATCGATGAGCGGCTTCCATTTGACGCCGGACCGCAGCCTGGACATGGCGGAAAACGCCGATCTCGACGCCGTGGCTGTCATCGGATCAGACCACTGGGCTTCCAACTCACATCCCGATCCTTCGCCCCTGTTGAAGGCCGTGGCGGCGCGCGGCGGCGTTGTCGGCGGCATTTGCGCAGGCACGCTGGCGCTCGCCCGCTCCGGCCTGTTCGAAACCGCCAAACACACCAGCAATGGCCGCGACTGGATCCTGAGGCACGAGCCCGACTATGCCGGCTCGGCGCATTACGAGGACGTGCCGTACGCGGTCGCCGATGGCAGGATCGTATCTGCCCCCGGCTCCGCGCCAGGCACGTTCGCGCTTGCGTTCATGAAGGCGCTATATCCGGAGCAGGAAGGGCAGCTCGCTGAAATGAAGACGCTCTTCGCCAGGGAATTCACCGGCGCGCCGGCCCGAGCCTCCTGACAATATGCTGTCAGGAGCAGCGTGCCATGGTGATCGGACCGATCGAGGGAGAAGACATATGAACGCTCACGTACCAACCCACGCCGCCGTCTGGTTCGAGATCCCGGTAACCGACATGGAACGCGCCCGCACCTTTTACGGCGCCGTTCTTCAAAACGAGCTTTCGCTGAACGAGGATGGGCCGAATCCGATGGGAATGTTCGTCGCCAGGGATCGGGACTCGGTCGCCGGCCACGTATATCCAGGCAAGCCCGCGGCTGCTGGAACAGGCCCGACCATCCATCTTTCAGTCGCTGCGCCGATCGAAGCGGCAATGGAGCGCGTGACCGGAAATGGCGGCCGGATCGTTTCGCCGGTCATCGAGATTCCAGCCGGGCGTTTCGCATACTGCCTCGACCCGGACGGCAACAGTTTTGGCTTGTTCGTGAAGTAGGTGATAGATGAAGGACTGCGGATTGGCAGGTTAGCACATGCGGCGCGCAGACAGACTTTTCCAGATCGTCCAGCACTTTCGCGGTGGCCGGCTCGTCACCGCGCAGAAGCTCGGCCAATGGCTGGAAGTCTCCGAGCGAACGATCTACCGCGATATCGCCGACCTCCAGTCGACCGGTGTCCCTATCGATGGCGAAGCCGGTGTCGGCTACATTATGAGAGAGGGTTTCGACCTTCCACCGCTGATGTTCACACGCGATGAAATCGTTGCCCTGGTCGCCGGCGCCCGCATGGTCAGGGCCTTTGGCGGTGCGGCCATGGCGCGCGCCGCCGACGAGGCGCTGGTCAAGATCGGCGCGGTCCTGCCCGACGCCGAGAAGGACCGCATCGCCCGTACCGAGATCCACACGCCGATGTGGGTGGTCAGCGATGCCGACCGCGTGAACATCGATCTGATCGAGCGCGCCGTCGAAAAGCGCCAGGTGCTGACGCTCGACTACCACGACGAGGCCGGGCGCGGCTCGGTGCGCGACGTGCGCCCGCTCGGCCTGTGGTTCTGGGGCAAGGTCTGGACGCTTGTCGCGTGGTGCGAGATGCGCAACGATTTCCGCGCTTTCCGCATCGACCGGATCGCCACGGTGAACCCCGCCGACCGCACCTTCAAGCCCGAGCGCGGCAAGACGCTGACCGATTTCTACCGCACCATGGAGCGCGGCGGAGAATCCGGCGACCGGGCGGCGCAGACTTGATTGCGACCCATGCCGTGACTTTTCGGACGCCAGTGGAGGTGTGCAGGACGGCGATTGGTGCGGCCCTTCTTCTTTCGTAGCGCTCATGATTTCTCCGTGCCGAGGACCCATGCCGTGACCTTCGGGACAGCTGAGACGATGCAGGAGGGCGATCGGCGCGGACCTTCCTGTTCGGTTCTGGACCGCCGGAGCACTGCCGCAAGGGTACGGCATGGATCCTAGGGTCGCGCTCCGCTTCGCTGCGCTTGCCCTAGGAGGACGAAAGAAAGAGGACACCGCCAATCGCGGACGGCTGTGATTAGCTGCTGCCCTCCTGTCTTTCGTCATCCTAGGGCGGAGCAGGAGCGAAGCGACGTAGCGGAGACCCTAGGATCCATGCCGTACCCTTGCGGCAGTGTTCCGGCGGTTCAGAACCAGCAACGGCCCGATCCGTGCCGATCGGTCGTGAGAGGCGCTTGCCCGGGAACAAATTTCCGCTCCCACAAAATTTTTAACGCCCTGAAATCAACGTCTTGCACGATTTCTTCGCTTTTATCGCGCTCGCTTTTTTCCACACCCTCCCTCGATGCCTGCATACTTCATCCCGGCAGCTTGCTGGTGGGAACGGGTGTACACGACCGGCATCCAGGCAAGTGTGGCGCCGGAGATGATTCCCGCATGGTCGCGCGGGGCGCTCCGGCCCCGGGTCGAACCTGTGCGCCCGCGCTTTGTCCCAGAATACCGGGACAGGGCATGGGCCGGGAGCGGGCCGGGGAGAAAACGCCGGCGGCGCATGGCAGCGCGTCAAATAATAAAAATTGATCCGGCGTGGTTGCCATGCGCCGCTTCCCACAATGGCCAGACGCGAAAGCGGGCGTGGCGACGGAGAGCTGCGCCTCAAACAT
>DASZDZ010000054.1:0-8120 GCA_035941355.1 Pseudaminobacter sp.
GAAGCTGTTATGGATCCAGTCCGCGAACTCCCATACGGGCCCGCAGCCGATGGCTGCATCAAGAGGCCGGACAGATGGCAGCATCCGACATCGTGCCTACCGCCAAAAAACTGCTTGCGTCCAAGGGGGCGTCCACAGAAGTCAGTCGGCTTCTTGTCTGGGAAAGGTGTGAGCGGACGTCCAGGCAGTGACGTGAGAGGGCCCAAGCTAACCTTGGCTGGGTGAAAACTGGGGATGGCCGAACAAGGCGCTGCGGTCGCTTGTGGGTTCAAACCGAACGTCGGGTATTGGACTGTCGTCACCCTTTGCACCTGATCTGCCCACCGAGGAGCGATGCAGATAGTCAGGATGCCGATCGAAGTCGGTAAACCGGGGAGCGCCGCCCGAACATACGCTACCGTCGAGCGAACTCCGGTATCTGGAACCGTCGGCGGTATGCGCCCGGCGTCATGCCCGTGGTGCGCTTGAACAGGCGGCGGAAGAATGCGGCGTCCTCGTAACCAACGCGCCAGCTGATCTCGTCCACGGGCGAACCGGTGCGCTCAAGCCTGCGTTTCGCATCCTCTATACGCAGGCGCTGCACATAGGCGAGCGGCGCATGGCCCGTCGCGTCGGCGAAGCGGCGCTTAAAGGTGCGTTCGGCGAGTTTCGAACGCTTGATCATCTCGTCGACCGGGTTGGCGATCGAGAAGTTGGTCGCCAGCCATTCCTGCGCATTCGTGATCTCGGCGTCGCCGTGGTCGTTCCTGCCCTCGAAAATCATGTAAGGGGTCAGCCCGTCCTGGTGCCATTGCAGCGCGAACATGCGTGCGACCTCCTGCGCGACCGTGGCGCCCACGTGGTGGGCGATCAGGTAAAGCACCATGTCATGCCAGGTGTTGGACGCGCCGGAACTGACGAGGTCTTCGCGCATGCCCGAAATCACCAGCACGCGCTCGGGATGGATCGCCACCGCCGGATAGCGTGTGGCGAATTCGTTCGCGTAGCCGAAATGGACGGTCGCGTCCCTGCCGTCAAAGAGGCCGGTCTCAGCCAGAAGGAAGACGCCCGAGCAGGCGGAGCAGAGCCGCGCGCCGCCATCATGCATGCGCCGGACCCAGTCGACCAGACGTGGATAGCGACCGGTTACCCATCCGCCTGGTCTCAGCATTACAGACGGGACGATGAGGATATCGCACGCCGCGATGTCATCGATCGAATGCTGCACGTCGATGGGCACGCCACTGGCAAGCCGCAACGGACCTGACTGCTCGCCGACGATCTCCACCGTGAAGGGATGTTCGGCGCCGGGGCTCACGATCCCCATCATCGAGACCCCGTTCATGACGTCGTAGATCCCGGCCAGAGTCGAGATGACCGCATCGGGCAGCGCGACGAGGCAGACCCGCAGGGGTGTCGATGCGTTCGGGTTCGGCTGTCTGGACATCGCGACCTCTCCCGCCGCGCCACGAGAATGCACCCGCCTTGGCACGAATGGACCGATTGCGGGCGATAGCGCCTCTGTCGCGCAGCCTGTCGAAAGACCTACACCACAGCCGCTTCCGAGCACAACTCAAACAGGTGAAGGAACACGACCATGCTGGATACACCAAGGATCGACCAGGCGAGGCTCGAGGCCTTCGCGACACGCGCCATCGGCGACCTGACGGCCGGCTATACCGGCGTGATGGTGAGCCTGGGCAGCAAGCTCGGCCTCTACAGGGCCATGGCCGGCGCCGGACCACTCAGCGCCAAGGAAATCGCCACGCGGGCCGACTGCTCCGAGCGCTACGTCGGCGAATGGCTGAATGCCCAGGCGGCCGGCGGCTACATCGCCTATCACGGGCTGAGCAACACCTACGAACTGCTTCCCGAGCAGGCGATGGTGCTGGCCGACGAGGACAGCCCCGTCTACATCCCGCACGCCTGGAACGTGCCGGCGTCGATGTGGTTCGACGAGGCGAAGTCGCTCGAGGCGTTTCGAACCGGCAAGGGCATCGCCTGGGGCGAGCATGACGGGCGGCTCTCCTGCGGCTCGGCGGCGTTCTACCGCAATGGCTACCGCGCCGCGCTCGTGCCGCAATGGCTGCCGGCGCTGGATGGCGTGGTGGACCAGCTCGAGGCCGGCATCGCGGTCGCCGATGTCGGCTGCGGCTATGGGCACTCGACGCTGCTGATGGCCCAGGCATTTCCGAACTCGCGCTTTCATGGCTTCGACACGCATGCCGCATCGCTCGACGAGGCGCGGCGCCATGCCGAGGCCGCGGGCATGTCGGACCAGATCGACTACGCACTTGCCCGCGCCGACGACTATGCCGACGGGCAATACGGGCTGATCTGCTTCTTCGACATCCTTCACGATCTGGGCGACCCGGTCGCGGCCGCGCGACATGCGGCCAGGACGCTCGCACCCGGCGGCACAGTGCTGCTGGTCGAGCCGTTCGCCCACGACCACGTCAAGGACAACCTGTCGCCTGTGGCGCAGCTCTACTACTCGGCATCGACCGTGATCTGTTGCGCGCATGCGGTTTCCGAAGGCGGCAACATGGTGCTGGGCGCACAGGCGGGCCAGGCGCGCCTGGCCGAAGTGTTCCGCAAGGCGGGATTCACGCATTTCCGCCGCGCCGCCGAAACCCCGTTCAACCTCATCTTCGAGGTGCGGCGCTAAGGCGCTGCATCTCCCCGACCAAAGAAAGACGACACCCATGCGCACCAGCCTCGCACTGACGCCGGCCGCCTTTGCGGTCCTGCTCTCCAGGTGCCGCGCCCGCCGCAACGCCGGGCTGCTGCACGAACTCTCCGATGCACAGCTCAAGGACATCGGCCTGACGCGATCTGACATCGGGCGCGTCGCGCGCGGCCAAATGGCAATGTCCGCTCGCTGACATTCCGGCGGACCCCGCCAATCCATTCGAGACACCGTCCCGTCCCAAAATCCGGACGGCTCCCCGCTTCTCGCGTGAAGGGCGCGCGAAGTCGGCAACTCATTCTCTTCGATCGAGTGAGAAACACAAGGAAAACGACAATGAGAAAGACATTTGCAACCGCCGCGATCGCCGTGGCCACCACGCTCACCGCGTCCTTCACCCCCGCGCAGGCGGAGCAGACGGCGCTCGTTCTCTACGAAACCAAAGGCCAGCAGGCGATCCGCCAGGAGGGCATCGCCTTCATCGAACTCGACCCGGCAGCGCCTGACTACGGCAAGATCCTCGCCCAGATTCCGCTGCCGCCGAACCTGATCTCGCACCATATCTTCTACAACCCCGCGCGCGACCGGGCCTACGTCACCTCGCTCGGTCGCCCAGAGCTGTGGGTGCTCGACGTGACGAGCTTCCCGTATCGGACGAAGGTCGTGCCCGTGCCGGGCTGCGACGTGGGCGAGGACGTCGCCTTTTCGGAGGCGCAGGACCGCTGGTATCTCACCTGCATGGGGAGCTCGGTAGTCATCGTCGGCGACGCGAAAACAGACGAGATGCTCGACACCATCGCCTTGCCCGAGCCCCATCCGCACGGCATCACCGTCCATGACGGCATCGACCGGATGCTGGTGACGAGCACCATCAACCCGAAGGATCCGACCGATGCCGGCGAGTCGATCATGGTCATCCAGCCGAGCACCGGCAAGGTCCTGTCGACGCACAAAGTCTCCGACAAGCCGTCGCCCTCGGGCACTGCGCCCGTCGAGGCGTTCTTCGTCCCCGGAGCCGAGCCGCCGGTCGCCTACATCACCAACATGGTCGAGGGTCGCATCTGGATCGCCGAATGGCAGCCGGAATCGGAAACGTTCTCGTTCCGTGGCGATTTCGACTTCGCCGCGATCGGCCAGGGCATGGCGCTCGAGGTCTACTTCAACGCCGCAGGCGACCGGGCCTATGTGACCACGGCGCTGCCGGGGCATCTCAACGCCTTCGACATCTCCGACCCGCGTTCGCCCAGGCACCTCTACGCCGTCGAGGCGGCGGGCGGCGCCCACCACTTGGTATTCTCGCCGGACGGTGGCCGCGCTTACGTGCAGAACAGCCTCATCAACATCCCCGGTATGAACGACGGCTCGATCTCGGTGATCAACCTGGTGGCGGGCGAGAAGGTCGGCAGCATCGAAACGTTCAAGGACGCGGGCCTCACGATCAACACGATCATGCTGACGCCCGAGGTCGAGGACTTTCACGCCCACTAACACTGCCGCCCGCGGAGCCTACCGATTTCGCGGGCGCGACGGGGGCAAAAGTTTGGGCGGCGCTGCCGCCCCTTACCAAACGCGAACGCCCGAATACCTGTGCAACCGGATTTGCCGGGCGCTGCCTCTGCAAAGCCACATAACGAACACTCCCATGGAAATCCTCATGAACGCGGCGAACCTCCTCTACGTAACCGCCTACTTCACGATGGACATGCTGCGCCTGCGCATTCTGACTGTCACCGCAGCAACCTGCCTCGCAGTCTATTTCTACAGCCAGCCCGTTCCACTGCTTAACGTGGTGGCGTGGAACGTGTTCTTCATTGCTCTCAACCTGTTCCACATCGCGCGGAGCGTATTTGCGCGGCTTCGGAGTGCGCCCAGTTGATGGGCGCGCTCCTACGTCTCGGATGGTAACGGGTCATTCGGGATGACAGGATTTTGCTAGATCTTGCATGTTCCCGCGGACTCCAGGCGAGGTCGTCCACAGTTGGCGACGGTTGCGGAACATCTCCCAAGATGGTCAGCCGCGCATGACTGGGGTGGCGCAACCACGACATCCAGTGTGGTAGCCGGCGATGGCTACTTTCAGGAAGCGGCAAAGTTGACTTCTCCGTGATGAGGCGCGACCTCGACCTCACGCAGCACGGCATCGTATCTGTTTTCGCAGCCAGGCAAAGTTTGCCTCTGGCGCAACTGAGGGCACTCGTTCGGTCGGCAGGCCAATAGCAGAACAGGAATGACGGCTCCGCGGCTGACCCGAGGAGCCGCTCAAGGGATCAGATCTCGGTTCCCTCTGCTAGAGCGAGAGCATCTTCGATGTCCACGCCGAGATACCGGACGGTGTCCGCGATCTTGGTGTGGCCAAGCAGGATCTGCACCGCTCGCAAGTTGCCCGTAGCCTTATAGATTATTGACGCCTTGGTCCGCCGCAGAGAATGCGTGCCGTACTCTTCACGGCGAAGACCGATCGCCGAAACCCACTCATCGACCAGTCGGGCATATTGCCTCGTGCTCACGTGAGCCGAACGATCGATCCTGCTCGGGAAAGCATAATCATCGATCATGCCGCCACGTCGCTCGAGCCATGCGAGCAGGCTCGCTCGGGCGTCAGCCATCAGTTCGAATTGAACGGGACGACCGGTCTTCTGCTGCACCACAATCGCCCGGGTCCGAATTTCTGGCCCCAGAACCAAAGTCCCGATCTTGATCTTCACGAGATCGCAGCCCCGCAGTTTACTGTCGATGGCGAGATCGAACAGCGCGCGATCTCGCAATCGATGTTCGCGATCGAGGAAGAAGCGGATTGCCCATATCTGTCGAGGTTTTAACGCTCGTTTCGCGCCGACTTTCCTGCCTGCATTCCAGGCACGTCGCTCCTGCACCGCAGGATCATATTGTGAACGTCCCATCGTATCTCTCCCTGTTGACCACCATTGGCCGGAAGGAGACGAACGATCAAAGAAGTTCACATTTGGCCGGCAGCGGACTGGCTTCCTTCCGGCGGGATGATCGTAAAAGCGGACGTTCAACTCTACCGCCAAGATGGTCTCAATATGACCCAAACGAGCCATTACGGCAGGCAAGCTCGAATGTCTTGAACGTGGTAGAATACGACATTGGTCAACCGTCGCCGCATCAGCCATCAATGAACGCGCGGAAAGTAGGGATTTGCTGAGCACTGGTGAGGTCAGTTTCTTATCGGAACAACCAATACGATGATCCGCCGGGGCCAGGCCACCAATGGACCGCAAGCTTGCCGCGATTCTAGCCGCAGATGTCGTGGGCTATTCGACTCTGATGGAGCGCGACGAGGCCGGTACGTTCGAGCGCCTTCGTGCGGGACGCAAGGAACTGTTCGAACCCGAAATTGCCCGCCACCACGGCCAAATCTTCAAGCTGATGGGCGACGGGATGCTCGCCGAATTCGGCAGTGTCGTCGATGCCGTCGAATGTGCAGTGTCGTTGCAGCGGGGCCTGTCCGAGCGCAACGCCTCGCTTCCCGCAGTGGAACAGATCCTGGTGCGGATCGGCATCAACCTCGGCGAGGTGATCGTCGAGGGCGCGGACCGATATGGCGAGGGCGTCAATGTCGCGGCCAGGCTTCAGCAGCTGGCAGACCCGGGCGGCATCTGTGTCTCGGGAAAGGTTGCCAGGGAGGTTGAGAAGAAGCTGGCTTTCGGCTTCGAGCCGATGGGCGAGCAGAAGGTGAAGAATCTCGCCGAACCGGTGCAGGCCTTCCGCGTCATCCTTGAGGGACAAGGCCCACGCCAACCAGCGCGGTCATCGCCGCCGCGCTGGGTTTGGGCAGCAGCAGCCGTGCCAATCCTGATTCTGGTTTTGGCCGGGACGGTCTGGCAATTCTGGCCGACTGCAACAGTAAGCGGCAAACCGTCGGTAGCGGTGCTGCCGTTCGACAACTATGGCGGCGACGAGGCGACCGGACGCCTCGCCGATGGCCTCACTGAGGACATAATCACCGATCTGGCGGGGTTCCCTGAATTCCAGGTGATCGCCCGTAACTCGACTGAACAATACCGGGACAAACCAGCCGTGCCGAGTGACGTGGGTAAGGCGCTTGGCGCAGGATTTGTGGTCGAGGGTTCCATCCAACGTCAGTCTGACCGCGTAAGAATTACCGCGCAGCTCATCGACGCCAGAACGGGCAAACACCTTTGGTCGCAGCGCTGGGACCGGCCGGACGAGGACTTGTTCGCAATCCAGATCGAAATTTCCGAGCAGATTTCGAACCGCCTCGGCGGCGGCGCAGGTTTGGTCCAGGAGGCCGGCCGCATCACCGCCCACCGAAAGCCGCCCGAGAATCTCAATGCCTACGAATTTTATCTGCTCGGCACCGAAAAACTCGAGCAAGTCAATCAGGCGGATGTTGAGGAGGCCGTCAGGCTGCTCACCCGCGCGGTCGAACTCGACCCCGGCCTTGCCCGCGCCTGGGTCGAACTTAGCCATTCCCATGTTATCTTGGCTGGTTTTGGGGTTGAACCCGACAAGAACCGGGCTCTCTCTGCCGAGGCTGCCGCGCGCGCCGTCCAGCTCGACCCGAGCGATGCTGAGGCGCATGCCGTGTACGCGAGCACTTTGGGCGATAAAGGAGAACTTGAACGTGCCAAGGCAGAGTTCGATACCGCACTGCGCCTCGCTCCCGGCCAGTTCGAAGTTCTGACTTTCTATATCGATTGGGCCTCGACCTTCGGCGAGCCTGAGCGCGGCGCGCAACTGGTCGACAAGGCGATCAGTCTCAACCCCGGTTTCCCGATGTGGAGTGCCAGGATTTTCACTCACGCCTATTTCATGGCGGGCCGGTATGAGGATGCCCTGCGGATGCTGGACCGCTTGACGCCAGAAAACTATGGAAGGAAACACTGGGTGATGCGTTCTGGCGCGCTGGCGGCTCTTGGCCGAACTGAAGAGGCGAAGGTCTCAGTGACGGACGCACTCAGGCGGTTTCCCAATTTGACCGTCGAGGGACTTGTCAATCTGCCCGGATTCAATGAAGCGGAGCGCCAGCGGTTGATCGAAACCATGCGGCTCGCCGGCTTTGCGGACTGCGCCAAGGCAGAAGAGCTCGCGAAGATCGAGAAGCCGCTGCGACTGCCGGAGTGTGCTTCGCCGTAACCGCCATTCAACGCGATTACAAACGTCTCGAAGGGTCCGAAACGGATCTTCGTTTCACTGACCGCGAAAGCCCAGATGTGGCGCACCCTTCCTGTTCGATTACCGGAAAATTTGACCCAATGCGGGCGTTAGCGGCCCGCTGTAGAACTGCTGCTTCAGGTGTGGGAAGCAGTCATTGGTTTAGGGTGCCAGCTAGGGTCAGGACCCATTAATTTTGTTGAATTGAAGGAGCGGCAGTGATTCAAGGTGGCTGGAGGTGGCCACCATGGGTGATTTGTTGCTCCTGTCTCCGGCGCAGATGCGGCGGATCGAGCCGTTCTTTCCACGGTCG
>DASZDZ010000055.1:0-35444 GCA_035941355.1 Pseudaminobacter sp.
CGTCGCAGACGCGCACATATTCCATGGGCTCCGGTTCAGCGATCACGACCGCATCGGCCGCGCGTGCGCCGGAAACTGCGACGAGAGCCGCAGCTGAGCCGAGAAGAAGGCTCTTAATGTTCATTTTCTGACCTCCAGTCAAAAGTTAAAAAGCGGGTCTGGGTATTTTTTGCTGAAGGACAGCTTTCCCTGCCCCATCCCCAATGTCGAAAAAGATGCGCATGCACGCCCCTTCCTCGAGACC
This sequence comes from Pseudaminobacter sp., assembly GCA_035941355.1. GTDB lineage: Bacteria > Pseudomonadota > Alphaproteobacteria > Rhizobiales > Rhizobiaceae > Allomesorhizobium. The sequence goes on from DASZDZ010000055.1 coordinate 245, forward strand.
GACAATACTCACGGGGGGACGGCGTTCAACCATGATCGTTGCCTCGGCGGCGATGACGGCACGCTATCCCGCATCGCTGTGGCACAAATGACACGATTTATCGCCGGCCGGAAAGAACTCGTTAATCATGCGGAGCCAGGGCCACGCTGAAATGAGCTGGAAAACGCCGGAAACCCTTGGCTTTGTGCGATTCGCGCTGACGAATCGGTTGATGCCCGGGCGCCAGGCGCGCGAAACCTCGAGATGCGGCCTGCGGTTATTTTCGATATAATAAAGCGGCCTTATTGATTGTGGCGTCCGTTTTCTCTATCCAGCGGTGCGCTGGAGAGGTGGCCGAGTGGTCGAAGGCGCTCCCCTGCTAAGGGAGTAGAGGTCAAAAGCTTCTCGAGGGTTCGAATCCCTTCCTCTCCGCCAGCACCCTTGCCTAAAGTCTTGAACTTACTTGGTATTCTGAAAAGACCGGGGAAAATCCCCAATCCCACCCCTAATTCGAATTGGCGACGCGCACCCTAGTGGACCGTATGCGCCGCAGTCTCGTTCTCGTTGCCGTCCAGTTCGAAACGCGGCTCCTGGATTGCCTTCATGACCACGCGCATGTTTTCGTCGAGGATGGCGTTGCACTGCTTCACGCCGCGCCGGTCGCCGAGAAGGAAACCTATCACGAAGGCAGCGGCCAAGCCGCAGAGCGCCAGCGCGACAGTCACGCGCCACCCCCATTCGCCGCTTCGCCGGGCCAGCCGTCCTTGTCAAACGCTTCCCGGTGCGGGTGCGACAGCCGGAACAGCTCGCACCGCTTGGCCTCTACCGCCTTGCACTGCTCTTGCGCCAGCATGGCGAGGCGCAGCACGACGACGCCTTGTTCACTGTCCATCGCTTCGGAGAGCAAACACAAGGCCGAGCACAGGTCGTCGATGGTCGCCAGCGGGATTTCCATGTCGGTGGTTAGGTTGAAAACGGAGCGGGTCATACTGCACCGCCTTCCGAAAGCCGAATGAGTGAGGCAGCGAACGACGGACCCCAAGCCTTCGCCTCTAGCATCCCAATAATGGAAATGTCGGCGCTCTTCCACGCGGACATTGCCTGTGCCTTGACCATGAGGCCAGCCATGGACGTTTCGGGTTGCGCCATGATGGCGTCTACGTGTTTCGTCAGCGCTATAGCAGCGGTGGTTTCACGCTTTTCCCCAGCACGAATGCCGGAAGCCGTCGTTATGCGGGCGCATTCGGCTTCATACTTCTTTGCGATGCGAATTTGCTGCTTGAGTTCCTTCACACTTTGACGGAGCCGAGCCCGACGCTTTTCACACTTGACGCGCTTGCTGGCTAGATCGCCTTCGCATTGGCCCTGCCACCACACGAGCTCTTGCTCCGAACGGACGCGCAACGGGCGCTCTTCCCCACGCCGCGTCAGAGAACCGCCTGACAGACCGCGCTCTATTTCGTCGCCGTAGTAGCGGGTGCGGCACACGATTTCCTCGGGAGCGAGCGGCCAGAGCGGCCGCCATTCCGCCTTGATGGCTTTGAGGGCCGCAGCAGCGTCTTGGTGTTCCCGTTCGAATGCTGGCAGTTCGTTGCCAAGCCGGATGAGTTCGGGATTTTCCAGCGGCGTTGCATCAGCCTGCGGGATTGAGACGGTCGCGGCAACGGCAGAGGCCGAGGCGAGGCCGAGAAGCAGGCGGCGGCGGTTGACATCAGGCATGCCTTCGGCGGCAGTCCGAACAACATTGTTCGTCATTTGGTAACTCCTTTGAGGTACGTCGTGTACGGAAGATACGTTAGGCCCGGTTAACCATGGCCGTCAAGCTAATTTGTACGTACTTGCCGTAAATAACGTATCGTGTTACCTTCGTCAGGAAATGAGAAAGGGATTTTATGAAAACCGTTCGCTTTGAGATGCGCGCTAGCGCCGACTTCATACAGAGGCTTGACGACTGGCGGCGGAAGCAGCCGGACCTTCCCCCCAGGGCCGAGGCCATCCGGCGTATCGTGGATATGGTTTTGATCCAGCAGAGCGGCGACCCCGACAACTGATAAGTGTTTCCATTGAAGCAGGCTGGCACGAAGGAAACACTTAGGCCATGAGCAGAGGTCCGGGACGAGTGCAACAGGTCATCGAAAAGATGATGGACGAGCGGCAAGACGATATGTTGCTGGTCGCCGATATGGTTGCGGCCTGCTATCCCGGATCGAACCGGGCCGAGAAGAAGCACCGCGTATCGGTCGCGCGAGCGGCTTGGAGTGCATGCCGCCGAAAGGGATGGACCTACAGGCACATCCAGACACCGGGCGGCATGAATGTCTATTACAACCCCGGCAGCGTCCGTTCCTACGTACTCGCGAAGTTTCTGCGCGCCGACTTCAATAACCAGCACATCGCGGACGGCGAGCTTCGCGCCATTGTCGACGGAAGAAGCCCGCCCCGGCATTGGCATCAAACGTACCTCGACGGCATGCAGCCGGGAGGCGCATTCTGGCTTCACGTTGAAATCTGGAAGGCGGACCTAGACGGACGCACCGAGGATGCAGCGATGCACCGCGAAGCCTTGGACGGGCGAATCCGAGAAGAGTTCGGCCAATGACCGCGAACACACCACGCGCCCGCATGAGCGAGAAGCGCCGGCAGCATATCTTTTCGGAGAACTGCACCGCGCACAACGTCGCGCCGTGCTGCATTTGCGGGGATCCAGTTCACCGCCATAACGACCGCTGGATTATCGAACACAAGCGCGCCTTGGCCCTGCTAGGCCCTGACACGAACACCAATTGCGGCCCGGCCCACTTCGCATGCGCCCAGGTCAAGACCCACAAGCAGGACTTGCCGATGGTCAGGAAGGCAAAGCGCCAGCAGGAAGCCGGGAAGAAAAAGCCGCGCAAAGGCTTCACCGTCCCGGTTGGCGCTACCTATGATTGGAAGCGAAGACGGTATACGGTTGTAGCGGGTTAAGCTTCTGGGGAGGGGAAAATGCAGAAAGTCGCGTCGCGAGCGGCACCGATTGTGATTTTGATGGCAATCGCCGGATGCCAGACGGGTCCGACACTAGTGACCTTCAAGCCGGGTACGACACATCCTGAGCGGCAGTTCGCATTTGACCAATGCAAGATCGAATCCCTACAGGTCATCCCTCAAGCTATGGCCACGCAAACGAGCGGCGGCTACTACAATCCGGGAACCGTGCAATGCTCGACGATTGGGAATTACACCAGTTGCAACCGCGTGGGAGCGGTGAACATTCCCGCGACCTCATCCACCCATGATCAAAATCAACAGCTGCGCGACCGATTTCTCTCACGCTGCCTAGCAAGCCGAGGCTACCAACTCCTTGAGCGACCGATCTGCCAAAGCGAAGCAGAACGTCAGCAAGCATATAGCCAGCCACAGCCCGCTACGCCTGACCAAGTGAAATGCAGTTCCGGCGTTTTCATGGACACCTAAAAAACCAAAAAGCCCGCCCCGGAGAACCGGAGCAGGCCTGATAGATCGAGGAAGGCGGGGAACTATTGTCGCCGCTTCGGAACGATATAAGAGCGGGAAACCACATCGGTAGGCGGATGCAGGTTCATGGTCATAGTCGCTCCTTTATGCTGGAGCCGGCAGGCCCGGCCGGCGCGGGATTAGGCCGCAGGCCGTAGCCAGGCGACAATCTTCACAACCGATTCCCACAACAGAACGACGCCGACGACCACGCCGAGCGTCGTTATCGCCAGCCACTTCGTTACCTTGCCGAAACCGACAATCGCCCGGATGATTGGCAGGCCGGTTTTCAGCGTGGCAATGTCTTCCTTGCTCAGGTCGTTCAGGAACTCCCGTGTCTCTTCGGAGAGTTCGGCCATGCGTTGCGGCGTCTCGTTCATTTAGGCTTCCCCTGCATTCGGCGCTTGATAGACGGCTTCCATAGCGACAGCGCCGACGATCAGGTCACGCACGATGTCAGGTAGGCCAGGTATGTCGATGTCGAGATGCCGCAGGCCGATCAGCAGACCGATGCCGAGGCCAGCGACGAGGTATTTGCGCGCACGCGCGGTAAACCGTTCCATCAGAATATTCCTTTCAGCAGATCGAGGAACCATGTCAGCCAGCCATCAGAGGCAGGCGCTGGAGGCGTTGAAGGCTTGGTCGGCTTCGATGGTGCGGGGACAGCCTTGCCGGGCCTGTAGCCCGCCGCTTTCAGCGCGCGTTCGAAGGCCAGCGCATAGCCGCCAATCAGTGCGGCCTTGTCCTGCCCATTGACCACATGGCGCGAGTTGATGAACTCCCGAAGGTCTTCCGCGTCGCTTTCGTCGATGCCGTCCAGGTAGTCGCCCCAGGCCTTGCCGGTCCACCAGCCTTCACGGCATCCGAGGAACAGGGAATGCGCTGAGACGAACGGATCGCCGCGCATCTCCGGTCGGCTCTCAAGATCAAGGCCAAGACGAAAAACGTCATTGAGGCGTTGAGTAGCCTTGCGAGCATTGCCCCGCCCCGTGTTCTGGACATGCCCTTCCCCGCGAAAGCGGTAGCCATCGCCACGCAAGACGTTGCCCAAGATTTTCCCGAGGCGTGTTCCAGGTTCGTATTTGTCGAAGTAAGCCCGCGCGCCGCGCTCTTTGATCGGCTGCATTGTGTGCGCCGTTTCGAGGTAGGAGGTGGCGAGGCTGATAGCCAACTGGTCCAGTGGGTCGGCCGAGTAGTACCGTTCCCAAACGTTCAGCAGGTTTTCCATGCCGGCGACTTGAGACTTCGAAAGCGAGGTTCCGAACAGGCCGGAATTGCGCTCCCGGAGAACGGCATAGAATTTGGCTCGATCCATAGATTTGCCCTTTCCGCCGAAAGCAGACCAGTTCGTCAGGTGTGGGAAGGAGGCCCGGTTTAACTAGTTGTTAACCAAGCAGGCGGAGCCTAGCTGCGCCGGATGTACTGAGCAGGCAGCAACCCGTCATTGGGGAGAAACCCATGCCTGCGAAGAAGCGAGTGCGCTGTAAGGAATGGCGTCGCGAGTATGACCGACAGCGAGTGCGCACTGAGGAATACAAGGCGGGGCGTCGTGAGTATGCGAGACGTTGCCGTCAGTCCGAAGAGGGCAAGGCTTATATGCGCCGGTATCGAGAGACGCACCGGGATGAACTACGCGAATCCAAAAAGCGGTACGTTGCCGAGCACCAGACCGAGACCAAAGCTCGTTGGGCGAAATACCGCTTTGATCACAAGCAGCAGATCAGGGAATCTAACCGTAGGTATATGGCGCAACAGCGCTCAATCGCCCGAGTTCGGACTTCTCCAGACGAGGTTTACCGCCGCGCCATCGCTGCCCTGCCTAGCGGCCTTCCGCGCTTCATAAGGGACGATGTGGTGAACAGTCTTTGCCTCGCAATCCTAGAAGGCGAGATCAACGTCAATGACATGGCGGCGCAGGCGAAGGTGTATCTGCGAGCCTACAACCGCGAATACGACACCTTCGAAACCGTCTCGCTGGATAAGTTCATCCCCGGCACCAAGACCACCTACCTGGACGCGCTTGTCGCCGCCGAATAGAGAGGCCTGAGGAACGACCGCTTACGCTTGATGGGTTTGGGCGGTGGACGGTTGTCATCACCGATCAGGATTGGGCGGTATAAAGGCATGACATTCTTTCACGTAAGCGATCAAGAACTGTCACCAGAGGATGTGCTGACTCCAGGCCGCTGGGGTCAGCAAATGCGGAATTTTGGGCCAGGAGGACCATTGCCAAATCAGTTGCAAGTGTTGTTGTGGGAGATGGCTATCGAAGCGGCTCGAATTGCCATTGACCCTCGGCTCCCCTCCAGACTGGCTTGCATTTTTCTATGCGAAACGCTGGAGCACGCAAGGACGTTCAGGGATCAGTATAGACCGGACAATCGGATTTTCGAAGTTGCGCCTATCGGAGAGGTTGCAACGTTTCATCGGGGCGATTTTTATCTCATCTCCTCCGAACGGCCTATCGTGCCGTACGTCGACTATATCCCTGCACCGGCGGTTGAGTACTGGACCCGACAGCCCGAGGGACTGCCTGAAATCCTTTACCCCGCCGAGGTGCTGGTGATTGGCCAAGTGAGAACGGGTTAGATGCCTTGCGGCGGCCCAGCTCCTGAGGAATAATGTCCTAGTGCGGCGATTCTCAACCCATCGGAGATAGCCATGTCCAGGCGTAAGAAGCTTACCTACCTCACCCAGCCAGAAATCGAGCGTTTCGTGCAAGCAGCAACGGAACTGCACCGCGCCTGCTGCGCTCCGGTGATAGCGCCGTCATGCGACCATTCCCGCGCACTAACAGAACTGAATGCGGCAATCGTCACGGCCATTGAGGCCATCACAGGCGACAAAGCACCTTGGATGCAGACCCCGCCGGCTTACCTGCATCCGGGAATAAAGCGGGTCTGATGAACACGCCACAAGCTAACCGGCAGATGAATAGCCAATGCCGACGCCGGGCGCTCCGTTGTAGAGCAGGTAGTTCACGCCATCCACCACCACCCATGCGGCGTGATATGGGTTTGAGTCCCACTCTCCGGACCTTCGCGGTAGAAGCTCTCGCCGACGAACGATCGTCACGCCATCGGCTGATGTGGCATATTGAATGCCTTCGCCAGCGGTTAACGGTGCGTAAAGGAAGTGATAGAGGCCGTTGGCAAACCACGCATCGCCGAGGACAGTTGTTCCATGCTCAAACAGATGGGCGTTTGAAACTCTAGTCCACGGCCCTTTCAGACTACCGGAAACAGACACGGCGGCCATCAAGCCGAATACAAGGGATGCGTTTTTCCCCGCATAGTAAATGCGGGGTAATCCATCGTGGCCCGCCGGGATCAGCTTGAACCAGTAGAGGTCTTCGGCGTCGCCATCGGGGCCGGGGCCGATTACCTGCCCCAGCTTCGTGATCACCTTGCCATCGGGAGATGTCGCGAGCGCAAGCCTCACCTTATCGCCGGTTGTAAAGTCACCCGGCTGCGTGGAGTTTCCTTGATAGTAGATGATGAACTCCGTGCCGTCATGGAACACGCTGCAAATCTGCGCATCCCCGGCATCCACGGACGGAAACGTCCCTAAAGGAATGACGGGGTTTGTCGGCCACGCGGTCAGACTATTTAGATTTTGACCTGTCGCCAAGCCAACTTGATCGTAATCGGTCCCGACATTGTTATCCCCGTTGTAGTAGAGGTACAGGTTGTTGGAGCCGTCGCGATACGGCGTTCCGTTTAAATTGCGGGCTAGAACAGGCGTGTAGACATTCTCTGCCGACCAGCCAGTCGCGGGCGGAGCAAAAACGGGAGCGACAGTCCGTTGCCACGTTAGTAGTTCGATAGGCTCCAATCCTACATTAGGCGTGCGAACAAACAGCTTCACGCCGCCGTAAGCTACTGCCCCGGCACGCAACTGCATCAGTAGTACTCCCTGACAATGATGATACCGCTCGTTCCGGCCCCGCCGTCCCTGTTAACCAACGCATTGGCCGCGCCGCCGCCGCCGCCGCCGCCGTAGCCTGTTCCGGGGGCGCCGGCGTTGTTGATATTGTTCTGTCCGCCATTGCCAAAATGGCTGGAACCGCCAGTACCCGATCCGGCGCTTGTCGTGGCGCTTAACCTAATGCCGCGGGTTCCAGCCCCGCCGACCGCATTGATGCTTCCACCGGACGCAATGCCGCCCGCTCCACCTGTTGAAGTCGTGTGCGACGTGCCAGATACCATCGTGCCGCCGCCAATGCCGCCAGTCACAGATACATGCGCACCGAACGAAGACGTGCCGCCGTTCGTCCCAGCGAGACCGCCAACGCCACCAGCGCCACCGGCTCCAATCGTGATCACCTCGGTTGGACCAAGGCCGGACGTGATGAACTTACGCCCGTAACCGCCACCACCACCGCCGCCGCCGACCGCGACTTCCGACGCCTGCCCAGCAACACCGCCGCCACCAGCGCCGCCGCTCACCACTTCGACCTCGACAGCAACGCACCCCGCCGGCTTCGTCCACGTGCCGGACGCCGTGAACACTTGCGTCGAGCCGAGAAGATATCCGGTTTGGGTTGATACGAGCGCGCCGAACAGCAACCACTCATCGGTTGCTATCTTCACGAGCTGAAACACCGAATATTGCTCTGCCGAGACGGCGGACTGGCCTGCCGGTGTGCGAACCGTGACGCCCACGTCACCAGCAATGGTCACTGGACCCGCGCCCGACTGCTCAAAGGACAGAACTGTTCCGATACTAAACGCAACAGCCGAATTTGGCGGAATTGTCAGTGCAACAGCAGTCGGATCGACTAGCCGCTTTAGCTTATCGTTTCCGTCATCAAGAACAGGCGTATAGGCGTTCGCTGTTACCGTCTCAGGTATAAGTAATCCGGCGGAAGCGGCGGCTTCCGCCGCCCACTCCTTGGCCGATTTTGTTCCGACGCCGCCCGGTACAGTCCCCTCAGCCCAATCCTCCGCCAAGTCCGCCGCCGCTTCGGCCCGGGCTACTTCCACTCCCGCTTGGACCACCAGATCGGCGCGGGCGAAAACGATGTTGCTCGTTCCAATCGAAATCGGGTTGGCCGTCGTGATCCGGTATTCGAAGCCGGCGAGCGTCGCGCCATCAGTGACGGCAAAGCGCGTCCCCTTCGTCACATCGCGGCTGGAATCGAAGTCGCGAGCCCGACGCCAGACGCCAGACGAAACGATATAGATGCCGTTCTCTTTCTGGTCGGCTTGGGCAATCACGCCCACGCGGTCGTCAGCCACCGTCACGACGCCATCGACGGTCAGTAAACCACTGAGAGCGATGTTCCCCGTGGTCGCTAGCCGCACTGGAGCCTTGTATGCTACGGTTTCACCGTTGCCGGTAATCTGGTCGACAGCCGAGGTTGCCATATTTGAAGGCTCCTTAAATGAAAGCGGCCTCGCTTTCGGCGAGGGTGAGGGAAGGCAGATGGAAGCTTTTGGAGTGACGATGACGCCCGCCGAGCGGGAGGCCATGGCGAAGAGACAGATGGAATATTTTCGAAAGCCCGTGCGGTTATCCGCAGCGCAGCGGTTTATTCAGTGGGCGAGGTACGGTGACACGGCGATGCGGCTACTCGTCGTCGTCTATTTGCTAGTCGCCGCGTCTGTCGTCATGCTCTTGGCCAGCATTTCGGGACGGGCCGCAGCCGGGACGGCCGGCTTCTTTTCGTTGATGTTCATTGCGCCCGCCCTGATGAAATGGGCGGAATGCAATCCGTGGCTCCGCTACAGGCTCGCGGCGTGGGCGATTATTGGGGCTATCGGGTTCGGAAGCGCGCTTTTGCTCAGCGGCCACGGCTTCCAACTCCCTAGTTATTGATCCACCAGCGCCTTCAACTCCGGCTCGATTCCCCGGAAAGCTGCGTTGTCTTTCAGGCTAAAGCCCGCAAACCCGCCGCCTTCGATTATCCAGCGCCAGTAAGGCAGTGACTGGAAAGGCGTCAGGCCTACCATGCGGTTTATGTCTGCCGGGGCCAGGTCCGATTGACCCGTTGTCACGCGCGCCGGCAGCGCGAGTGTTTGAGCCACGTCAGAACCAAGCTGGAATGAAGGCCCGAGCAGCGCGCCGAACGTGTCGCGAGTGGCATAGCGCGAGGCCGGTTGCTGTTGCGTCTTGCTGGCAAAGCGCCCCGAGGCCAGCCGATAGAGGCCATACCCGCCCAGCTTTTCCCAGGTGTTGTTGATTTCAAAGCCTATGGAGAAGATGCCCGAGCGGTCCAGGCCTTCCGCCATCAGCGTGCCGGGATTGTCCGAAACTTCGCGGCCGGCCTCATTCTGCTTTAGCCAGTAGATCAGCGTTCCGATTGCCGACATGCCGACGATGCCCGTAATCACCGAGCCAGGACCGTCTTGCAAGCCGCGCATGAGAACGCGCTGATTAGACGCCAGCGCGAAGGTTTTGAACTGGAGCAGAGCGCGGCCGGCAGGCGTATGCGAGAAGAGCGGCACATCAGCGACGCCCTTTGTTACGATGATCGAATCCACATCCTTGTTGAGAGCCGCAGCGAAGGCACGGCGCGCGCCCTCGTCGGTCCACTCTTCCACGCCGGGAATGTGCACGTTCCCATCGACTTGACCGAATTCCTGGAATTGCTTGGCAATCCGTTCGGCCATGAACTTGTCGACGCCGAGAAAGCCCATGTAACGCAGTTCGCTGGGATCCAGCTTTTCATAGTCGACCAACGTGTTCTTGAGAACGCGGTTCTGGACGAGAACCGAGGCAATCGACTTGTGCATGTCGTTCCACCACGGCAGCAGCGTCATCTTCGAAAAGATGTTTGACGCGTTGTCCAGGAAGCGTTCGAACGGCGAGTTCATCGCATAAGGGTCAGCGAGTTCCGCCATGGTCGCGAGGCGAGATTGCAGCGTCCGTTCCGTCACAGCGCCCAGCAGCTTCGCATCCTCGACCGAAAGCTTGACCGCCTTGAGATTCGTCATCAGCGGCGCAATGCCTTCGGACATATAGCGGCCCATGCCGTGCACCATCGCAGGCCGGACGGCATCGGTCAGGGAAGACACCAGGACGCCGCCGAGCGTGCGAATGTAGTTGAACGTGCTAGCGCCGCGCAGCACCCGCGCGAAGTTCGTATGCTGACTGTCGACCTTGTATTGGCCGCGCAGGAGGTCACGAACGCCCGCCACGTCGTCAACGTCGTTGCGCTCACGCTTCGCCAGCCGAGCCAGTTCCTTTTCCTTGGCGGCCTGGTCCAGCGCCGAATCGATGATGTTTGTCCGAAGGTCGTTATAGTCGCCGCGAATGCGATCGATTTGCCCGCCCAGGTCCGGCTTGCCAGGACCGCCCAGGCGACGGTCTAGCCGCGCCAGTTCCACATCGGCCGCCATCACGCGGGCATACCGGCGCGCGATCAATTCGATATCGTGTTCTAGGAATTCCTCGACGAGATGGTCAGGGATGTTGAAGGTTCGTTCCTTCAAAGGCCCCCGAGCCGAAACCGTCATGTCATAGGACGGCATGCCGCGATTGGCCCGCCCGGTAAGCTGGCTGAAAATGTCATCGACAATGCCATTGACGTAATCGGCCCGGTCTTCCGGCGAGAGAAATTCCGGCAGTTCCTGCTTCACCTTGGGGACCATCGGTTCCAGCTTGTCGGCCTTCGCCTTCAATCCTTCGATAGCCGCTTGCAGCCGGCCCAGGTCGGTCGACTTCGCGGCGAGTTCCGCCAGGATTTCATCGTTCGCGTTGCCTTCCGCTTCCAACCGCTTGAGAGCGTCGACACGCTTGCGCAGCGTCCGTTCCGTCAGTTTGTTTTTGAACAGGTCGCGGCGGGTCGTGGCATAGTCGACGACGAGCGAGACACGCGGCGAGGCGTTCGCCAGATCAGCCACCGCTTCCAGTTCGGTTTCCAGCTTGTTCAACTCTTCGCGGATCGTCTTGGCTTCGGTATCGCTTATGAGGCGTTCGTTGACGATGCGGTCGGTTGCTTCGTCGAACTCTTCAATCTCACGCTCGAAACGAGAGATGCGGCTGTCCATGCCTTCCAGATTGGTTTCAGCGCCCAGCACGCGACCGATAAGCGCCCGCACGTCTTTCACCCTGGCATTCTCAGGCAGGCCCACGCTTGCCAGCCATTCGCTTGCAACGGCATCGAGGTTTTCCAGGATGTCATCGGCCGCCAGTTCGTCAGCGGTGCGCAGCGGGTTGCCGGACAGTTCATCGCGCAGCGCTTCCATGAGCGCAACCGGGTCGACATAGCCGGCCCCATCGTCGGGCAGATCGGCGAATATCTCGTCTTCCGACTTCACCCAATTGTCGACATCGCCGATGCCACCACGCTTCACGAACAAGCCGGGGTTGGTCTTAGGCGTGACGCCCATGGCGCGCAGTTCATTATCCAGCTTGGAGCCGACGCGAGCGCCGCCCTTCGCCCTGATGGTCGCCAGGATCGGGTTGCGTTCGCCGAAGCTTTTTTTCTTGTTCGCCGAGCGTTCGGCCTTCCGAGCGTCCCGCACCACGTCAATCATCGCCTGCGTTTCGTCAGCGCCACGCAGAGCCTGCACCAGGGGCTTAGGAGCGCGTTGCGCCATCACGGCAAAGCGCGTGCCCCGCAACTCTTCCAGCGCCTTCCCTTTGCGCTCCCTGACGCCTTTGCGTTCGTTTAAGCGGTCTTCCAGGCTATCCAGCCGGGTTGACGCCTTTTCGAAAGATTCGCGGGTCTTTTCCGCGTCAACAATCCGGTTGCCGATCTTGATTTCGTCGGCCTTGAACTCCAATTGCGAAAGCTGGTCATCGAGCCACGGACGCACAATTTCCTTGAACTTGCCTTCGCCGGCATTGAGCCGAGGCGCATTCCAGAGACGGGTCAGGTAGGAGGTCGCCGTTTTGACTTGCACGTCAGCAGGCAGGATGCCGGCTTCAATGGCTTCATCCTTCAGCGGATCGAACAGCGTAGCGCGCCACTGACGGGCAGCGTCAGCCACGGCAGGGTTCATCGCGTCTTCGTCATTGCGACGCATCGCGAAGGAAACTGCTTCCCGGAACTTGTCAGGCGTCAGGCCGAGGCCTTTCTTGCGCCCTTCGTCGAATATCCTCTTCATGCCGGTCAGGCCTTGGGTCAGCGCGCCACGGTCCCAATATTTGACCGTGCTTTCCACCGCCAGGCTTCCTTCGCCCCGACCGTTGCGTTCCAGGTAATAGCCGGTTTCGGCCATTTCGGACATTATCGACCGATGCACCGCAGACGGGCTTTGTGCGGCACGTAGGAGCGGGTTCAGCTTGGCCGTAGCCTTGCCGACCACAGCGGCACCCATGCCAGCAATGTCGAAGTCTTCCAGCACAGGACGGTCGACCGCAGCAGCGCCAGCGCTTTGCCCTTCGCTTTGCCCTTCGGCGATACCGTCGCGCAGTTCGGCCAGGTTCTGGTCTTCGGCCCGGCGCTTTGCAGCAGCTTCGGACATGACGCGTAGAGCCGCAGCACGTTCAGCCTTGGAATAGAGCGCCCCGACGCCGGCACCGAGCAGGCCGCCCAGGACCGCGCCGCCGCCAACGGCCAGCGCGCTTTCTTCCAGCGGCCGGGTTTGCTGTGTCGCCTGCAATGCCAGTTCCGACACGCCGGCACCTAGCGCGCCCGCAGCAGCGGTTGAGAGCGCCGACCTTGCCACGGTAGCCCCGGCAGTCGCACCACGCACCAGCGCCCCGCCAGGTATCAGGGAAGGCACATCGAACACGGCAGCCCCGAAAGACGAAGCGACGCCAGCCCAACCCGAGGCCGCGAGCGTGCGCCGGTCTTCGCTTTCCATGTCGATTTGCGCCTTCATGGCGTTGAAGGCCGGACGATTAAAAACCGTGCTGAAACGGTCCCAATGCTCTTCGTAAGGCGTGCCCTCGATTTCGCGCCATGCGACATCGCCGGTAAAGCCGTCTTCCGGTTCCGCCAGGTCGATGCCGGCGAGCTTGTTGCTGGCGATCGAGCCCACGACGTTGTCTTGCCGGAAGGCAGCACCGAGCGTCGCCGACAGCGCAGGTGTCGGTTCAGCCTCTTCCACACCCTGCCCGTAGTCGATGCCACGGAAGGAGGCGAGCGCCGGCCTGTCTTCTGGATAGGTGAGAATCGGCACTATTTCGGACCCTTCCGCTGTAGCGGGTCAGAGGTTTGCGGCCCGACGCCTTCGCCCCACACCGCCCGGTCAATCGTGCGCTTGCGCGCCATGCCAGGAGTGTCAGGGAGTGTCGCCGGGTCGATAGGTTCAGGCGCGGCGGGTTCCACCACAGGAACGCCCGCGCGCACCGTGTCAGCGTCCATGCGGCCACGCTCACGCGCAGCAGCAGCAGCGTTCGCCTTCATCCAGTCCGGCCCGACCGTTTCGTCTAGCGCGCGTTCGGCCTCGACCGCAGCGTCACGCTCGACTTGGTTGGCCGTGTCGTTGCGCGAGCGGGTTTGCAGGAAGCGATTCCTTGCGTTCTCTTGAGCCGTAGAGCCGAGAGTTTTCAGTTCCTTGGTATCGACACCCCACAGGCCTTCGAACACTTCATCAAAGCGCGTCTGCCCGTTTTCCTGATATTGATAGAACAGGCGATAGCGCGGAGGCCTGCCCATTTCGATATCGGCCCGTGTCGCCTTGTCCGGCACGATTGCCACGTTCTCGACAACGCGCCCCGGAAACGTGTCGGCCACGTAGCTTTCGGCCGTCTTGAGCGCATCGGTGCGAAGGTATTCGTGCCCGCCGTCAATCGCGGGATAGTGGATTTCGGGCGGGAGCCGCATCAGGTTCGGCTTGCCGGAAACGTTGCTGACGTTCCAGCGCGTCTTGAGTTCGGTCAGCGCCAGCGCCTTAGCCGCGCCAGTGTCGCCGCCCGCTTCATAAAACTTCTCTTCGGCAATCTCCCGGTATTCGGCCAGGAGGCCATTCACTTGCACCGGCATCACACCTGCGCCCGGTTCAGCGCCGAAGACGCCAGGGTCAAATTCCGCGGTGACTTGATCGACCGTCAACGTCTTGACGAACTTGTCCGCTTCCGGCTTCAAAATCTCCCGGTTCACCTTTTGCGCCGGGTCTTTCATGCGGATTATGCGTTCCGCAGCGGCTTCGCCCGACATCTGCCGGTCATTGACGAAATGGCGATAGAGCCCGAGCTTTTCGCGCACGTCAGCACCGCCTTCGAACGCGCCGAAGGAAATAGGAGCCAGAGCTTCCAGAGCGTCAGCCCGAGACATTGCCGAGGCGAAGACAGCCGCATCGGTCGATAGCGCACCTTGGCGCAGGACCGATTGAACGTCTTTCGGAACATAGCCGGTCCCGGCAACGAAGGCCTGAGTCACGACTTCGGCGTTTTCCGGCCCGCTGGCTTTCAGCATCGCTTCGTAGGCCTTGTCGCCATTCTTGCGTTCGTCCTGGTCGAAGCCGTTAACCGAGCCGGCAGCCTTGTCACCGCCAACGATAGCGGCGACGAGCTCCTTCACGTCGGCCACTTCCTTCACCTTGGCCCGATAGGCCTTGAGGTGTTTCGTTATGTCGCCGTCATCCAGCAGCGGGTCATTCAGAATCTGAATATCGGTTGCTACCTTGCCCGTCTCGATGTCCAGGCCGACGCGCTGGTCATGCGCCAGATAAGCCGCCTTGTGTTCCAGAGCGGTCTTTGCCGCGATGTCGTCGGCTTCCTTTTGCGCCCCCGCTGCGATGGTAGCGCGCGACGAATAGTCGATGTCGGCGAATCGGGGATCCACTCGATAGCCTTTGCCGCCACGAGTTTCTTCCAATTCGACATGCCAGTTTTCATTCCCGAGCGGGAACTTGAGGCCGTGCTTGCCGGCGTTCGCGTGGACCCAGGCCACAACTTCCTTCGGAGCATGCGCAAGCGACTTGCCGTCATAGGACAGGTCGGCCGCCGAGCCGTGGTTGTGGTTCGACTTGCCGGGAGGCGCAACGTTCTTGCGCGCCGCAGCGACGTTCCCGCCCTGCTTTGCCAACTCTTCCGCCCATAGTTCGGCCTGCCGTTCGATAGTGCGAGCGCCGGAATAGATGCCGAGTTTTTCGCGGATGCCAGGAGGCGCGGAATTGAACAGCGCGGCCAGGCGGGTTTGCATCTCAGGACGCATGCCGTCGATATGGTCATCACCATGCCCGACAAGGCGCGTTTTCAGGAAGGCATTCGCGTTCCCGTCAGCTTCGCCCGAGGCCTGCTTACCGGCGCGGCCCATGACCTTTTTGTAATAGTCGGCGGATTCTTGCGGGATTACGCTATCGTTGCGCCCCGACCGCAGCCAGGCGTCAGCCCGTTCAGGACCGCCATTGTAGGCCACAAGCGCGGCCTCGACATCGCCGTCATAGCGGGCAAGCATCTTCTGATAGTAGAACGAGCCATATTTGACCGACACGTCCGGGTCTTTGAGGTATTCGGCTTGTGCATCGGGCGTACGGGGAAAGCCAGGGTCGCCGATTTCAGCCGCGATTTCCGCCGCAGTGCCAGGCATGACTTGCATGAGGCCGAGAGCGCCCACGGGAGACTCAGCAGACGGGTCGCCGCCGCTTTCCACGCCTATCATCGCATTGATGATGTCATCGCCACCAGGAGCCTCACCAA
Source organism: Pseudaminobacter sp. (assembly GCA_035941355.1). GTDB lineage: Bacteria > Pseudomonadota > Alphaproteobacteria > Rhizobiales > Rhizobiaceae > Allomesorhizobium. Next base: position 16,256 of record DASZDZ010000055.1, read on the forward strand.
GCGCACGGAGGCGTTCGGCAGGCTTCATGCCCGATAGAGCCGCCAATTGCGCCTTGGCCTTCCAGCCCCGGCGCATGGCGTCCTTTTCGATAGGCCCAACATCTTCATCGGGCAGAGCGTCAATGAACTGCTCACCCTTCCAGACGGATTCTTCGAAACTGTCCGGGTTGGCGTACAGGTCGCTTTCGATCCGGGTTAGGCCCGTGTCGACTTCGGTCTTGTAATAGCTCGACCGCTGCGCCTTTTCGAACGTGTGAGCCTGCGCCGCCAGCTTGTTTTCGATGTCGAAGAGTTCAACATCGTATTGCGGCCTGAGGTCTTCCGGCACGGACTTGTAAAATTCCTTGGCCGCGTCGATGTAGCTTTGCTGATAGGTTTCCTTGAAGCCAAAAGCCCCCGGTTCCGCCGACTGTCCGGCTTCGGCCAGAGCCCTTTCCTGTTCCGCTGCAAATTCCATCGCACGGCGCTTCGTTTGAAACGCCGTTGCCTGGTCTACCTTGGCTTTCTGGTTTACGTCCGCCTGCCGCAGATCGGCAGCCACGGACATGATGCCCGAGCCGAGTTGAGCGGCACCGCGACCGATTGCCGAGGCGTCATAGGAGGCGATAGGACGCCCAGCCCGAGCGCTAGGACGCCCGCCGAGGTCTTCCGCGCCAGGAAGTTTCAGCGCCATTTATGCGTACCTCGACGACTGATAGCCCGGCGCAGCGGATGCCCGCGCCCAATCGCTTCCGAACGAGCCCATCGTGCCCATGATTGTGCCGGCAGCGCTAAACCTTGAGCCGGTCTTTGCGGCCCTGCCTTCCATGCGGGAGGCCGCAGCTTGAGCCGTCCGGCCCTTCGCGCGTTCTTCGCCGCCGTAGCGGATCAAGCCTTCCTGCAACTTGGCCTCTTCCGAGACATCGCCGGCCAGATCGAGAACGGTTTCATCGAGCGCGCCCAGGTTGGATGCAGCCGCCACCGTCTGTTGCCGGGAGAGAATGAAATCGCGCTCTTTGCGAACGCGGTCGGCTTCACGCTGTGATGCCGCGCGCTCTTCCTTGCCCTGTTGTTCAAGCTGCTTAGCCTGAAACTCGGCGGCCGTTTCTTGCGAATTGCCGGCCGCGATTGTACCGGCAGCCGTTACGCCGCCGCCGATCAGCGTAGCGCCGAGAGACAGGAGGGTTGTTAGTCCGAAATCCGCCATACCCAGACCCTTCCTTCACTTGGCTTGAAACCGAGCCGCGCGAGCCATCGCGCCGAGGTCGGTTCATCTTCGTCGCAAATCGCCACAATCCGCTTGTGGCGTGATTTGGCTTCGTTCATCAGCAGAAGCGCCCACTTGTGCATCTGGACCTTGTAGGGCCGCGCCTTTTCCGTCAGGTCGCAGAAGGCAATGACGCTCCCCTGCATGTACCGGAAGCCGGCCACCGCGATCAGTTCGCCATCTACGGAGGCGGCAATGCCCTTGACGGTAGGATGCCGCCCGCTTGCGCCATAGAACCGTTCCAAATGCTCATGCTTGAGCGGCACCACTTCGGGCTTAGACCTTGTCATGCGCTTCCACAGACAGGACCGCAGCCATGATTTCGCACGGCTTCGGAGCGGAGGCCTTGAGGTAAAGCCGGCTGTCTGTGTCCCATTCGCCAGGGAAGAGGAAAGCCGGCTTGTCGAATTCCGGGAAGACTTCGGTCGTAGTCACCGGCCGGCCATCGATCAGGCGTGGCAGCGGGTCCATGTTGTCGAAATCCCGCCCGAAGTAGAGCCCGTCATTATGCGTGTTGCGGAGGATGCAGCCGAGATAGTTGACGCGTTTCAATTGGTTGAGAGCCGTTCCTGCCGCAGCCGCATAGGCCAGCTTCGTCGACTTGTAGAGCGCGTCGTATCCGAGGCCCACCATGACATCGGTAGCAGTGACCGCCGCGTCCAGCGTGATTGCCCCGCCCGAGACGGTATAGGTTCCCAGATCGGCACCGCCGCCCCAGGTGACCACTTCCTTGCCTTCCAGATGCGAAAGACCAGTGACCGACGTTCCCGTGACCGCCTCGACAATGACGAAGCTGTCGCCCTGCTTGTTCATCGTGCCGCCGACGCATTCGGATTCCAGCGCCATCTTCTCGGAATAGCGAACCGTGCCGCCGTTTATCGTGCGCTTGACCCGGTAATACACCAGGTCTTCATCTTCGCCCGGAAGGACCGTGACCCGCTCGACAAAGCCGGACCCACCAGGAGCGATCCGCGACCAGCAAGTCACCTCTTCGGCCGGTTCATAGGTCAGCAGCACGACCGAACCATCATCGAGCCAGACGTGAATGCGCGTGTCGGGTTGGCGTTGGACCGCCATGCCAACCACCTTGGCCGAGCCCGTCAGATCGGGGGCAAGCAACGTCAGGTCGCGCGGCGCATATTCGTATGTGTCCGGGTCGAAGATCAGTTCAAACAGGCGCTTCCCAGAGCGTTGCGCAAAGATGCCGCGATTGTCGACCTTGGCCGCGTCGCAGCCCTGCCGTGACCCTTGTGTCGACGGATCGCCCGCCTGTGCATTCTGAGGCGTCAGCGGTTCATCGAAGGACGTGGACTTGACCGAGTATTCCGAACCCGACGTGCCAACGATAAGCCGGCCCAGCGAGAGCGTGAAGTTGATCGTATCGACCGGCCCAGCCCCGAGCGTCCTGTTGATCGGCCCGCCATCGCCTTCGAAGTCCGGGTCGAAGTTCTCGTAGTCATCCGAAATCGATCCGATGAACCGGCTCTTTCCAAGCCACCACAGCCGGCCTTTGTGGAGAACGCCGGACGAGGGCCAACCCTGCCTATCGGACCAGATGCCTTCCTGCCAATCGTCGGTATATTCAGTGCCGCTGAAAGGCTTGAGGACTTCCACTGAAACTTGAGTCGACGACGTGAAGCCCGTAACCCGGCAGACGCCCTTAACGCCACCGCCAGCATAGATAAGCTGCACGCTTGCGGCCCCTGACGTATAGTCCCCAGGCTTGAACCCCATCCTGTAATAGATGATGGCGTTATCCGAACTATCGTGGTTGCTATAGGCACCGTTTATGGTGATGTCTGTCGTGGTGTCGGCCGACGATTTTCTGTAGTCCGCATAGCCAGAGTCAGGCTCATCGAAGGAACGCTGAAGGCGAAGTGTCCCCGCCCATGTTCCCGAAATGACAGCTTTGAAGGCGCGGTCGTTGAAGTTGTCGCCGTCCACCTCTTTTACGCCAGCTACGCGGATTGGATCGGTGAAAGAGCCTTCCCCGGCCAAATTGAATGTGCCGGCATAGCCGCCATTGAACAGCGTGAACAGCGCGCCAACATGCGTCGATTTGAAAAACGGCTTGTCGGCCGTCAGCGTCGTGTTGCCATGCGTTTCGGCGACCTTGAGTTGCACTCGGGCAGTTCGCGCAGCGAAGAACGGTCCAGTGTCCGGCGCATAGCGCACCAGCGACCAGCTATCGGTCGCGCGGCGTTCAATGCGGCGCTGTTGATGGCCATCGCAGGCCACGAAGACGACATCGGCCGATTGCGAATATCGGACAAAAGGCAGGTCGGCAGCGGTCCAGGGGATGGTAAGTTCCATCGTGCCGGCCGCTGCGATGGCGCAGCTTGCAACGATCCGGTTAACGTCCCTGTCCGATTGGAACTGGACGTAGAAGTTACCGGTAGGCGTCAGCGCCAGGCTATGGACGCCCGTGCGCAGCGTCGTTTCCGCGATATACTCGTCGCCGCCAGAGGTGGAGCCGACCCGGAAGGTAACAGGCCCGCGCGTCACGTTGACGGCGATTGCATGCCGCTTGCCGATATTCGAGCCCGAGCAGGTCACAGTTTGCTGGACCTTGGCTTCGCCGCCCACATTGTTAGCGTCGAGGGTCAGACCACCGCCCCCATGCGCGACGGTTCCGCCGTTGGTGGATTGATCGGTCCAGTTGGTCGACGAGGTGAGCGCGCTTATGGACGTGGTGACAGCAACACGCGTCACCAGCGTATCATTCACCCACACCCGCATCACGCCATCGGCGAGTTCCAGGCGTGCCGTGTCGTCGGTCGCAGCCACGAACGGAATGTCGATGCCGAAGGCGTTATTCTTGGCCGTGCCGATATACCCGAAGCCTGGACGCAGGAACATTGCCCCTTGCGTCTTCGGCAGCCAGTTCGTCATCGTTTCGGCGCTTAGCCGAATGCGATCGACATCAATGCGAGCGAGCGCCGTTGACGACACTAGCCCGCGATTCATGGCGAGAAGCGCAACGTTGGTCTTCATCGTGCGCCGCTCGATCCGCGCGACCAGTTGCCCCGGCTTTGAACCAGCCGGCCAGGAGGTGCAAACCGGGTAACCGGTTCGTTCATGGCATCGGTGTTCGAAGCACGCTTGCCGGCCGTCTCCCGGTCCTTTTCGAGGCGTTGTTTCTTTTCCGCCGAGCCGGTGATTTCCTCGCAGGTTTCGTGCGCCAGGTCGTATTCGACAAAGGTGGCGTAGTTCTCAGGCCAGCGGCCAAGATCCATTCCATAGGCGACATCGTTGGAGACGTACCGGACATAGATCGGATCGACATCGGCCAGCCAGAAGTCTTGCCTGTCGTCATAGTCGAGCAGCGGCGAGCGGCCATGCCCGTCAAAGGTGACGCCGGCAGTGCGCAGCCAGTCATCCGGCTTCGCGAAAATCTTCTGATAGCCGTATTCCGAGTTGTAGGACGGGTCAGACGTGAACTGGACGAAGCGCAGCGCGAAGTTCCAGAAGCCGCCTTCCAGGCAGCGCTTGATTACCTTGTCATAGCAGGCATCGAGCGCACGCCGCCCCTTGCCCTCATCCGTCAGGGCGGAAAGACGCGGCTGCCCCAGCTTGAGCAGCGCGCCGTTATAGAGCGAGAGACGGTCGGCCATCTGTTAGGCAGCCTTGAGGAAGTCAGACAGCCACGTCGCGCCCTCTTCCTTCGTCGGAATGCCGCCTTTAACGACCGACTTGTCAGCCAGCCGGACGATTTGCCATTGACCCTTCGGCCCGCCCCAGCGGATTTCATGCGTCGCCGGCTTCTCGACTTCGGCCAGGTTGGTCAGCGCCACCGGAGCGACGATGTAGGCCACCCGAGCGCCGCCGTTGCCGCCCTTGGCGACTTCCAGCACCGTCAGTTCGGCATACCACTTGCGCTCATATGCCATGACTTCAATGCGGTCATCGACACGCATCTGCCGGGAGACGTGCACCCAAAAATCGGGCAGCAGCAGGTCTTCGGCCTTCACGTCGGCCGCCAAGTCAATGCGATAGACGACGCGCTTGCTTTCGGCCGCACGAAGGCCGTTGACGTTCAATGCCATAGGGTCGTTCTCCAGGTTGGGGTTTTCAGTCGACGAGCGAGACGCCAACGGTTGCATCAAGGTCGGTCACCGTGCCGCCAGTGACGCAGATCACGCGGAAGGTGCGCGGCACGACATCGTTGGCGACCAGGTTAGCGGCAGCCGTCAGCGCAGGCCCAATGCGCAGAACCGTCGTTGCGGCCGCGTTGAGCGCGGCGGATGCCAGGATAGTGTAATATTTGCCCGACTTCGGGTCTTTGCCCTGCACCGTGAAGGTCGCGGTGGGAGCCGTGCCGGTAATGGAGGTGATGTCGATCACAACATGCGCGGCGCGGCCGGACACGTTCTCCAGATCGGCACCGTTCGCGCTTGCCGTGGCATTCGCCAGCACAAGCGCAGCAATGTTCTGGTTTGCCATAGCGGCATCCTTTTCGGGTCGGATCAAACGAAAAAGGCGGGAGCCGAAGCCCCCGCCGAGCCCTGGACTAGGCCAGGACAGCCGCCGATACAGTGGCAGCGCCGGCAGCGCTCACGGCGCTGACCGAATGCGTGGTGGTCGTGTATCCAGTGGTATTCTGGACAATCACCACGTCGCCGATCTTCATGCCGAGGTCTTTGCCGTTGGCGAAGTAGGCGGCACCGGAGACGGTACCGTGCGCATCACCATCGGTGTAGACGTAGAGCGAAGCCGAACCGCCGAAGCCGGACAGAACGCACTTCGGCGGGTTGCTGGTTTCATAGGCCATGTATCAGCCCTCCTTACGCGCCGACGATGGCAGAGCCATCATGGTTGACGACAACGACGCCGCTGTTCTGGAGCAGCTTCGCGCCCATGAAGGCCGAGGTACGAGCCCAGGAGTAACCCTGCTCGTCGTCGTAACCCACCTTGCTTTCGAGATTCGACGTGTCGACCGCATGCCCGATGGACGCGCGATGGAACAGGAAGCACTTCTCAGCAGAGGTTCCGACGCCCGGAAGGTCCGGGTGCATCAGCCAGTTACAGCCGGCCCAGCGCAGAACGCGCTTGATCGGCCCGCCCGAAAGCGGCTTCATGTCGACGTAATCAGCCGACGTGAAGGTTGCATCGCGCATCAGGTACGCGAGCATCGCGGGAGTGATGAGGCCCCACATATTGTCGATCTGCTGAATCGGCACCTTGGCGAGGCCGAGAATGCCGATTGCCTTGGTAACGAGGGTCAGAGAGCCCGTTGCCGCAGCGCCGGTATCGACCGTGCCGGTTGCCAGTTCGGTGATGATGTCATCATCGACCTTGCGGTTCATCACGTTGAGGGACGTATCCTGCATGATACGTTTCTGGTCGCCCTGGGAAGCGAACACGTTGAAATCGGTCTTTCGGACCAGATCATGCCACTCAACGAGAGTAGCCGTGTTCTGCGTCATGTTGTCGGAACGAGCGGTGATGAGGCCGTTCGCGCCGCGCGTTACCGCTTCCGCACCGCCGCTATCGGCAACGAGGAAGACGGCTTCATTGCCCTTGCGCACAAACTCGGTCGTGACCGCCGTGCGGAGAGGCGATTCGCCGGATTCGAAGCCAGCGATGTATTCCTGTCGGTACTGTGTCTGGAATGCCGTGTCGGCCATGGTCCAGATTCCTTTTGTTGAGGGATCGGGAGCCGTTGGCAGGTTGTCCGTCAGACGGATTCGCGGGTTGGCTGGATTGCTCCAGAGCCGCTATGCCGGCATTCGGCGCTGTTTACGGGCTGTTTTTGGTGAGTTCGCTTGAAGACGGAGCCGCTAAGCGGGTTGGCCGTCCGTTCGGCGAGATATCAGGCCTTGAGCTTGTCGCGGGCCGTGATCAGTTTGCGGTAGCGCTCTTGCGCCGCCGAATCTCGTCCCCAGGCAACGCGGTCATCGCGCATGCGCTTTTCCATGCTGGAGATTTCGCTGTTGAGGGTTTCCATATTGCCGCCGCCCGAGGGGACAACGGTCGCCATCGGGTTTTCAGAGAGCGCCTTGTTGACGAAGAAGCGAACAATGTTCGGGTCGTTGCCGATTTTGGTTCCGTCAGCCATGCGGCCGGACATCAGCTTCCCGAAAAGGTCAGCGTCGAAGCCATCGAAGTAGGGACGCATCGCGTTCACGTTGACATCGAAGTCGCCGCCGTACTCATCCCGCAGCGCCTTCATGCTTTCGCGCTTGTAAGCAGCGTCCGCATCCTCTTGCGCCACAATCTGCGCTTCCTGGATGGAATAGTATTCGTCGACCATGTGAGCCATGTCGGCAGGAGCCACGCCCCGAGCCAGAGCCCGAGCGGCGAAGGCCTCGACGACCGGCTTGTCCTCTTCGCCAATCTCCCGTTTGTCGGGAAGCTGGATGGACTTCACATAGTCCTCGACGGCATCGGGAATGCCGTTCTCTTTGCGGTAGGCGGCCCAATCTTCCGCCGTTGCCTTGTCGCCGGGCTTGCCTTTCGGCTTGAGGCCTTCGCTGATTTTGCGTTGCGCCTCTTCCTGAGCGGCCAGCAGAGCTTCGGGAGAGGCGAAGCGGCCCAGCATCGCCAGTTTCTTAGCGTCGCCCTTGGCAAGCTTGTCGCGCCAGTCCTTGCCCCAAGGGCCGTCGTCTTCGGCAGCAGGCGCTTCCTTGCCCTTGTCGACCGCCGCACGAGCCGCAGCAGCAGCTTCGGTAGCCTTTGCCGGGTCGGCAGCCGCCGAGGGCGCTGGAGCCGCTACAGGAGCCGCAGCAGCGGCAGGAGAGGCAACGGCAGCCGCAGAGGTATCGACAGCGCCAGTGTCACCAGCAGGCGCAGCAGCGCCCGCCGCAATCGTATCATCAGCCATAATCAGCCTTTCGGGGTTTTACTTTTTAGCTTTGGAGAGCACGTCAATCGGCACATTCACCAGCTTGACGATTTGCAGGCCGACATTGCGCCGGCCGGTCAGGTGGAAGGTCAGATCCCCTTGGCCGGGGACAAAAGGTTCATCGTACGTCAGCGCCGCCTTGTGGATGATCCAGTTGAGCCCGCGTTGCTGTTGACCAGGCGAGGCATTGCCGGCAGCTATCGCCTTGATTGCGGCAACGTCTTCGTCATCGTACTTCGCAGGCCGGAAGGTCACATGAGGTTCAGACATCAGGCAGCCTGCCCCATGTCAGCCATCGCCTTGACCATCGGAGCAGCCTTGCCGGCAGCAGCAGCCACGCCACCCACGGCTTCGGCCTGCCCTTGCGCCTGTAGTTCGGCATCCATCGCTTCGGAAGCCTTCGCCAGCGCCTTTTCGTCGTTGATCCAGCTTTCCTTCCAGCCCGTGCCGCGCAACAGGTCTTTCGAGATTTCCACCGCGTTCGGCAGCTTGGCGACGAGCGGGTCAACCTTGGCCGCGACCGAGAGCAGTTCCATGCCCTCGATGAACTTGTGACGCATGCCGTCGTCTTCCAGTTCTTTAATCGGCGACTTGAAGGAAAACTCGATGCTGGAGTTCTGGAGCGATTGCGGGATTTCATCGACCGGGAAGGCGCCCATGGCACGCATGACGGCGAACGTCTCCGCACACAGCGGTTCGTTGTATTCGACTTCCACAGGTTCGAAGATTGGAATGTGCGCCCGCATCTGTTGCTCGACAATCTTGCGGACTTCATAGGCCGTCTTGCCGGACGTGTCGGGCAGGCTGATTTGGTTCCGCATCATGCCTTCACGGATGACCATATCGAAGCGAGCGGCCATGTCGGAGCCGTGCGGCAGCGCCGAAGTGTCAATGTTGATCGGCCGCAGGCCTTCGCCTAGGCGTTCATCATACTGCGCATCGAGCCAGGTAATGCCGCCCGCATAAAGGCCGATGTCAGAGCGCACCACGTCGAGTTGACCGAGCATCGGCGGGTCAATCGCCTTCTCGCCGGCTTCCAGCAGAATGCGTTCAATCGCCTGCGTTGTGCGGGCATCGGGCAGAATAATGGAGGTGAACGGCGAGCGGGCATACTGAGAGCCCGAGACGGTAGCAGCCCGAGGAATGACATAGCCGCGATACGCGCGCCCGATGTTTTCCAGAACTTCGCCCTCTTCCGGCATCACCCAGAGCGAGGCCCAATCATGCCCCTTGCGAGGCGTGTAGCCCAGGTCATAGGAGCCAGACGGGACCACCACATGACGAAGCTTGATCTTCCGGCGAGGCGTCGTGCCCACGTCCTTGCGCAGCTTTTCCGGCACCTTGTCGCCGAACAACTGGACGACGTTAATCAGGTCGCAGGTTTCGTTGCGGTGAATGTCCGAAATCGCGCCGGTATAGTCTTCAGCCCATGCCACATCGCGGAAATGCCAAGCCTTGTAATAGAGCGCGTTCCGCTCCTTGGTCGGGCAGACATCAAGCACCGCCTGCCCGAACGTCACATGGTCATGGTCGCCGATGTTGGTTGCCCGGGTGAAGAACGCACCCTGCCGGTACATCGCCGAGCGTTGCAGCTTCGTCGCGTATTGCAGCCATTCCCGAGCGTCGGAGCGCTTGTTGCGGTCATCATCCAGCGCCTTCACTTCGAAGAAGTCTGGAGGCCGCAGGAACGTTCGGTAGGAGTCGCCGAGTTCACGGCGATAGATCGCAGCCCGCGAGGTGAACGAGCCAGCAGCGAAGTCATCGCCGATGTTGAGCGAGCCCGTGAAGTCGGCCCGGTCATAGTAGAAGTGTTCCGCCAGTTCCTGACAATGGATGTTCAGCGGCTCTTTGTCGGTAAAGAGCCGGTTCCCATGCTCGATAATGTCCTGGACCGGCCGGGAGATAGCCATTTAGGCACCCAGCTTGCCGGTAGCGCCGACCAGATTGTCAGACATGATGGTCGAATCCCGACCGCCACGGGAGCGCATTTCGGCAGCGCGACGACGGCGCTCTTCCTTGATTGCCGGGTCTTCCTGATCCGGCATGCGCGTGACAGGCGGAAGCTTCGGCTGTTCCGGCTTTTTGAATAGGTTCGACATAGGACTTGTTTCCTTTCAGAGCAGGGAGGTTGCGGCGGCGACCGCAGCCACCCAGGACGCGAGCGCAGTTCCGAAGGCCACGGCATGGAAGAAGAATGATGGAAACTGATCGCCTGAAAACTGATTGCCTGCCGTGCGCAGTTCCTCAGTCATGAAGGCCAGAGCGGCAGTCAGGCCAGCCATTTGCCACGCCATTTCATTGCCCTGGACGAGGCCAGCAGCGGCCACGATGCCCAGCAGCGTCATGCCGTACATTGCTTGAGGAAGAGGCATACGGTCCTACCTTTTGACTACGATTGCCGAGACGTACTCAGCTATGATGTCGGCCAACGCGTCGGCTTCGTAATGTGCGAGTTCGACCACGTCGCCGCGCTCCGTCGTCGGACGAAATTCCTTCACCAACCGACGAGCAAGCCGCTCCCGAGCGTCCTTGTCTTTCATCGCCGACCTTTCTTTGCGCCGGCATGACCGACGACCACTTGAGGGAGACGCCCGCCGAGCGCGTCACTGTGCATCTTGCGAATTGCCAGCTTCGTTCCTTCCGACCAGGACATGACAACCGCGTCGCCACGATCAGGAGAGCGCCCGAGCCGAGCCTTGATTGCGACTTTCTCTTCCACCTGGATTGTCGCCACCTTTACCGGCTTCCACCGTATGGCGATCAGATCGGCGAGCAGCAGAGGGTCAGGAGGCAGGGCAATGATGGACCCGCCCTCTTGCGACGGGTCTAGAGCTTCACGAAGCCGCCAATGCGCTTCGGCCCGCTTGTTCAAGAACGTCCATTGCCCATCGATCGAGCGGGCGGTTGAAGTGTGCGAGGCGTTGTAGGCAGAGACAGAGACGCCGTTGTCCTTGAGGAACGTTACCGCGCCGCCACCGTACCCGCCGCCCACGTCGATAATGACGCCAGCACCGTCACGACGAGCCCCGAAGACCATCGCACCGATTGCAGGCCCGTCAGGCGTCTCAGTGCCGGGCTTCACGACCAGCGGTGAAAACCATGTCCCGTATCGGGGGGCCAGCGTTGAACTATCAGGGCCGCCTTGCGCCACGTCGACAGCCAGAGCCGTCATCTTGAGGCCTTGGTACCCGTCAGGCTTCCAGCGCGCTTGCGCGGCCTTTACCCATTCACCGGGGAACAGTTGCCATTCGTCATCTTCGCGGCCGGCCTGGAAATCGCCATACAGCAGCTGCGAGCGGAGTGGTTCGGGCAGCGCCTGCAGGCGAGCCCTATAGCCAGGGTCGACATAAGGGTTATCATCGAGGCCGGCAGGGATGAACGTCCGCGACATTGCGACGTACTCTTCGCCGCCGCGTTCGTAGGAGCCGGGACCGTCAACCCATTCCGTTGTCCCGCCGACCACGATTGCCCAGCGCAGTTCGCCAGGTTCAGCACGGTTCGGATAGTTGGGATCCAGCCACGGCGCGAACTCTTCAATCATCCAGAGGCCATCGCCACCGCGCGGCGGGTTAGACCCGAGGATGACACGGCAGCGCTGTCCTTCCCTTGTGGTGCGCAGCCAGCCTATGAGCGAGAAGACCTGTTCTTTCAGGAACTCGCCTGCTTCGTCGAAGGCTATGAAGTCCCGAGCGTTGCCGGCGTGCTTGCGCCAGTCGTCGGGTTGCTTGAGGCCTGCGAACTTGATGCGGCCCCCGTTGTTCAGCTTCCAGACGTTATCGTTGCCGCCGACGAACTCCCCGTGATCGGAAAGGATTTGCCGGGAGAACTCAATAAGGCCATCCAACTGCGAAGCTTCGCGTCGGAGGATCAGCCCCGACATGTGATTGTTCGCGGCACACCCGACTTCCAGAGCCGACTTGCCGCCACCCGCTTGCCCGCCATACAGCAGGATATCAGCGAGGCTTTCCAGCGCTTCGGTCTGCGCCCCCGGATTAGGCCGGAACGGCTTGGCGAGTTCGCCAGCAGCCATAGCGACCAGTTCCTGCCGGTCTTCGGCGGAAAGCTGGCTTATGACGGATTCGAGCGCCCGAAGGTCGACCGCTACCGCGTCAGCCACTAGCCTTCGCTTTCAGGCCTTTCGCCAGGAGGTAGGAAATCGCCTTTGCCAGTTCGCGGGATGATGTCTCAGGCACCAGCGGTGCACCGTCTTTCCCGGTCGCCTCGACCTTTTCGACCAGCAGGCCATGCAGCTTCGCCTTGCCCATCGTGGCGCTGATAGCGGCCGAAGGCGTCTTCTCTGTCATCGCCATTGACCGAGCCTCTTCTAGCTCTTTGGTCAGCGTGCCGACCGACACTAGCGCCATGTCGCGCGCCATCGCCTGGAGTTCGGCAACCCTTGCGGCAACCTTGGGATTTGCCAGGAGCCGGGAGGCATCCGACCAGACTGTTTCCGGCTTCGTCCCTTCCTTCACATCGAAGGCGGTTCGATAGGCCTTGGAGGCGTTGCCTGTCTCGACATAAGCGAGCGCGAAGGCTTCCCGCTTTGCGGTTAGATCGTCATCAGCCATAGGGGTTATCGGCTTTCGGTTAGTTGCTCTACCAGTCGCCGGCTTACGTTGAGCAGCGACGCCAGGTCGTCAGCATCGAGCCGCGATGCCTTGTCAGGCCATTCCAGGGACGAGGCCGAGCCGAAGAAGCGAACGTCAGGGACCGCAGCGCCGAGGCTTTCCCAATCGCTGTCATCGGGTGTTAAGGCGAAGCCCATTACAGAGCCGTGCGCCCGGTCCATGTGGACGGGTCGTAAACCATCAGGTCATGTCCTTGAGTAAGTTCCGGCGCTAGCCGCTTAGCCGGTCCAATGGACGCCAAACCCCTTTAGCGCACTGCCCCACCGGTTTCTTCTGAGGATCGAGCGGAAGCTTTTGGACGCGTAGCCGGTATCAGCGTTGAAGGACCGGGGCAGATTGACAAACGCCTAGCTATCGGCGGATTGCTTAAACCAGCTTGGGCGAAATAAAGGAGGGGTAAGTGACCAATCGTCTAGTAGACCACCAAGAGCCAACTGAAAGTGGCAGCGTGAAAGATGGGTGGGCAACGTTCGCAGGCGAAATTAACAGCAACACAGTGAACCGAATATTCAACCTGTTTGCGAACGCCACCAACAATGGCTACACCCACGTTCACTTGATATTCCAGACAACTGGCGGGGTAATCGGGGACGGAATAGCCATCTACAATTATCTGCGGTCATTGCCGATTGAAGTTACCCTCTACAACGTTGGGCAGATTGCATCCGTTGGAACAGTCGCATTCTTAGGAGCGAAGAATCGTATCACTAGCAAGCATGCCACCTTTATGATCCATCGCAGTTATGCGAGCCCAATGCAGGCCACGTCCGAGCGGATGGCGGCGTACGTCCAAAGCCTGGCACTCGATGACAACCGCGTTGAGTCCATCTTTCATGAAATGACGACTTTGACCGACGAGCATTGGGCCATTCATAAGAACTCCGACCTCTGGCTATCGGCAAGCGATGCGGTAAAACACGGGGTTGCATCATCCCTTGGAGACTTTGCACCCCCGCTTGGTACGGGGCTCGTCAACGTCTGATTTCAGGCAATATGCCATAACCCGTGGAATGGGAGCTTTCCACATCGCTTCGGCGAGCGGGCCATTCGGCCCCCGCACAGACAAGCGCAATAATCACCGTCGCAGAGTATGCCCGCCATCCCGCCAGAAGTCAAGTTCCATGAACGCTGTTTCGGCTTTTATTCCTATTTTGAACAGCGTTCAAACCCAGGGGTTAACCCACCGGATAACCCAGCAGGGAGCAGTTATGTCTATACATTTTGGCCGAGGAAACGTTTCGGCGGGCGTTTCAGAAACGTTTCCTAACGGTTGCTAACGTTAGCGGCGTCACGCGTTATGTCACGTTACGTCACGTTACTGTAACGTGACGGTCGTGGCCTGCACCAGGTTCGTTATGTCGACTTCGGTTGGCACCGAGCGCCCGAGCAGATCGACCAAGACACGCGCCTTGCGTCCATCTTTGATGCTTTCCAGCAGGCCCGAGAGCCCGAGGAATTGCCCGCCCTCAATGTTGACCTTACCCGGACGGAGCCTGACATTGTGGTCGCGCATCTCATCCAGCGCGCCGCTTTCGACAGTTCGCTTGATTGTCGCCACATCATCATCGGCAATCGGAAGCGCGAATCCCTGACTGCGGAGAAGCCCGCGAACGCCATCGAACGTTGCCACCAGCCCGCCCAGGTCAGGAGAGACAAGGCGCACAAACAGATACCGAGGGAACAGCGCAAAGTCCTTGGTTGTCCATTTCTTCGTACGAGGATGGCGGTATTCCTTGCGCCAAACGGGGCAATACACTTCGTACCCGCCCAGCTTCAATTCGCGCGCCGCTTTGATTTCGGCCATTGCGTCCGTTTGAACCACGAACCAGCACGGCTTCGGAGCATGAATGTTCATCAGCAATTTTCCTTTTCCGCGAGGTATTGAGCAGGATCTATGCGCCGGACAGGCGAGGCAGGCCCGAGCGTTCCCAGCTTGAAGTCTCGATAGGCCTTAGCGCCCGCAGGATCGAACACAGCAGCAACGCCAGCACGGACCCAGCCAGGAGCCTTCGCCGCGTCCTTCAGCATCTTGCGCCGCGCCTTGGCCGACATCGGAGGCGCGTCCGCAGATTTCCGCAGACGCCGTTTCTTCCGCTTCGGAACCCTATCGCCGGTCAGCCTGTCGACGAATTGCCAGGCAGCCGCATTCGTGTCGAAGGGTCCACCGGGCCCGCCGACGACCACCCCGTTTTCTGTCACTTCAAAGCCGCCAGCGGTAGCCTCGACCTTGAAGCAGGACGGCAAACCCGGTTCGGTTCCTTCATGCGGCTTCATCGGGAAACCCCACTTGCGTTTTACGCAGCATGCCTAGAACCGTATCGGCGAACTGCCGTAGCTGTTCCTCGATCACGTCTTCACTCACGCCGGCAACCTGTAGCTCACCAGTCAGGCGACGGATTTGCATCTGCCAAAACCGAGAGGCAGCAGCAGGAGCCTTTAGAGCGCAGAGCCTTGCCGTTTCCTCGACCATCGACCGACGACAAACCAAGGGGAAAACCAGAACTTTCGGAGAACTAGGCATTAGCTACTCCCAACCGGATGAGTGGACGTTCAACGTCGAGCGGTTCGGCGTCGGCGTTTGCGTTTGCGGCACCAGGAAAGTGGCTTTGGAGGGAAGAAGCCCCCTTAGAGGCTTGCACCAGGAGCGCCATCGCCGAGCCAAGCGGAGACGTTTCTTTCCGCCCTTCGGGCGGCGTAGAAGGTTTTGAGACAAGTGTGTCGCCAGTTGTATATTCTTCTACTAGCGACAGACCTGTCTCACGCTTCCGCCGATACCATGTTGGGCGAGAAATCCCCTCGGCTTCCCACGGCTTGAGCGTTGACAGAGATTGCCCCAAATAGGATTCGCGACTTTGACGACCGGCAGCTTTTCGATTTTCGGCCTGCCGAAGTCGATCGGCATCCCGCTTCCTACCCTTGGCAAACCGTTTGCGTTCGGCCCTCGTCACATCGAAGGCACCGATTGTTTTTAGGCCCAGGTTCACCCGCTCGACCAGCTTCACGCAAAGAAGGCGCGCAACATCGTCGGCCGTCATATCGTGAACGCGGTTGTAGAGGTCGACCATGATTGGTCGGAGGATGGTTCCCGCCTTCGGCAGAGCCCACGGAGCCCACCGGCTACACCATCCGTCCAAGGCCTTGTCGAAGTCGTCGCCCGTGATCCGGCAACGCGCGTTGATGGAGAAAGCCGCAGCCCGGATAAAGGCGTCCGCGTCGTCGGTTTCAGGAACAGTCTTGCCGTAGCGTGACGTGATAATCAGTTCGATTTCGCGCAGGCGCTGGAGGTGATTGGAATATGCACCCTTGTTGTGCCGGCCCCTCTCAGCGAACACGCATCGGCCCAAGGCCTTCCGCCCGACCCGGTTAAACTTGGCACGGGTCTTTCGCGCCGCCCGTTCGATGTCGGCTTGCATCATCGGGGAACGCATCAGCCCGCCCCCCGCCTTATCTGTTGAGCCGCCCGGATCGCCTCGATTGCTTCCTTCAATGAAAGACCGTGCGCCCGCCGAACCTGCGGCACGACCGCTTGCGTCTCATCAGCCCCACCGGAGGCCAGCCACGCAGCGGCGTTGGATATAGAAAGGGAGGCCAGAGGCCCCCCCACTTCCACACCCGCCGTCATGCGGCGAGTTCCTTGTCATCGACAATCACGATTTCCGAGCGCAAAAAATACTTTGCGTGGTGGCCGGGAAACGGCCCACCGTGCGATTCGTGAACCGTCTCAATCGAAAATCCTGCGCGCCTCAATTTCAGCACATATGCCGACCACCTTGGCCCCGGCGTGTCGATCGGCGTGCAGCCGGACTTTCCAGCCCGAAGCAGGTTCAACATTGCCCACGCCTGCCGACCGTCGAGTTCGATGGGTTTGCCATCAGGCAGAACGCGTACAGTCAGGGTGAATTTTTTTTGCGCATTCGTATTCCCGCGCGAGGGTTCGCTTGGTACAAGCGTCATTGTTCATATTCCTTCGATTGTTGGGAGCCCCCTTGCGGGGATGATCGATTGAAGGGATTCCGGGAGGTAAGCAGTAGGTCTGGAAACTTGACTGCTTACTTTCCGGCTTGGGGTTCATTCTCGGAAGACGCTCCTTTCGTGTTCGTGCCATCGGGCAGGGAGTTAAACCACGTGTCGGCAGCATCCTTGCCGATCAGGACACGGCGACCGGCACGCTTCACGCAGAGCCGACCGCTGTTGATTTCTTCATAGAGACGGCTTCTCTTGATTGGATAGGCCGACATGAAGCTTTTGATTGTATAGGCGTTGATTTCCATTCGTTCTCCTTCCGGTTAAGCGCGAACGTCCCTAGACGAAACGACGCAGCAGCACACAACTAAATATACCCTTGTCGAGTCACCCAGGCCAACCTTCATTTCGCGTATTCCCGCGATTCACAGGCTTGTGTTTGTCGCACCATTTCAAGCGGTTGACTGGTCTTTATCCACACACGATGCACAGGGGGCGATTGCGTCCCCCGCGCTAGATGTTGATTCGTGAGAGCCGGCCGCGCGAGCAGCCTGCCAGATCGAACCAATGACCTTCCCAAGAAAAAAGGTGCGGCGAACAAGCGTCAACAGCGCTTGTTTCTTATGTGCCCGCCCGCTCTGTCACCAGCGGGCGTGCCCAATGGAATAATCCAACAGGGACAGAACCACAGTAACTAAGAAGCGATTTGCGGAAACCAGTCAAGCCCGCGTACGGATCATCACGAACAAATGTGGACTATTCCCCAAAGCGCGCACGGATGACGTTATCCGCCTTGGTTTCGCCGAGGAATGTAGCCCAGGCATCCATCAGCTTACGCCTCTTCGCCAGCGCATCGCCGCGCCGGTATGATTGCTCGACCGCGTTGCCGACCTTATGCGCCAGCGCCGCTTCGGCAATCTCACGCGCAAAGCTTGTTTCATCGCCAGCCCAATCCCGGAAGGAAGACCGGAAGCCGTGAACCGTGAAGTCATCCGCCTTCATGCGACGCAGCTGCATCGTCATTGCCATTGTCGACAGCGGCGAAGTTCGATCGCCACGCGTCACGCCAGGAAAGACAAACTCAGAGGTCCGCGATTCGGCTAGGTCTTTCAGCATCGCCACGGCCGGCGCAGAGAGCGGAACGCGGTGTTCCTTGCGGGTCTTCATGCGTTCGGCCGGCACCGTCCAGACCGCCTTTTCCAGATCCACTTCGGTCCACCTCGCGGCGACGAGTTCGCCCGTGCGGACCACCGTCAGCATCGTTAGTTCCAGAGCCCGAGCCGAGACGCCTTGCGCGGCCTTCACGCGCACGAAGAAGGCGGGAACGTCCTGATATGGCATCGCCGCATGATGCCCCCTGACAAGCTTGCCAGGCTTCGCCAGCAGGTTTTGCAGATGCCCGCGCCATGCAGCCGGGTTTTCTCCCGAGCGCCAGCCCTTGGCCTTGGCATAGTTCAGCACGCGTTCGATGCGACCGCGCAGCCTGGTCGCCGTCTCAGGCTTCTTTTGCCAGACCGGCTTGAGCAGGCCCAGGATGTCATCGGTTCCGACATCCGAGACGCGCTTATCGAGGATCGGCTTGCAATAGGCTTCGCCCAGCGTCATGCGCCATTGCGCCCGATGCTTCGGGTTGGACCATGACTTTTCCATTTCGGAAATGAAGGCGTCGGCGCATTCCGCGAAGGTCGGTTCCGCCTGCTTTGCCCGCACAGCTTTCGGGTCGCCGCCTTCCCCGAGGATTTTCCGCTGCTCTTGCGCACGCTCCCGAGCCATAGCCAAGGAGACATGTTCGGTCGCGCCGCCGTAGGAGCCGAGGCCCAATTCATTCCAGACGCCACCGCGCACCCACACGAAGGCCCAATATTTTCCGCCGCCTGGAGACACGACGAGATAAAGCCCGCCGCCATCGCCATGCCGGCCCGTCTTGAGGTTCTTCGCCCTGATAGCGGTTTCCGTCAGCTTGTTATGTGCGCGAGCCATGCAATAGTTTCCCCAATTTCAAACGCCAATGCCAACGGGCAAGCGCCGACAATGGCGAACACTATTGGATGAGAAACCGCAGGAAACCAAGGGTTTTTCGGAAAACTGCACACAACAAAAGACAAGGGTGCGGCGGACTTCCTCTCCGCCAGCATCTGGATTTGACGGAAAACGGTCCGCGCTTTCGGGAAATGCACCCGATCGAGCCAGAATCCACCCTACATTTTGCAAATGGCGACTGACAGCGGACGAGCAGCTGTGGCGCGCGCTCGTTACGATTCCTCTCGATCTCATCGTTTTCACGCGAGCCCTGGAGCAGGCTGGCTGCAATTTATCCATATCAATCAAAGCGGTAGTCAGTTTCCCGTCGATGCAACCTCCAGATTCTGACTGGAGGTCAGAAAATGAACATTAAGAGCCTTCTTCTCGGCTCAGCTGCGGCTCTCGTCGCAGTTTCCGGCGCACGCGCGGCCGATGCGGTCGTGATCGCTGAACCGGAGCCCATGGAATATGTGCGCGTCTGCGACG
>DASZDZ010000056.1:0-3639 GCA_035941355.1 Pseudaminobacter sp.
CTCCGGCGGTTGCAGATTGTGCTTTGGAATCAGTGGCATGAAACCAAAGTGTACCTGAAACCGCCGGGCTTTGCCTGCGCAAAGTCGCGATTTAGGCAATAAAATCAACAGTTTGACGTTTGTGGACGGAAACTAGCTAGTTTCCGTCCATAAACGCGTATTTTTTATCGCGTTTACAGGCACTTACGCTCGTCCGGAAGCGATTGCCAGGGCGTGGGCGGGCGAGAGCGCGCTGATTGTCGGCAAAATGTCGTCACGGAGCGCGGCCGCGCATGCCGTGAGACCGGCGTCAGCCGGTGCACGCATTCCAAACAGCGGACCGGCGTCAGGTCGGCTTGAGGCGTGTGAAGAGGACGAGGTTGTAAGCCACGATTGAGGACCAGACGTAGGTCTTGAAGTGGTCAAAGCCGCGCCAGGTGCAACGCGCCAAGCCATAAGCGCGCTTGAGGCATGATATTCCGGCTTCGATGCCGGCGCGGAAGTTGCGTAGCTTGCGGTAGACCCAATTGCTTCGGACCATGTCCTCGATCCTGAGGCCGGCTTTCTTGTGGAATGCCATATCGCGAACGCCCCAGGCCTTCGCTTTGGCCAGGTTGTCGCGACTGGCGAAGCCGCCATCGGCCGCCGCCTGCAGCGGTGCTTGACCATAGAAGGCGATGTGGCGCTCCAGCATCGGCAGCAATCGATCGCTGTCGCGCGGATTACCCGCCTCGATCACCAGATCGAGGATCATGCCGCTCCTGCCGGTGATCAGGTTGAGCTTATGGCCGTATTCGACGTCGCGGCCGCCTTTGACGATGATATCGGCATGGGGTTCGAACAAACTGACCAGCTTCTCGCTGGCCGGCACCGGGTCGCCGGCCAGCACCCGCCGCTCGCTTTGTGTGATGATGCGTTCGATCAGCGGCCGATAGTGACGGACCTGGGCCCGCCATAGTTCGATGAGCGGATCGCTCGCCACGGCCAATCGCTCGGTCGTTTGCTTCAAATATGCCAAGGTCCCGCAGGCGATCGCGATCAGCTCACGGTAGAGTTGGACACGATTGGGTCGACCACGTGTGAACTGGATCTTGCGAGCGCGCTTCTTGGCCGCACGGCGATGATCTCGCCATGCCAAGCTGGCATCGCCGACCAAGACATCGGCTTGCTTCAGCAGGCGCACCATGATCCGCACCGCGTCCCACAGCAGGCTGCTGTCGCTTGGCTCATGGATCGGTGCTGCGGTGACAGTGCTGTCCAGGCGCACGACACTCCCATCTTCGAGCTGCGTCTGCTGGGCGCTCGACAGCAGTGCCCGATTGATCTCTTCCCAGGTCCCAGGCCGGATCGCGCTGATCGTCTTTTGCAGCACCGACTTCTGCGGGCTCCATGACCACGGCAGCCGCGCAAAAGCCCGAAACGATGCGGAGTCCTCCAGATGAAAGGCCAACTCCTGATAGCTCAGTTGGCGGTATTGCTTGAGGAGCGCGCAGCGCAATACCGCTTCGGCCGACAGGCCTTGCCGTCCGGTGGCCTTGACGCCATGTCGACCCAGATCTCGCACCACCAGACCAAGCAGGTCGCGATGCTCATCCAGCCACCGCGACATCGCCTTCAACTCATGGCCGATCTCGTGCGTGGCGAAAAGATCGAATACACTGGCTTGGACGGTGCGTTCTTGGCGCATTGTCGGCTCCGGCGGTAGCAGGCCTTTGGAATCAGTGGCATGAGACCAAAGTTTATCTGAAACCGCCGGGCTTTGCCCGCGCAATGCTACGATTTACCAAACAAAATCAACAGCTTGCCGTTTATGGACGGAAACTAGCTAGTGGCCCTATTGTAGGTTGCGCGACCCGACAGATTCTTAGCACAGCGCGAGTTTAGCTCTGGGATCGTCCGGTCAGGCAGTCAGCAGGCCGCCGGAGCGCCGCAAATCTCATCTTCGTATAGCGTCGCGTGGCCGGGCCATTTTGTGCCCCGGTGGTCGCGGACAGGACTTGAAAGGCGGACACGACTTGAAAGATAGTGTGTTGACGCATTTCAGGAACTGCCCAATCTGGTGGCTTGACGCTGCTACGATACCGCAGCTTCGGACCGTCCGGCAGTTCATCTTTGCGGGGCTACGTTACCGTAGCTCGACATAGATCGAGAAAGATCTACCTCTCTTCGCTGATGTCGAACCACTTGGGCCTGCCTCCATACGGAAGTTACCGGCCAAGGCACGGTGCGGTGCAGACGCTCGACGCGGACGCGCCGCATACTCAATCTCTCGGCCGCAATCTGGACGCCTCGAAAAACCTGGCATCGGGGACGCATTTTGGTTCACTTCACCTGGTGATTTGCTCGGAGGCATTGGATACGGGGACAGGCGGGGTTCGGGGACATTGATGAACGTTATGTGCGGCTGAGCGCGGCCGGTGATCCACTGAAGAAGCTGAACGTGGTGGTCCTTGGGAGGTTCTCCGCAAGCGCCTTTGGCCAAGGCGCTGAAGCGCTCCGATGGCGCCAGGTGAAATCCTGGAAGACGCAACGCCCCGTCTGCGCCCGCATCGAGGCAACCTCGATGGGCCTCGACGGCCGCTTCGTCGTCACCAATCTCGACAAAGGATCCGCCGCGCATGTCTACGCCGTGATCTACTGCGCCCGCGGCCAGGCCGAAAACCTGATCAAGATGCACAGCAGCATCACGGGGAGGTCTCTTGCGCCCGATATACCGCAAGACCGCGACGTACGGGCACTTCGGCCGTGAAGAGCCTGAGTTCACCTGGGAGAGGACGGACAGGGCCGAGGACTTGCGGCGCAAGGCAGGGCTCGCAGCTGCGTGAGGGCCGACGCCGGATCGATCGCCATGCGGCAAGCCATTCCAACTCGCTAGAGCCGCGCCCGGCCGGCATGGCAGAAAGCCGTCAGTCGTTGGGGAGACATCGATGCCGGAATATGACGTGCTTTGCATCGGTAATGCCATTGTCGACATCATCGCCCAGTGCGACGAGGCTTTCCTCGAAACCAACGGCATCATCAAGGGCGCGATGAACCTCATCGACGCCAGGCGCGCCGAGCTGCTCTACAGCCGCATGGGACCGGCGATCGAAGCTTCGGGCGGCAGCGCCGGCAACACCGCCGCCGGCGTCGCGAGCTTCGGCGGCCGCGCGGCCTTCTTCGGCAAGGTGTCGAACGACGCGCTCGGCGAGATATACACCCATGATATCCATGCCCAGGGCGTGGCCTTCGACACCAAGCCGCTCCAGGGGGAGCCGCCCACCGCCCGTTCAATGATCTTCGTGACGCCGGACGGCGAGCGCTCGATGAACACCTATCTCGGCGCCTGCGTCGAACTCGGCCCGGAAGACGTCGAGGCCGACAAGGCCGCCGGCGCCAAGGTCACCTATTTCGAAGGTTATCTGTGGGATCCGCCACGCGCCAAGGAGGCAATCCGGCAGACCGCCAGGCTGGCGCATGCTGCCGGGCGCGAAGTGTCGATGACGCTGTCGGATTCCTTCTGCGTCGACCGCTACCGCGACGAGTTCCTCGACCTCATGCGCTCGGGCACCGTCGACATCGTCTTCGCCAACAGCCACGAGATCAAATCGCTCTACCAGACCGCTTCCTTCGAGGAAGCGCTCGTCGCCATCCGCAAGGATTGCAAGATCGCCGCCGTCA
>DASZDZ010000057.1:0-55475 GCA_035941355.1 Pseudaminobacter sp.
AAGCGCGGGCGCACAGGTTCGACCCGGGGCCGGAGCGCCCCGCGCGACCATGCGGGAATCATCTCCGGCGCCACACTTGCCTGGATGCCGGTCGTGTACACCCGTTCCCACCAGCAAGCTGCCGGGAGGAAGTATGCGGGCATCGAGGGAGGGTGTGGACAAAGCCCAAGAAAACATTCCTGACAGATGCTGACAGGACGGGGCGGCGATAAGCGACATGGGCAAGCGACACGATCATCGCCTATGTGCGGGATACGCGTTTGCAGCCGTGGAAGTAGCGCCGACCTCCTTTCTCCCCGCGCGGGGAGATAGGCACCAGCGCCAGCGACTCACCACACCCACTCGCCCTTGCCGAGCACGGTTACCGCCTCGACGATCCGGGCAAAGCTGACGCGGGCCCGCGAAACCGTATGCCGCGCCCGGAGAAATCCGTGCACCAGCCCCGGCTCCTCATGCCACCAGGCCTTGCCGCCTTCCGCCTGGATGCGGCTGCCGTAGGCTTCGCCGTCCGAAGACAGCGGATCGCATTCGGCGGTGATGATCACCGTCGGCGGCAGATTGGCGAATTCGGCATCGGCGAGCGGCGCGAGCGTGATGTCGCCGGTGCGGTCGACGCCGCCCGTGCGGATGTCCCGGTAGAAATCCAGGTCGCGCGCGGTGAGCATAGGCGCTTCGGCATGGGTGACATAGGAGCCCTTCGAGGCGTCGCCGCCGAGGCCCGGATAAATCAGCACCTGCCCGATCGGGTGGCGCTTGTGGCCGCGCGTCGCATGGCTGACCGCAGCCGCGAGATTGCCGCCGGCCGAATCGCCGCAGAGCAGGATCGCCCGGCTATACGTCGCCGCCGCCCATTCGAAGGCGCTGATCGCGTCGCCGAACGCCGCCGGATGGACATGCTCGGGCGCAAGCCGATAATCGACCGAGATAACCTCATAGCCGCTGCCCGCGCACAATTCGGCGCAGACATCGTCATGGCTGTCGAGCCCGCCGAGGATGAAGCCGCCGCCGTGGAAATAGAGCACCATGGCCGCCGCCTCAGGCGCCGCCGTGCGGTAGATGCGGATCGGAATGGCGTGCGATGGCGCACCGATGGTCGAATCCTCGGCCGTTATCCCCTCCGGGTGGCCAGCATGGAAACTCCGGCACATCGCATCATAGTTCACCCGGTGATCATCGATCGTCTCGCCGCCGGCGGGCGGATAAAAGCTGCTGGTCCTCTCGATGAAGGCCCACGTCTCGGCATCGATCAGTTTCTTGTAGTCGATCATGGCGATCGTTTGCCGACTCCCTTGCACTTCAGGCGGCCGCCGACCTGGCGCTCTACGAGTTCGAAAATCGGTCGATCACCCAAAGCCACGTTCCGTCACCCTGGCGGCGGGCGACCTCAGCGCTGATGCTGCCGTCGGGAAAGCGTGTAGAGGTAAGCGCCAGGTCTCCGCTGACGACGGCGGCGCGCTGCTCCCCGAACTGGAACTTGCGCCCTGATGCGATGATCTCCGCAAAGAAGGTGCAGATTGCATCCTTGCCGGCCGTTAATCCGTCGCCGCTGTCGATGATGGCGCCGGGTTCATAGAGCGCCACCATTCCATCCAGATCTCCAACCCTCTGCCGAGTGACCAGAAAGCGCTCAAGATCCTGCGGATCGTGAGCCGGCTCAGTTTTATCAGCCACGGCGAGCTCCTCTGAAAACCATGGCGGCCTATCTGCCCTTCCAGACCGGATCCCGCTTCTCTGCAAACGCGCGAAATCCTTCCTGGTTGTCCTCCGACGCATAAAGTTCGTCCACCGTGCCGAATTTGCGCTTGGTGATCCAGTTCATCGCGTCCTGGAATTCCATCGCCTCGGCGCGCCGCGCCACCTCCTTGATCGCTGCGAAGACCAGCGGCGGCCCGCCGGCGAGCACGCGCGCCACTTCCCAGACCCGGTCCTCGAGCTTCTCCTTGGGCAGCACCTCGTTGACCAGCCCCCAGCGATGCGCCTCGGCGACATCCATCCAGCGCCCGGTGAGCAGCAGGTCCATCGCAACATGATACGGAATGCGTTTCGGCAGCTTCACCGTCGCTGCGTCGGCCAGCGTGCCGGCACGTATTTCCGGCAGCGCGAAGCTCGAATGGTCCGAGGCGTAGATCAGGTCGCACGACAGCGCGAGTTCGAAGCCGCCGCCGACCGCCATGCCGTTGACGCAGGCGATCACCGGCTTGTTCATGTCGCGCAGCTCCTGCAAGCCGCCAAAACCGCCGACGCCGTAATCGCCATCGACCGCATCGCCGCCCGCCGCCGCCTTCAGGTCCCATCCCGCGCTGAAAAACTTGTCTCCCGCGGTCCTCACGATGGCCACCCGCAGCTCCGGATCGTCGCGAAACGCCTGGAACGTCTCGCCGAGCTTTCGCGAGGTGGCAAGGTCAATGGCGTTGGCCTTCGGGCGGTCCAGCGTGACTTCGAAGACGCCATCTTCGCTGCGGGTGGTAATGATCTCAGGCATGATTTCTGCTTCCTGGTTCAAATTGAAACGTCAGTGCCGCCCCTCACCCTTACCCTCTCCCCGTGAAGAACGGGGAGAGGGGGCGTCAGCGTCGCAGCTTCTCCCTTCTCCCCGTCCTGAGCCTGTCGAAGGATCACGGGGAGAAGGCGCCGCCCATTCAACTTCGCTCAGGCGGAGGAGGGGCAGCTCTGCGCATCACCATCAGCGCATCGGCAATCCACGCGCCCTTGCCTTCGCCGCAAACGATCAGCGGATTGATATCCAGCTCCTCGACCCTATCAGCGTTCTCCAGCACAAACGCCGCGATGCCCAGAATAGCCTCGATCGCGGCATCGAGATCGGCCTTCGGCCTCCCCCGATAGCCGTCAAGCAGCGGAAACAGTTTCAGGCCGCGCAGTTCGGCTTCGATATCCTCGCGCGTCGCCGGCAGCATCAGCGTCGCGCTGTCGCGCAGCAGCTCGACCAGAACGCCACCGGTGCCGATGGTCATGACCGGACCGAATATCGGGTCGCGCGTGAAGCCGACGATCAGCTCGGCGACCCCGCGCTGCACCATGCGCTCGACATAAAGGCCGGTTCCGAGCGTCAACAGCGCGACAGCGGCCGCCCGCACTTCTTCCGCGGATTTTAAATTGAGCCTGACCGCCCCCAACTCGCTCTTGTGGGCGACGCCCAGCGCCTTCACCGCGACTGGGAAACCGAGTTGTTCGGCAGCGGCAACGGCTTCCTCGGCCGTAGCAGCGCGGCGGCCAAGCGGGACGGGCAGGCCTGCTTCGGCGAGCAGGGTTTTGGCCGCGGCTTCGTCGGGAGAGATCGACCCCCACTCCGTCTCGGGCTTCGCCCGAGCCACCTTTCCCCCGATCGACGGGGGAGAGGAAATGCTCCCATTACCGCCGCGTCCTTCCTCTCCCCCGTCAATCGGGGGAGAGGTGTCACGCGTAGCGTGACGGAGTGGGGATCGAGTTGCCGAGATTGCCAAAGAACTGGGCCGCGTCCACCTCTCCCCAATAAACGCCGCCGCCTCGGCCGCTTCCATCGCTTCTACGATCCCGTGCAGGGGCACGATGCCGCGCCGGAACAGCTCGGCGGCATGCTCTTCCGGCAGGTTTTCCAGCATAGAGGCGACGATCGCGCCGCGCGCGCCGTTGGTCCTCAGCGCAGCCTCGAATGCCCGCACCGTCGGCCACCAGTCGGCGTCCGAGCAGCGGTCGTTGCGCGGGAAATCCAGCACCAGCATGTTGAGATCGAACCCTCCCGAGACCATCGCCGTGAAGGTTTCGGTCATCGCCGGTTCGTTGTTCCAGATGAAGGTGTGGTAATCGAGCGGATTGGCAACCGCCACCAGCGGGCCAAGAGTCGATTTCACATGCGCCCGATGCGCCTCTGTGAGAGCAGGGAAACGGACTTTCCGCCCCTCCGCGGTGTCGGCCATCACCGATGCTTCGCCGCCGGAACAGCTCATCGAGGAAAGCGTGTAGCCGGAAAGCGGGCCGCCGGCATGCAGCAGCTTCAGCGTTTCGAGGAAGGATGGGATCGAACCGGCCCGCGCAATGCCGACCCGCTTGAGGAAGGCTTCGCTAGCGGCGTCCGATCCGGCGAGCGAGGCGGTATGCGAGATCGTGGCGGCGCGCGCCTGCTCCGACCGGCCGACCTTCATCGCCACGATCGGCTTCTTCAGCTCCCGCGCCCTCGTCGCCAGCCGCTCGAAACCGGCTGCGGAATCGAAGCCTTCGATGTGCAGGCCGAGGCAGGAGACGCGGTCGTCCTCGATCAGGCCGAGCGCCATCTCGGACAGGCCCGTCTGCGCCTGGTTGCCGGCCGTCATCAGGAAGGCGATGGGCAGGCCGCGCTTCTGCATGGTGAGGTTGCAGGCGATGTTGGACGACTGCGTGATGATCGCCGCACCGCGCGTCCCAGCCTCCAGCCGCTGGCCGCCATGCTGGTCGGGCCACAAAAGCGCGCCGTCCGCGTAATTGATCAGCCCGTAGCAATTTGGCCCTATGACCGGCATCTCGCCGGCTGCTTCGACCAGTTCCGTCTGCAGCCGCTCGCCGTCCTCATCGTCGGCGCCGGCCTCGCGGAAGCCGGCGGCAAAGCAGATTGCGCCGCCCGCCCGGCGCGCCGCAAGTTCGCGCACGACATCGATGGTGGCGAAACGGTTGACACCGATGAACACGGCATCCGGAGAGCCCGGCAGGTCGGCGACCGAGCGGTAGGCTCTCATGCCCTCGATCTCGTCCTTCTTCGGATGCACCGGCCAGATGTCGCCGGGAAAGCCTATCTTCAGCGATTGCCTGACGACATTGGTGGCGAACGCGCCGCCGCCGATCACCGCGATCGATTTCGGGCGCAGCAGGCGTTCAAGACGGTGCATGGCACGCGCCTCCCACAAGGGGAGAAGGGAAATCCTGGTCCACCATCATCCCCCCACAGCCCTCAGCATCGCCCTTGAAATAATATGCCGCTGGATTTCGCTCGTCCCCTCCCATATCCGCTCCACGCGGGCGTCGCGCCAGATGCGCTCCAGCGGCAGGTCGTCCATCAGCCCCATGCCACCATGGATCTGGATCGCCTCGTCGGCGACGAAGGCGAGCATTTCGGTGGCCTTCAGCTTGGCCATCGCCATGTCCTGGTCGGTGACCGTGCCCTGGTCGTATTTCCACCCGGCCTCGAACACCATCAGGTCGGCCGCTTTCAGCTCGGTCGCCATGTCGGCAAGCTTGAACGACACGCCCTGGAACTTGCCGATCTGCTGGCCGAACTGTTCGCGGCTCGCGGCATATTCGATGGCATGGCCGAGCGCGCGTTCCGCGCGGCCGAGGCAGGTCGCGGCCACCTGCAAGCGCGTCGCGCCGAGCCAGGAATTGGCGACCTCGAAGCCCTTGTGAACCTCGCCGAGGACCTGGCTCGCCGGCAGGCGGCAATTGTCGAATTCGAGGATGGAATTCGTGTAGCCGCGATGCGAGACGTTGCGGTAACCCTCACGCACTGTGAAGCCGGGCGTGCCCTTGTCGACAAAGAAGGCGGTGATCTTCTTGCGCTTGCCCCGCGGCGAATCTTCTTCGCCCGACGCCATGAACACGATTGCGAAATCGGCGATGTCGGCATGGGAGATAAAATGTTTGGTGCCGTTGAGCACCCAGTCGGAGCCGTCCTGGACGGCAGTCGCCTTCATGCCGCGCAGGTCGGAACCGGCGCCGGGTTCGGTCATCGCTAGGCAGTCGGATTTCTCGCCGCGAACGCACGGAAACAGATATTTTTCGCGCTGCTCCGGCGTTCCGGCGAGTAGGATGTTGGAAGGCCGCGCCACGCAGGTCCAATGCAGCGCATAATTCGCCCGGCCAAGCTCCTTCTCGTAGAGCAGCCATGTCACCGTATCCAGCCCGGCGCCGCCGACATCTTCGGGCATGTTGGCCGCATAAAGCCCGGCCTCGATCGCCTTCGCCTTCAGCTCCTCGATCAGCTCGCGGCGCAGATGACCGGTGCGCTCCACCTCGGCCTCATGCGGGTAGAGCTCGTTCTCGACGAAGCCGCGCGTGGTGTCGACGATGAGCCGCTGTTCTTCCGATAGGCCGAAATCCATGTTCACATCACCTGTTGCAAGGTTTGATCGTTTGGTGGTGCGTCCTTCGACAAGCTCAGGATGAGGGCCGTTGGTGCTGGCCGTGCATATCGAGGTTGGGTACAAATCTGCCTCATCCTGAGCATCAACCTCCCTCATCCTGAGCCTGTCGAAGGACGCACCACACCGCCTCAGCCCTTCTTCTTTTTCTTCAACTTCCCCGCCTTCGCCTTCTCAGCTGCCTTCGACGCCGGCTTCTTCGCCAGCTTCGCCAGCCGCTTGGTATAATCGTTGTGCAGCGCGCCGGCGCCCCAACCCTTGCCTTTGTTCTGCCTGGCCAGCGCATCCATGATCGCGACCAGATTGTCGTCGCGGATTTTTTCGAGTTCGCGGATCGATAGGCCGTGCGCCTGGTCGTCCGATTGCGTCGCGATGAGATCGACCAGCTCGTCGTTGAATTCCGGCACATCCATCAGCTTGGTCCACGGCCATTTCAGGCAGGGACCGAACTGCGCCATGAAGTGGCGCATGCCGGCCTCGCCGCCGGCGACGCGATAGACCTGGAACATCCCCATCTGCGCCCAGCGCAGGCCGAACGAATAGCGCATGATGTCGTCGAGTTCCTCGACGGTGCAGATGCCGTCCTTGATCAGCCACAGCGCCTCGCGCCACGCCGCTTCGAGCAGGCGGTCGCCGACGAAGGCTTCGATCTCCTTGCGGATCACCACCGGCTTCATGCCGATCGAGGCGTACATTTCCTTGGCGACTTCGATGGCTTCCGGCAGCGTATCCTTGCCGCCGACGATCTCGACCAGCGGCAGCAGATAGACCGGATTGAACGGGTGGCCGACGACCAGCCGCTCCGGATACTTCATCGCAGTCTGCATGTCCGACGGTTTTATCCCTGAGGTCGACGAGCCGACGATGGCGTTGACCGGCGCGTGGGCGTCGATCTCGGCCAACACCTTGTGCTTCAGGTCCAGCCGCTCCGGCACGCTTTCCTGAATGAAGTCGGCATCTGCCACCGCTTCCGCGATGGTCTTGGCGAAGGTCAGCTTCCCCTCTTTCGGCAACCCGTCCGGCAGCATCTGCCTGTAGGCGCGGCGCGCGCCCTTCATCACCTCGCCGACCTTTCGCGACGCTTCCGGGTCGGGATCGTAGATCGAGACGTCGATGCCGTTGAGCAGCAGCCGCGCCACCCACCCCGCGCCGATGACCCCGCCGCCGATGGCTGCGGCCTTGCCGATAATGCTCATGCAGATGCTCTTTGTCTGGCGATTTCGGGATTGACGAGCGGCACGCGCTCGCCAGGTCGGATGACGGCCGGATCGTAGGCTTTTCGTGAAAACACCTCGATCACGAACGGACGGAAGAACTCGATCGGAAGGGTGTCGTAATCCGGATCGAAACTCGACTGGTCCCAGCGCTCGCAGAACTGGTCGCAATTGTCGAAATAGGCATGGCCGGAGAACTTATCGCGCGCATGCGGATTGCCGCCGAGATGGTGCGC
This sequence comes from Pseudaminobacter sp., assembly GCA_035941355.1. GTDB lineage: Bacteria > Pseudomonadota > Alphaproteobacteria > Rhizobiales > Rhizobiaceae > Allomesorhizobium. Next base: position 7,555 of record DASZDZ010000057.1, read on the forward strand.
GTAATAGAGGCGCTGGAAATCGCCGTGCTTCTCGACCGTCCAGAAGCATTGCTCGCGCACGAACGGCTTCACGATCGCCGCGGCATATTCGTCGTGATTGTAGGGTGCGTAGATGTCGCCGATGTCGTGCAGCAGCGCGCAGACGATCCAGTCCGTATCTGCCCCATCGCGAAAAGCACGGGTCGCCGCCTGCAGCGAATGACCGAGCCGGGTGATCTTGTAGCCGGACAGGCCTTCGTCCAGTTGCACCAGCGCGTCGAGCAGCCGGTTGCCGGTCTTTGCGGCATATTCGGTCTCATGCGCGGTCAGGAATTCGTAATCCTCGCGCGTGCCGTCCTTCATCGCCGTGAACTTGACCGTTTTCATCGATGCCTCCTTCAAGCGGCAGCGAGTGGCGGGCGCTTGGTGAGGTTGAGCTTCTTGCGGACCTCGTCTGGCCCGATCACCCGCGATCCCATGTTCTCGACGATTGTCACGGCGCGCTCGACCAGCTGAGCGTTGGTCGCCAGCACACCCTTGTCGAGCCACAGATTGTCCTCGAGTCCGACACGAACATTGCCGCCGGCGAGCACTGCCGCTGCGACATAAGCCATCTCGTTTCGGCCGAGCGAGAATGCGGACCATGTCCAATCCGACGGCACGTTGTTGACCATCGCCATGAAGGTGTTGAGATCGTCCGGCGCACCCCATGGCACACCCATGCAAAGCTGCACCAGCGCATCCGGCTTGAGCACACCTTCGCTTACCAGTTGCTTGGCGAACCATAGATGCCCGGTGTCGAACGCCTCGATCTCCGGCTTCACTCCCAGCGCCGTCATCATGCCGCCCATGGCGCGCAGCATGCCCGGCGTGTTGGTCATCACATAATCGGCCTCGGCGAAGTTCATGGTGCCGCAATCGAGCGTGCAGATCTCCGGCAGGCACTGCCGCACATGCTCCATGCGATTGGCCGCGCTGCCCATGTCGGTCCCCTGCTCCTTCAAAGGCAGCGGCGCCTCGGGCGGACCGAACACCATGTCGCCGCCCATGCCGGCGGTCAGGTTCAGGACGACATCGACCTTGGCGTCGCGGATGCGCTCCGTGACCTCGCGATAGAGATGAACGTCGCGGCGCGGCTTGCCGGTTTCGGAATCGCGCACATGGCAATGGACGATCGCGGCGCCGGCCTTTGCGGCCTCGATCGCCGCATCTGCGATTTGCTTTGGCGAGCGCGGCACATGTGGGCTGCGGTCCTGCGTGCTGCCTGAGCCGGTCACGGCGCAGGTAATGAAGACCTCGCGGTTCATGGCAAGCGGCATGTCTCTCTCCCAACAATACAGAGGGCAAGCATGCCTGACTTGCGAAAAGCTGTTTTGCATTTTACGAAGTCTGCATGACCAAAGACGAAACACCGTCGATCTTTTCCCCTGAGCGCGCGCCGCTCAAGGTGACGTTCCTGATCTTCTCGGGTTCGTCGATCATGTGCGTGGCCTCCGCCGTCGATCCGCTGCGCGCCGCCAACCGGATTTCAGGCGACACGCTGTTCGACTGGAAGACGGTCTCGGCCGACGGTGAACCGCCCGTCACCACGTCCGGCCTTCCGGTCGCCGTCAGCGGGCGATTCAATCCGGCGGAAAAAACCGACGTGCTGATCATCGTCGGCGGCTTCGGCACCAGAACGCAAGGCACGCCGGGCCTCGTCTCCGGCATCGGCCGCGCGGCAAGAGCCGCCCGCGCCTGCGGCGGCGTCGAGGCCGGCACGTGGCTCGTTGCCCGCGCCGGCCTGCTCGAAGGGTGCGCCGCTACCACCCACTGGGAAGACATGGAGGACTTCGCCGCCGCCTTTCCCGGCACCGACGTTCGGCCCGACCGCTACGTCATCGACGGTCCCGTCTTCACCACCGGCGGCGCATCGCCGACCTTCGACCTGATGCTGCATCTGATCCGCACCCGGCTCGGCATGGCGGTGGCGCTCGATGTCGCCAGCGTCTTCATCTACGACCAGGCACGTGCCGCGACCGATGCGCAGCCGCTCGTCTCGCTCGGCCGCCTCGACGGCTACGACCCGCGGCTGGCGCAGGCGATAAGGCTGATGGAATCGCATGTCGACAGTCCCCTGACCATCGCGGCAATCGCCAAGCGCGCCGGCGTCACCGCCCGCACCCTTGAGAGCATCTTTGGCAGATCCATCGGCGAGACCCCCGGCGCCTACTACCTGAGGCTGCGCCTCAACGCCGCCCGCCGGCTGGTCCTCGACACGCGCGAGCCGATGGCCAACATCGCCGAGCGAACCGGCTTCGCCAGCGCCGCCGGCTTCTCGCGGGCGTTTTCCAAAACTTTCGGCGAGGCCCCGGTGAGAATGCGCCGGGGATAAGCCCTTTTCGCGTGGTTGGCTCGTCCATTGGAGCGGCGCGAGGCAAAATGAACAAATAAACGCGAAAAATTCAGCGCGGATCCACTGTCCATCTGAAATTAAACAGACTTTTCCGTGCGTGACGCCGAAGGGCTCGGAAATCCATCCACGGGTGCGAAACGGCGCGTTCACTTCTTGCGCGCGACGATCCAGTCGGCCGCCTCGGCAAGATCCTTGAAAACCGCGGTCGGCCGCGGTTCGAAGCGCGTTTCATCGCCGGGCCGGTATTTGCCCGTGCGCACCAGAAGCGCGCTCGACAGCCCGGCGTCGAGCGCCCCCGCGACATCGCCTTCTGCGTCATCACCTACCATGACCGCCTCTCCCTGCGGGCAATTCATGCTGGCAAGCGCCGTCAGAAAGAAGTCCGGCGACGGCTTGCCTAGAACCGTCGCCCGCCGCTGGCTGGCAAATTCTAGGGCCGCAACGAACGGGCCGGCATCGAGGCTGAGCTTGCCGTCTGCGTCCTTGAACGCCCTGTTGCTGGCCAGCGCCAGGAAGTCCGCGCCTTCGTTCAGTTCCCTAAATGCTTGATTCAATGCGGTATAATCGAGCGTCTCGCCGACATCCCCGATGACCACGGCGCGCCTGCCATGCGCCGGCAGGCCTTCGAACTCCGCTTCGAGATCAGGATGAACCAGCAGATGCGGCGACAACCCGCGCTCGGCAAGCCATTCCAGCGCCGCCAGCGCAGGCGTGAAAAGCCCGTCTTCCGGCACGGAAATGCCGAAGCCGGCCAGCCGATCGCGAACGGTCCGTCTCGTCGACCGCGTCGTGTTGCTGACGAACCGCAGCGGCAGCCCCGCCCCGCGCAGCCGCATCACGGCATCGACCGCGCCCGGTATCGCCCTGTCGCCATCGTAGATGACGCCGGCAAGATCCAGAAGCACACCGCTGATCATCACCCAAAGATGGCCAAGCCGGCGAGGGAGGTCAAATCCCTCAGGTCAAGTCAGGCAGCGCGCTGGTGCTCGTCGTCGCCGATCAGCGACCGCACTCTGTCGGCGAGCTTCGCCTCCAGCCGATCCTTGACGATTCGATTGAATGTGTCAGCCTCGTCTATCTCGTTCGCCGGCAGCGAAGCAGGAGATCGACAATCGAATCGGCTTCTGGCCGAGACAGCAACGCCTCGATTGCGGGTTCGCGATGACCTATTGCGGTGAGTCTTTCAGCGTCCCTTTTCATGCCGCCAAGATGCCTGTTGGAGGCGGCGCGTTGAAGGCAAGAACGAGGCAATTGGGCGGCGAAATGGAAAATCCTTTCCCTCGCCGCCCCCGGCGCGGGTCAGACGTAGCGGTTGACGATGTTCTCCAGATACTCCTGGCGGCCGGACTTCGGCTGCGGGTCGAGGCCTTCCTTCAGCACCCATTCGGAAATCTGCTCCAGCGTACGCCCGCCCTTGAGCATGGCCTGTGCCCCGGCTTGGGTCCAGCCGGCATAACGCTCTTCCAGCGGACCGGACAGCGCTTTGTCCTCGATCATTTTCGCCGCCGCCTTCAGCCCGCGCGCGCAGCAATCCATGCCGCCAATATGGGCGATCAGCAGGTCCTGCGGATCGAGCGACTGGCGCCTTAGCTTGGCGTCGAAATTGGTGCCGCCGGTGGTGAAACCGCCGGCCTGGAGCACATGGTAGTAAGCGAGCGCCATTTCCGGGACGTTGTTAGGGAACTGGTCGGTGTCCCAGCCCGACTGGTAGTCATTGCGGTTCATGTCGATGGAGCCGAAGATGCCGAGCGCGTTCGCCAGCGCCAGTTCGTGCTCGAACGAGTGCCCGGCGAGGATCGCGTGGCCCTGCTCGATATTGACCTTCACCTCCTTCTCCAGGCCGAAATCCTTGAGGAAGCCGTAGACGGTTGCGACGTCGTAGTCGTACTGATGCTTGGTCGGCTCCTGCGGCTTGGGTTCGATCAGGATCGTGCCCTTGAAGCCGATCTTCTTCGCATAGTCGACGACCATGGATAGGAATCGTCCCGCCTGCTCCCGCTCTCGCTTGAGATCGGTGTTGAGCAGAGTCTCATAGCCCTCGCGTCCACCCCACAGCACGTAGTTCACGCCGCCGAGCCGCTTGGTGACGTCGATGCACGACTTCACCGTTGCAGCCGCATAGGCGAACACGCTCGGGTCGGGATTGGTCGCCGCGCCCGCCATATAGCGGCGGTGCGAGAACAGGTTCGCCGTGCCCCAGAGCAGTTTTGTCCCGGTCTTCTCCATCTTGCCTGCGAAATAATCGCCGATCTCGTCGAGACGGGCAGCGCTTTCGGCGAAGGTGCTGCCTTCCGGCCGCACATCGGCATCGTGGAAGCAGAAATAGGGCACGCCGAGCAGCGAGAACATCTCGAACGCCACATCGGCCTTCAGTTTCGCCAGTTCCATCGTCTCGCCGAACCACGACCGCTCGAAGGTCTGGCCGCCGAACGGATCGCCGCCGGGCCAGGCGAAGGAGTGCCAATAGGCGACAGCGAACCGGAGATGGTCCTCCAGGCGCTTGCCGAATACGATCTCGTCGGGATTGTAATAGCGGTAGGCGAGCGGATTGGTCGAATCCGGCCCTACATATTTTGCTTTGCTGACGTCGCCGAAGAAACCAGTGGTCATCATGAAACTCCTTTAATGGCTGGATAGAGCGCCCGGTAACGCTCATAGGCGTGCGCATAAGCACCGCCAAGTTTAGCGTCCGGCTCGATCGTCTCGGCGGTGGCCGGCGCGGCGCAGACCTCGTACGGATCGGCGTTCTCGGCAGCTATCAGGCCCAGCCGCGCTGCGCCGTAGGCCGCGCCGAAATCTCCATCCGCCGGAATGTCGACGGGAATCTGCAGCGCGGTGGCGATCGCCTTCAGCCAGTAGCGCGAGCGCGAGCCTCCGCCGATCGCGGTGACGCGGCTGAGTTCGGTGCCAGCCTGATGCAGCGCCTGCTGGCTGTCGCGGAAGGCGAAGGCGACGCCCTCGACCACGGCCTGCGTGAGCACCGCGCGGCTCGATTCATGGCCGAGGCCCGCGAAGACGCCGCGGATTGCCGCGTCGTTGTGCGGTGTCCGCTCGCCCGAAAGATAGGGCAGGAAGGTGACGCCGGTAGGCGCTTTCAGCGCATCACCGAGTTCGCCGGTCAGGTCGCCCGCCTCTTTGCCGGTAATTTCCGACAGCCAGTTCAACGAATCCGTCGCAGACAGGATGACGCCCATCTGATGCCAGGCATTGGGCAGCGCATGGCAGAAAGTGTGGACCGCGCTTTCGGGGTTCGGCAGGTAGGAGCCATTGGCGGCGAACAGCACGCCCGATGTGCCGAGCGAGACGAAGGCATGGCCGGGCCGCACCGTGCCCATGCCGCAGGCCGACGCCGCATTGTCGCCCGCGCCGCCGGCAACGACTACGTCGGCGTTCATGCCCCAGCGGCTCGCAAGTTCGGAGCGCAGCGAGCCCGCCTGCTCCGTGCCTTCGACCAGGCCCGGCATTTGCCGCTCGTCCAGCTCGGTCGCGGCGAGCAGTTCCGGCGACCACTTGCGGAAGGCCACGTCGAGCCATGACGTGCCGGCCGAATCGGACATTTCCGACATGTGTTCGCCGGTCAGCCACAGCCGCAGGTAATCCTTGGGAAGCAGCACCCAGCGCACCTTGGCGAAGACCGCCGGCTCGTTGTTCTTGACCCAAGCGAGTTTCGGCGCGGTGAAGCCGGGAAATACGATGTTGCCGGTGATCTTCCGGAAGCGGGGGTCGGCATCCAGCTTCGCCGCCTCGGCATGGCTTCGCGTGTCGTTCCAGAGGATGCAGGGCCGCAAAACGTCGTCGTCGTTGCCGAGCAATGTCGCGCCATGCATCTGGCCGGAGAGGCCTATCCCTTTCACGGCGGCCAGTTCAGTCGCGTGCTGCGCCTTGAGTTCGCCGACAGCCTCTTCGGTGGCTCGGATCCAGTCGGCGGGATCCTGCTGGGACCAGCCGGAATGGGGGCGCGATACGTCCAGCGCGCCATGGCCGGAGCCGATGACCTTCTGGTCTCCGTCTATCAGCAGCGCCTTGACGCCGGACGTGCCGAGATCGAGTCCCAGATACATGACAATTCCTCCCGGTCAGGCCGGTTCGCCGATCGCCCGCGACATCTTCCTCCCGCGGACACATCTCTCATAGCAAAAAAACCGCGACTGAAAACCGGCTGCGGGAGAATTTTTTCGCGACCCGCAAAAATTCTGGTCTGACCACATTGTGGTACGGCCAGAATAGCAATTTGCGATTGTGCGACGGTTCGAATTATGGCTTTATCGCGGCGGGCATGAAACCCGGGGGGTGTAAGCGCATAACGGCATCACGCGCGATGCCGGAAATTTGAGGGGGGAAGGCGATGAGACGCCATGCCCAAGGTCGCGTCGAAAGCGACATTCCCGATACGGCGGCTGCACCACTCAGAGACCCAAACAAGCAACGGCATTTCCAGTTACGCCGATTGAGCTTGCTCGCCTCGACCAGTCTGACCATAGCCTTTTTCGGGGCTGGGCCCGCGCTTGCCGCGTGCAATAACCATGACCCGGCAACCGGCCAGACCGTAACCTGTGATGCTTCCGCACCCAATCCGGACACCACGCGAGTTGAAGGGCGGCCGGCAGCACCGATGTGACCGTTACCGTCCAATCGGGGGCTGCGCTCGACGTCACGAATATCAACGGTATCTTCGTTCGGGACCAAAGCGAGGTCACCAACCAGGGCGGCATCACAGTCACCGGCGACACGTTCGACGGCATCCGCTTTGACAGCAATAACACGATCACCAACAGCGGCACGATTACGACGAATGGGCTTCTGTCGGAAGGCATGTTCTCCGACGGGGGCGACAACAATGTCGTCCTCAACACCGGCACGATCGTCACCAACGGAGACGACTCACAGGGAATCCTGCTTTTCACCGGCTCGACCGGGAGCATGGTCACGAACGAGGGCACCATCACCACGAACGGAGATAACTCCGGCGGCATGGAGGCGGTCGGCAACGACAACGCCTTCACGAATTCCGGGATAATTACGACATCGGGCTCAAGCGCGAACGGCATTCTCGCGACGGGCGCGAACAATGTCATCGTTAATGCCGGCAACGGCACGATCACCACGACCGGACCGACCGCACACGGCGTTATCGCCAACGGTTCGAACAACACACTGACAAACAGCGGGACTATCACTGTCTCGGGTGCCAACGCGCATGGCGTCAACTGGCTTGGCACGACACTCGGAACCACCACCAACGCGGGGACGATCACCGCCAGTGGAACCGGCGGACTCGGCGCCTTCTTCGGCACCGCTGCTACTTTCACCAACACCGCGACCGGCTCTGTCGTCAGCCAGCAGGCGAACGGCATCATCGTCAATGGCGGCGGTACGGTTGACAATGCGGGCGAAATCAGTGGCCAGCAGGTGGGCGTTGTGGCGGCCAATGGCCCGACCACCTTGACCAATATGGGTACGATCACCGGGGTAACTGCAGAAGGCGTTTTGTTCCTGGGCGACTTCGACGACAGCCTGACGAATACCGGCACGATCAGCGGCGCCGGCACGGCCGTGAGCATGGGCGGCGGTGACGATACGCTGACGATGAACGACGGCACCATTGACGGCGCAGTCGACCAGGGTGACGGGGCAGACCGAGCCGTGATCAACGGCGGCACGATTACCGGCAATGTACAGCAAGGAAACGGCACTGACGATTTTCGGATGACCGGCGGGGTGATCCAGTCGCTTAGCCAAGGCGACAACCTCGACACTTTCACGATGTCCGGCGGCCGCATCATAGACTTTTTCGAGGACGGCGATCATGCGGTGATGACCGGCGGCCGCATCGGCCGCGTCAACATGAAGCTCGCCGACAATCTCTTCGACATGTCGGGCGGAGTGATCGACCGCAACCTCGTCGCCGGATTCGGCAACGACACCATCATCCTTTCCAACGGAACCATCGGCGGAAATATCAGCGTCAGCGGCGGCACCGACAGCGTGACCGTGACGGGCGGCTCCGTCGGCGGCAGCGTGCTGACAAGCTTCGGCGCCGATACCTTCACCTGGGACGGCGGCGGCATCATCTATGGCGCGATCGACCTCGGCGGCGACGACGACACGGCGACGCTCGCCAACCTCACCAATGCCAACCTTGGCGCGACTACGCAGATTACCGGCGGGCTGGGAACTGACGGCCTCGCGCTGCAGAACGTCTCCACAGCAGGCATTGACCGGTTTCAGAACTGGGAGAGCGTCGCCGCGACCGAGGACACCGAACTGACCTTCGACGGGAACCTGGTGCTCGGCGACATAGGCACGGGAACCGGCTCCCTGACCGTCGACGAAACCAGCACGCTTTTCGGCGGGAGCGCCAATGCGGCCATCTCCGCCTTCACCGCCGGGCAACTCGTCGATGTCTTCAATTCCGGCCGCATCGACCTGACCAATGGCGGCGACAGCACGACCGACACTTTCACCATTGCCGGCAATTATGTCGGCGATGACGGGCTGGTGCTGCTGCAAACGGTGCTCGGCGATGATTCCTCTACGTCGGACAAGCTTGTGTTTTCGGACGGCGCTGTTTCCGGCTCGACAAGCATCAGCATCCTCAATGTCGGTGGTGCAGGCGATTCCACGGTGCAGGACGGCATAATGGTGATCGAGGCGCTGAACGACGCCACCACCGCGAGCGGCGCCTTCGCGCTCAACAGCCCCGTTGCCGCCGGCGCATTCGAATATTTCCTGTTCAAGGGCGGTGTAACCTCAGGCACAAACGAAAACTGGTACCTGCGCTCGACGCTTGTTGCTCCACCGCCACCGCCCCCGACACCCGAGGATCCAACCCCGCCTGCACCGCCGCCGCCGACACCCGCGCCGGCGCCGGACCCGCTTGAACCGTTGCCGCCCGCTCCGCCGTCGGAACCGGGCGAACCCACACCACCGCCTCCGACCGAGCCGATACCGCCGGAGCCGACGCCAGGCGATCCGGACCCGGTCGATCCTGCGCCTCCGGTGGAGCCGGAGGATCCGGCGCCATTGCCGCCTCCTCCGCCATCGCCGGCGCCTCCGCTCGATCCGCCGCCACCGCCTCCAGCGCCGCCGACGGAGCCTGCGCCCCTGCCGGTGCCGACCCCGGTCGAAACCGGCCCTGAGCCGTTGCCGCCGCCCGTTCAGCCGGCGCCGCCGACACCGGGTGCAACGCCTGTAATCGCCGAGGAGATCCCGCTCTACCGCATCGAGGTGCCGACTTACTCGGTAATTGCACCGGTCGCCCATCATCAGGTGCTGAGCAATCTCGGCACGTTCCACGAACGCCGGGGCGAGCAGACTTTGCTGCAAGGCCAGGATTTCCTTCCAGTGGTCTGGGGCCGTGTGTTTGGACAGGACTTCGAGATGAAGTGGTCGGGAACCGTGGCTCCGTCTTTCGACGGCGACCTGTTCGGCTTCCAGGCCGGCGCCGACCTGTTCGGCTGGGAAAGCGCTTCAGGCCACCGCGACCGCGCCGGCCTGTTCGTCAGCCACAGCCGCATGGACGGCGACGTTCGCGGCCAGGCGCTCGGCTGGAATGACCTGTCGGTCGGCGAGCTGGATCTCGACGGAACCAGCTTCGGCGCCTACTGGACGCATATCGGCCCGACCGGCTGGTATCTGGACGGCATCGTCATGGGAACCTGGTTCGACGGCAGCGCCACATCCAGCCGCGGCGTCGGCATCGACCTCGATGGAAGCGGCGTCGCCGTTTCCCTCGAAGGCGGCTATCCGATCGCGTTGACCGAGGGCTGGACGCTCGAGCCGCAGGCGCAGCTCATATGGCAGCACCTATCCTTCGACGATCAGGAGGACAGGTTCGCGACAATCTCGTTCGACCTGGATGATGCGGTGACCGGCCGGCTGGGCGTACGCCTGCAGGGCGAGATGACGTTCGGCAGCATGAAGCTGCAGCCCTATCTCAAGGCCAATCTCTGGCATGAATTCGGCGCGACCGAAAGCATCTCGTTCGGTCCGAACGTCATCGCAACCGAACTCGAGGGGACCTTGCTGGAGGCCGGCGGTGGCATCGTGGCCAACGTCACCGAAAATGCCAGCATCTTCGCCACGGGCGATTTCACCACCGAGCTCGACGGCGAAAGAACGCGCATTCTCGAAGGCAATATCGGCCTCAGCATCAAATGGTAGAAGCGCGGCGGGCGAGAGCCGTCAGTTTCCGGACCGCATCGCGACGGTGGCGATGCCGGCGCCGATCAGCAACGATCCGCCGGTCCGGTTGAAAATGCCGATCGCCCTCGGATTGCGCACGAGGTTGCGCGCCCGCGCCGCCACCAGCGCATAACCGAAGGCGTTGACAAAAGCCAGGACCAGGAAGGTGGCCTCGAAGATCAGCATCTGGGTGAAGAAATCCGCGTTGCGGTTCAGGAACTGCGGCAGGAACGCCACGAAGAAGGTGATGCTCTTGGGATTGAGGGCGGTGACCAGCCAGGCATGGCCCACCATCTTCGCGGCTGAAACCGCGCCGGTTCGCGGATCCGCCCGCAAGGCGCCGCCGGCCCTGAACAGCTTGATGCCGAGATAGATGAGATAGGCCGCGCCGATCCATTTCAGGATAGTGAAGACGGTGGCCGAAGCCGCCAGCAGCGCGCCGATGCCGAGCATCGACAGGGTCATTGCGGTGAAGTCGCCGAGCGCCACGCCGGCCGCGACCGGCAGCGCCGTGCGCCAGCCCTGTCCGAGCGCGTAGGAGACGACCAGCAGTATCGTCGGACCCGGTATGATCAGGAGGACGGATGTTGCCGCGGCGAAGGCTGCCCAGGTTTCAATCGGCATGGATGTCTCCTTTGCTCAAAGGAAAGGATAAATCCCTGCCATCGTGGCGGTGTAAAGGGCGAAGTTTGCTGATGTGTTTCTTCGGCCTGGCGCGGGCGTCGCATCAAAAATCTCCCGCGATCAAGCCGGTGATCTCCGCGAGGCTGACTTCAGCTCCGAGCACGGCGGCGCTCGCGACGAGCGCGGCACGAACCAAGGCTGTATCTGATTTCAATGTCGCGCACATTTTCCCCTCAAGCAGTCAGCACCGCATGCTGGGCGTGTTCCCCTCAAGCAGTCAGCACCGCATGCTGGGCGTGGCTTTTGCCGAGATTGTGTCTGCGCTGCGGTAATGCTGTGTCATAGCTGCGAGCCGGCGCGGGAAAACCGGCTAAATTCGTGCAAGCTGCTGACATTCAAAAGTTTTTCTGATTCACGGTTTCTCAACCATGATTGGTGAAAATGCCGGATAAGCTTTGATCGCGGATTTCTGCGAGCGCCAAAGCGCGTGTCAAATCGTGGAAGTGTCCCAGTGTCCGAGTCTCCCGCGTCGTCCGAATCCGCAATCCCATCACATCCGCAATCCGACCGCTTGTCCCGCCGAGCGGCGATATTAGCCCTCGGCTCCGCTGCGCTGCTGGCGACGGGCTGTTCGCGCTCGCTCGATCTTGCGGCGCTCGAAGTGGATGAGTTCACGACTGGAACGATCCGCCCGCGCATCAGCGTCGACAGTCAGGTGACGCGCCCGGAACTGATGTATGCCTCATTCACGGACGAAAGTTTTGTTCTTCCGGAAATCCCGTTCGAGAAGGTCGATCCGAAGTGGCGCCGCCAGATTGTCGTCGATCCGACCGGCGAGCAGCCCGGCACGATCGTGGTGCATCTGCAGGAGCGCCATCTCTATTGGGTCCAGCCGGGCGGCGACGCCATCCGCTACGGCGTCGGCATCGGCAAGGACGGCTTCGTCTGGTCGGGCCGGGCCAACATCCAGTACGGCAAGAAGTGGCCGACCTGGACGCCTCCGGCGGAAATGATCGCTCGCCGGCCGGAACTGGAGAAATGGCGCGGCGGCCAGCCCGGCGGGTTGCAAAATCCGCTCGGCGCGCGGGCGCTCTACATCTTCAAGGACGGCCAGGACACGGGCTTTCGCGTCCACGGCTCACCCGAATGGCACACCATCGGTCAGGCCATGTCGTCGGGCTGCGTGCGCATGATCAACCAGGACGTGATCGACCTCTACAACCGGGTTACGGGAAAAACGCCGATCGTGGTGGTGTAGGCCCTCTAAGCAGCGCTGGCGCTGCCCCTCACCCTTACCCTCCCCGTAAAGAACGGGGAGAGGGGTCGCCAGCGTTGCCGCTTGTCTCCTCTCCCCGTCCTTACGGGGAGAGGATGCCGGCAGGCAGGTGAGGGGCGGCGCAAATTTCCCAAAACAAGGCTAAGCGTTCGCAGCAACCAGCGCCTTCTCCAGCTTGCCCATCCCTTCGGCCAGAACCGCGTCCGAGATGGTGAGCGGCATCAGGATGCGGATGGTGTTGGCATGGACGCCGCAGGAGATCAGCACCAGGCCTTCCGCGATCGCGGCCTGGGTCACCCGTTTGGTCGCATCGGGGTCGGGGTCGGCGCCGCCGCGGCCCTTGACGATGTCGAACGCCACCATCGCTCCCGGGCCACGGATGGCGGCCATGGGAACTGTGTCGTTGCGCTGCGCGATGCGCGCCAGTTCGACCCTGATTCGCTCGCCCAGCACGTTCGCGCGGTCGATCAGGCGCTCTTCGGCGATGACGTCGAGAACAGCCAGCGCGGCTGCACATGCGACCGGGCTGCCGGCATAGGTGCCGCCGAGGCTGCCGGGCTCCGGGCCGTCCATGACAGCGGCGCGGCCGATGACGCCAGACAGCGGGAAGCCGCCGGCGAGCGACTTGGCTATGGTGACCAGATCTGGCTCTATCCCACTGTTTTCTATGCCGAACATCTTTCCGGTGCGGGCGAAGCCGGTCTGGATTTCGTCGGCGATCAGCAGGATGCCGTGTTCGTCGCAGACGTTGCGCAGCGCCTGCAACAATTCGGTGGAGGCCGGATGAAAACCGCCCTCGCCTTGCACCGGCTCGATGATGATGGCGGCCACGTGGGCCGGCTCGATATCGGCGCGGAAGAGCAGGTCCAGTGCCCGCATCATGTCCGCGACGGTGACGCCGTCCTGCGGGATCGGGAACGGCAGATGGTAGACGCCGCCGGGCATCGGCCCGAACTTCTTCTTGTAGGGCGCGACCTTGCCGGTCAGCGCCATGGTCATCATGGTGCGGCCGTGGAAGCCGCCGCCGAAGGCGATGATGCCCGGGCGGCCGGTCGCTGCACGTGCGATTTTGACAGCGTTTTCAACGGCTTCGGCCCCAGTCGAGAACAGGATTGTCTTCGCCTCGCCCGAGAAAGGCGCAAGCCCGTTCAGCCGTTCGCAGAGCGCGATATAAGGCTCATAGGGCACGATCTGGAACGCGGTGTGGGTATAATTGTCGAGCTGCTGGCGCACCGCGGCGATCACTTTCGGATGACGGTGGCCGGTGTTGAGGACGGCGATGCCGCCGGCGAAATCGATATAGCGGTTACCGTCGACGTCCCAGAGTTCCGAACCTTCGGCGCGGCTCGCGAACACCGGAAAGGCGGTGCCGACGCCGCGCGGCACGGCGGCGACCCGGCGCGCCTGAAGCGATGAATTCTTTGTCATTTCAACCCCTTGAATCAAATGGTCTTCCGCTCGGCACCACGCGCGGGTCCGCAGGCGTGTAGGATAAACGTCGGCCCCGCGCGTGTATATGACACCGAGAACTTTGAATGGGCCCAGGCGGTTAGCGCGACAAGCAGGGCCGGACCGCGCAGAATTTGTTCACAAGGTTGCGCAAGGCTCGCGGAAACGCCAATGTTGGGTCAAACAAAGCGGGGAAAGACGCCAAATGCCCGAAACATTCGTGATCGCCCAAGGCGGCGGCCCGACCGCCGTGATCAACCAGACGGTGGTGGGCGCCACTCTCGAAATTCGCCGCCGCCATCCCGGCGCAAAAGTGCTGGGTTCGCGGCACGGCGTTCGCGGGATCAGGGATGGCGACTACGTCGACCTTTCCGGAATTCCGGAGGATCAGTTGAAGCTCATCGGCGCAACGCCGGGTGCTGCCCTCGGCTCGACCCGCGACAAGCCGGACGCCGCCTATTGCGACCTGGTGCTGGCCGGCCTGAAAAAGGCAGGCGCCGACGCCTTCATCTACATCGGCGGCAACGACACCTCGGGCACGCAGCAGATACTGGCCGACGCGTCGGGCGGGTCGATCGCCTTCGTCCACGCGCCGAAGACCATCGACAACGATTTGATGGAGAACGACCACACCCCGGGTTTCATTTCGGCAGGCGAATTCGTGGCAGGCGCGTTTTTGAGCGTCGACCTCGACTTCCGCGCGTTGCCCGGCGTTTATGTCGGCATCGTCATGGGCCGGCATGCCGGCTTCCTCACCGCCGCGGCCGCCGCATGGCGCGCGGATGAGGACAGCGGCCCGCATCTCATCTATGTGCCCGAGCGCCCCTTCTCGGCGTCGCGGTTCATCGACGATGTCCGCGGGACGCTTGACCGCCACAAGCGCTGCATCGTCGCCGTCTCCGAGGGCGTGACGACCGAGGACGGCCGCGCGCTCGTGGAGAGCATCGTCCCGGCCGACAAGCTGGAGCGCGATGCGCACGGTAACATCAAGCTTTCGGGAAGCGACCTGAATATGGCGTTCGAGCGGATGCTCGCCGAGGGACTGCCGGGGAAACGGGCGCGCGTCGATGCGCTGGGCTACATGCCGCGCGGCTATATAGGCGCCATCAACAGCACCGATTCGAGCGAAGCGTTCGAGGCCGGCGCTTTCGCCGTCGAAGTGGCGGCGCGCGGTGGCGGATCGGTGGCGCTGAAGCATGAAGGCGGCAAGACGGTGATGCGCCAGGTGCCGCTCGATGCGGTCGCGGGCAAGACCCGCCACATGCCCGACGATTTCATGCAACCCGACGCCAACCAGCTTTCGGACACGGGCATGGCCTATCTGAAGCGGCTCATCCCTGAAAAATACCAGGTCGGAAAACCGTTCGTTTAGGCTGCCAAAATCATGAGCGACATTTCGGTCCAGGAAATCGTCGGTCTGCGCAAATGGCTGTACCGGAACCTGCAGCCGGCCGCCTGGCACAAGACCGGGCTGTCGCCGCTCAACCGCTTCATCGTCGTGGCGATCTGCCTGGCCGTGGCGGTGGCAGTGTTCGAAAGCGAGCCGGCCATACATCAGGGCCGGGAGAAATGGTTCTTCGCTGCCGAGATGGGGTTTGGCTTCATCTTCCTGGTCGAGTATCTGGCGCGCGTCTGGACCTCTGCCGAGAACCCGGCCTATGGCGGCGGGCTGCACGGCACTCTCCGCTACATCTTTTCACTACCGGCGATCATAGATCTTCTGGCCATGTCGACGCTGTTCCTGACTTTCTTCGGCAATGAGACGTCGATCCTGCGGCTGTTCCGGCTGATCCGCATCCTCTCGCTGGCCAAGCTCGGGCGCTATTCCTCGGCGATCCGGGCGATGGCCGAGGCGGTCGAGTCGCGCCGCTACGAGCTTTTGATGAGCCTGGCGATAGCCGGCATGCTGCTTTTGACCTCCTCGACGCTGCTTTACATCGTCGAAGGCGACGCCCAGCCGGCGACGTTCGGCAGCATCCCGCGCGCGATGTGGTGGTCGATCGCGACGCTGACCACCGTCGGCTATGGCGACGTTATACCGGTGACGGTGATCGGCAGGGTGCTGGCTGGCCTGACCGCGATCACCGGCATCGGGCTCATCGCCATGCCCACCGGCATCCTCGCCGCCGCCTTCAGCGACGCCATCCAGCGGCAGCGGGAGGCGAAGAAGCACAAGGAGCCGGTTGGGCCGGGTTGAATTCATTTTTTTCGGTTTGCGCCGCCCCTCACCTGCCTGCCGGCATCCTCTCCCCGCAAGGACGGGGAGAGGGGACAGTGGACAGTGGCAACGCTGGTGCCTTTCCCCACCCCTTCGCGGGGAGAGAAGACAAGCGGCAATCCTGACGACCCCCTCTCCCCGTCCTTCACGGGGAGAGGTAAGGGTGAGGGGCAGTTTAGTTGACTGAAATGAGACGCTGAAGCCGTGAGCCACTACGTCACTTCGCGTGTGCGGCCAGCCAGGTTTCGAGCTGCTTGATCTCGCGCTCCTGCGCCTCGATGATTTCCTCGGCGAGCTTGCGGATCTCGGCGTCCTTGCCGTGCTCCAGCACGATGCGGGCCATGTCGATCGCCGCCTGATGATGCGGGATCATGCCGCGCGCGAAGTCGACATCGGCGTCGCCGCTGAATTCCATCGACGACATCGCGCCGTGCATCTTGTCGTTGGCCGCCTTGTAGGCGCTCGTCGCATCCGTGGCGGGCGCGGCGGCCTCGGTCGTTGCGTGCCCGCTATGGTCGGTCTGGGCGATTGCCGGGGCGGATAGCGCGAAGACGAGAAGCGCGGCGGCGGAGAGAGCTGAAAAGCGGTAGCCGTTGATCATGATGATTCCTTTCAGTGCGTGGTCGATTGGTTGGTCAGTGGGCGGTCAATTGGGAGTCTTCCTCGCCGGACAGGCCGTCGAGGATTGGGCATTCCGGCCGCTCGTCGCCGTGGCAATGGTCGACGAGGTGCCTCAGCGTCTCGCGCAGGCCGACGAGCTCGGCGATCTTGCGGTCGATCTCGACGAGCTTGACCTCGGCGATGGCCTTCACGTCGGCGCTCTCGCGGTGGCTGTCGCCATAGAGCGAGAGAAGCTGCCGGCACTCCTCGACCGAGAAGCCGAGGCTGCGCGAGCGCTGCAGGAATTTCAGCCGGTGGACGTCGGCGGTCGAATAATCGCGATAGCCGTTGCCGGAGCGGCCGGGTTTCAGGAGGCCGATATCCTCGTAATAGCGGATCGTCTTGGCCGGCAGGCCCGAACGCTCCGATGCGTCGCCTATGTTCATGATCATTCCCTTCAGAGCTTGATGGTGCGGAGCCGGAGCGCGTTGGCGATCACCGAGACCGACGATAGGCTCATGGCGGCTGCGGCGATCATCGGCGAGAGCAGCGTGCCGAACACCGGATAGAGCACGCCGGCGGCCACGGGCACGCCGACTGCGTTGTAGACGAAGGCCAGGAACAGGTTCTGCTTGATATTCCGGATCGTGCCCTGCGACAGCGTCCGGGCCCGCATGATGCCGTTGAGATCGCCCTTGAGCAGGGTAATGCCGGCGCTTTCAACGGCGACATCGGCGCCGGTGCCCATGGCGATGCCGACATCGGCGGCAGCCAGCGCCGGCGCGTCGTTGACGCCGTCGCCGGCCATGGCGATGCGGGCGCCGGCGGCGCGCAGTTCGTCGATCAGCGCCTTCTTGCCCTCGGGCAAAATGTCGGCGCGGATGTCATCGATGCCGAGCTTTGAGGCGACGGCGCGCGCCGTGCGTTCGTTGTCGCCGGTTGCCATGATGATCTTCAGCCCGCTGCGATGCAGGGCCTCGATCGCCTCGGCGGTGGTCGCCTTGACCGGGTCGGCGACCGCGACAATGCCGGCAAGCCGCCCGCCGACAGCGACGAACATCGCGGTCTTGCCCTCGATGCGCAACGCATCGGCGCGTCCAGTCAGCGCGGCGTCGTCGATGCCGACCTCCTGCATCATCATCGCATTGCCAAGGCTAACGTCCTTGCCGGAGACTGTGCCCTTGACGCCCTTGCCGGTGACGGCATCGAATTCCGAGGCTTCGGCAGGCTTTACGCCGCGCGACTTCGCGCCCTCGACGATGGCTTCGGCGAGCGGGTGCTCCGACGCCTTCTCCAGGCCGGCGGCGAGCGCCAGCACTTCGTTTTCGTCGAAACCTTCCGCGGCGATGACATCGGTCAGCACCGGCCTGCCTTCGGTCAGCGTGCCGGTCTTGTCGACGATCAGCGTGTCGACCCTGGCGAAGCGCTCGAGCGCTTCGGCGTCCTTGATCAGCACGCCGGCCTGCGCGCCCCTGCCGGTCGCGGTCATGATCGACATCGGCGTCGCCAGGCCGAGCGCGCAGGGACAGGCGATGATGAGCACGGAGACCGCAGAGACCAGCGCGAAGACCATGCTCGGCTGGGGGCCGAAGATCGCCCAGACGATGAACGCGGCGATGGCGACCAGCACCACGGCCGGCACGAAATAGAACGAGACCTTGTCGGCGAGGCCCTGGATCGGCGCCCGGCTGCGCTGCGCCTTGGCGACGAGCTCGACGATCTGCGAGAGCACGGTGTCTGCTCCGACTTTCTCGGCGCGCATGACCAGCGTGCCGTTCTTGTTGAGCGTGCCGCCGGTCAGGCGGTCGCCGGCAGTCTTCTCGACCGGTACGGATTCGCCGGTGATCATGGATTCGTCGACCGACGAGCGGCCTTGGTCGACCACACCATCGACGGGCACGCTGTCGCCGGGGCGGATGCGCAGGAGATCGCCCACGTGGACCTCATCCAGCGGCACATCGATTTCCGAGCCGTCCTTGCCGATCCGCCGGGCTGTCTTCGGCGCAAGGTCGAGTAGCGCGCGAATGGCCGAACCGGTGCGCTCGCGAGCCTTGAGTTCCAGAACCTGGCCGAGGAAGACCAGCGCCACGATGACGCTCGCCGCCTCGAAATAGACCGGTACCGCGCCGCCATGGCCGCGGAAGGAATGCGGAAACGCGTCCGGGAACAGTGTCGCGACGACGCTGTAGCCATAGGCCGCGCCGACGCCGAGCGAGATCAGCGTCCACATGTTGGGGCTGCGGTTGACGATCGATTCGAAGCCGCGATGGAAGAAGGGCAGCGCCGCCCACAGGACCACCGGCGTCGCCAGCGCGAGCTCGAGCCAGACGGAGACCTGCTCGCCTATCAGATCACGGACCGGAAGCCCGAGCATCGGCCCCATGGTGAGGATGAGAAGCGGGATCGACAAAGCCGCGCTGACCCAGAAGCGCCTGGTGAAATTGACCAGTTCGGGATTGGGCCCTTCCTCGCCGGTCGGCACGCCCATCGGCTCCAGCGCCATGCCGCATATCGGGCAGGAGCCAGGCTTGTCGCGGACGATCTCCGGATGCATCGGGCAGGTATATTGGGTTCCGGCCGGCATCGGCTCGGGCGCCGGCCGGTCGCCGAGATAGGTCTCCGGCGAGGCTTCGAATTTCGTCCGGCATCCGGCCGAGCAGAAATAATAGCCCTTTCCCTCATGGCGCATGAAATGCCTGGCCGTCGAACGGTCGACCTTCATGCCGCATACCGGATCGGTCGCCTCCAGGTAGGATTCCGGCGACTTGACGAATTTTTCCCGGCACGACGAGCTGCAGAAATGGTAATCGTGACCGTGGTAATGCGCGGACGGCTTGCCGGCTGCAGGATCGACGGTCATTCCGCAGACCGGATCGCGCGTAACCGTGTCCGCCGCTTCATGAGAATGGTGATGGTGCTGGTGGCCGTGATCCATGGATTTTTCCTGCGCCTTTCGAATGTAGTGACGGCAAGATAGGGCTTCCAGTGACTGGAAGGTCAAGGGGCGGCGGCAACATTCTGCGACGGGGTGTAAACCGCGCGAAAGGCCGGCCCCTCCAGCAATGGCAGGAGCCGGCACTTGTGGTGGTCACTTCAAAAAGATTGATTTGTGCGGTGCACACCCGCTACCTAGATGTTACGGACTTCGCATGAAGGAACCAATTACGAGGGGTACACGATGGTTCGAATTGCACGTATCCGCCACGATTCTCTGGCCGCCCCCTCCAGACGAACCGTTCTTTCAAAATGGTTAGCCGCCGCGGCGCTGGCTTTGGCGAGCTCATTTGCGCTGCCGGCCGCACAGGCGCAGGAAGCGCCTCCCGCTCCCGTCGTCACCGTCGCCAAGCCGCTGGTGCGCGACATCGTCGAGGATGACGAGTTCGTCGGGCGCTTCGAAGCGGTCGACGAGGTTTCGCTGCGCTCCCGCGTCGGCGGCTATCTCGACAAGGTCCATTTCCAGGACGGCACGCTGGTCAAGCAGGGCGACCCCCTGTTCACCATCGACCAGCGTCCCTTCAAGGCGGCGCTTAACCAGGCGCAGGCGCAGGTCGACTCGGCCAAGACCCTGGTAGAATTCGCCAAGATGCAGTTCGACCGTGCCGAGACCCTGTCTCGCGACGGCAACATACCGGTTTCGACGCTGGACGACCGCCGCCGTGAATTCTTATCCGCGCAAGCGCAACTGAATGGCGCCGAGGCCGCGCTCGAAAACGCCTCGCTCAATCTCGAATTCACCGAAATCAAGGCGCCATTTTCCGGCCGCGTCGATCGCCGGCTCGTCTCGCCCGGCAATTTGGTGCAGGCCGACCAGACCGTGCTGACCACAATCGTCTCCATCGACCCGATCGACTTCTACTTCGACATCGACGAGCGGGCCTACTTCGCTTATGCGCGCGATGCCCGCGAGCGCGGCGGCGTCATGCAGGAGGGCGCCGGCGGCATCGATGTGGTCGTCCGTGTCGCCGACCGCAGTGAAGCGACGTTCAAGGGCAAGCTCGACTTCGCCGAAAACCGCCTGGACGAGGCGACCGGCACGATGCGGGTCAGGGCGCGCTTCGACAACAAGGACGGCGTATTGCAGCCCGGCATGTTCGGCCGCATCAACGTGCCCGGTTCGCTGCCGCATCCGGGCGTGCTTCTGCCGGACGATGCGATCGGCGCCGACCAGAACCGCCGCATCGTCTTCGTCGTCGACGAGGCAGGCCTGGTATCGGCCAAGCAGGTGCGCACCGGCCCGCGCATCGACGGCTACCGCGTTATCCGCGAGGGCCTCACCGGCGAAGAGACCGTGGTGGTCAACGGGCTGGTGCGGGTGCGGCCGGGCGTCACCGTCAAGCCCGAGATGACGACTTTGCCGCCCAAGGCGGAAACCGAAGAGCAGACGCAATGAATTTCGCCCATTTCTTCGTCAACCGCCCGATCTTCGCGGCGGTGCTGTCGATCGTGCTCCTGATCGTCGGCGGCATCGCCTACACCCAGCTTCCGGTCGCGCAATATCCCGAGATCGCGCCGCCGACGATCGTGGTGCGCGCATCCTATCCGGGCGCCGACGCCGAGACGGTCGCCGCGACCGTGGCGACGCCGATCGAACAGGAGATCAACGGTGTGGAGCACATGCTCTACATGTCGTCCTATTCCTCCGGCGAAGGCTCGATGTCGCTCACCATCACCTTCCGCCCGGGCACCGATCTCGACGCGGCGCAGGTGCTGGTCCAAAACCGCGTCTCGATCGCCGAACCGCGCCTGCCGGAAGAGGTGCGCCGGCTCGGCATCACCACAGCCAAGAGCTCGCCCGACCTGATGATGGTCATCCATATGCTGTCGCCCGACGACACATACGACCAGCTCTACGTCTCGAACTATGCCCGCTCGCGCGTGCGCGACGTGCTGCTGAGACTGGACGGCGTCGGCGACGTGCAGATCTTCGGCGAGCGCGAATATTCGCTGCGCGTCTGGCTCGACCCGGAAAAGCTGTCCGCTTACGGCATGACCGCAGGCGACGTGGTCCAGGCGCTGCGCGACCAGAACGTGCAGGTGTCCGGCGGCTCGATCGGCGCGCCGCCGATCGGCAACGGCTCGGCCTTCCAATATACGGTCACCACGCAAGGGCGCTTCGAAGACGCGCGCGACTTCCGATACGTCATCGTCAAGTCGACTGAGGACGGCCGCCTGATCTCCCTGCAGGACGTGGCGCGCATAGAACTCGGCGCCAAGGACTACGTCACCAATTCTTATCTCAACAACAAGGCTGCGGTGGCGCTCGGCATCTTCCAGCGGCCCGGCACCAACGCTCTGGCCTCGGCGGAAGAAATCCAGAATACCATCGCGGAGCTTTCGAAGGATTTCCCGGAGGGGCTAGCCTACGAGATCATCTACAATCCGACCGAGTTCATCGCCGAATCGATCAACGAGGTGTATGTCACCATCGCCGAGGCGATCCTGCTGGTGGTGATCGTCATCATCGTCTTCCTGCAGTCGTGGCGCATGGCGATCGTGCCGATCGTGGCGATACCGGTCTCGCTGATTGGCACGCTGGCCGTGCTGCTCGCCTTCGGCTTCTCGCTCAACATGCTCACTTTGTTCGGGCTTGTGCTGGCGGTCGGCATCGTCGTCGACGACGCCATCGTGGTGGTGGAGAATATCGAGCGCAACATCAGGCTAGGGCTCGCCCCGCGCGCCGCTGCGCACAAGACCATGGATGAGGTTGGAAACGCGGTCCTCGCCATCTCGCTGGTGCTGATCTCCGTCTTCGTTCCCGCGGCTTTCATCCCCGGGATCTCCGGCCAGTTCTACCTGCAATTCGCCATCACCATCGCGGTCTCCACCGCGATTTCGGCGTTCAACTCGCTGACGCTTTCGCCGGCTCTCGCCGGCGTGCTGTTCAAGCCGCACACCGAGCAACATTCGAACTTCTTCCTGGCAAGGTTCGGCCGCGCCCTGGCGAACGGGTTCAACAACGGGTTCGACAGGATGGCGGACGGCTATGCGTGGCTGGTGCACAGGCTGGTCGGCACGACGCTGGCGCTTATCGCCATGCTGCTCGTCTTCGCGGGCCTGCTCTACGCGACCTATCACATGCTGCAGACGGTGCCGCGCGGCTTCATCCCGAACATGGACCAGGGCTATGCGATCGTCGTCGTGCAATTGCCGGAAGGCTCTTCGCTCGCGCGAACGGACGCGGTCATCCAGAAGGCGTCTGATGTCATCCGCGAGACGCCGGGTGTCGCCAACGCCGTGGCCTTTGCCGGATTCAACGGCGCGACCTTCACCAACGCCAGCAATTCCGGCGTGATCTTCGCGCCGTTCAAGAGCTTCGAGGAGCGGCTCGAGAGCGGCGATACTTCCGACAAGATCATCGGCACGCTGTTCGGCAGCCTGCAGAGCATCCAGGAGGCCTTCATCATCGCGCTGCCGCCGCCGCCAGTGCGGGGCATCGGCAACTCCGGCGGCTTCAAGATGATGCTGCAGGAGCGCAACAGCGCCGACATGCGGCCGATCCTGGCGCTGGCCCAGGAAATCGCCGGCAAGGCCAATCAAACGCCCGGCCTGATGGGCGTCTTCACCACCTTTTCGGCCTCCAGCCCGCAATTCTTCCTGGAGATCGACCGCGACAAGGCGCGCATGCTGAACGTGCCGATCCCCAACATCTTCGAGACGCTGTCGATCAATCTCGGCACGGCCTATGTCAACGACTTCAACGCTTTCGGCCGCGTTTACCAGGTGCGGGCGCAGGCCGACCAGGCTTTCCGCATCGACCGCGACGACATATTGAAGCTGAAAGTGCGCTCGGCGGCCGGCGACCTGGTGCCGCTCGGCACGCTGGTCGAGATCCGCGACGTCACCGGTCCGTCGCTCGTGCAGCGCTACAACATGTATGTCTCCGTGCCGCTGCAAGGCAACGCCGCGCCGGGCGTCGCCACGGGCACGGCGCTCGACCTGATGGAGGGGATCGCAAACGAAACGCTGCCGCAGGGCACTTCTTTCGAATGGACTGAACTCGCCTTCCAGGAGCGGCAGACCGGCAACACGGCGGTCTTCATCTTCGGCCTGTCGACCCTGTTCGTCTTTCTGGCGCTCGCCGCGCTGTACGAAAGCTGGATCACGCCCTTCGCCATCGTGCTCATCGTGCCGCTCAGCGTGCTGGGCGCCATGCTGGGCGTCGCCTTCCGCGGGCTCGACAACAACATCCTCGTGCAGATCGGGCTGATCGTGCTCATCGGCCTGGCGGCGAAGAACGCGATCCTGATCGTCGAGTTCGCGCGCCAAGGCGAGGAACGCGGCCTTGACGCCGTCGAGGCGGCCGTCGAGGCCTGCCGGCTGCGGCTGCGGCCGATCCTGATGACGGCATTCGCCTTCATCCTGGGCGTGGTGCCGCTGGTGGTGGCCAGCGGGCCGGGCGCGGAAATGCGCCAGTCGCTGGGCACCGCCGTCTTCTCCGGCATGCTGGGCGTGACGCTGTTCGGCCTCTTCCTGACGCCCGTCTTCTACGTCGCCCTGCGCAGGACGTTCCGGCGCAGGCGACCGGAAGCCGGCCCGGCTGGAGCCGAGCTGGCCCCGGAAGGGCCCGCGGAGTAGAAGCCAGGTTGGTTCGTGGTTGCATCAGGCGGGAACCAAACCAACGGGTTCCCGCCGAAGCGATGGATCCGCAATCCATCCTTCGAGCGGATCAAGTGATTTGGGCGCGCCGTATCGCTCGCTTCGCAGCGTCCACGCCCAGGCGGCCTGGATCGCGCAGAAAAGAGCATCCAACTGGTCGCCGGTCGGGTCGTCCGCCAGGCTGCGCGGAGCCTTGACCGTCACCGCATGGCTGCGTTCCAACCTGCCATCCAATATCAATGCCAGCAGCCGATGGCGCATTTCGAACTGCGATTGCGTCTGTTTCCCGCGACTGTCGTTCTTGTAGCTGGTTCGAGAAATCAATTGCCTGGCCAACGCGCCAGGATAGGCCTCCACGACGATCCGTTCCGGGTCGCCCTGCCGAAGGCCGGGAATTGTGACGCCAGCCTCCACCAACCGCCGTGCACCCTCGAAGAACATCAGCCCCACCGGAACTCCATGGAGCTTCTGCGGGCTGATCGACGATGCCGCGATGTCGGTCTTGCGGCGATGTTCCTTGTCGCCGAAAGGCCGCGCCGCGCTGTAGTTCTTCAACGTCGCGCAAAACTCGGCACGGCCGAGTGAGCCTGCCAGGGTTGCATAGTCGGCCCAGTTGCCCGGCCAACCGATATTCTCGATGAACTTTCGAGACTGTCCGAACGGGAAGTCGATGCCGGCGATCCACGGCCCCGGCGTTTGAAGGGCGGGCTCAAGAAGGTCGAAACTCGCCCATTCCTCGAGGTCGCCAGCCTCCAGCACTCCGTCCTCGAACGTGCAATAAAGGCAGGTGAGCGGCTTCCGCCGGCACGGGCTGGACGTGAAGTCGATTCCCAATACCTTCAAATCGCTCACATCTCCGCCTCGTGCCGAGGGACATCCGATCTGACAACGGCAAGTTTGTCATCCACCTGGATCAGGCCCATTCGGCGCCCCATTCCTGCACCATATGGTTAGGACCGACCTGCCTGAATGGCCGCACCGGAGCCTGGTAGTCGATCGCGCGGATCGGGCTCTTCAGTTCTTCGTTGGCCAGTCGGCGCTTGGTATCGCGATGGGCGGGGTCTGGGATGGGTACGGCCGAAAGCAGCCGTTTGGTGTAGGGATGCTGCGGATTGCCGAAGACGCTGGCCCGCGAGCCGATCTCGACGATTTCGCCGAGATACATCACCGCGACGCGGTGGCTGATCCGTTCCACCACGGCAATGTCATGGGAAATGAACAGGAACGCCAGCTTCAGCCGTTCCTGCAGGTCGAGCATCAGATTGATGATCTGCGCCTTGATGGACACGTCGAGCGCTGAAACGGCTTCGTCGGCCACGATCAGGTCCGGTCCCAGCGACAAGGCGCGCGCGATGCAGATGCGCTGGCGCTGGCCGCCGGAAAATTCGTGCGGAAAGCGATCATAGACGTCGGCGCCCAGGCCGACCTCCCTCAAAAGCTCGCCGACACGTTCGCGTGCGCGTCTGGGCGTTTCAGTGGCATGCGCGATCATCGGCTCGGCTATGCTTTCACCGATGCGCATGCGCGGGTTGAGGCTCGCAAAAGGATCCTGAAAGATCATCTGCATTCGTCGGCGCATATGGCGGAAGGACGGCTTGTCGATCTGCAGGATGTCCTGCCCGGCCAGCCTGATTGAGCCGCTGGTCGGCTCCGTCAGGCGTACGATCGAGCGGCCTGTGGTCGACTTGCCGCAGCCGGATTCGCCGACGAGCGCCAGCGTTTCGCCGGGCTGGATGGCGAAAGAGATGTTTTCGATGGCATGGACGCGGCCGGTCAGCCCGCGCAAGGCGCCTTTGCGGATATCGAAATATTTGGTGAGGTTCTTCACCTCGAGAATGGGGCGGGCGTTATCGACGGAATCGATGCCTGGCGCAGGCTCCGTCGCGATACCGGTCACCTGGTCCACGATGGGAAAGCGCAAGGGGCGCGACTTTCCCGTCATGGAACCGAGCTTGGGCACCGCCGAAAGCAGGGAACGCGTGTAGGCGTGTTCAGGGCGGGCGAAAATGTCCGTGGTGTCTCCGCTCTCGACGATCTCCCCACGCAACATGACAATGGTTCGATCGGCGATCTCGGCCACCACGCCCATGTCGTGGGTGATGAAGAGCACCGCCATGCCCTCCTCGTCCTGCAGGTCGCGGATGAGTTCGAGGATCTGTGCCTGGATGGTGACGTCGAGCGCGGTCGTCGGCTCGTCGGCGATCAGGAGCTTGGGTTTGCAGGCAAGCGCCATCGCGATCATCACGCGCTGGCGCATGCCTCCGGAAAGGCGGTGCGGAAAATCGTTGAAGCGCGATTTCGCAGAGGGAATGCGCACGCGCTCAAGCAGCCGGATCACTTCCGCTTCGGCTTCCGTCCGGCTCATGTTGCGGTGGCACATCAGCGCTTCGGCGATCTGGAAGCCGATCGTCAGGCTCGGATTGAGGCTGGTCATCGGCTCCTGGAAGATCATGGCGATCTCGTTGCCGCGAATTTTTCGCATCTCCTTCTCGCCGATATCGAGCAGCGACCTGCCGGCGAGCGAGACATTGCCCTCGACGCGGCTGTTGCCTTCCGGCAGCAGGCGCATGATCGAAAGCGCAGTCATGCTCTTGCCCGAACCAGACTCGCCGACGATCGCGACTGTGCTTTTCGGGGCGATATCGAACGAGATATCGCGAATGACGGGCGTCCACATGCCGTTGTTGTGGAAAGACGTGCGCAGCTTCGTGACGGACAGGATGGGTGGTGTCATGAGCCCATCTCTCACGTAAGCACGCTGACGAGGAAGCGCAGACAGACCAGAAGCAGGAATATGCCGAAGGCGACTTCCAGGCGCGACCTGGAGAGGGAATGCGCAAGCCTCACGCCGACCGGCGCGGCCAGCACACTGGTCGGGATGAACAGAATGACGCCAAGCAGCGAGACATAGCCGATACTCATGGGCGGCTGCAGGGCAACGACATCCGGAAACTGCGCGTCGCGCGGCCAGCCGGCATAGATATATCCCAAGGCGCCGGGAACGGAGATCAGGATGCCCAGCCCCGACGAGGTCGCAACCGCCTGATGGATCGGACGGCCGTAAAAGGTCATGAACAGGTTAGACAACTGGCCGCCGCCGATCCCCATAAGCGACGACAGGACGCCGATGATGAAGCCGATCGCCCGCATGAACCAGCCTGACGGAACGTCATCCGCGATGCGCCAGCGTTCGTTGCCGAAAAGCAGCCTGATTGCCGAGACGCCGGCGACAACGATGAACACGATCTTGAACAGGTCGGCGGGAGCGTAGCGCGCGATCAGGCTGCCCAGCACCACACCCGCAACCACCGGGACGGCCCATTGCTTCAGGATCGTCATGTCGACAATGCCCTTGGCCCGGTGCGCATAGAAGGAGCGCAGCGAGGTCGGGATGATGATGGCCAGCGACGTACCTATCGACAGGGGCATTCTCACTTCTTCCGGCACCTCCATGAAGCGGAACAGTTCATAGAGGATCGGCACGGCCACGGCGCCGCCGCCGACGCCGAACAGGCCGGCGAGAAGGCCTGTTATGGCCCCTGCCGCGACCAGGCCGATGATCAGCCACGACAGTTCGAAAAGAGGAATGCCAAACATGGATTAAACTTTCAGGCGGGGGTCGAAGACATTCTGGGGGCCAGGGACAATCCCGGCACTACCGGCCTATCGCGTAGGCCTGCATCAGGCGCGGTGTGGCGGCGGCGTGCAGAATCCCGTCCGGATCGCGCTCCGCCGCGGTCAGGCGGCCGACCGACCATTGCGGAACGATCTCCACATCGTGACCGCGCTGCTTCAGCGCATCAATGACGGATTGGCCGAAGCTTTCCTCGACGACCAGCCGTCCCGGAATGGCTTCGCGCGGATAGAAGGACGAGGGGAAATGCATGGTGTGGAAGAGCGGGAGGTCGATGCCTTCCTGGAGGTTCAGGCCGTGATGGACGCGGCGCAGAAACAGCGCCAATTGCCACTGGTCCTGCTGGTCGCCGCCGGGCGTGCCGAAAACCACGCGCGGCTTGCCGTCCAAAAGCGCCAGCGACGGCGTCAGCGTGGTGCGCGGGCGCTTGCGCGGCGCCATGCTGGTGGGCAGTCCCGGCTCGAGCCAGAACATCTGGGCGCGCGTGTTCAACGCGAAACCAAGCTCGGGAACGACTGGCGAGGACTGCAGCCATCCGCCCGAAGGCGTGGCCGAGATCATGTTGCCCCAGCGGTCGATGACGTCGATGTGGACGGTATCGCCGCGCTTTTCCGTGCGAAGGTGGGCCATTGTCGGCTCGCCCGCGCCGGGCGCCGCATCGCCGCTCGCGCCCGCATAGCGGACCTGAGACAGAGCCTTCTGACGCTGAGCCTCGTAGCCGGGCACCGTTCCCGGCGTGAGTTCGAACGACGCTCGCGATCCGATCAGTTCGCGACGCTGCGTCGCGTAGGCTTCGGAAAGCAACGTATCCATCGGAACGTCGACAAAATCCGGGTCGCCGTAATAGACCTCGCGGTCCGCGAAGGCGAGCTTCATGGCTTCCGTCACGGTATGGATGAATTCCACGCCATCCGGTTTCATCGCAGCGATGTCGATATCCTTCAGGAGGGAAAGCGTCTGCAGGAAGACAGGCCCCTGCCCCCACGGGCCGGTCTTGGCGACGGTCCAGCCGTGGTAGTCGTATGTCAGCGGCGCTTCATATGTCGCGCTCCAGCGCGCCATGTCGTCGCCGGTCAGAAGGCCCTTGTGGCGGCGGCCGCTCGTGTCCATCGCCTCGGTGTTGCGGCAGAAGCCGTCGATCGCCTCGGCGACAAAACCGCGATAGAAAGCGTCGCGCGCCTTTTCTATGGCGGCCTCGCGGTTGCCGCCGCCACTTTCGGCCTCGGCGACGATGCGTTCGTAGGCATCGGCCAGGACCGGATTGCGAAACAGCTTCCTGGCTTCCGGCGCTTGGCCGCCCGGCAGCCAGGTCGCCGAGGATGTCGGCCACTCCCTGGCGAAAAACTCGGCATTGTCCTTGATGGTGTTGGCGACGCGCGGCAACAGCGGGTGCCCGTGGCGGGCGTAATGGATTGCAGGCTCCATCACGTCGCGCAGCTTCATGCTGCCATGATCGCGCAACAGCACCATCCAGGCATCGAACGCGCCCGGAACGACCGTCGCCAGAAGGCCCGATCCCGGAACGAGATCCAGACCAAGCGAGGTGTAGGCTTCAAGCGTCGCGGCTTGCGGCGTCACGCCCTGCCCGCACAGCACTTCGGTTTTTCCGGTGCGCGCCGAATGCAGGATGATCGGCACCTCGCCGGATGGGCCCACGAGGTGCGGCTCCACCACCTGCAGGACGAAACCGGCGGCGGCCGCCGCGTCGAAGGCATTGCCGCCGCGCTCCAGCATCGCCATTCCGGCCGCCGAAGCGAGCCAGTGCGTGGAGGTCACGACACCGAAGGTGCCCAGTATTTCCGGCCTGGTCGTAAACATTGGCAAACTGCTCTTTCTGTCTTGGGAATGTCAGTATTCGCGCGGATCGATCGCGTCGCGCAGGCCGTCGCCCAGAAGGTTGAAGCCGAGCACCACGAGGAAGATCGCGGTACCGGGCCACAGCGACATCCACGGCGCCTGCGAGATGAAGTTCTTCGCCGTGTTCAGCATCGAGCCCCAGGAAGGGTTGGGCGGCTGCTGCCCGAGACCGAGGAAGGAAAGGCTCGCTTCGGCAATGACGGCGGCAGCGATGGTGAGCGTGGCCTGAACGATGATCGGCGGAACGGAATTGGGCAGGATGTAGTGCAGGATGATGCGCGGATGGCGCAAGCCGATCACTTGCGCCGCTTCGACATACTCCTCCGATTTGATGGACAGAACCTGTCCGCGGGTCAGCCGCGCGAAGATCGGCGCGGCCGAAAGGCCGATGGCGATCATGGCATTGGTCAGGCTCGCCCCGAGAAAGGCGGCCAGCGAGATCGCCAGGATGAGGAAGGGAATGGCGAGCATCGCATCGATCAGGCGCGAAATGACGCTGTCGATCCAGCCGCCGAAATATCCCGCCAGGAGCCCGAATGGCACGCCGGCGATGACCGCGATCGCGACGGAGATGCCGCCGGCCATCAGCGACGCCCGCGCGCCATAAACCATGCGCGAGAAGATATCGCGGCCGAGCTCGTCCGTGCCCAGCCAGAATTGGGCCGACGGCGGCTTGCGCACATTGATGAAGTTTGTCTGGACCGGATCATAGGGCGCGATCAGCGGTGCAAAGATCGCGATCAGCACGAACACACCGACAATGACGGCGCCCGCAACGGCCGCGTGGTTCTTGGCGAATTTGGCGAGTTGGCGGCCGAGAGGGCTCTTTTGCACATGCGCGACGGCGGTCATGCTGCATCCCTCAGACGCGGGTTGACGACGATGTAGAGAAGATCGGCGACCAGGTTCATCAGGATGAAGCCAACGGCGGTGCACAGGACCACCCCTTGCACCACCGCATAATCGCGGGTGAAGACGGCATCGACGATGAGCTTGCCGAAGCCCGGGATGGTGAAGATCTGCTCGGTCAGAACAGCGCCGGCCAGCAACTCGCCAAACAGCAGCGTCGACAGTGTGATGATCGGCACCAGCGCGTTCTTCAGCGCATGGCGCAGGATGACCGTCTTTTCGCTCAGGCCCTTGGCGCGGGCCGTCCGGACATAATCGGAGCGCAACACGCCGAGCATGGCCGAGCGCGTGTGGCGCATCAGGACGCCCGCGAGCCCCGTTCCCAGGACGAAGGCCGGCATGACCATGGTGCGCA
Organism: Pseudaminobacter sp.; assembly: GCA_035941355.1. GTDB lineage: Bacteria > Pseudomonadota > Alphaproteobacteria > Rhizobiales > Rhizobiaceae > Allomesorhizobium. The sequence goes on from DASZDZ010000057.1 coordinate 38,631, forward strand.
GGTTCTGGCCGATATTCTCAAAGGGCGAAGTGTAGCCGGATGCCGGGAGCAACTGCCATTGCACCGACACCAGCAGGATAAGCATGATGCCGAGCCAGAAGTTGGGGATCGAAAGCCCCGACAGAGCAACCACATTGATGCCGTAGTCTACCGCGGTGCCCTTGCGTATTGCCGATATGATGCCGGCGGGAACGCCAATCAGGAAGGCGACTATCATGGCGAACGCCGCCAGTTGGATCGTGACCGGCAGCTTCTGAACAATGAGGCCGAGCACCGGTTGTTCCGTGCGAAGCGAAATGCCGAGATCGCCGCGAAGGATCTGCCCAAGCCAGGCGACGTACTGGACCGGGATCGGATCGTTGAGGCGGTACTTTTCCTGCAGATAGGCGATCGTCGCCGGATCACGGTCCTCGCCGGCCATCGTCAGGATGGGATCGCCCGGCAGCAGTTTCTGCATGCCGAAAACCAGCATCGAGACGATCAGCAGCGTAGGCAGGACGACGATGCATCGCCGGAAAACGATCTCGATCATTGGAACAGCACTTCAAAATTGGAGAGGTGGAGCGGCCACCGAATGGCCGCTCCATGAAGGCCGGGATCAGCCCTCGGACGAAACGCCGCGCAGCCGGATCATGCCGTCCGGATAGGCGGTGAAGCCCTTCACATTGGCGCGGGCGGCAAACGGCCAGGGTTGATAGTAGAGATAGACGATCGGCAACTCATCCTGGATGATCTCCTGGACCTGATCGTAGAGCGCCTTGCGCTTGACCGGATCGGTCACGCTCCTGGCCTCGTCGAGCAGCGCGTCGACCTTTTCGTTGCAGTAATGCGCATCGTTCAGATTGCCTTCGCAACTGACGAACTGATGGATGTTTCCATCCGGATCGGCGCGGCCCGACCAGCCGCTCTGGCCCGCCTCGAAGTCGCTTTCCTTCAAGGCCGCCTGCAGGGCAGCGAACTCCGTCGGGCGGAGCGAAATGTCGAAGCCGGCCTCGGAGGACATCGCCTGGATCAGCTCATAGACCTGCTGGGAAGCGGTGTTGTTGCCGAAAGCGATTTCGAGCTTCACGCGCTCGACGCCGGCTTCGGCCAGCAGCGACTTTGCCTTGGCGACATCGCGCTGGGCGCCTTCGAACTTCTTGTCATAGGCGAAGCTGGTCGGCGGAAACGGCTGGTATGCCGGCTGGAAGATGCCTTGGCCGACCACCTCGTTGATCACGTTGCGGTCGATCGACAGTTCGAACGCCTGACGAATGCGCTTGTCGTGGCCGATGGGGAACGTGTCCTTGTCGCCCTTCTTCAGATTGAAGGTCAGGGCCTGATAGCCGGTTCCGGTGACGGGATGGAAGGCGAGGTTCGCATCGGCCTTCACCGTTTCCACGTCTGCCGGCGCGATGCGCTCGACGATATCGAGATCGCCGGCGCGCAGATTGGCGAGCCGCACGGTCGAGTCCGGAATCGGGATGAAGGTGATCTTGTCGTAGTTGAAGTTGGCCGCATCCCAATGGTCCGCGAACTTCTCCAGCACGATGCGGTCGTTCTGGATGCGCTCGACGAATTTGTACGGTCCCGAGCAGACCGGGTTCTGGCCGAAGTCGCCGGTTTCGAATGCTTTCGGCGACAGGATCATGCCGGCCCTGTCGGCAAGCTGCGAGAGTAGCGAGGCGTCAGGCTTGACGAGATGGATCGCGACCGTCGTTGCATCGACTGCCTCGACCGTGTCGATGGAGGCAACCTCACTCTTGCGCAGCGATTCCGGCAGTGTTTTGGCGCGTTCGATATTGGCCTTCACGGCAGCGGCGTCGATCGTGGCGCCGTCATGGAACTTGGCGTCTTCGCGCAGCTTGATGGTCAGCGTCTTCCCGTCATCGGACCATGCCCATTCCTTCGCCAGTTGCGGCTGGATTTCCAGCTTGGCGTTGATGTCGAAAAGCTTGTCGCACATCGAGGTAAAGACGATGCGCCCGACGAAGGTGCGGGCGCGATGCGGGTCGAGAACGTCGGCGTCGTCTTGCAAGCCGATACGCAAATCGGCGGCAAGGGCGGAGGAGGCCGATACCAGAGCGGTGGCCACCAACAACAATTGCTTTATACGGTTCATTTCATTCCCTCTGTGGCTAAGACTTCTGCCTTCGTGATTGCAGGATCATGAAGGCGTTCTTCGTCGGCTGCCGGCACGCTTGCCGCCTGCATGGCCTCGACAAGTGCGCTGCGCAGCGAAATCAGATGCTGGCGCATTGCAGCTTCGGCTTCCGATGGATGCAGGCGGCGGATCGCATCGATCACGGCTTCGTGCTGCTGGACGGACAGGGTGGTGCGCCCGACCGAGCGGACGCGCTCGCGAAAATGCCGCCACGCGTCGTTTTGCCGGATCTGGTCAATCATGCCCATGAACAGAATGAAAAGCTGATTTCCGGCCGCCTCGGCGATTTTCCGATGAAAGGCGCCGTCCCACAGCTCCCATGAATCCGTATCGGCGGCTTCCTTCGCCTTTGCGGCCAAACGCTCGAGCTGCTGGATAAGGGCGGGCGTGCTCTTGGTCGCGGCAAGCCGGGCCAGGACAGGCTCGATCTCGATACGCACTTCCATGACCTCGAGCGGATTGGTGAAGTCGGCAAGATTGTTGACGCGAAGCGTCTTCGAGACCTGCTGGGATCCGCCAAAGGTGCCCTTGCCCTGCTGGCGCCAGATCAGCCCCTCATCCTCGAGAACTTCCAGAGCGCGCCGCAGCGCCCTGCGCCCGACGCCGATTTCCGCCGCCAACTCGCGCTCGGGCGGCAAGCGCAACTCTCCGCCGGAAGGGACCGAGCTCAACAAAACGCGCAACCGCTCAAGGGCATAACCCGAATTTACAGTTGGCTTAACGCGCTGCGACATCAGAACCTGATAGGTGATCAATTCTACGAATGGTTCGCTTCTGCTAGCAATGCGCTTTCAGAAATCGAGGCGTTTTGGCCGGAAAATTCCAAGATAGCGTCCCAAAAGGCCCAGGTGAACCTATTTAGTCGAGATTATCCGCGCAACCAATTTCTTCAATGGTTCATCTATTTTGCTTTTCTCGGATTCGCCATCACTCGGGCGCGCCGGTTTAACGGCGTCATGCCTGGACTGTTATGGAAGGCAGGCCGGGCTCCACATGGCCCACCAACCGGGCTGACGGATAGCCATCCGCGATAATCTTCTCGACCAGCGCCGCTGCGCTGTTGCGTTCGCAGGCAATCAGCAACCCGCCCGAAGTCTGCGGATCGGTGAGAAGATGGCGGCGCCATTCCGGCATGTCCGGACGCAGCATCACCGCTTCGCCATAGCTCGCCCAGTTGCGCCGCGATGCGCCGGTGACATAGCCATCACGAGCAAGCGAAGCTGCTTCGGAAAAGAGGGGAACGTCGGATTCCCGGATGACGAGAGCGCAGCCGGAACCTCGCGCCATTTCGAGCGCATGTCCGAGCAGGCCGAAGCCGGTCACGTCGGTGATCGCATGGACGTTCGGGTCTTGCGCAAGCTCAGATCCGATCCGGTTGAGAAGGGTCGTCGATGCGATCATCTCGGCATAGCCGCTCTCGGGGAGCGCCTCTTTCTTGATGGCGGCGGAATAGATGCCGACGCCAAGCGCTTTCGTCAGGATCAAGGCGTCTCCCGGCTTTGCGCCCGAGTTGCGCCGGACTTCTTGCGGCCGGCATGTGCCGATCACCGCCAAGCCATAGATCGGCTCCGGCGAATCGATCGAGTGGCCGCCGGCGACAGGGATGCCGGCCGTGGCGCAGATGGCTTTGCCGCCCCTCAGGATCTCGCGGACCATATCGGTGGGAATCTTGTCGAGCGGCATGCCGAGGATCGCCAGCGCCATGATCGGGCGGCCGCCCATGGCATAGACGTCCGAGATCGCGTTCGTCGCCGCTATCCGGCCGAAATCATATGGGTCGTCCACCATGGGCATGAAGAAATCGGTAGTCGCGATGACGCAGGTGTCTTCGTCAAGCTGCCAGACGGCGGCGTCATCGCCGGTCTCGGTGCCGACAAGAAGTTGCCGAAAAGGATTGGCCTCTACCTGATCCGCGAGAAGCTGCTGCAGCACGGACGGCGCCAGCTTGCAGCCGCAGCCACCACCATGGGCGAGGCTGGTCAGACGCACGGCAGGCGCGCCGGCGATTTCGGTCGGAAGGGCGATTGCCATGGTCAGGCCTCCTTGAAATACCGTATGAACAACCCGCGTTCAGGCGGACACCTGCCACGTGTTGTCGCGAGTAGCCGGAATGAAGAAACACCAGTGACGGTGCTGGCTGTGCGAAGCTGGCCTTTGGCGGCACGATTGGGAAGACGAAGGGCGGGACGTACGCTCAGCGATGGAGCGCGTGACATCGCCTCCATAGGTCGCCGCTCGAAAAGCGCCCCGGCACGCGGGAGCCGTTTCCAACACCACGCCTCACTGTAGGACGACCTTTTGGCGAGCGTCAATCGGACCGCCACATCAGAAAAACATGAGCATAATCATCAAGTATAAAAGGGGATTGGTCATTGTACGCAATGCTCAAACACGGGCCTTTGCTGCCGCCGCACGCATCCGTTGTTTGACATTGGTTTGATTCGGTTCGAAAATGGCTTCGTACTCTTGGTTCGGGATGTCCTCCGGGGCATCGGCTTCGGGAGGAAATTCAATGACTATCGAACTCTCGCGACGCGCGTTCCTGCAGACGGCAGGCGCGGGTCTCGCTGCCACAACGCTCGGGGCCTTCGGCTTCGGCGATATCGAGGCTGCGCATGCGGCGGCGATACGGCCCTTCAAGCTCGTCAACACGACCGAGACGCGCAACACCTGCCCGTACTGCTCGGTCGCTTGCGGCGTGATCCTGTACTCGAAGGGCGACCTCAGGAAGGGCGAACAGGCCGAGATCACCCACATCGAGGGTGATACCGATCACCCGACCAACCGCGGCACCTTATGCCCCAAAGGTTCGGCCCTGCTCGGCTTCGTCAAGGCTCCAACCCGCCTTCAGCAGCCGATGATCCGCAGGCCGGGATCCGACAAGTTCGAGCCGATCTCCTGGGAAGATGCGCTCGACCGCATCGCCCGCCTGATGAAGGATGACCGGGACAAGAATTTCGTCGCGACGAACAATGACGGCGTGACGGTAAACCGGTGGATTACAACCGGCTTCCTCGCCGCGTCGGCGACGACAAACGAAACCGCGTTCGAGACCTACAAGGTGGTCCGCAGCACGGGAATGCTGGTGTTCGACAACCAGGCGCGTGTCTGACACGGCCCGACGGTGGCGAGTCTCGCCCCAACATTCGGCCGTGGAGCAATGACGAATTCCTGGACGGACATCAAGAACACCGATCTCGTCGTCATCATGGGCGGCAATGCCGCCGAGGCGCACCCGTGCGGCTTCAAATGGGTCACCGAAGCCAAAGCAAACCGTGGCGCCAAGCTCATCGTCATCGACCCGCGCTTCACGCGCTCGGCTTCGGTGTCGGATGTCTACGCGCCGATCCGCCAGGGAACGGACATCGCCTTCCTGCTCGGCCTGATCAACCACTGCATTCAGAACGACAAGGTGCAGCGGGACTACGTCAAGGCGTTCACCAACGCAGCCTATGTCGTCAAGGAGGGCTTTGCATACCAGGACGGCCTGTTCACCGGTTATGACGAGGCCAAGCGCGACTACGACAAGTCGACCTGGGATTACGATATCGGCGCGGACGGCTTTGCCGTCGTCGACGATACCTTGCAGAACCCGCGTTGCGTCTGGAACCTGCTCAAGCAGCATGTCGCGATCTACACACCCGAGATGGTCGAGCGCATCTGCGGCACGCCGAAGGAAAAATTCCTGAAGGTGGCCGAGATGGTCGCGGAATGCTCGTCGCCTCAAAAGGCGATGACCTCGATGTACGCGCTCGGCTGGACGCAGCACTCGAAAGGTTCGCAGAACATCCGCGCCATGGCGATGCTGCAGCTCATTCTGGGCAATATCGGCATTCGCGGCGGCGGCATGAACGCGCTGCGCGGTCACTCCAATATCCAGGGGCTGACCGATATCGGGCTGATGTCGAACCTGCTGCCCGGCTATCTGACAATACCGACGCAGAAGGAGCCGGACCTGGCTTCCTATATGTCGACCCGCGGCTTCAAGCCGCTCCGGCCGAACCAGATGAGCTATTGGCAGAACTACAGGAAGTTCTTCGTCAGCTTCCAGAAGTCGATGTGGGGGCAGGCCGCGACGGTCGAGAACGACTTCGCCTACGACTACCTGCCGAAGCTCGACCTGCCGGGCTACGACGTGCTGCGCGCGTTCGACATGATGCACCAGGGCAAGATGAACGGGTACTTGTGCCAGGGATTCAACCCGCTGCAGTCGTTCCCCAACAAACAGAAGATCACCGCCTCGCTTTCCAAGCTGAAGTTCCTGGTCGTCATGGATCCGCTTGCGACCGAGACGGCGCGGTTCTGGGAAAACCATGGCGTGCACAACGACGTCGATCCTTCGGCGATCCAGACCGAGGTCATCGAACTGCCGTCGACGTGCTTCGCGGAGGATGACGGCTCGCTCGTCAATTCAAGCCGCTGGCTGCAGTGGCATTGGGCCGGCGGCACACCGCCCGGCGAGGCCAAGCGCGACACCTGGATCATGGCGCAAATCCATCTGCGCCTGAAGGAGCTCTATCGCACGGAAGGCGGCGCTTTCGCCGATCCGATCCTCAATCTCGAATGGCCTTACGCCGATCCAGGCGATCCGAAAGCCGAGGAAATCGCCCAGGAGCTCAATGGCCGCGCGCTCGCCAGAGTGACGGACACGGCCGATCCGACAAAAGTGCTGGCGGAGGCCGGAAAACTGCTGCCGGGCTTTGCCGCGCTTCGCGACGACGGCTCGACCGCCTGCGGCTGCTGGATTTACTCCGGCTGCTTCACCGAGGACGGCAACAATATGGCCCGGCGGGATACGACAGACCCGGACGAGGTCGGCATGTATCCGAAATGGGCGTTCTCCTGGCCTGCCAACCGCCGCATCCTCTACAACAGGGCCTCCGCGAACCTAGCGGGGAAGGCCTGGGATCCGAGCCGCAAGGTGATCGAATGGGACGGTGCGAAATGGTCGGGCTACGACATCCCGGACATTGTGCCGACGGCGAAGCCGGACCAGGTCGGCCCATTCATCATGAACCCCGAAGGCGTGTCGCGCCTCTTCGTACGGGGCATGATGCGCGACGGGCCGTTCCCGGCACATTACGAGCCGTTCGAATCGCCCATCGCCAACCCGGTCGCGCCCAATGTCGTCGGCAATCCGGCGGCAAGGGTGTTCGAGGGCGACATGGCGCAGTTCGCCGAGGCTGGTTCGCCGGAGTTCCCATATGCCGCGACCTCCTACCGCTTGACCGAGCATTTCCACTTCTGGACCAAGCATGTGGTCGTCAACGCCGTGATGCAGCCGGAGTTCTTCGTGGAAATCTCGGAACAGCTTGCGGCGGAAAAGGGCATCATCAAGGGTGGCTGGGTGCGCGTCTGGTCGAAGCGCGGTTCCGTCACCGCGAAAGCGATGGTGACCAAGCGCATCAGGCCACTGACCTGCGACGGCAAGACGGTCCATATCGTCGGCATCCCGCTGCACTGGGGCTTCACCGGCGCGGCGAAAAAGGGCTTCGGCCCGAACATGCTGACGCCTTATGTCGGCGACGCCAACATCGAGACGCCGGAGTACAAGGCGTTCCTCGTCAACATCGAGCCCGCACCGGGGCCGGTGGCATAGGGAGGCGAGAAGATGTTTCCTCCAATCCCAAATCCATCGACGACGGACACGGCGCCGCGTTTCTCCGAGAAGGACCTCATCCGCCGTTCGGCATCGACTGTCCCCGCGCCGGAGCAGCAGCAGACGGAAGTCGCGAAACTCATCGACGTTTCGAAATGCATAGGCTGCAAGGCATGCCAGACGGCCTGCATCGAGTGGAACGACACGCATGAGGAGGTCGGCGTCTTCGCCGGCGTCTTCGAGAATCCACCCGACCTGACGCCGGACATGTTCACGCTGATGCGCTTCAGCGAATGGGAGAATCCGGAGACGAACGAGCTCGAATGGCTGATCCGCAAGGACGGCTGCATGCATTGCGCCGATCCCGGCTGCCTCAAGGCCTGCCCGGCGCCCGGCGCGATCGTGCAGTATTCGAACGGCATCGTCGATTTCGTCCACGAGAACTGCATCGGCTGCGGCTACTGCATCAAGGGTTGCCCGTTCAACATCCCGCGCATCTCGCGCGTCGACAACACGGCCTACAAATGCACGCTCTGCTCAGACCGGGTCGCGGTAGGCCAGGGGCCGGCCTGTGCCAAGGCATGCCCGACGCAGGCGATCGTCTTCGGCACGAAAGACGAGATGAAGCAGCACGCCGAGGGCCGGATCGAGGACCTGAAATCGCGCGGCTATGCCAATGCCGGCCTCTACGACCCTCCCGGCGTCGGCGGAACGCATGTGATGTACGTGCTGCATCATGCCGACCAGCCGGAACTCTATTCCGGCCTGCCAAGGGAGCCGAGGATCAGCCCGCTGGTGGAGGCGTGGAAGGGCATCACCAAATATGCCGGCCTGACCGTGCTTGGCGTCGCGGCCGGCGTCGGCGTCCTGCATCATCTGATCATGGGGCCGAACAGGGTCACGGAAGATGACGAGGAGCACGCCGAAGAGCTGACGGAAGGTGACGGCCATGGCCGCGTATGATGTCGGACCGAGCGAGAAAGTTCACCCCGGCAAGCCCGTTGTGGTGGACCGATACACGGTGGGCGCACGCATCAATCACTGGATCACGGCGGCGAGCCTGATCCTGCTCGCCTTGTCCGGGCTGGCGCTGTTCCACCCGAGCCTGTTCTTCCTGTCCGGCCTGTTCGGCGGCGGCCAGTTCACGCGCTTCATCCATCCCTGGATCGGCGTGCTGCTCTTCTTCAGCTTCTTCGGACTGTTTCTTCGCTTCTGGAAGGCCAATCTCTGGAAACGCGAAGACGGGACATGGCTTGCGCGCATTCGCGACGTGCTGGCCAATCACGAGGAGAACGTCCCCGAGGTTGGCAAGTACAATGCGGGCCAGAAGTTCGTATTCTGGGCGATGTCCGTCCTGATCGTGATTCTGATCTCTAGCGGATTGGTTGTCTGGGATCAGTATTTCTCCGAGTTCACGACGGTCGAACAGAAGCGAATAGCCATTCTTGTGCATTCCATTGCAGCAGTCGCTATCATCGGCGTGTGGATCATCCACTTCTATTCCGCGATCTGGGTGCGCGGCACGATCCCCGCGATGATCCGCGGAAGCGTGACCGGCGGCTGGGCCTGGCGGCATCATCGCAAATGGCTGCGGGAACTTGTTACGAAATCGGGCGGAAGATCGGGATCGAAGCCCGCCGAATAGAGCAGGCGCCGGCGGGATGACTTTCGATCGCGCCGCCCTAAGTACCGCTTCGATCCAGGCGCTGGACAGGCGCAACCACGTGGCCCGTGCGGTTCGTGAGGTTTGAATGCCGAGACAAATCGTTCCAGCCGGTTCCGACCCTACCGCTATCGGCGAAGTTTCGGCGCCACCCTTCGCTCGATTGCCCGACCCGTCGCTTCTGTTCGCTCGCCGCGCGCAACGTCTCGCGGCGCTGGCTGAAGGCCATCAACTCGGCCCCTATCTTCGCTTCCTCGCAGCCGTGAGCAACGCCCAGCACCATATCCAGGACGGATTGCCCGATCCTGAAATGCCGGAGATCGACGCACGCGAGCGAGCACGCTCTTTCGGCATGCCGCCACTCGACCGTAATAAGCTGGCCACCGAGGCGCTTGCCAAAACGCTCGAACGCCTGATCGTCGCGGCGTCGACGATCGAGAAGCCGGAAGCGGCGACAGGGGCGCTCGACCAGCTGAAACAGGCCGGGCTTTCTGAACGCGACGGCATGGTGCGCAACGTGCTCGCCGATGCGATCCCTATGGAAGCTCTGGCCGAACACGTCTATGTCGCGGCCGCGCTGCAGGTTCACTTCACCCGTCTTGCTGCGCGGCTCGACGCTTCCACGCTGGTTCCCGTTGGCGATGGAGCATGCCCTGTCTGCGGCGGGCCTCCGGTGTCCTCGACGATCGTCGGCTGGCATGGCGCCCACGGATCGCGGTTTTGCGCCTGCTCGCTCTGCGGAACATTGTGGAACTACGTGCGCATCAAATGCACCCTGTGCGGCTCGACCAAGGGGATAGGCTATCAGGAAATCGAAGGCGGTCCGGGCACGGTGAAGGCCGAAACCTGCGAGGCATGCGGCTGCTACGTCAAGATCCTGCATCAGCACAAGGATCCAGCGCTCGACCCGGTCGCCGACGATGTCGCGACGCTCGGCCTCGACCTGCTCGTGCGCGAAGGCGGCTATCGGCGCGGATCGTTCAATCCGTTCCTGATCGGCTATTGAGGATGCGATGACCGAGTTGCCCGCAAGCCGCCTGCGCAATCTGCCATCGGTCGATCAAGTGCTGAGGGAACCGCCCGCTGCGACGGCGATCCAGCGCTTCGGGCGGCACGCCACCACGGATGCCGTTCGCGACGCGCTCGCCACCGCGCGCGCGGCTGGCCTTGCGGGCGCTGCCGTACCGGAAGCGAGCGATGTAGCCGCCGAGGCGCTTGCGCAGCTCGAGGCCGGGGAACGTTCCTCCCTGCGCCCCGTCTTCAATCTGACCGGAACGGTGCTGCACACCAATCTAGGCCGTGCCCTTCTCGCAGAAGAAGCGATCGAGGCCATCCGCGCTGCCATGCGCGAGGCTGTAGCCCTCGAATTCGATGTCGAGAAGGGCGAACGCGGCGAGCGCGACGATCATCTGCGCTTACTTATCTGCGAACTGACCGGAGCGGAGGATGCGACCGTCGTCAACAACAACGCAGCGGCGGTTCTTCTCGTCCTCAACACATTCGCGCTAGGCCGGGAGGCCATCGTCTCGCGCGGCGAACTGATCGAGATCGGCGGTTCCTTCCGCATGCCGGACATCATGACCCGCGCCGGCGCCAGGCTGGTCGAGGTCGGCACCACCAACCGCACGCATCCGAAGGATTATGCGGCAGCGCTCGGCGCGGAGACCGGACTCGTCCTAAAGGTGCACACGTCGAACTACCGCGTCGAGGGTTTCACGGCGGAGGTTTCGGCGCGAGAACTTTCCTCGATCTCGAAAGCGCGCGGCGTGCCGCTTGTCCATGATCTCGGCTCCGGCACGCTTGTCGATCTCGCCCGTTACGGTCTCGGGCACGAGCCGACCGTGCGCGAGGCGGTCGCCGATGGCGCCGATCTCGTCACCTTTTCCGGCGACAAACTGCTCGGGGGCCCTCAGGCGGGCTTCATCGTCGGCCGCAAGGATCTGATCGCGGCGCTCGGCCGCAATCCGACGAAACGGGCGCTCAGGCTCGACAAGCTTCGGCTCGCCGCGCTCGAGGCGACGCTGAAGCTCTACCGCGATCCCGACCGCCTGGCGGAACGCTTGCCGACACTGCGATTGCTGGCGCGTCCGGCTGCCGACATCGCGGCACTGGCGGCGCGCCTTCGCCCCTTGGTTGCCAATGCCCTCGGCGAGGCCTTCATAGTCGACGTCGCGGAGTGCCGGAGCCAGATCGGATCAGGCGCGCTGCCGCTCGAAACACTGCCCAGCGCCGGTCTCGCTCTCAGCCCGCGCTCGGGGAGCGGAAAGGCGCTGGAGGCACTCACGGCCGCGCTGCGTGCGCTGCCGGTTCCGGTGATAGGGCGCATCGATAAGCAGGCGTTGGTGTTAGACCTGCGCTGCCTCGAAGACGAGGCTGGTTTCACCGCCAATCTCGCCGGTCTCGATGCGGGGGGCGCCGATGCGCTGGCTTGACCGCATTGCGCGCCAACCAGTCGAGGTGCCGGCGTCGGAACGCATAGCCACGGCCCTTGAAGCCGCCAAACAAGGCGACCATGCCACGGCCCTCGCCGTCTGGGAGCCTCTGGCCCAGGCCGGTGTGGCTCGCGCGCAGAACAACATCGGCGCCTGCTTCGCCGAGGGGCTCGGCGTCGAACGGGATTCCGATCTTGCCTTCCGGTGGCTGACGCTTGCCGCGGAGGGCAACGATCCGGTAGGGCAGCGGAATCTCGCGTCGCTCTATTTCCGCGGCGAAGGCGTCGAGCAAGACTACATCCGTGCGGCCGAGCTCTATCGGAAGGCAGCGGAACAAGGCGACGGACCGGCACAGGATATGCTGAGCTGGATGCTGCTCGAAGGCGAGGTGATGGAGCCCGACGTCGAGGAAGCGCGGCGCTGGGCCACCGCAGCGGCCCGACAGGGGATCGCCTCGGCCATGACGCGGGTCGGCATGCTTCATCACAACGCGCTCGGCGTACCGCGCGACCCGGCCGAAGCTGTCCGGTGGTGGCGCAGCGCGGCCTCGCGCGGAGATGCGGACGGCCAAGCGATGCTGGGCGCCGCCTGCCATCTTGGCGCGGGCGTGCCGGCGGACGCGGTCGAGGCGCTGGCGTGGTTGCTGCGCGCCCAGGCGGGCGGCAGCGCGTTGGCAGCTCGATATCTGGCAGCGGCGCGCGCCGCGCTCAGCGCTGAGGAAATCGCCGAGGCTGAACGCCGCGCCACGGCGCCGTTGCCGGAGATCACGCCATGATCGTGGGCACGGCCGGGCATGTCGACCACGGCAAAACCACGCTGGTGCATGCGCTCACCGGCGTCGACACCGACCGCCTCCAGGAAGAAAAAGCGCGCGGCATGACGATCGATCTCGGCTTCGCCTACCTGCCGGCGCCGAGCGGAGACATTATCGGGTTCGTCGATGTTCCCGGACACGAGCGCTTCGTGCACACGATGCTCGCCGGAGCCAGCGGCATCGATTTCGCGTTGCTGGTCGTAGCTGCCGACGATGGTGTCATGCCGCAGACGCGGGAGCACCTCGCCATTGTCGATCTTCTGGGCATCAAGCGCGGCGCGGTTGTGCTCTCGAAATCGGACCTTGCCGACACGGCACGGCGCGCCGTCGTTGCGGCGGAGATCCACGCTGCGCTTGCAGAAACCGCGCTCGCTGGGGCCGAAATAATTCCGGCCTCTTCCGTCACCGGCGAAGGCATCGACGCTCTCCGGCGTCTCCTGTTCCAGGAAGCGTCGCGTTTTGCCGTCCGTGCGGCCTCGGGCCGCTTCAGACTGGCGGTTGACCGCTCGTTCACGCTGCACGGCGTCGGCACCATTGTCACCGGCACAGTTCTGTCAGGCTCGGTGGGGATCGGCGACGGCATCGCAGTCAGTCCGTCGGGGCTGTCTGCGCGCGTCCGGTCTATCCATACGCAGAACCGGCCGGCCAAATGCGGCAAGGCGGGAGATCGGTGCGCGCTGAACCTGGCCGGCGAAGGCATCGGCAAGGAAGCGATCCGGCGCGGCGACGTGATACTCGACCCGGAGCTTCACGCGCCGACGGACCGTATCGACGCCAGGCTGCGCGTTCTGCCTGCAGAACCGAAACCGATCGGCCAATGGTTTCCAGTGCGGCTGCACCATGCCGCAGCCGAGGTCGGCGCGCGGATCGTGCTCCTCGGCGATGAACCGGTCAGGCCCGGCGGCGCGGCCACGGTGCAACTGGTGCTGGACAGTCCGATCGCCGGCGCAGCCGGGGACACGTATGTGGTGCGCGACACCTCGGCGCAGCGGACCATCGGCGGTGGAAGCTTTCTCGACCTCAGGGCGCCCAGCCGCAAGCGACGCACGCCGGAACGGCTTGCCCGGCTCGAAGCACACGCTATCCCGCGCTCCGAGCATGCTGTTGCCGCGCTTCTCGACGTGCCGCCCCACTATCTCGACCTGAAAACTTTCGGGCGTGATCGAGCGCTCGGCGCGGACGACGCGGAAAGCTTGATCGAGAACCTCGGGCTCGTTCGTATTCCCGTTGGAGAGATCCTGCTTGTGTTCTCGCCGGAACGCTGGATGGCGTTCAAAGGTGCCTTGACCTCGACGCTAGAGGCTTTCCATGCCGACAATTCCGACCTGCCGGGCATCGGGATGGAAAAGCTGCGGCTTCAACTCGATCCGCGTCTTCCGACCCCCGCTTTCGCCGCCGTTCTGCGCGGCCTGTCGCGCGCCGGTGAACTGGCACTCGACGGTGCCTGGGTGCGGCTTCCGGGCCATGAAGTACGGCTTGCGCCGAAGGACGAGTCCCTCTGGCTGCGGATCCAGCCACTCCTCGGCGGTTCCGATCGGTTCCATCCGCCGAGGGTGCGCGACATCGCCGAAGTGCTTGCCGGGCCGGAAGCTGAAGTCCGAAGGCTCTTGAAGCTTACCGCCCGCATGGGGAAGGTGCATGAAATCGCCCACGACCATTTCTTCCTGCGCAACGCACTCGCCGAGATCGTCGATATTATCCGCGAGCTTGCGGCAACGACGCCGGATGGGCAGTTCGTCGCCGCGCAGTTTCGCGATCGCGCCGGTAGCGGCCGCAAGGTGGCCATCCATATCCTCGAATTTCTCGATCGGCATGGCATAACCGTGCGGCGTGGCGATCTTCGCCGCCTCAACCGGCATCGGCTGGACCTGTTTCGCAGTCCGGCTGATGATAGGCCAGCGACGACGGAAGCCTTTGGAGGAGCATCGTCCCCGGTGGGGCGTCCGGACTTCAAATCCGGGAGGGGCCGCGAGCCGGTCCTTGGTGGGTTCGACTCCCACTCTCTTCCGCCATCCTCCTAGAACATGATCCCGAAAAGTTGCAGACGCGACGACAATGACCGCATCGTTCCTCCTTGAACTGAAGACAGCGGCCGAAGCCGCCAAGACCGCTGAAACAGGCTTCCGGCGGGAGGCCGCCCTGCGAATTGCGGCTCTCGAGCAGGAGCGCGCATTCGCCTTCAGGCGGCTCAATCTCATGCAGGCGATCGCCGAGGCGATGGCATCGGCTGAAAGCGAGGAAATTGCCGTGGCGAGCGCGTTTGCCGCCCTGCGCACACGCCTCGGCTGGAACTCGGACAGCGAGGCGCGGTCGGAAGTGATGATGCATTTCAGCCCGGTAGCGCTGGCGGTATTTCGCACCGCGGCTTCGAGCGAAGATGAATCGGCGGCCGAGGCTCACGAGGCCATTGCAGCTTTCGAACGTTGGTACGCTGAAACCCGGGGATCACCATTCTGGATCCTGTTCGAACACCAGATGCCGGACACGCCTCTCGTCGATTTTTAAGGAATGCAGATAAAAAAAGAGCCCGCACGAAGCGGACGTTGCGAGGGGATAAGGAGCGGGTTGCTCCATCAACGAAAAAACCCGCCAGGCAGGACCTGACGGGTTTGATTTGGTTGCGGGGACAGGATTTGACTTTTTCTGTCCCGCCGCGTCGGCTGCGCCTCCTTGCGGGCCCCTGACGAGGCCAAAATCAGCCGGCCGCCACAAGCGAATATGAAAACGGCCCGCACAGGGCGGGCCGTTTCGAATTTGGTTGCGGGGACAGGATTTGAACCTGTGACCTTCAGGTTATGAGCCTGACGAGCTACCGGGCTGCTCCACCCCGCGCCACCTTTTTGCGCATGATCTGATCCGAAAAGTCTGCAACTTCTCGGGTTCATGCGTCCACGAGTTGAACCCGCGAAACATCAGCCGGCCAAAACAAATGGGCCGCATCGAGCGGCCCGAAATCCTGTTTTGGCGGGCCGCATCGGAAAGAGAAGATTTTTACAACATGCGCTTGGCAGACCTGGCAGCGACTTACTCTCCCGCGTCTTGAGACGAAGTACCATCAGCGCTGGAGCGTTTCACGGCCGAGTTCGGAATGGGATCGGGTGCAGCCGCTCCGCCATAACCACCAGGTCGGCAAAGAGCATGTTGTTTCGAGAAGCTGTTTTTTGTGCCTTCCATCGCCTTCGCGATAGGCATTCGAAATGAGAACGATCAAGCCAATCGAGCTATTAGTACCGGTAAACTTCATGCGTTGCCGCACTTCCATACCCGGCCTATCAACGTGGTCGTCTTCCACGGCTCTCAAGGGAATACTCGTTTTAAGGTGGGTTTCCCGCTTAGATGCCTTCAGCGGTTATCCCGTCCGGATATAGCTACCCTGCTATGCGGCTGGCGCCACAACAGGTCCACCAGAGATCCGTCCATCCCGGTCCTCTCGTACTAGGGACAGATCCTTTCAATATTCCTACACCCACGGCAGATAGGGACCGAACTGTCTCACGACGTTCTGAACCCAACTCACGTACCGCTTTAAATGGCGAACAGCCATACCCTTGGGACCTGCTCCAGCCCCAGGATGCGATGAGTCGACATCGAGGTGCCAAACAACCCCGTCGATATGGACTCTTGGGGGTCATCAGCCTGTTATCCCCGGCGTACCTTTTATTCGTTGAGCGATGGCCCTTCCACGCGGGACCACCGGATCACTATGACCGACTTTCGTCTCTGCTCGACTTGTCAGTCTCGCAGTCAGGCAGGCTTATGCCATTGCACTCAGCGAACGATTTCCGACCGTTCTGAGCCCACCATCGCGCGCCTCCGTTACTCTTTAGGAGGCGACCGCCCCAGTCAAACTACCCACCATACATTGTCCCGGACCCGGATAACGGGCCGCGGTTAGACATCCATAGTGATAAGGGTGGTATTTCAAGGGTGGCTCCACCTGAGCTGGCGCCCAGGTTTCAAAGCCTACCACCTATCCTACACATGCCACTACGAATGCCAATGTAAAGCTATAGTAAAGGTGCACGGGGTCTTTCCGTCTAACCGCAGGAACCCCGCATCTTCACGGGGAATTCAATTTCACTGAGTCTATGCTGGAGACAGCGGGGAAGTCGTTACGCCATTCGTGCAGGTCGGAACTTACCCGACAAGGAATTTCGCTACCTTAGGACCGTTATAGTTACGGCCGCCGTTTAC
>DASZDZ010000058.1:0-66893 GCA_035941355.1 Pseudaminobacter sp.
CGGCTTG
This sequence comes from Pseudaminobacter sp., assembly GCA_035941355.1. Classification (GTDB taxonomy): domain Bacteria; phylum Pseudomonadota; class Alphaproteobacteria; order Rhizobiales; family Rhizobiaceae; genus Allomesorhizobium. Next base: position 8 of record DASZDZ010000058.1, read on the forward strand.
CCTTCCGGCAGGATGTTGGTGACATAGCGCGTGTTGGTGCCTTTGCCGCGGACCTCCTGGCCGAGATCTTTTGGCGCAATGATGCGGACCGGCAGGCCGCCGCCGAGCCCCGGCGCCGAGCAGACCGCGAGTTCGAGACCGGTGTCGGCAGTCACCGACCAGTCAGAGCCCTGCGGCACATAAACCGACCACGGCTTGCCCTCGAAGGGCGACATGCGCTCGCCGAGCAGGCCGAAATCCTCCGGTCCCGCCTTGGCCCTGCCCTTGCCGGTGACGAACACCAGGCACACTTCGCGATCCCCGGTCGCAGCTAAAACCGTCTCGCCCGGCTTCAGCCGGTGGAGGTCGAAGCCGACATAGGTCCAGCCGGCGCTTGCGGGCGTTACATGGGAAACGCGGCCGGTTCCTTTTTCCGGTTTCACCAGCAGTTTCGGCATGGCCTACTCCTTTTCCTTCCCGGAGCCGGGCTTGTAGGCGATCAGGAAAATCCACGCGCCGTAGCCGGCCATGCCGATGGCGATCATCGCCCAGAACGACTGGCCGTAGAATATCTCGAATATAGCCCAAGCCACGCAGAAGGCGACGAGCGCGACCCGCCGCCACAGTGGCCGCAGGAATGGGTGGTCCTCGCCCGCCATCAGGCGAGACCGTCGTCGGAAGTGCAGGAATCAAGCATTCGGAAAGCCCTGTGTCTCAACTGTGTAGCCGGCCGCCGTCATGACCCACATCAACTCCTTGTAGCCGACTTGCGCCATCCTGAGTGGCGGATTTTTCTTCGGGTCCTGCTCGGCCTCGACCACGAACCAGCCCTCATAACCATAGTCAGCAAATTTTTTCACGATCGAGCCGAAATCGAGCGAGCCATCACCGGGCACGGTGAAGGCGCCGAGGGCCACCGCGTCGAGGAAAGATTGCCTGGTGCGGTCGAGCCGGTTGATCACATCCATGCGCACATCCTTCACATGCACATGGTTGATACGCTTGTGGTGGTTGTCGATGGCCCGCAGCACGTCGCCTCCGGCAAAGGCCAGGTGACCCGCGTCGAGGAGCAAGGGAATGCCGGCGCCCGAATGTTTCATGAACGCGTCGAGCTCGGGTTCGGTCTCGATCACAGCCGCCATGTGATGGTGGTAGGAGAGCGGCATGCCCTGGTCGGCGCACCATTCGCCGAACTGGGTGACCTTTTGGGCGTAGGCCTTCATCTCGTCGTCGGCTAGTTTCGGCTTGGTGGCGAGGGGCTTCGAGCGGTCGCCCTGGATGGAGCGGCCAACCTCGCCATAAACGATGCAGGGCGCGTTCACGGCCTTGAACAGGTCGATCATCGGCTGGATGCGATCCTTGTTTGCCGCGATGTCCTCGGTGACCAGCGTACCGGAGAACCAGCCGCCGCAAAGGGTCACGTCGGCCTCTCTCAGGATCGGCAGCATGACCTTCGGATCGTTGGGAAAGCGGCGGCCCATTTCCATGCCGGTGAAGCCCGCCGACCGCGATTGCCGCAGGCACTCCTCCAGCGACACGTCATCGCTGAGTTCGGCCAGATCATCGTTCCACCACGCGATGGGGGACATGCCGAGTTTGGCTTTCAAGTTTTTTCTCCGATTTCTTTCCATTGGCAGCGTTGCCCCTCACCTGCCTCCTGAGCCTGTCGAAGGCCGGCATTCTCAACCCGCAAGTGGCGGGGAGAGGAGAGATTGCCGCAATGTTGACGCCCCCTCTGCCCGTCCTGAGCTTGTCGAAGGATAACGGGGAGAGGGTAAGGGTGAAGGGCAACCTCAATTCACCAGATGCTGCATCTTGCGCTTCTGCTCATAGTCCTTGCGCGCTGCGTTGACTTCCTTGCGGCTGCTGACCTCCGGCACCGCCACGTCCCACCAGTGGCCGCCGGCGTCCGTCGAGATCAGCGGGTCTGTATCGATGACGATGACGCTCGTCTTCGTATCGGCTTCCGCTTCTTTCAGCGCGCGTTCCAGCTCGGCGATCGACGCAACTTTCCTGGCCGTCGCGCCCATCGAGGCGGCGTGCGCGGCAAAGTCGATTTCGGGCAGCACCTCGTGTTTTGCGTCCTTCAGCAGATTGTTGAAGTTCGCCCCGCCGGTCGCCATCTGCAGGCGGTTGATGCAACCGAAGCCTCGGTTGTCGAGCACCACAATGGTCAACTTCTTGCCCAGCATCACCGACGTGGCGATCTCGGAATTCATCATCATGTAGCTGCCGTCGCCGAGCATGACGATAACGTCGTCGTCGGGCCTGGCGAGCTTGACGCCGAGCCCGCCGGCGATCTCGTAGCCCATGGTCGAATAGCCGTATTCCATGTGGTAGCTGCCCGGCGCGCCGGCCGGCCACAGCTTGTGCAACTCGCCCGGCAGTCCGCCCGATGCGCAGACAAGCGTCGCCTTCGAACCGCGCGCACGGTGCACCGCTCCGATCACCTGCGCGTCGGAAGGCAATGCGTTGGTCGGATCGGTCACGGCCTTGGCTGCCGCCAGCCAGTCGGTCTTAGCGGCCTTCGCGGTGGAGACCCAGACGTCGGGCGATTTCCAGTCATCGAGCCGCGCTTCAAGCGCCTCGAGCCCGGCTTTCGCGTCCGCCACCAGCGGCAGCGCGCGATGCTTGCCGGCGTCGAAAGCTTGAGCGTTCAGCCCCACGATCTTCACGCCATCGGCCTTGAACAGCGCCCAGGATCCGGTGGTGAAATCCTGCAGCCGCGAGCCGACGGCGAGCACCACATCGGCCTGCTCGGCAAGCAGGTTCGAGGCCGAAGACCCGGTCACTCCCACCGAACCCATGTTGAGAGGATGGTCGTGCGGCAGGCTCGACTTGCCGGCATTGGTTTCCATGACGGGAATGCCATGTTTCTCCGCAAAACTTTTCAGCGTTGCCGTGGCCTCCGAATAGAGAACCCCGCCGCCGGCGATGATCACCGGCTTCCTGGAGCCTTTCAGCGCGGCGAGCGCCGCATCCAGTTCGCCGGTATCCGGCTGCGGCCGGCGCTGCCGCCACAGCCGCTCCTCGAAGAAGCTCTCGGGGTAATCATAGGCCTCGGCCTGCACGTCCTGGCAGAGCGCCAGTGTCACCGGGCCGCACTCGGCCGGGTCAGTCAGAACCTGCATTGCCCGGTTCAGCGCCGGGATGATCTGCTCGGGCCGGGTAATGCGATCGAAATAGCGCGACACCGGGCGAAGGCAATCATTGGCCGAGACGGTGCCGTCGCCAAAATCCTCGACCTGCTGCAGCACCGGATCGGGGATACGGTTGGCGAATATATCGCCCGGCAGAAGCAGCAGCGGCAGCCGGTTGACATGCGCAAGGGCAGCGGCGGTGGTGAGATTGGTTGCGCCCGGGCCGATGGACGTGGTGACCGCCATCATGCGGCGGCGGAAATTGGCCTTGGCGTAGGCGATCGCGGCATGCGCCATGCCCTGCTCGTTGTGAGCACGGAAAGTCGGTAAGTCATCCCTTACCTGGTACAGCGCCTCGCCTATGCCGGCGACATTGCCGTGCCCGAAAATCGCCCAGACGCCGCCGAACAGCGGCAGCATCTCGCCGTCGATCTCGGTTATCTGGCGCGCCAGAAATCTGGTCAGCGCCTGCGCCATAGTCAGGCGGATGGTCTTGCTCATGGGTTCCTCCCGGCCAATTTTGGCCGACTATGCGGCTTTGCGGCCGCGCGCCGCAAGCCAGGCTTCGGTCAGTCTTTCGAACCGCTCGGCCATGTCGGTGATCGCCGCCTCATCCGAAATCCGGCCGGCGAACCATTGCTCGGCGGCATCGACGAAGATCGTCCGGCCGACCGCAAAACCCTTGACCGCTGGTGCTTCCGCCGTCGCGGCAAACGCCGCCTCCAGCTCGTCCTGTGGCGCTTCCAGCCCAAGCAGAACCACGCCGCGGCACCAGGGATCGTTCTTTTCGATCACAGCGCCGATGGCGCGCCAGGCGGTGCTCGACGCCTGCGGCTCGAGCTTCCACCAGTCGGGCTTGATGCCGAGCGCATAAAGCTCCTCCAGAGCGCGCGGGATGGTGTCCTCGGCAAGTGCGCCGTGCTTGCCGGCGATGATCTCGATGAGCAATTCCCGGCCGACCTTGCGCGCGGCCTCGAACAGCGCTCGCAGCTTCTGCTGCTGCTCGGTCTTGAGCTCAACCGGATCGTCCGGATGATAGAAACACAGGCATTTGATGCAGTGATCGACTGGCCATTCGGCGAGTTGCGAGCCGATGTCCTGCGAAAACTCGAAGCGCAGCGGCCGTGAGCCGGGCAGTTCGACCGGGCGACCGACCCAAGTTAGCGGTGAGCGCGCGAATTCGAACATCGCCTCGCGGCCATGTTTCTCGTCGATCAGCATGCCGTAGCCATCGCGCCCGGCGGCGACCTGCGACGCAGCCTTGACCGCCAGCACCTTGAAGGCGGCGATGCGTGACGGGTCCGCGCCGGCTTTCCTGGCGATATCCTCAAGTTGGATGCGATGGTCGCAGGCGAGCGCCATCAGCGAGGGGATGTCGCGCCGCCGGTTGGTCGCCCAGTGAACGTGATTGATCGCCTCGTCTTTGCGCAGCGCCCGGTGCGGGCTGCCGTGCTTCAGGAAGAACTGCAACTCCTCGAAGGTCGGTATTTCCGGCGAGCAAAGGAGCCGCGACACCGCAAAGGCGCCGCAGGCGTTGGCCCATGTCGCCGCCGTCTTCAGATCCTCGCCGCCGAGCCAGCCGCGCAGGAAGCCCGACATGAAGGCGTCGCCGGCGCCCAACACATTGTAGACCTCGATCGGAAAACCCTTGCCCACAATGCCGGCTTCGAGATCGTCGGAAATCGGGCCGTCATAGACGATGCAGCCCATCGGCCCGCGCTTCAGAACGATGGTCGCCGGCGAAAGCGCGCGGATGGTCTTCAGCGCCTGCAGCAATTCGCTCTCGCCCGACGCGATCAGTACCTCCTCCTCAGTACCGACGATGAGGTCGCAATCGGCCAGCACCGTCTTCATCTGGTTGGAGACGCGTTCCGAGGCGATGTAGCGGTTGTCGCCCGCCGCATGGCCGGCAAGGCCCCAGAGGTTGGGGCGGTAGTCGATGTCGAGCACCACCTTGCCGCCCGCCTCCTTCATCAGCCGCATCGCCTTGCGTTGCGCGGCCTCCGTATTGGGGCGGGAAAAATGCGTGCCGGTCACCACCAGCGCGCGGGTCGAGGCTACGAACCCTGCGTCTACATCGTCCTCCGACAGCGCCATGTCGGCGCAGTTCTCGCGGTAAAACAGCAGCGGAAAGCTTTTGTCGTTCTCGACCGAGAGGATGGCCAGCGCCGTCAGCCGCGTCGGGTCGGTGACGAGACCATCGACCGCCACACCTTCGCGCAGCATCTGCTCGCGGATGAAGCGGCCCATCTGCTCGTCGCCGACGCGGGTGAGCAGCGCCGAACGCAGGCCGAGACGCGCCGTGCCGATGGCGATGTTGGCCGGACAGCCGCCGACCGACTTGGCGAAGGAGGTCACGTCCTCCAGCCGCGAGCCGATCTGCTGCCCATAGAGATCGACGGAGGCCCGCCCCATGGTGATGACGTCGAGCCGCCTGGCGTCCGCCTCGGACATACCCGCTCCTTCCGTTTCGACGCGCAGGCGGGATTGCTATGGACGCGCCGCGCGATCAGGCATAAGAATTTGCATTATGAAACATACATTCTGCCGAATAGTCAATTCAGAATGTTTATTCCGTTAGGAGGAGCACGCCATGTTCGACCCCGCCTCGCTCGCGCTTTCCTCGCTCGAAGGAAAGATAGCCGTCGTCACCGGCTCGACCCAAGGATTGGGCGAGGCCGTCGCGCATCTCTTCGCGGAGCGCGGCATCGCCGGCCTGGTCGTAACCGGCCGCAACGAGAAAAATGGCGCGCGCGTCAAGGCGGCCCTCGAGGCCAAGGGCGTGAAAACGGTTTTCGCGCCCGCCGACCTCGCCCTCATGGAAGACACCGACAAAATCATCGCCGCGGCCGATCGGGCTTTCGGCCGCGTCGACATTCTGGTCAACTCGGCCGGACTGACCGACCGCGGGACGATCTGGGACACGCAGCCCGAACTCTTCGACCGCATGTTCGCGATCAACGTTCGCGCACCCTTCTTCCTGATGCAGCAGGCGCTCAAGGTCATGGACCGCGAGCGGATAAAAGGGTCGATCGTCAACATCATCTCGATGTCGGGCCATGGCGGCCAGAGCTTCATCACCGCCTACTCGGCCTCCAAGGGCGCGCTGATCACGCTCACGAAGAATGTCGCCTACAGCGTCATGAACCGGCAAATCCGCGTAAACGGCCTGACCATCGGCCATATGGACACGCCCGGCGAGGATCGCATCATGAAGACGTTCCACGGCGCCGATGACAGTTGGCTTGAATCGGCGGCGGCGCAGAAGCCGTTCGGCAGGCTGCTGGATCCTCCCGAAGTCGCCCGCGCCGTGGCGTTCCTCGCCAGCGCCGAAAGCGGGCTGATGACCGGCTCGATCGTCGATTTCGACCAGCAGGTGCTGGGCGCCGGCGACAGTCCGGCCGCGCTGCCGGAACGCTGATCCGGCAAGAAGACTGCCGCAACACCTACTTCTCCGCCCTTCTCGCAGCCACCGAAACAGTCAGCGTCATGGCCAGCGCCATGGTGGCTGCCATCGAGCGAAACCCCTCGAAATTGGCCTCGACCACCTCGAGTAGCGCGTCGGCGGACGGTGCGATCGGCGAAAACACGGAATCGGTTACCGAGACGATTGCCGCGCCCCGCGCCTTGGCGGCGTTGGTCAGCATGACGGTTTCGCTGGCATAGGGGGTGAAGCTGATCGACAGGGCGGCGTCGCGCGCGGTGATGAAACTCGCCTGCTCCGCGCCCATGCCGGCCACCGCATCCACCAGTATGTTGCGGATGCCGAGCTTGCCGAGAGCGTAACTCATATAGGAGGTGATCGGAAAGGACCGCCTGAGGCCGATCAGGTAGATGGTTTCGGCCTTGGCCATCAGGTCGACCGCGCGCTCGATCGCGTCATGGTCTACCTTCTCCCGGAAGCGCCCGACCGACTGTTCCGCCGCCTCCAGGAACCCGTCCAGCACCAGCCCGGACTTGCTGGTCGCGATGCCGTGCTCGCGCATCTTGGCCAGACGCTCGTCATAGTTCAGCACCCGCTCCCTCAGCCGCGAGCGGAACACGTCCTGCAGTTCTGTGAATCCCTGATAGCCGAGCGCGCGGGAGAACCGCACCAGCGCCGAGGGCTGCACGTCCGCCTTGGCGGCGATGCTGGCGACCGTGCCGAAGGCGATCTCATCTGGATTTTCGAGCGCATAGCCGGCGACCTGCATCAGCCGCCGCGGCAGATCCTCCGCGCGTTGCGCGATCAGCGCCCTGAGCGCCTGGTAGTCCTTGGGGGAGACATCTGTCGCATTCATCGCCCGGCTTCCTTGGCGGATATTTTGCCCTTGACGCAATCAATCAGAAATGGAATGAATATTCCACACTAAAAAGCATAATGCACTGTTTGTTCCAATTCTGGAGCTGCGAAACAGCGGTGTGGAGGAGTTCGCAGGATGACCGACGGGAGCGAGCCGGCTGCCGCGCCACTGCTTGAAGCGCGCGGCGTCAAGAAGTATTTCGGCGCCATCACGGCGCTGAACGGCGTGAGCTTCCACATCGCGCCGGGCGAGGCCCTTGGCGTTGTCGGCGACAACGGCGCCGGCAAGTCCACGTTGATGAAAGTGCTCTCCGGCCTCTACACGCCGAGCGAGGGCGAGCTCTACTTCGCCGGCTCTCCGGTGAAATTCCATTCGCCGCGCGACGCCCGCAAGATGGGCATCGAAATGGTCTATCAGGATTTCGCGCTGGCCGGGAACATGCCGATCTATGAGAACATCTATCTCGGCCGCGAGCCGGGCAGGAAATTCGCCGGCCTGACTATCATCGACCGCGACCTGGCACGCCGCATGGCGGCGGAACACCTCGACAAACTGAAAATCCACGTCAAGAGCATCGACCAGAACGTCGAGGAGTTGTCCGGCGGCCAGCGCCAGGCGGTTGCGATCGCGCGGGCCACCGCCTTCGACGCCAAGGTGGTGATCATGGACGAGCCGACCGCAGCGCTCGCCATCAAGGAAGTCGGCAAGGTGCTCGACCTCATCAAGTCGCTGAAGGCGCACGGCGTCGCGGTGATCGTCATCTCGCACCGCATGGACGACATCTTCTACTGCTGCGACCGGGTGATGGCACTCTACCAGGGCGCCAATTTCGCCGACGCGCCGCTGAAGGACACCAACCGCAACGAGGTCATCGGCTGGATCATGGGCACCAAGGGCCACACCCAGTCCTTCGCCCACGACAGAGTGCAGCACTGATGCTCGGCAACAGCCCACGACTTTCCAGCTTCCTCGAGCATTATGGCATCGTCGTCATCGTGGTGGTGATGATGGCGCTGCTCTACGCCACGCGGCCCGACGTGTTCATGTCGCTCGCCAACCTCACCAACATCATCAAGCAGAACGCCACGCTGGCGCTTCTGGCGCTCGGCATGTTCGTGGTCATCGTGACCGCCGGCATCGACCTTTCGGTCGGCTCGGTGATGGCGCTCGGCATGATGTGCCTGGCGGTTGCCGCCAAGGCCGGAGTGCCGTGGCCGATCGTCGTCCTGATCGGGCCGCTGGTCGGCATCACGGCCGGCCTGGTCAACGGGCTCGGACTGACCGTTCTCAAATTGCCGCATCCGTTCATCATGACGCTCGGCACGCTCAACATCGCGCGCGGCCTGTCGAGCCTTATCACCGAGGGCGCTCCGGTGTCCGGGCTCGGGCGGGAGGTGCGCTATCTCGGCCAGGCGAACTACGATTTCGGCATTTTCCCGCCGCCGACGGGCCTGCCGGCCAGCCTTTTCGTGGTCATCATCAGCGCCGTGGGCATGTGGTTCTTCCTCAACCGCACCTCGATGGGCCGGCACATCTTCGCCATCGGCGGCAACACGCACGCCGCCCGCGTCTCCGGCATCAATGTCGATCGCGTGCTGGTCTATGTCTATGCGATCAGCGGCTTCTTTGCCGGCCTTGGCGGGCTGCTGCTCGCCGGCCGCACCGATTCAGGCTTTCCGCTTGCCGGCCAGAACGCCGAACTTGACGCCATCGCGGCGGTCATCATCGGCGGCGCATCCTTCTTCGGCGGCCGCGGCACCGTTCTGGGCGTCATGGCCGGCGTGCTGATCATGGGGCTGATGCGCAACGGCCTCAATCTCAATAACGTCAGTCCGTTCTGGCAGCAGATCCTGATCGGGCTGGTCATCATCGCCGCCGTCTATATCGACGTCCTGCGCCGCCATGCGGCGGTGAGACGGTAGTCGAAAATTGCGCCCGTCGCCGTCTCCGCGCCGGGTGCAATCCTCAATCGGAGACGTTTTGAAACATCTGGGAGGATACCATGAAGAAACTCATTCTGGCTGGTGCGGCGCTCGCGCTGATGACCAGCACGGCGCTTGCCGATAAATTCCTGCTCGACATGAAGGGTCCGGGCGCCGGCAACCCGTTCTGGGCTGCGGTGGAAGCCGGCGCTATGGAAAAGGGCAAGGAACTCGGCGTCGAGGTGATGGTGATGTCGCCGCCGACCGAATCCGACGTCGCCGCACAGATCGCGCAGATCGAGGACATGATCGCGCAGGGCCTGGACGGCATCGCGCTGGCGCCGACCGATCCGAACGCGCTGGCCCCGGTCGTCGACGCGGCCAAGGCCGCCGGCATTCCGGTCGTCTTTGTCGATACCAAGGGCACCAATGAAGGCGTCACCTTCATCGGCACCAACAACGAGGTCGGAGCCAAGCTTGCCGCCGACTACATCTGCGGCAAGATCGAAAAGGGCTCCGAGGTCGCGATCCTGCAGGGCATCATCACCCAGTCCACCGGCCAGGCCCGCGCCAGCGGCTCCAAGGCCGGGCTTGAGGCCTGCGGCATGAAGGTGGTCGCCGAGCAGACCGGCGAATGGGACCGCGCCAAGGGCCAGGCGGCGATGGAAAACATCATCACCGGCAACCCCAACATCAAGGCAGTGTTCGCCTCCAACGACAATATGGCGCTCGGCGCGGTCGAGGCGCTGAAGTCGGCGGGCAAGCTGGCCGACGTCATGGTTGTCGGCTTCGACGCCAATCCGGACGCAGCGGCCTCCGTCCTGGCCGGCGAGATGACCGCGACGGTTGCCCAGGCGCCGAAGAACATGGGCGCCTTCGGCATCCAGGCTCTGGTCGATCTGAAGGCCGGCAAGACGATCGATCCGGTGATCGACACCGGCACCGTGCTCGTCGACAAGAGCAACGCCGAACAGTACAAATAAGCCTGTCCGCCTATCGACCGGGGCGTCCAACGCCCCGGTCTTTTCACGTATCCAAAGTGCGAGGCCCTCCATGAAGAAGATCGGCGTCGGACTGATCGGCACTGGCTATATGGGCAAGTGCCATGCCATGGCCTGGACCGGCGTCAGGCCGGTTTTCGGCGACGTGCCCGACATTCATCTCGTTCATCTCGGCGAAGCGAGCCAGGAACTCGCGTCGAAAAAGGCTGCCGAATTCGGCTTCGCGAAGGCTTCCGGCGACTGGCGCGACGTGATCGCCGACCCCGAGGTCGATGTGGTCTCGGTCACCACGCCGAACCGGTTCCATGCCGAAATGGCGATCGCCGCCTTCGAGGCCGGCAAGCATGTCTGGTGCGAAAAGCCGATGGCGCCGAAGCTCGCCGAGGCCGAGGCGATGCTCGCTGCCGCGCGCGCCTCGGGCAAGGTCGCGATCCTCGGCTTCAACTACATCCAGAACCCCGCCATCCGCCACATCCGAAAGCTGCTCGACGAAGGCGCGATCGGCGCGGTCAACAATGTCCGAATAGAGATGGACGAGGATTTCCTGGCCGATCCGGATGCGCCGTTCCAGCAGCGGCACGAAGCCGTCAACGGCCACGGCGCGATCGACGATTTCGGCGTGCATCCGCTGTCGCTGATTTCGACGCTGTTCGGCCGGGTGTCGCGGGTCATGTGCGACATGGCAAAACCCTATCCGACGCGCCGGACCGACGCCGGCGAACGCGCAGTCGAGGTATTCGACATCGCCACCATTCTACTGCGCCTCGCTAACGGCGCGTCCGGCATGATCGCGCTCAGCCGGACCGCCTGGGGCCGCAAGGGCCGCATCGCCGTACAGATATTCGGCTCCAGGGGCTCCATCCTCTACGACCAGGAGCGGATGAACGAATTCCAGCTCTACCTTACCTCCGACCGGGCGACGGAGCAGGGCTTCCGCACCGTGCTGACGGCTCCGCACCACCCGCCCTACGATTGCTTCATCCCCGCGCCCGGCCACGGGCTGGGCTTCAACGAATTGAAGATCATCGAATGCCGCCAGTTGATCGGGCGCATGCGCGGCGAGACCACAGTCGCCATCGACTTTGAGGAAGGCATATTGATCGAGCGCACCGTCGACGCCATGGCGCGCTCTTTTCGCGAAGGCCGCTGGGTGGATGTCGCGTGACGTGCTGTCACGCCTCCCTCACCGCGAATTGACCTCTTCCGCCTGACGCTCGCATTGACCGCCTAGCCGCAACGATGCTCAATCGCGCCCGATTGAACGGGACGGGAGAATCCGATGAAGAAGCTGCTTCTGGCCGCTGCTGCGTTCGCTGTCATAACGCTTCAGGCGCTGGCCGGAGAGCCCGATCCGGAGAAGTGGCAGGAGGTGCTTGCCGACGCACGCGGCGAGACAGTTTATTTCAACGCCTGGGGCGGCGCGGAAAACATCAATGCCTATCTCGAATGGGCGGGCCAGGAGCTGAAGAAGCGCTACGGCGTCAAGCTGGTCCATGTGAAGCTGGACGATACCGCGAACGCTGTCGCCAAAGTGGTCGCTGAAAAGGCCGCCGGCCGTAACGAAGGCGGCACGGTCGACCTGATCTGGATCAATGGCGAGAATTTTTCGTCGATGAAGCACCAGCAGCTGCTGTTCTCGCCCGGCTGGGCCGAAAAGCTGCCCAACCGGCGCTTCGTCGATGTCGAAGACAAGCCAACCATCCGGACCGACTTCACCATTCCCGTCGAGGGTTTGGAGAGCCCGTGGGGCATGGCCAAGCTGGTCTTCTTTCACGACACGGCGAAAACCGACCCGGCCTCGCTGCCGAAATCGGCGAAGGACCTGCTTGCCTGGGCGAAGCGGAATCCCGGCCGCTTCACCTACCCGCAGCCGCCGGACTTCATCGGCTCGTCATTCCTGAAGCAGGCGCTCTCCGAACTCGTGGTCGATCGAACCGTGCTTCTGAAGCCGGTGGATGAGGGGTCGTTCGAGGCGACCGCGGCGCCGCTCTTTGCCTGGCTCGACGAGCTGAACCCGCTGCTGTGGCGCGGCGGCAAGGCGTTTCCGCAGAACTACCCGGCGATGAAGCAGTTGCTTGCTGACAACGAGGTCGACATTATTTTCGCCTTCAATCCGTCGGAGGCCTCCGGCGCCATCGCCAATGGCGAGTTGCCGGACACGGTCCGCTCCTTCACATTCCCCGGCGGAACGCTCGCCAACACGCATTTCGTGGCGATACCCTACAATGCCGCCGCCAAGGCCGGCGCGCTGGTAGCCGCCGATTTCCTGATCTCGCCGGAGGCGCAGGCGCGCAAGCAGGATCCAAAAATCTGGGGCGATCCGACGGTGCTCGCCGTCTCGAAACTCGACGCAGCCGACCGGACCCGCTTCGACGCGCTCGACCTCGGCGTCGCCACGCTGAAGCCGGACGAACTCGGCCCGGCGCTCGACGAGCCGCATCCAAGCTGGATGGACAGGATCGAGACGGAATGGAAACGGCGCTACGGCGCGGCGAATTGAGCGCCCTCGCCATCCCACCCTCACCTTTGCGAGGAGGATGGCCGAGTAGCGGCCGGGTGGGGATGGTGAAAGTCGTGTGCTTCGTCTCCACCCCCAGCCCGGTGCTGCTCACCGACCTTTCCCGAAAGGGGGAGGATAAGCATCCATGCTGAGCCGTCTCGGCCCGCCGCTCGCCATCGCTGTCCTGGCAGGCCCGATCCTGCTTGGCCTTGCCGGCACCATCCTGCCGGCCTTCGGCTATCTGCCTGCGCTCGGCGGAACCGGCTTCACGCTTGCGCATATCGAAAATTTGCTGGTCCAACCCGGCATCCTGATGTCGGCGCTGATCAGCCTTGCTGCCGGACTGATAACAACGGCCGTGTCGCTCGGAGTGGTCATGCTGTTTGTCGCCGGCTGGGCCGGAACGCGCATCTTTTCGCGCATCCAGCACCTGGTTTCGCCGCTGCTTTCGGTGCCGCATGCCGCAGCCGCCTTCGGCCTCGCCTTCCTGATCGCGCCGTCCGGCATGATCGCGCGCATCGTGTCGCCATGGCTGACCGGCTGGGAACGCCCGCCCGACCTCCTGATCGTCAACGATCCGATGGGCCTGTCGATGATCGCCGGGCTGATCGTAAAGGAGATCCCCTTCCTGCTGCTGATCGCGCTCGCGGCTCTGCCCCAGGTCGACCTTCTGCGCACCCGCGCGCTGGCCGCATCGCTCGGCTATGGCCGCATCGCCGGCTTCCTGCACGGCGTCTGGCCGCCGCTTTACCAGCAGATGCGGCTCGCGGTGTTTGCCGTCATCGCCTTCGCAACCTCCGTCGTCGACGTCGCCGCGATCCTCGGGCCAACCACGCCGGCCCCACTCGCCGTACGGCTCGTCGGCTGGATGAACGATCCCGAACTGTCGATGCGCTTCTTCGCCAGCGCCGGCGCGCTGCTCCAGCTCGGCGTGACGGCTACGGCGCTCCTCATCTGGATTGCGCTCGAACGCCTCGGCGCGGCGATACTTCGCCGGCTGCGCAGGTCCGGGCTGCGCTTCCGCGGCGACGTGTGGCTGCGCCGAGGCGCGCTTGCCGCCATGGTCGCCGCCGCACTCACCGTGCTTGCCGGCCTTGCCACGCTCGCCATCTGGTCGTTCGCCGGGCTGTGGCAATTTCCGGACGCTTTTCCCGAAACGTTCACGGCAAAGAACTGGATGAAGACCGCGCCACGGCTTGCCGCGCCGCTGTCGATCACGCTCGTCGTCGCTGTCGCCTCCACCGTTCTAGCAATAACGCTGACGCTGCTTTGCCTGATATGCGAGAACGAAACGGGCCGGATCGCCGGGCGCTGGGCGCTGCTCTTCCTCTATCTGCCGCTGCTGGTGCCGCAAGCCGCTTTTCTGTTCGGACTGCAACTGCTGTTCGTGTTCACCGGCAGCGTCGCCAGCCTGCCGGCGCTGGTGCTGGCGCATCTCACCTTCGTCATGCCTTATGTCTTCCTGTCACTGTCGGACCCATGGCGGGCCTATGACCGTCGTTACGAAGCGATCGCGGCCGGCCTCGGCAAATCGCGAACCGCGGCTCTGCTCCGGGTCCGCCTGCCGATGCTGTCGCGGGCCATACTGGTCGCGGCCGCCGTCGGCTTCGCGGTTTCGGTCGGGCAATACCTGCCAACGCTGCTGATCGGCGCGGGCAGGTTGGAAACCATCACCACCGAAGCGGTGGCGCTCGCGTCGGGCGGCAACCGCCGCGTCATCGGCGTCTACGCCTTCCTGCAGATGCTTTTGCCGGCGGCAGGCTTTGCTGTTGCCACGCTCATCCCGGCGCTGGTATTCCGCAACCGCCGCGCCATGCGGGTGTAGAACCGGTTCAGGCGGAACGCGGCGGGACAGATGGCCGATCAGCAACTTTTTCTCGACGGAGTGAGCATCGCGCTGAATGGACGCGTGCTGCTCGCCGTGTCGCATCGCGTCGAGGTCGGCGAAGTGCTCACCGTAATGGGTCCATCGGGCTCGGGCAAATCCACCCTGCTCGCCTATATTGGCGGGTTTCTCGACCCGGCATTCTCGGCCTCGGGCAAGGTGTTTTCCGGCAACGAGGAAATCACCGCACTTCCGGCCGAAGAGCGCCACGCCGGCATCTTGTTCCAGGATCCGCTGCTGTTTCCGCATATGTCGGTCGGCGGCAATCTCCTGTTCGCCATACCGCCTTCGATCAAGGGCAAGGCCGCGCGCTCGGCCTTGGTGAAGGAAGCGCTCGGCGGCGTTGGGCTGGCCGGCACGGCGGCGCGCGACCCCGACACGCTGTCGGGCGGCCAGAAGGCGCGCGTGGCGCTGGCCCGGGTGCTGCTCTCGGCGCCGCGCATGCTGCTCCTCGACGAACCATTCTCCAAGCTTGATGCAGAATTGCGCAGCCAGATGCGCGAACTCGTCTTCGCCAAGGCGCGCACCAGCCACCTGCCCGTAGTGCTGGTCACTCATGATGAGGCCGACGCCGAGGCGGCGGGCGGGCCTGTGATCCGCGTCGGGCAATGACGGTGCGGATGCTCCCCGATCTTCCCGTCACCGCCGCCTTGCCGACGCTGCTCGAGGCGCTGGAGAACGGCAAGGCGGTGCTCGTCGCGCCGCCCGGAGCTGGCAAGACCACGCTCGCGCCGCTCGCGCTCCTCGACGCGCCGTGGCTCGGCGCCGGCAAGATCCTGCTCCTGGAGCCGCGCCGGCTCGCAGCACGCGCCGCCGCCCGGCGCATGGCCGAATTGCTCGGCGAGGAGGTGGGCGGCACGGTCGGCTACGCCATGCGCATGGAGCGCCGCGTCTCGGCCGCAACCCGAATACTGGTCGTGACCGAGGGCGTGCTGGCGCGCACGGTCCTGGACGATCCGGAACTGCCCGGCATCTCGGCCATCCTGTTCGACGAGTTCCACGAGCGCTCGCTCGACGGCGACTTCGGGCTGGCGCTGGCGCTGGACGTGCAGGGCGCACTGCGCCCCGACCTCAGACTGCTTGTCATGTCAGCAACGCTGGACGGCGCGCGTGTCGCGAAATTGCTGGGCGATGCGCCGGTCATCGAAAGCCGGGGGCGCAGCTTCCCCGTCGACATACGCTACGACGAGCGCCCCTCGGGCATGCCGATCGAGGATGCGATGGCGAAAGCCGTGCGCGAGGCGCTCGCCAACGAGCCGGGCAGCGTGCTCGCCTTCCTGCCCGGCCAGCGCGAGATCGAACGGACCGCCGAACGCCTGGAGGGCCGGATAGGCAGCGATGTCGACATCGCGCCGCTCTACGGCATGCTCGACGGCAAGGCGCAAGACGCAGCGATCAAGCCGCCGCCGCCGGGCCGCCGCAAAGTGGTGCTGGCGACCTCGATCGCCGAAACCTCGATCACAATCGACGGGGTGCGGGTGGTGATCGACAGCGGCCTGTCGCGCCTGCCCAAATACGAGCCGGCGACCGGCTTGACACGACTGGAGACGGTGCGCGTCTCGCGCGCTTCGGCCGATCAGCGCGCCGGCCGCGCCGGCCGCACGCAGCCGGGCGTTGCCGTCCGCCTTTGGCGCGCCGAGCAGACGGCGGCGCTGCCTGCCTTCACGCCACCGGAAATCCTCGAAGCGGACCTGTCGTCATTGGTTCTGGATTGCGCCGCCTTCGGCATTGCCGACCCGGCCAGCCTCGCCTTTCTCGATCTGCCGCCAGCGCCGGCGCTTGCCGAAGCAAGGGCGCTGCTCGCCGATCTCGACGCCATCGATTCCACCGGACGGCTGACGCCGGCAGGCGAAGCGATGCGCAAGCTGGCGCTGCCCGTGCGGCTCGCGCACATGGTGGCGGAGGCGGCAAAGGACGGACATGCCTCGCCTGCCGCCGAGCTTGCCGTTCTCATCACCGAGCGCGGCCTCGGTGGCGACAGCGTAGACCTCGAGCGCCGGCTGATGCGGTTTCGCGGCGACCGGTCGCCGCGTGCAGTCGCGGCCCGGCAACTGGCCGAGCGGCTGGCGCGGCAGGCGGGCGGAGCGAGAACTGCCCTTTCCGACAATTCCACCGCCACCACCGGCGCCCTCCTCATCCGCGCCTGGCCCGACCGCGTCGCCAAGGCGCGCGGCGCGCGCGGGCGGTTCGTGCTCGCCAACGGCAGCGGCGCCATGCTCGACGCCGCCGACCCGCTTGCGGGCGAGGCGTTTCTCGTCGTCGCCGACCTCCAGGGCAAGGCGCAGAATGCGCGTATCGCCGCCGCCGCGCCCGTCTCCATGAGCGAGATACGCGAGGCGCTCGGCGCGAGCATCGTCAAGCAGATGGATTCGAGCTTCGACCCCGAAAAACGTGCAGTCAGGGTGCGCGAGACGGAGCGTCTCGGCGCGATCGTGCTTTCCGAGCGCATGCTGCCGCCGCCGACCGGCGCGGAGGCCGACCGCGCAATACTCGATGCATTGCGCACGCGCGGTCTGGCGCTGCTGCCGTGGAGCAGGGAAGCCGAGACCCTACGCCATCGGCTGCAATGGCTGCATCGCGGTCTCGGCGCGCCCTGGCCGGACGTTTCCGACGAGGCGCTGCTTGCATCGCTCGACAATTGGCTCGCTCCGTTCCTCCCGGGCGAGGCTTCTTTCCAGCGCATCGACGCCGGAATTCTCCACGCGGGGCTGATGTCGCTGGTGCCGCACGATCTGCAGCGCCGGATCGCATCGCTGGCGCCGACACATTTCGACGCCCCCTCCGACAGTCGCATCCCGATCCGCTATGACGGCGAATGGCCGGTGCTGGCCGTCCGTGTGCAGGAGCTTTTCGGCCTCGACAGCCATCCTTCCATAGCCGGCGGCACGGTCCCCCTGACGCTGGAATTGCTGTCGCCAGCACATAGGCCGATCCAGACGACCCGCGATTTGCCGGGCTTCTGGCGTGGCTCCTGGGCCGATGTACGCGCCGAAATGCGCGGCCGCTACCCCAAGCATTTCTGGCCGGAGGATCCCGTTTCGGCCGAAGCCACCGCACGGGCCAAGCCGCGGGTCAAATAAGCGCTTGGCGTCGACCGCCAGCGGGGGGCATAAACGGCCATGATCGAAATGCTGCGCACGCCCGACCTCCAGCAGAGCCACCGCCTTAGGCTGAACACGCTGATCCGGCTGCGTTGGCTGGCGATCGTCGGCCAGAGCGTCACCGTCATCATCGTGGCCTACTGGCTCGATTTTCCGCTGCCGGTCAGCCTGTGCTTCGCGCTCATAGCCTGTTCGGCATGGCTCAATCTGCTGCTCACCTTCCGCTACCCGGCCGCGCACCGGCTGACGCCGCGCGCCGCCTTCATCACGCTCACCTTCGACGCGCTGCAGCTTGCCGGCCTGCTCTACATGACGGGCGGGCTCACCAATCCGTTCTCGCTCCTGATGACGGTGCCGGTCATCATCTCGGCCACGTCCCTGTCGCTGCGGCTCACGGCCCTGCTCGGCGCCCTCGTCATGGCCATGGCCACGCTCCTGGCCTTCTACCATCTGCCTTTGCCGTGGTTTGAGGGCGCCGCGCTTTCCATGCCCTTCATCTACGTCGCCGGCATGTGGACCGCGGTGTTCTGCTCCACCACCTTCACCGCTGTCTATGCCTGGCGCGTCGCGGAGGAGGCGCGGCTGCTCGCAAACGCTCTCGCCGCCACCGAACTTGTCCTGCAGCGCGAACAGCATCTTTCGGCGCTGGACGGGCTTGCGGCGGCCGCCGCACACGAACTCGGCACGCCGCTGGCCACCATCGCCCTTGTCGCCAAGGAGATGGAACGCGCGCTGCGCGGCGATCCGAAATACCATGAGGACGTCACCCTTCTGCGCACGCAGAGCGAGCGGTGCCGGGATATACTGAAACGCCTGACCAGCCTCTCGTCGGAGAGCGAACAGCATCTTGCCCGAATGCCGCTGACGTCGCTGGTCGAGGAGGTGATCGCACCGCACCGCGATTTCGGCATTGCCATACGGCTCGAGCCCGGCGAGCGGATCGGCCCGGAGCCCGTCGCGCGGCGCAATCCGGGCGTGATCTACGGCCTCGGCAATCTGGTGGAGAACGCCGTCGATTTCGCCATCGGCGCTGTCACCATACGCTGGCGCTGGGACGAGCGGGAAGTCGCCTTCGAGGTCGTAGACGACGGGCCGGGCTTCCCGCCGGAAATCATCGACCGCATCGGCGAGCCTTACATGTCCACCCGCCACGGCGCCGAGCGGGGTGGCGGCCTCGGCCTCGGCCTGTTCATCGCCAAGACGCTGCTCGAACGCTCGGGCGCGACGCTTTCCTTCTACAACGCCAACGAACCCGGCCACGGCGCGGTCGTGCGGGTCAACTGGCCGCGCGAGGCCTTCCTCAATCCCGAATCCGCCGTGGCGTCGATGTTCGACACCGCGTAGCGATGCGGCGAAAGCAGGATGCTCAAAAGGTGGCAAATATCGCGGTTTGGACCTATATCTGAAACAAATTCGGGCAATACGGACGAACAAGAATGATCAACGAAGAAACCGTTCAGGGCGTCGTCGGGGCAGGCGACGCGTCGCTGCTGATCGTGGACGACGACAAGCCATTCCTTACCCGCCTGGCGCGTGCCATGGAGGCGAGGGGTTTTCAGGTGGAGACAGCCGAGAGCGTCGAGGAGGCCGTGGCCAAGGCCCGCGCGCATCCGCCCGCCTATGCCGTGGTCGACATGCGGCTGGGCGACGGCAATGGGCTGGACGTGGTCGCGGCCATCCGCGAGAAGCGCACGGATTCCAGAACGATAATCCTCACCGGCTATGGCAACATTGCCACCGCGGTGACAGCGGTGAAGCTCGGCGCGATCGACTATCTGTCGAAGCCGGCCGACGCCGACGATGTTTTCGCGGCGCTGACCCGCACCGCCGGCGAGCGAGCCGCGCCGCCGGAAAACCCGATGTCGGCCGACCGCGTGCGCTGGGAGCATATCCAGCGCGTCTACGAAATGTGCGAGCGCAACGTCTCGGAAACCGCGCGCCGCCTCAACATGCACCGCCGCACGCTGCAGCGGATTCTGGCGAAGCGGGCGCCCAGGTGAGGCAGTCGGCAATAGGCAGTCGGCGATAGGCAACCAGGAGGCGGACGGACAGCTAACCTTTACTACTGCCTACTGCCTACTGCCTACTGCCTATCGTTCACTCACTTTCCCCATCCAGCGCCGGCACCGAAACGCCGGCGAGTTCCGCCGCCAGCAGCCGCGCCGCCCCAGCGCGCGCCATGCGCAGCATCAGCGCCTTGCGGGTGGCCGCGGCCAGACGGTGCTCGGGCGCGTCGCGCATAATCTCGGCGCCGTAGCCGTCGGAGAGGATGAAGCCGCACTCCTCGGGAAAGATCGAGGCCGGCACATCCGGATGCGTGGCGAAGAAGAAGCGGTCGGAATGCAGCCGGTATTCAGGCCACTTGCGGTCGACGCGGAAATCCTCGATCGACGACTTGATCTCGATGATCCAGATATCTCCCGTCCGCGTCAGCGCGACGAGGTCGGCGCGCCGGCCGGTAGCCAGGCAGAGTTCGGGCAGCACATGCGCGCCCATTTGCGTGAGCAGGCGCTGGACGCCGCGCCTGACCACCATCGCCCGTTCGGACTGGCGGCCGTCGACGAGCGGATTGGCGAGAATCGGGCTGATGATCGGCATGGGCCGACAATGCCACGTCCTGGCGCCGGCATGAACCCCTTTTGTTCCAAACTCGGCGGGCGGGCGGGATGCGCCTCCCGGCACGCTATCACGTTCGCGTGATACCCTGTTGCCGAAATGCCATAGCAACCCGCTCACGTTTGCGTAAGCAGCCGGTTGCATCACTAAGCTCTTGGCAAGCAGGAATGCGCCCCCGTAAATAAAGGCGAAATTGCGGCCCCGAATCGGGGCAAATCGATATTGCGGACCGGAGCGGCGAATATAATCATGCAGATGAAAACACTTGCCCTTGCAGTTGGGCTGGCGCTCGCAACCGCGGTTTCCGGGTGCAGCACATTCGGCCCGTACAAGGTGTTTTCGTCCGATTACGGCAGCCGGACCGACGCCGGTTATCGCCTACCGAGCATCCCCATCTACAAGGTGGACAAGAAATACCATCGCCAGATTGTGGCCTATGACGGCGGCGAGAAGCCCGGAACGATCATTGTCGATACCACAGACAAGTTTCTTTACTTTGTTCTGCCCGGGGGCGAGGCCGTCCGCTACGGGATCGGCGTCGGCCGCGAAGGTTTCGAATGGAAAGGCGCCGCCCGTGTCGCGGCGAAGCGCGAATGGCCGGTATGGACGCCGCCTGCGGAGATGATCAGGCGCCAGCCGGAACTCGCCAAATTCCGGGGCGGCATGAAGCCGGGCATCACCAACGCGCTCGGCGCGCGCGCCCTCTACCTCTACAACAAGCGCGGCGACACCGGCTACCGCCTGCACGGAACGCCGGAATGGGCCTCGATCGGCAAGGCGATGTCGTCGGGCTGCATCCGGCTTATGAACCAGGACATCATCGATCTCTACAACCGCGCCGAAGTCGGCGCCAAAGTCATCGTCAAATAACTACGCGGACCGTCTCGGCAACAACGGACGTCCTCAAACAGAAAACCGGGCACATGGCCCGGTTTTTTGTTGTCCGATTGGTGCGTCCTTCGATGCTCGAAGGATCAGCCGATCTGTTCGACGTGCTCTACTTCCGGGACGAAATGCCGAAGCAGGTTCTGGATGCCATGCTTCAGCGTCGCGGTCGAGGACGGGCAGCCGGCGCAGGCGCCCTTCATGTGCAGGAAGACCGTGCCGTTCTCGTACCCGCGGAAGGTGATGTCGCCGCCATCCTGGGCGACGGCGGGACGGACGCGGGTGTCGAGCAGCTCCTTGATGGTGATGACGATCTCCGAATCGGCCTTGTCGTAGAACTCGCCCGCCTGGTCGGCGCGATCGGTCGCGGCCTGGCCGCCGCTTGCCATGACCGGCGCGCCCGACATGAACTGCTCCATGATGGCGCCGAGGATCGCCGGCTTCAGATGCTGCCAGTCGGGTCCATCCTTGGTGACGGTGACGAAGTCGTAGCCGAAGAAAACGCCGGTGACGCCCGGAATGTCGAACAGCCGGCCGGCGAGCGGCGAGGCCGCGCGAGCGGTGTCCGCGTCGCGGAAATCGGCGGTGCCCACGGGCAGCACTTCCTTCCCGGGCAGGAATTTCAGCGTGGCGGGATTGGGGGTCGCCTCGGTCTGGATGAACATGGCCGCATCTCCGTGGGCTCAAACTTTGGAATAATTCTAAATAAGCCTGCTTCCGGCGACATTCAAGCCAAATGCGCCGCGCATTCGGCTGCGCCCGGAAATGATTTTCTCCCGAAGCATCTGCTTTGTCGAGCCGGATGGCTCAGGCAAGGCTCGCTATATCTTCGTCGGACAGGTTCTGCGGCACCACCGTCACCGGAATGGGGAACGCCGCGCCCTTGCCGGCTATCGACGCGACCAGCGGGCCCGGACCTTCCTTGCCGGATCCGGCCGCCAGCACCAGGATGGCGATGTCCTGGTCCTCCTCGATCAGCTTGTGGATTTCGTCGGCCGGCTTGCCCTCGCGCACCACCAGTTCCGGCTCGATGCCGAGCCTGGCGCGCACCGTCACGGCATAGCCGTCAAGCGCTGCATTGGCCGCGGCGATGGCCTCGTCGCGCATGATCTTCTCGACGCCGAGCCAGTGCTGAAAGTCGCCGGGCTCGATCACGTAAAGCAGCACCAGCACCCCGCCAGTGGTCTTGGCGCGCGTCGAGGCATAGGCGACGGCGCGCTCGCATTCGGGCGTATCGTCGATGATGGCCAAGAATTTCCGGCGGTGACCGGCTTCCCGTATCAGTCGTCTGGAGACCATGTTCTAACCCTGCTGAGACGA
This sequence comes from Pseudaminobacter sp., assembly GCA_035941355.1. Taxonomy (GTDB): domain Bacteria; phylum Pseudomonadota; class Alphaproteobacteria; order Rhizobiales; family Rhizobiaceae; genus Allomesorhizobium. The sequence goes on from DASZDZ010000058.1 coordinate 22,640, forward strand.
GACGCCGTTTCGGCGCAATCTGTCATCCGCGCCGGGCGTCGGCAAGTGGGCTTGCAGAAGGCGTGGCCTGGGCTGCCTTCTGCAATACGCCCCAGTGCCCGCCGGAGTGAATAGCTGAACGGCCTATCAGCCGTTCAGCAAGCCGACGATGTCGCGCACCATCTTCATGTTCGCTTCGGCCATCACGCCGGCGCGTTCGCCGCCGTCCCTCAGCACGCCGTCGACATAGGTCTCGTCCGAGGAAATTCGCCGCATCTCTGCGGCGATAGGCGCGAGCTTCGCCACCGCCAGATCGGCCAGCGCCGGCTTGAAGGCCGAAAACTGCTGGCCGCCGAACTCGGCGAGCACCTTTTCCTTCGAGGTTTCGGCGAGAGCCGCGTAGAGCACGACCAGATTTTCGGCTTCCGGCCGGTCCTTCAGGCCTTCGATCTCGGAAGGAAGGCCTGCGGGGTCGGTTTTGGCCTTGCGGATCTTCTTCGAGATGGCGTCGGCATCGTCGGTCAGGTTGATGCGCGACAGGTCCGATGGATCGGACTTCGACATTTTCTTCAGTCCGTCGCGCAGCGACATGACTCGCGGCGCCGGACCCTCGATCAGCGGTTCCGTCAGCGGAAAGAAGCCGTTGATCTTCTCCTCGCCCACCGTCATCTCCACCCCCAGCCCAAGCTCGGCGATGCGGTCGGAGAAGTCGTTGTTGAACTTCTGGGCGATGTCGCGCGTCAGCTCCAGATGCTGCTTCTGGTCGTCGCCCACCGGAACATGGGTGGCGCGATAGACAAGAATATCGGCAGCCATCAGCGTCGGATAGGCGAACAGGCCAACCGACGCGTTCTCGCGGTCCTTGCCGGCCTTCTCCTTGAACTGCGTCATGCGCGAGAGCCAGCCCATGCGGGCGACGCAGTTGAAAATCCAGGCGAGCTCGGCATGCTGCACGACCCGGCTCTGGTTGAAGACGATGTGCTTTTTCGGGTCGATACCGGCCGCCAGGAAGGCCGCCGTCACCTCGCGCGTTGCCTTCATCAGTTCGGCAGGCTCCTGCCACTGCGTGATCGCGTGCAGGTCGACCACGCAGTAGATGCAGTCGTGGCTGTCCTGGAGGGCGACGAAGCGGCGGATCGCGCCGAGATAATTGCCGAGATGGAGGTTTCCGGTCGGCTGGACGCCGGAAAAGACGAGCGGCTTGAAGGCAGTCATGGTTTCCCCGTGGGCTTGTGGAGGGCCGTTTCAAGCATGATCCCGCAAAGTTGCAGACTTTGCGGACGTGATCATGCGGCTGAGAAATGGGCGGCGAAAATCGAGTTGCGCTTATGGACGAAGGCGCGGGCGCGATCAAGCCTCGCGCACGGGCGAAATCGCCGGCACTAATAGCGCAGCGGAACCGTGCTCTTTTCGGGCACAGGCGCGCTTGCAGGCTGCTCGGGCAGGCCGACAAGGGCGCGGAACGGCCAGGGAAGCTGCTCGAACAGCAGGCACAGGGCCAGCGACCCTCCGATCGTCGCTAGCAGCACGAGCGACATCTTCGCCGCCACGCCGGCTTCCAGCGGCAGGATGTAGAACAGCGCCGCGATGATGATCGTCTGGTGCACGATGTAGAGCGGGAATATCTTGCGGTTCAGCCAGGCGAGTGCGGCGCTCTTGCGGTTCAAATGGAGCGCGCCGAAACCCACGGCCGTCAGTATCATGCTCAAGGCAAGGCCGAAAAGCGCCGTCTTGTAGAGCACCGTCATGTTGTCGTAGTCGCCCATGAAGGCGTCGCCCGGGCCGGCCGACCAGGAATGGCGGTAGAGCGTCACGGTCAGCGTCAGCGCAAACGACGCGCTCAGCCAGCGGCGATCGACGATGGCCTCGATCACCGCATGATGATGGCGCGCCACTAGGAAGCCCAGCCCGAACCAGCTCGCCCAGGCGGCGAACCAGGCGCCGTCATTGTAGAGCGCATTGGTCTGGCGCGGGTATATCGGCGACAGCGCGACATTGAGCACCAGCGGCAGCAGAAACAGAAGGTAGATCGCGTTGGAACGGGCCACGGTCTCGAACCAGCCGGTCAGCCGGCGCATCCTCGGATCGACGATCAGCCGGAAGATCGGATAGCACAGGAAAGCCATCACCAGCAGATAGGCGACGAACCACATATGCGCCCAGGTGAAATTGCCTTGCGGGTACTTGCCTTCGGTGAAGTAGCGGGTCAGCCAGAAGCTCATCAGCGAACCGTCATAGCCGTCCTCGTAGACGCGCTCGTACCAGACCTGCGGCACGATGACGACGCACATGGCAAACAGCAGCGGCACCGCCAGCCGAACCATGCGGTCCTTCAGGAAGGTCAGGCCGGTATTCGAGCGGAACGCAAACCACGTGCCCATGCCCGAGAGGAAGAACAGCAGCGCCAGCCGCCAGGCGCGCGGAAATTTCATGACGAGCGAAAGGGTTTCGCTGCCCTCGACGCTCTTCATCAACCAGGACATGTCCGGGAAGAACGCGACGGAACAGTGGTAAATAACGAGAATGGCGAAGGCGATCACCCTCAGCCAGTCGACGTAGTAGAGTCTGCCGCTCATCTGTATGCGTCCCACCCGACAAGGCGGCCGGCGCTTGCGCACCAGCCGGCAGATCATCCTTCTGGACGCATTTTGTTAAAAAACCGGTGCGGAAAAGCCGAACAGTTTAGTTGAGTAAATCCGAACCTCGGCTCACTCGGTGTCTGGCGGTGTCGCAGCGGCGGCCCGCGAGCGCCTTATGTTTCGGCGGATCATGCCGAAATCCGCGCCGCCGATCGCGAAGGCGGTGCCGAAATAAATAGCCATTGCGCCGGCGATCAGCACGCAAAGCGCGGCGAGTTGGACGAGCAGCGGCGATGCCGGGGCAAGCCACGGCTCCAGGGGGCCGAGAGCGAAATATAGCGCAGCGCCCATGACGCCGGCGGCAAGCACCAGACGAGGCAACCGGGTCAGCAGCGCCCTGTCCTGTCCCCAATGCCCGCGCCAGATCAGCGTGCCGAGCAGGAGCATCGCGTTGGCCCAGCCGGCAGCGGTTTCGGCCGTTGCGATGCCCGCTTCCGCCATGCTCGGAAACAGCGTCAGCGCCAGCGCGATGTTTACCACCACCGAGACGCCGGCAAAGATCATCGGCGTGCGCGTATCCTCGCGGGCAAAGAAGCCCGGCGTAAACGCCTTGATCATGACGAATGCCGGAAGTCCCAGCCCGAATATTGCGAGCGCGCCAGCAACCGATTGGGTGGTCATCGGCGAAAACGCCCCGCGCTCGAACAGCACGCGCACAATCTCTTCCGACATCACCAGAAGGGCGGCCGCCGCAGGCAGCGTCAGGAACAGCGCGAACTCCACCGAGCGGTTCTGCAGGTTTGCAGCGTCCCGGAGATGGCCGGCTTTCAGCGCACGCGACAGCTCCGGCAGCAGCACGACGCCGACGGCGATGCCAACCACGCCGAGCGGCAACTGGTAGATGCGATCGGCATATTGCAGCACCGAAATCGCGCCTTCCTTTCCCGATGCGATCATCTGGCCGATGACTAGGTTGATCTGGGTGATGCCGCCGGTGATCGCGGCTGGAAACGCCAGGACAAGCAGGCGCTTGACATTCGGGGTCATGCGCGGACGTCGCAGGCCGATGACGATCCCCGCCTTGCGCACGGCAACCAACACCAGCAGAAGCTGTAGCAAGCCCGCAGTCAGAACGCCCCATGCAAGATTGTAGCCTGTCTCCAGGCCGTCACGACCGGTCATGATCGCGTGCAGAAGCACGCCGATCAGAACGACGTTCAGCAGGACCGGCGCAATCGCGGCGACGAAATAGCGGTGCAGCGAATTCAGGATACCGCTCATCATGGCAGTCAGCGACATGCACATCAGGTATGGGAACATGATGATCGACAGCGCCACCGTGGTGTCGAACTTCTCCTGATTGTCGACGAAGCCGGGCGCGATGATGGTGCGAACCAGAAGCGGCATCGACAATTCCATCGCGATCGTCAGCACCAGGAGAACGGTGAACAGGATGCCGAACACTTCTTCCGAAAAGCGCCGCGCCCCATCCGTGCCGTTTGCCTCGATCTCCTTGGCGAAAAGCGGCACGAAGGCCGCATTGAACGCGCCTTCGGCGAAAAGCCGGCGAAACAGGTTCGGAAAGCGGAAGGCCGCGTAGAAGGCATCCGCGATCGGGCCTGCCCCAAGGGCGGCGGCCATCAGCGCCTCTCGGCCGAAGCCCAGTATCCGGCTGGCGAGCGTCGCCGACCCGACGGTGGCGAATTTTTTCACGAGGCTCATTGGATGCAGGCTTCCGGATGCGTTGTCATTCGGCGGCGGCGGAGACGCGCGCCTTGGCGGCGCGCTGGCTGGCTTCGCCGTCCAGCGTGGCGATGAGCCGGTCGCGGATGGCCTGGAGCCTCGCCGGATTGTCTATCTTCTGGCCTGTCAGGTCGCTGACGTAGAATGTGTCGATCACCTTTTCGCCGAACGTCGTGATGTGCGCCGAGGCGATGTCCAGCGAAAGATCCGACAGCGCGCCGGTGATTTCCGACAGCAGACCCGGCCGGTCCAGTCCCGACACGTCTATCACGGAGAACCGGTTCGACAGCGTGTTTCGGATTTCCACGCGCGGCTCGATGCGGAACGCCTTGGCGCCGCGCTTCGGCTTGGTCCGCCGCGCGATCATCTCGGGCAGCCAGCTCTTGCCCGAGAGCACGTCCTCGATCAGCGTTCCCACCCGCTCGGCCCTGCGCCGTTCGTCCTCGTCGCGGTCGAACTCCCTAGATATCAGGATCGTGTCCAGCGCGCGCCCATCCGACGTGGTGAAAATCTGCGCGTCGACGATGTTGGCTCCGGCGGCCGCGCACGCCCCGGCGATCACCGACAGCAGGCGCGGATGGTCCTGCGCCAGAACGGTGATTTCCGTCACGGCCTCGAATTCGTGCGTCTTGACCATGGTGGCGAGCTTCTTGCCCGCCTCGTCGGCCTGGCGGATGAACTCGGCGTGGCGCAGCTGATCCTTCAAATCGACCGCCAAGAGGTAATTCTCGTAATGAAGGCCGACCGTGCGCTTGCGCGCCGCTTCGGGCCAGCCGGCAAGGTTTTCGGCCAGCGCTTGGCGCGCCTGCGCCGCCCGCTCGACGCGCGCCACTTCCGAGAAGCCGCCGGTCAGGAGAAGCTCGGTCTCGTAGTAAAGCGTCCTCAGCAACTGGCCCTTCCAGCCATTCCATACGCCCGGACCGACGCCGCGTATATCGCAGACGGTCAGCACTAGGAGCAGCTTCAGCCTCTCGACCGACTGCACCAGTGCGGCAAAATCCTCGATCGTCTTGCGGTCGTTCAGGTCGCGGGTCTGCGCCGTCATCGACATCGCCAGATGGTTCTCCACCAGCCAGGCAACAGTTTCGGTGTCGGCGGCCGACAGTCCCATATGCGGGCAGATGCGCCGCGCGATCCTGGCGCCCACCTCGGAATGGTCGTCGGGCCGGCCCTTTGCAATATCGTGCAGCAGCACCGCGACGTAGAGCGCCTCGCGCTTGCCTCTCAGGCCCGGCAACAGCTTGTGCGCCAGGGGGTGGATCTTCTCGCCTGCCCCGCTCTCGATTTCCGAAAGCACGCCGATGCAGCGCAGGAGATGCTCGTCGACCGTGTAGTGATGGTACATGTTGAACTGCATCATGGCGACGATCTTGCCGAAATCGGGGATCAGTTTGCCGAGCAGCCCGGCCTCGTTCATGCGCCGCAGATTGAGCTCGGGATTGCGGTCCGACGTCAATACCTCGAGGAACAGCCGGTTGGCCTCGGCGTCGCGCCGCAGGTTCTTGTCAACCAGCCCGAGCGAGCGCGTCAGAAGCTTCAGCGCGTCGGGATGGAATTCCAGCCCGTGGCGGTCGGCGAACCAGAACAGCCGCACCATGTTGACCGGATCGCGCACGAACACCTGATCGTCGGCGATGTTGATGCGATGGTTGTCGACGATGAAATCGCTGGTGCCGGCCAGCTTTCGCCGACGCCTGGAGAAGGTCAGGAAAATTCGGTTGAAGCCCGGCACGTGCTTGGCCTGCTCCTCCTCGAGCGCGGCGCAGAAGATGCGGGTCAGGTCGCCGACATCCTTGGCGATCAGGAAGTAGTGCTTCATGAAGCGCTCGACGGCGGACAGGCCGGGATGGCTGGTATAGCCCAGCCGTTCGGCGATATCGCGCTGTATGTCGAAGTGCAGCCGCTCCTCGGCCTTGCCGGTCAGGAAATGCATGTGGCAGCGCACCGCCCACAAGAAATCCTCGGCCTTCAGGAACTGGTTGTATTCGGCCCGCGTGAACACGTCCTGCTCGACCAGCTCATCGCCGGTGCGCACCCGGTAAAAATATTTGGCGATCCAGAACAGCGTGTGCAGGTCGCGCTGGCCGCCCTTGCCGTCCTTGACGTTGGGCTCGACCAGATAGCGGCTTTCGCCGGCCTTGGCGTGCCGGTCGTCGCGCTCGGCGAGCTTGGCCTGGACGTATTCCGCACCCGTATTCTTCACCACTTCCTTGTCGAAGCGCGAAAGCAGCTCGTCGAAAAGCTTGCGCTCGCCCCACAGGAAACGCGCTTCCAGAATCGAGGTGCGAATGGTGATGTCGGAGCGTGAAAGACGCAGGCATTCGTCGATATTGCGGGTGGCGTGGCCGACCTTCAGCCCCATGTCCCACAGCATGTAAAGCATGTATTCGACGATCTGCTCACCCCACGGTGTCTGCTTGTAGGGCAGGAGGAACAGGAGGTCGATGTCGGAGCCCGGCGCCAGCGTGCCGCGCCCGTAGCCGCCGACGGCGATCACCGCCATGCGCTCGGCCGAGGACGGGTTCTTGGCGCGGTAGACGTGCGTGGCCGCGAAGTCGTAGAGCGCACGGATCGCCTCGTCCATCAGGTGCGACAGCCGGACCGCGCAGGCCGTGCCGCCGCCATCCTCGGTCAGCATCCGTTCGGCCACCGCCCGTCCGGCTGCGACGCGGTCCTTCAGCGTCGCCAGCACCTTTCCCCGCACCGCGGGGCTGCCGCCGTCGCCTTCGGTGGCCGCGGTCAGCGCCGTCAGGTCGCGGCGCAGTGCCGCGCCGTCGATCAGCTCGTCGAGTTTCAGGGCAATCTTTGCCATCGCGCCGGGTGGAATCTCCGCTTTCAGCGCGGCGTCTATAGCGCGTTTCGACCGGCGTGGGTACTCAGATGAGCTTCGCCCTTGCGAGATCGCGCATCAGGTGGCTCGCGCCATAGGCCCAGGACGGGCAGTCCGGCGAAAGTTTCACGCGGTTGACCAGCGCCCCGAACTTTTCGGAACTGATCGTGACCATGTCGCCCACCTTGTGCGTGAATCCCTTGCCAGCCTCGCCGCGGTCCTTCGACGGCACGAACATCGTGCCGAGATAAAGCGCGATGCCGTCCGGGTACTGGTGGTGCGGTCCCATGGCGGCGGCCACCAGCTCTTCGGGCGAGCGGCTGATCTCGGCCATTGAGCTTGCGCCCTCCAATGAGAATCCGTCCTCGCCCTCGACCCGGAGCGCGACGCGGGCCTGCTTCACGTCGTCGATCGAGAACGTGCCGTCGAACAGCCGGATGAACGGGCCGAGCGCTGCGGAGGCGTTGTTGTCCTTGGCCTTGCCGAGCAGCAGCGCAGAGCGGCCCTCGACGTCGCGCAAATTGACGTCGTTGCCGAGCGTGGCGCCGACGATCCTGCCCCCGCTCGAGGCGATCACCGCGATCTCGGGCTCGGGATTGTTCCAGGTCGAGACCGGGTGCAGCCCGACATCGGCGCCGAAGCCGACCGAGGCCATCGGCTGGCACTTGGTGAATATCTCGGCGTCGGGACCGATGCCGACCTCCAGATATTGCGACCAGACGCCGCGCGCCACGAGCTTCGCCTTGGCCGCCTGTGCCTCGGCCGATCCTGGCTTCAGCTTCGACAAATCATCGCCGATCAGTCCGGCGATGTCGCCCCTTATGGCGTCCGCCTTTTCCGGATTGCCGCGCGCCTGCTCCTCGATGACCCGCTCCAGCAGGCTGACGACGAAGGTGACGCCGGACGCCTTCACCGCCTGCAGGTCGACCGGCGACAGCAGATAGGGCCGGCCAGCGCCGCGATTCTCAAAGCTGTCGCGAAGCACATCGCTTAGCGCGCCGACGCTCCTGCCCTGTGCCGTACGCACGAAGCCCGCCGGATCGTCCATCTCGCATATGTCGCGGGCAGTCGGCGCGGCGGCCGAAGTGATGTCGAGCACCTCGCCGTCCCGCACGGTGACAACCGCCGGATGCGCCCAGCCGTCTGCCATGGCGCGTCCGAGATAGGCGCCCTCGGCGGGCGGGCTTGCGTAATCGGTCATGGCTCAATCCTGCTTCCTGCGAAAATCCGTCGTGGCCTTTTAGAGCGTTCGCCCGCCTTTCGACAACAGGGTCTCGGCCAGAAGGCAAATCGGCGCAGCGAACCGATATGGCATCGACATTGCCGGCTTGCTTGTGTAACAGCGCCGCTCCCTTCGGGCGATCTCCACAATCTCGGGATACCACCATGCGACCGGTCAGCGGCGGAATAGACTTTGGCACATCCAACTCCACCGTCGGGGTGATGGAAGGCGGCCGCCCGCGGCTCGTGCAGCTTGAGGGCGGGCACGTCACCATGCCCAGCGCGGTGTTCTACAATTTCGAGGACAACGGCACCTATTTCGGCCGGCGCGCCATCGAGGACTACACAGAGCACGCCGAAGGCCGCCTGCTGCGGGCCTTGAAAAGCGTGCTCGGCTCCTCGCTGATCCACGAGAAGACCCGGGTCAAGGCGCGCTCGATCGCCTTTTCCGACATCATCGGATCGTTCATCGGCTACCTCAAGGGCCGGCTCGACGCCGAGCTCGGCCAGTCCGTCGACACCGTCGTGCTCGGCCGCCCGGTGCATTTCGTCGACGGCGACCCGCAGGCCGACGCGGACGCGCAGGCGCAGCTCGAAAAGGCCGCCCGCGCCCAGGGCTTCAGGCACATCGCCTTCCAGTTCGAGCCGATCGCCGCCGCGCTCGATTACGAGCAGAGCGTCATCCGCGAAGAACTCGCGCTGATCGTCGATATTGGCGGCGGCACCTCCGACTTCTCGATCGTGCGGGTCTCGCCGCAGCGCGCGACGGCCGCCGACCGCAAGGACGACATACTGGCCAGCACCGGCGTCCATATCGGCGGCACCGATTTCGACCGGCTGTTGTCGATGGCGCATGTCATGCCGGAGCTCGGCTACAAGACCGCGACCGCCGACGGCAAGCGCAACCTGCCGGCCGGCTATTTCTTCGACCTCGCCACATGGCAGCGCATCAACCTGCTTTACTCGAACAAGGCGATGACCGATCTTCGCCAGATCCGCTATGAGGCGGCGCGGCCGGAACTGGTCGACCGGATGATCGACATCGTCAGGCACAGGCAGGGGCATTTGCTGGCATCGAAGGTTGAACGCGCCAAGATCGAGCTGACCGACCTGGCCGAGACGGCGATGGAACTGCGCCTGACCGACGAGCGGCTCGCCCTGCCCATGACCCGAGCCGGCCTCAACGCGACGATCGAGGAAGCCGTCCGGAAGATCGCTGACGTCATTTCCGGCACGCTCCGCGACGCGCAGCTTGATCCCTCGGCAATCACGACCCTGTTCCTGACCGGCGGCTCGACCGCCATCCCGCTCCTGAAGCGAACCGTGCTTTCGATGTTTCCCAACGCGACCGCGGTCGAAGGCGACATGTTCGGCAGCGTCGGCCTCGGCCTGGCGCTCGACGCGAGCCGGAAGTTCGGCGCGGCCTGAGCCATCGATGGAACTCCCTCCCGCCCTCCGAAGCGCGGTCGACCAGCTTCTCGAAGGCGTCACCCTGCCCGTGCTCAGGGAAGCGGCCGGCACGCTGTCGCGGCGCTACCGCGGCGAGGTCCGCGACGGCCGGCTGCACATTTCCGGCGAGCTCGCGGCAAAGGCCTATCTGGCGACGCGGCTGCCCGCCACCTATGCCGCGGTGCGCGCCAGCTTCGCCGCGACCGCCGAAGCGCTGCCGGGGCTCGCGCCCAAAACCCTGCTCGACATAGGCGCCGGCCCGGGCACGGCGCTCTTCGCCGCCGCCGACTGCTTCGACAGCCTGGAGACGGCCACGCTGGTCGAGACCAGCGAAGCGATCCGCCAGGTCGGAAAGCAGCTCACTGAGGCGGCCGCGCCGGTCAGTGCCGAATGGATCGCCGCCGACCTCGCGACCGGGCTCGCCGGCGTTGCGCCCGCCGACCTGGTGACGCTCGCCTATGTGCTGGACGAGCTTTCGCCATCGGCGATCGAGCCGCTGGTCGACCGGCTGTGGGCCCTCACCCAAGACACGCTGCTCGTTGTCGAACCCGGCACGCCGGCCGGTTGGCGGCGCATCCTCGCGGTCCGCTCGCGGCTCATCGCGGCCGGCGCGCATCTCGCCGCCCCCTGTCCGCACAGCGCCGCCTGCCCGCTCGCCGCGCCCGACTGGTGCCATTTCTCGCGCCGCGTCGCACGCTCCAAACTGCACCGCCTCGCCAAAAGCGGCGACGTGCCGTGGGAGGACGAGAAATTCATCTACGTCGCCGCATCGAGAACCCCGGCCGAAACCCCCGCCGCCCGCGTGCTGGCGCCGCCGCAGACGGCGAGCGGAACCGTCCGGCTGAAACTCTGCCAGGCCGACGGCACGTCCACCGAAAAGCTCGTCACCCGCCGCGAAGGCGCGGCATACAAGGCCGCAAGGCGGGTTGATTGGGGGGATGCGGTGGAGATTTCCTGAAGGGCGATCTAGCGGCTGATTCTGACCCTTTCGAGACCTTCCGGGCCCCATTTTCCTTCCAGAAACCGGACATTGAGCCCAACCAGCGCACGTGACCTTAGGCGGACGTTCGTCGGAATCGGTATCCCTGATCCGTTCCGGGATATTCATGCGCCGATTCTCCCCCGCGAAAGCAGACATCGGTACAATCAGCGTTCATGCCCGAGGTCGTATGAAAGCGCGATTGCACAATTGCTATGACGGCCGCTGTTTGAGCGCTGCAATGATGTGGCGGGACGTGGATCGACTCGTCCGCCGCCGCTAGTCGGCGTAGTCCAGGAACACGGGAGCGAGATCGTACTCAGCGACATGAGGCTCGCGGAGGGCCGACGGCCGCCATCTGTTTATTCAGCATCGGCCCGGAAATTCAAGCGGGTCTCTGCCAAGAAAGCCACTGCGGGCGGTGCATCGATTTGCACGACCAAGGGGAAAAATGTCCAATCATTTCGCCAGCGATCGCAAGAGCGTGTTGCGCGCTGATCGCAAGTGCTTTCGGCACGAGAATTCGATCCTGCGACGGTTTCTGGCCTGGAGCGCTTCTATGTAGGCCAGGTGTTCCATGATAGCGGCCTTGTTGCGCTCCTTCTCGTCCGCCTTGTTCCACTGGTAGTGGTAGTGGAAGATGAAGGTGATGATATCGGAAAAGTCGTCGATGAACCGGTTTGGCGAGCTTTCGTTGACCAGCCGGTGGAAGCGGTTATCGAGGCTCGAAAAGTCATGATAGCATAGCTCGATGTTGTCCATCAGGTCGATATGCTCGCGCTTGAGGGTTTCGAGATGCGCCCACAGCGGCGACTCCTGACGAAGTTCAGCAAAGAGACGTGCAGATCGTAGTTCGAACATCATCCGGATCTCGAACAGCTCCAGCGCGAAGGCTTCCGTGAAGCCCTTGAAGAGCCATCCTGAGTTTGATTTCTTCTCGATGAGCCCGAACCGGCTGAACCGGATCAGGAATTCCCGAATGCCGTTGGTTGCCACGCCAAACTGACGAGCCAGTTCAAGCTCGTTGATGAGAGTGCCAGGCTTGATGCCGCCTCTCAGCATCCACTCCATGAAGTGCTGCTCGACATGCTCGTTGCGCGATGTCGTTTCCGGCCCACTGTAAAGGTCGTCCTTGCCGACCGGACGGCCCGGGACCCTGAAGCCATCCGCCTCGACGATGATGCCGCGTCCGGCGAGCTCGCTCAGCACCTTGCGCACGGTCGTGCGGCTGACGCCGATCTGCGCGCGCAACTGGTTTTCGGACGGCAGCCCGGCAGCAAACTCGCCGCTACTCAGCAATTGCAGGGTCGCGTTGAGTGCTCTCTTGAAAACCGTGTCGGACTTCATGAACGCTTCTCCGCAGGTGTCTTTTTTGTCCGATTTTTAAGCATAAAAAACAACTTGACGCAAACTACTCTATGCGTTGTTCTTTATCGATAAGAAAGCAGGTCTAAAAAGACTCTGCGGTACATTGTGCTGGTTTTTCCTACAGGAAACAGCCTGTCGCAAAGACTTCGGCTCGGCCACGGGAGGAAAGGTATGGTCACGCGCGAATACGGCCCATATCCGGCCGCGCACGGTCACGGTGAACCGTGAGCGCGATTCTCGAAGTCGTCGGCCTGCACAAGAGCTTCGGTCCGGTCGAGGCGCTACGTGGCGCTGATCTGCAACTCCAAACCGGAGAGGTCCTGGCCATCGTCGGCGACAACGGAGCCGGCAAGTCTACGCTGATCAAGCACATCTCCGGCGTCTACAAGCCCGATGCCGGCCAGATCCTGCTGGCCAGTGAGCCACTGGACCTGTCTTCACCGCGCGAGGCCCGTGCGCGCGGCATCGAGACCGTCTATCAGGACCTGGCGCTTGCCGACGACCTTTCCATCGGCGCCAACATCTTCTTGGGCCGTGAGCCCATGCGGCGCCTGTTCGGCTTTCTGCCTTATGTGGATGACCGGGCAATACGCCGAGAAACCGCGGAACTCCTGCGCCGGATAAGAAGCGAGATTCCGACGGCGACTCGCACTGTTGCGCGACTTTCAGGCGGCCAGCGCCAGGCGGTAGCCATCGCGCGCGCCATCTACTGGCAGGCAAAGGTGGTGTTGCTCGACGAGCCTACCGCCGCGCTAGCAGTCATGGAGCGTGAACGCGTCATCCATCACGCACGCGACCTCGCGGCGCATGGGGTCGGCGTCATCTATATCGGCCACAACCTCACCGAGATCCTGCAAGTCGCAGATCGGATTGTTGTGATGTTCCGCGGACGCACGGTGCACGTCACAGCGGCGGGAGATACGGACCAGGAGACCCTCATCAAGTACATGACCGGCTACACCGATTCAGCGAAAGCAGCATAAGCGCTGCACAACACGGGAGGAAATGATGCAACGGAAGGCTATATTGGCTGCCTCGCTAGCGGTATCTGCTCTGATGGGCCAAAACGCGGCTCATGCGGAAGACACCGTAGCAGTAATCGTTAAGGCGACGACTTCGGAATACTGGCAATGGGTGTTCAAGGGCGCAGAGGATGCCGGTAAGAAGCTCGGCGTCAAGATCGAAAAACTGGGAACACCGAAGGATGATGCCGCCGGTCAGATCGGCGTGCTCGAAACTGCCGTAGCTTCGAAACCCGCGGCGGTGGTGATCTCGCCGACGATCTTCGAGGCTCTCGGCGATCCGATCGCCGCAGTCACCGATGCCGGAATTCCGGTGATTGTGATCGATTCCGGAGCGAAGACGGACAAATACGCTTCCTTCCTCACCACAAACAACGAAGCGGGAGGCAGGGCGGCAGCTGAAGCATTGGCGGCCTGCCTTATGGAACGCACGGGAAAGGTCGCAGGCAAGGTCGGCTATTTGACGGCGATGGCCGGCCATGAGTCTCTTGATTCTCGCGACAGGGGCTTCCTTGAGGGCATGAAAGCCTATCCGGATGTCACTGTTGTCGGCAATCGAGTTGCCAACAATGAGGAGGCCCAGGGCATGAGCCTGACCGCGGACATGCTGACGAAGGATCCGGATCTGGTCGGCCTGTTCGCGGACAATGCCCAAATGGGGACGGGCGCGGGCGCCTCGATCAGCGAGCAGAAGCTTGGCGACAAATTCTGCTTGGTCGCTTTCGACTCTGATGCCGGAGAGCTCGAACATCTGAAGAATGGCTCCATCTACGCCCTCGTCATACAGGATCCTTACATGATGGGCTTTGCCGGCGTCTGGTACGGCTACGCAGCCGCGCATGGCGTTCGGCTGCCGAAGGACGTCGACACCGGAGTGGGGACGGTAACGAAAGCTACGATGGACGACCCGAACCTTGTCGGCCTTCTTGACGTTACCAAACGCCAGCTGAGCCCGTTCGTCGGCAACTGACATTCCCGCAAACATCCGGCCGGGACGCGCGACACCCGGCCGGGCTTTTCTTACGGATTTACAATGACGGATCAAATTCTGCGCCGCGCAGGTGCTGGGTCGAGTTTTCCCGCAGCAGGAGGCCTCATGCATACCTGGCTCCGACGGCTGCCGATCGAGACCTATGTCATCGCCTTCACAGTCATGCTGTGGATTGTGCTTTCACTAGCGACGCCCAACTTTCTCACGGAAAACAACATCAGCAACATCATGCGGCAGACCTCGATCGCCGCCATCATCGCGATCGGCGTGATGTGCACGATCGTGATCGCCGGGATCGATCTGTCTGTCGGATCGGTTGCGGCTTTCTGCGGTGTTGCCTTCGCCCAGATGTGCGGTCACGGACTGGACCTGCTGCCTGCGGCTGCACTGACGTTAGTCGCTGGCCTTGGCGTCGGCATGATCAACGCGGTGGCGATCGGTCGTCTGGGCATTCCGGCATTCATCGTCACCCTGGCTGGCCTGCAGGTCTACCGTGGCCTTGCGCTGCTGCTCGCCGGCGGCATGACAGTTGGAGGCCTGCCGCCCGAGGTCAAGGATTTCGCGCGGGGTACGACCGGGTTGCCGAACCTCTTTTGGGCAATGATCGCGGTCGGCCTCGCCGTCCACTATGTGCTGCGTTTCACGCGGACCGGACGCTACATGTATGCGATGGGCTCGAATGCGGAGGCAGCGCGCCGGCAGGGCATCAATACCTTTCGCATCACGGCGATCGCCTATCTGATGAGCTCCGGCCTCGCCGCGATTGCAGGAATCCTGCTGGTGTCTCGGCTCAGCATCGCCTCGCCTTCGATGGCGAATGCCTACGAGTTGCAGGCAATCGCCGCGGCGGTGGTGGGCGGGGCAAGCCTGTTCGGCGGCAGGGGCACCGTAGTTGGCACGGTTGTCGGCGCCGTGCTGTTTACGACGATGGCCAATGCCGCCGTGCTGCTTGGGATCGATCCCTTCTGGGAAATGGTGCTGGTAGGCCTGCTGATCGCGTTGGTGGTTTATCTCGACAACATGCAGAAGCGGCGACAGGCCGGCGTCTGACCTAACCGGCCGGCAGACTCTCAGTGGAATATCGGAAGTCAGTATGCGAGCAGTAGTATGCCGGAAGCCAGGGGAACTGGCGCTTGAGGAACGGCCTGAGCCGAAGCGGGGCGAGGCCGAGGTGCTGGTCGGCGTGAGTCATGTCGGCATATGCGGTACGGACTTCCACATCTATGAGGGCAAGCACCCGTTCCTCGCCTACCCCAGAGTAATGGGACACGAATTTTCGGGCACCGTCCTCGAAGCGGCCCCTGGCGGAGTCCTGTCCCTTGGCCAACCCGTGATCGTAAACCCCTATCTTTCGTGTGGACGCTGCATCGCCTGTCGGAACGGCAAGGCGAACTGCTGCGTCGCCATCGAGGTTCTCGGCGTGCACCGCGACGGCGCCATGTGCGAGCAGATCCTTGTGCCCGTGGAAAACCTGCTTCCAGCCGACGGCCTGTCGCTAGTCGAGGCGGCGACCGTCGAATTTCTTGCCGTGGGTGCTCACGCCGTTCGCCGATCAATGGCCTTCGGCGGCAATCGAGCGCTGGTAGTCGGCGCGGGACCCATAGGCCTCGCCACTGCCCTGTTCGCACGAATCGCGAAACAGAACGTGACGATCATGGACATTAGCGCTGAACGGCTGGCCTTTGCCGCGCGGCAGCTCGGTTTCCTGGCGATTGATGCATCGAAAGGGCAGGTTCTCGAAAAAGTATCCGAGCGAACCTCCGGCGCGGGTTTCGACGTCGTCTACGACGCAACCGGCAACAGCCGTTCGATGCAGGCCGCCTTCGCCTATGTCGCGCACGGCGGTGTCATGGTCATGGTCAGCGTTGTCCAGGACGATATCACCTTCTCTGATCCGGAATTCCACAAGCGTGAGATGATGCTGATCGGAAGCCGCAATGCGACGCACGCCGATTTCCAGCACGTGATCACCTCGATCCGCGCGGGTGAGATACCGATCGACCGGCTCGTCACTCATCGCACGACGCTGCGCGACAGCCCGCGCGACATCGCGCTCTGGATGCATCAGAAGTCAGGCTTGATCAAGGCGATAATAGATGTCCGCGGCTCGCGTTAACGGCCATCCCAGACATCACGAATTTTGCAACGGGAGGAAGACATGAAGCAGGACTTGGAAATCACCAGCAGAGGTCGCCGCGATTTTCTGAAAGGCGTGGTGCCTGGTACCGCCGCGGCATCCGACCCGAGGACGTGTTCCTGAAAACCGGTGCGCCGGGCGAGGCCAAGGTGCACGACGTCGAGAACCACGGCGTCGAAAAGCTACTCACGCTGCGCGCCGGCGATGTCTTCCTGCGCGCCACGGTGCCGGCCCAAACCTTCGTCGCACTGGAGGACAGCGTGCGCTTCTCGTGGAATCCGAAAAAGGTCGTGCTGTTCGACCTACCAAACCAAATGCCCGAGGAAGCCGACGCGCTCGGCGGTCCACTCGTCGGACGGCTCGAAATATCCCGACCAGGGGACGAGGTGCTCGCGGATCACATCTTCGTTCAGGTCGATGCCCAGACCCGGAGCTTCAGGGACAGTGACGTAGCCGTTTGCCAGATAGTCGGGCGCGATCCCTGTGACGATATCGGTCCACCAAGGCACGTCCAGTGCGTGGTGCTCGACCGCCATCAGGCTGGCGAGCGCCGCGCCGAGATGGAGGTTGGCCATGAACGCCACCGGCGAGCAGCAGGCGTGCAGCGCCGTCGGGATGCCGTGGCGCTCGGCGTGGTCGGCGATTTTCTTGGTCTCTGTCAGCCCGCCCGAGGAAAGCATGTCGGGATGGATGATGTCGAATGCGCGGGTCTCGATCGCCTCGCGGAAGCCTTCAAACAAATACAGGTCCTCGCCCGCCGCTACCGGTGTCAGCAGCGCATCGGCAACCCGCTTGTGGCCGGCGATGTCGGTCCAGGGCAGTACGTCCTCGACCCAGGCAAGATTGAACTGCTCGACCGCATGGCCGACACGGATTGCCTCGTCGACGGTGACGAACCCCTCGCCGAAATGGTCGGTGCACAGAGACACCTCGGGGCCAACCTCCTCACGCACCGCGCGGCAGATGTCGCGGACCAGTTCCAGCCCCCGCTCGCTGATCCGTGCGCCGGCGCCGCGACCTGGTGTGTGGAACTGGCGGTACTGCGGGTACTCGTGCCGGGTATCCGAGCCGACCATGGCGCCTGGAACCGCCTCGAACATCCGCGCCGAAAGGTCGAACTTGATGAAATCCAGCCCCAGTTCGCGTCGTGAGCGGACCACCTCGGCGAATGCCTCGGGCGTTGGATCGGCTGGCGACGGCGTATCGCCGTAGATCCGCACCTTGTCGCGGAATTTCCCGCCGAGCAGCTGATAGCACGGCACCCCGTATACTTTGCCAACCAGGTCCATAAGCGCGATCTCGACGGCGCAGACCCCGCCTGCTTCCCGGCTCTCGCCGCCATAGCGCTTGATCCGGCGGAACAGATACTCGACGTTGCAGGGGTTCTGTCCGATCAGCAGCGGCTTGAGCCGCATAGCGGTGTCGGGATGGGCGCCGTCGCGCACCTCGCCCAGGCCATGAACGCCCTGGTTAGTGTCGATTCTCAGGATCGGATGAATGCCCTGTGCCCGGATCGTGGCGACGCGGATATCGGTGATCCTCAGTTGCGACGGCTCGGACGCGCGGCGCACTGCGTTCTCAATGGTGCCGGTGACGGACATTTTTTCCCCATGTCTTGTGATGCGAGTGAAGGCGGCCCTGCCTGGCCAGGCGACGGTCGGCACGGGCTTGCCATTATGTGGCAAAGGTGGTCACGTCGGTGTGCTGAACGGGAGGTCAGGACATGGACATAACCAGGATCAAACGCCCTTCCAAAGACCTGGTCGAGAGGGTTCGCGAAGTCGGCGCCGCCACCGCAAGCGCAACGCTGGCGCATATGGGCATCCGCAACTGCTTCATGGAAGGCCCCGTCGCGCGCACGCCCGGCCAGGTGGTCGCCGGACCTTGCGTTACGCTGCAGATGATGCCCAAGCGAGAGGACCTGTTTGAAGAAGGCGAATACGCCGACGTCGAGAAGCAGTTGCACCGTCATGTGCTCTATCAGGTCGAGGAAGGCGACATCGTGGTCGTGGACGCCCGTGGCGACATGAGCTCGGGCATCTTCGGCGACATGATGATGACCTATTTCAAGGGGCTGAAGGGCGCCGGAGTGGTCATCGACGGTTGCGTGCGCGACTGGACCAAGGTGCAGAAACTGGGCATCCCGATGTGGCTGAAGGGGGTCACGCCGAACTACCACGCGCAGACAGTACTGATGCCGCTGGCGGTCAACGTGCCGGTGGCCTGCGGCGGGGTGACGGTGATCCCCGGCGACATCATCGTTGCCGACGACGACGGCGCGGTCTGCGTTCCGGTCGCCCTGGCCGAGGCAATGATCACGAAGGCACATAAGGATCATGGATGGGAGGAATTCTCGCGCGAGAAGCTTCTCGCCGGGGAATCGATGAAGCGCTACTATCCGCTGCACAAGGATGCCTGGCCGGAATACGAAGCGTGGTTGGCCAAGCGCGGGTTGAAGGAGTAGCGCCAAGGTCTCGGCTCCCTACCAGTTCGTCACCGAACCGTCCTTGCGCACGAGGTGGGGGGCTTCCCACTGCCTGTAGCTTTGCTTCGCGACCAGTGCCTCGTCGACATCGACACCGAGGCCCGGCTTGTCGCTGACGCGATAGTAAGCCCCTTCGAGCGCGAGCAGTCCGGGGAACAGTTCGGGATTGTCGAAGCCGTGATAAAGCTCACCCGGCGACGCCCGCGTCTCGAGCCAGGCGAAGTTCGGAACAGCGGCCGCAAAATGAACCGTGGCGGCGGTGCAGATAGGGCCTAGCGGGTTGTGGGGCATCATGTCGATGTAGTGGGCTTCGGTCCAGCCGGTGACCTTCATCGCCTCGGTCAGGCCGCCGACATTGCAGATGTCGATGCGGTTGAACTGCGCGATGTCCCTCTCGATGTACGGCAGGAACTGCCATTTCGAAGAGAACTCCTCGCCGATCGCGAGGGGAACGTCGGTCAACCTCCGCAATGCTTCGTAGGCGCCGGGTGTTTCGTCGCGAATGGGCTCTTCGAGGAAGTCCAGAGTCCCGCGCGGCATCTTCTGGCAAAAGCTCGCGGCCTCCGCCACGCTCAGCCGATGATGAAAGTCGATGCCAAGGACCGCCTGGTCCCCCAATGCCTCGCGGCACCTGACCGTCCATTTGGCGGTTTCGGCGATGCTCTCGCGTGGCTCAAAAATGTTGTCCGACCTCTGGCCCGCCGGGATGAGGCGGATCGCCTGCCATCCCTGCGCCTTGAGTTCGAGCGCTTGCTCCAGGACTTCCGCGCTCGAGGCTTCCGAACGCGTGGTCGCGAAGGTCGGAACGAGATCACGCTGCTTGCCGCCCAGCAGCTCGTAGACCGGCACTCCGAGCGCCTTGCCCTTGATGTCGTGCAGGGCGATGTCGATCGCCGAGATCGCAGCCTGCAAGACGCGGCCACCTTCGAAGTACTGGCTGCGATACATCTCTTGCCAAATGCGGCCGATCTGCATCGCGTCCCGGCCGATGAGAAACTCGCGGTAGTGCTCGATGGCGCCGACTACCGCCTTCTCGCGCGACGACAGTCCGCTTTCGCCCCAGCCGTACACGCCCTGGTCGGTTTCGACCTTGACGATCAGCTGGTTGCGGGTGCCGACCCAGACCGGATAAGGCTTGATGGCGGTGATCTTGAGTTTCGGGACCATGATCAATCTTGCAGGGCCAATTCGGTTTCGCCATCGAAGAGATGCATGCGCTTCTGATCGAATTCGAGCCACACCTGCTCGTCGGACTCGATATCGGCCGTCGGCGGCAGGCTGATATTGACGATCGCTCCCGACAGGAACACCTGCACGAAGGTCACGTCGCCGGTCGGCTCGACCGTGTAGACCTTCGCCGGCACACTTGCATCAACTTGCGACTTATGGAGCCGGATCGTCGAGTGACGCGCGCCCAGGACGACTTTCCTCGACGTCGCATTCTGCACCTTTCGCGCATTGCGGTCCGAAAGCGTGAGGGTCCAGCCCTCGGCGCTGTTGAGGACCGTCCGGCCGTCGGCAGTGGTTGCCTCGAGCGGGATGAGGCTCATCGCCGGGCTGCCGATGAAGCTGGCGACGAACAAGTTCACCGGGTTGGCAAAAACCCGCGCGGGCGTGTCGTACTGCTGCAGAAGGCCGCCGTTCATCACGGCCATTTTGTCAGCCATCGTGACGGCCTCGAGCTGGTCGTGGGTCACGTAGATGATGGTCGCGTCGAAATCCTGGTGGAATCGCTTGATTTCAGATCGCATCTGCACGCGCAGCTTGGCATCGAGGTTGGACAGTGGCTCGTCCATCAGGAAGACGGCCGGATCGCGGACAAGGGCGCGGCCCAGCGCGACACGCTGCTGCTGGCCACCCGACAGCTCTCGAGGCCGGCGCTCGAGAAGGTGGGCGATGTCAAGCATGCGCGCGGCGTCGCGCACCTTCTGGTCGATTTCGGACGATGGCAACCGGCGCATCTGCAGCGGGAAGGCGAGGTTCTTGTAAACCGTCTTGTTGGGATAGAGCGCATAGTTCTGGAACACCATGGCGATGTCCCGGTCCTTGGGATCCAGATCATTGACCAGGCGCTCGCCGATCACGATGTCGCCGCTCGTAATCGGAATGAGCCCGGCGACCAGATTGAGGGTTGTCGTCTTCCCGCATCCCGATGGACCGACCAAGGCGACGAACTCACCGTCGTTGACGGTCAGCGACACGTTGTTGACAGCCTTGAAGCTGCCGTAGGTCTTGACGAGATCTTTGAGGACCACGTGCGCCATGAAATCTGATTCCTAGTGTTTGACCGCGCCTTCTGTGAGCGCGCGTACAAAATATTTCTGCAGGACGAGGAACAGCACCACGACGGGCACGCTCATCATGAAGCTCGCGGCCATCAGCCCCGGAAAATCGGTGGTGTTTTCCGAGAAGAACCGCTGGACCCCGACCGGCAAGGTCAGCTGTTCGTTCTTTGAGAGAAACGTGTAGGCGTAGATGTATTCATTCCACGCGCCGATGAACGAGTAGATCGCCGTGGCAATGATCCCCGGCAAAGAGAGCGGCATCACGATCAGGATGAAGGCCTGCAGCCGCGTCGCGCCGTCGATGCGCGCCGCCTGCTCGAGTTGGACCGGGATGTTGTCGTAAAATCCCTTGAGCAGCCAGATGGCGAGCGGCAGGCCGAAGGTCAGGTAGGTGAGGACCAGCGCGCCGTGCGTGTTCACCAGGCCTAAAAAGCGCATCAGGATGAAGAGCGGGACAAGAAAGATCACGGCCGGGAACATGTTTCGCAGCAACACTGAGAAAAACAGGAACCGCCGTCCCGGAAAACTGAAGCGGGAGAAGGCGTACGCAGCCGGCACCGCGACCAAAACCGCAAAGATCGTGGTCAGTGTCGAAACGATCAGGCTGTTCCAAAAGAATCGCAAGAAATCCCGGCCGACGCTGTTCTGGGGATCGAGCAGGTTCCGATAGCTCGCCAGCGTTGGCTCGTTCGGCCACCACTCTGGAGGAAACGCCATGGCCGCGAAGCCCGACTTGATCGATGTCAGCAACATCCAGACCATCGGCACGGCGGTATAGAGGAGCATGAAGATCAAGAAGAAGCGGCCAGCCCAGCGCCAGCCATCCATCCGCTTGCGGCGGGGAGTCGAGACGCGCGTCTGCGAAGTCATGCCCCAGGCTCCCTTCGTTCGCCGCTGCTAAGCGCGCGCACGTAGAAATATCCAAGCGTCATCAGGATAAAGAACAGGAGCACGGAATAGGCCGACGCCACGCCCCAGCGCTGACGCCCGAAGGCGAGCTCGTAAATGTGCGTGATCCAGATGTGAGAGGCGTTGGAGGGGCCGCCGCCCGTCATGATCCAGGGAATGATGAAGGAGTTGAAATTCGCCACTGCGAGCAGCAGGACCGTGACCGTCGACACCCCGCGCAGATGCGGAAAAGTGACGTGCCAGAAGCGCTGCCATGCCGAGGCGCCATCGACCTGCGCCGCACGCAAAAGCTGGTCGGGAACGGTCTGCAATCCCGCCATCATCATGATCATGGCGAACGGAAACTCTCGCCAGATGTTGACGACGATCAGCGATGGCAGGACCGTGCTGACGCTGTCGATGAAGTTCGGTGGCCGGTCGACGAGTCCCAGCTGTACGAGAACCGCGCCGATGATGCCGAAATCCGAGTGGTAGATCCATTTCCAGATGTAGGAGGCCGCGACCGCGCTGATCACCCACGGGATGATGAAGACGGCGCGCAGTAAGCCGCGCCCGAAGAACTCACCGTGCAGCGCCAGCGCCAATCCAAAACCCATAACGAATGCGATGATGGTGGAGGCCAGCGTCCAGATCACGGTGTTGAGCGTGACGCGCCAGAACACATCACTGGTAAGGATGGCCGTGTAGTTGTCCAGGCCGACGAAGCTCTTGTCCTTCAGCTGCAGCCCGGGCGGCGTTTTGAAGAAGGACAAGTCGACGGTGTAGTAGATCGGGTAGGCGATGACGATGAGCATCACCACGATGGCGGGCAGCACGTAGAGATAGTCAGCCCGATTGATCCAGACCTGCCGGAGCAGGCCGGAACGCATTTCGCGCGCTTGGCGGGGCGGAACCGCCTCGCCGGTCACCATGGTCATCGCAGGCAAGCCCTCGTCTTGGTGCGCAATATGGCCGGCAACGCGAGAGCTGCCGGCCGAGTTCGCGACAGGCGAGGCCTAGAGCCCGCCGTCCATCAGTTCCTCGACCTTTTTGGCCGCGTCGTCGGCCGCCTGGTCGACGGTCATGGCGCCGGTCAAGGCATTCTGCAGCATATCCGGGACGATGATGTTCATGATCTCAGGGGCCTGCGGCAGGGCCGGGAACGGGATGCCGTAAGGCAGCATCGAGGTCGTGACATCAAGGAACTTGATGTTGTCCAGACGTTCTTTCATCCACTTGGTCTTGAAGCCGTTGAGGTTGCCCGGGTTCGAGCCTGCATAGGCCATCTTCAGCGACCATTCGGGGCTCGTCCAGAAGCAGACCATCGCCTTGGCGGCCGGCTCGTCCACCTTGCCGCCATCGACATATTCAGGTTTCAGGATGTGGATGTTGGAGCCGCCGAACACCACCGCCCGCTTGCCGTCGGGGCCGGTGGGGATCAGGCCGTAGCGCATGTTGTCGATGACGGTCTGCGCCTTGTCCTTGTCGGCGCCCGTGGCCTTTTTCTGCAGGTCGAGCATGACGTTGTAGTCGGATGGGTGCGAGATCATCATGCCCAGCTGGCCGGCGACGAACAGGGGCTGGTTGTCCGCCTGCTGGTTTGTGAGGGCCGAAACGGGTACCGACTTGTCGCGGACATACATGTCGTACGTCGCCTGCAAGGCACGCTTGCTGGCTTCGCTGTTCAGCCGCACCTCGCCATAGGTCGGGCTCGGATCGGCTTCGTCGAACACGCCGCCGCCGTAAGCCCAGAGCTGGGGCATGAAGCGATAGGGCGTATTGCCGGCGTTCTTGCGCGCAACGACGCCGTAGCCGGCGATCCCGAGCTTATCGTGGATCTGCTTGGAGTACGTGACGACATCGTCCCAGGTTGCCGGCGCCTTGTCCGGATCGAGACCCGCGCGCTTGAAGATGTCCGCGTTCCAGATGAAGGCCATCGTCTCGTTGTTGGTCGGGACGCCGTAGGTTACGCCCTCCCAGGTCACGGCCTTCATGGCGCCGGGCCAGAAATCCTCGGTCGAATATCCTACATCCTCGGGTTTGAGAGGTTGCAGATAGCCCTTGGAAGCGAACTCGGTGCCACCCAGGATTTGCAGGCGGACCGCCATGGGCGCGGCATTGCCAAGGAGCGCGGTGCGGAACTTGTCGAGCAGGTCGTTGTAGGTAAGGGCCTGTTCCTCGAGCTCGATGTTCGGATAGGTCTTGCGGAAGGCCTCGAAGAAGTCCTTGTAGTACTGGCGCAGGAGGTCGGGATCGCCCTCGAACACGCCCTGATACCAGAACGTCAGGCGCCCCTTGTAGTCGAGCGGAGTGACCTTGCCGCAATCAGCCGCGGTGTCAAAATCCTGTGTGCCCGCAATGGAGCGCACATATTCCGGCGACCACTGGCTCAGATCGACTGGCGCGCTGAGCGCCGAAGTCGATAGCAGTGACGCCATGAGGGCAGGTGCAACAGCGCCGCGCACGACGGCGCCGCCGAATTTCAACCGTGTCATAGGATCCTCCAGGTTCTCCCATTCCGCCGCCCTCGAGCAGGCGGCGTCTTTGTTTTTTTGACTGCGGGGGATTGCTGCTTGTTTTTGTGTATCCCTCGGCTGGCAAGGCACCGTCCCAGAAGAAAGATTGCGTGTCAATCTTATTGGATCATACATTATTTGACGGAAACCGCGCACAATGTCAGAAGGCATGAACGACTATCTGAGGGGCAGCGGACGATGACGGATTTCAAGGCCAAGCCGCCGATGGGCATCGACGCGATTGGCGCCTCGACGGAAGGGGCGTCCATCTATGAGCTGATCCGCGACGACATCATCGAAGGCCGCCTCAAAGCGAACGAACGTTTGGTCGTCACCGACCTCGCCCAGCGGCATGGCACGTCCACCAATCCGGTCCGCGAGGCGCTGCAACTGCTCAGGGGCGAGGGCTTCGTCATCTTCGCCCCCAACCGAGGTGCGCGCGTCCGCCCGATCGATCAGGATTTCGTACGCGACATTTACGAGATCGGCGTTTTGATTGAGCCGGCTCTGACCCGCTGGTTTGTCGGCATGGCGACCGAAGCGGACATCGCTGAACTCGAGCGCCTCCAAGGCCTCATCGAGGAAAACAACTTCGCCGATCAGCTTCGCCATAGTGAGCTCGACACGGCGTTCCACACCGTAATGTACCAGCGCCACTACAATCGTCACGCCGCCGAGCTCTGGTGGAAGCACCGCGAGGTGCTACGCGCCGTGAGCCGCCGATTCAATTTCACGCTGTCGCGGCGCGCCCAGGTGATGCGCGATCATCGCGAACTGATCGAGCTCATCAAGGCCGGCGAGGCCGAAAAGGCTGCCGAACTTGTCGGCCGCCATGTTGAAGGCTCGGGCCGGCACATCCTCGAGCAGATGCGCGCGTCAAGCACCGCGCGGGCCGGCTAGGCCGGTTCGGCTGGTTGCGGCGCGGCCACCATTTCTTTGGAGAAAGCAGCAGTAATGAAGATAACGAGTGTCCGGCCCTGGCTGATAAAGTCGAGCGCCTCGTACTGGGGCGAGTTCCTGTTCGTCGAGGTGAACACCGACGAGGGGATCACCGGTTGGGGCGAGATCACAACAACCACAAAGATCGCAAATCGCGCCCTGACCGCGATGCTGCGGCAGATCGGATCCATGCTGGTCGGCGAAGATCCGGCGCGCATTGAACAGCTCTGGCACAAGCTCTTTCGCGGCTTTACGTACATGGGAAGCCGCGGCGCCGCGGTGGAATGCGTGAGCGCAATCGACATCGCCTTGTGGGACATCCGGGGCAAGGCGCTCGACAAGACCATCTACGAGCTTTTGGGTGGCCCCGTGCGCGATGAAATCGCGCTCTACACCCACCCCGACCAGCGCAAGTTTACCAGCAACGAGGGCGTGATCGCCGAGATCAAGGACATCGTGAAGTCCGGACACACCGCGCTCAAATTCGATCCCTTTCCCCAACAGGGTCCACATGTGAATGGCCTGGCCCGCGAGCAGCGCGACGGCTATCTCGACGGGTCCATGACGCGCAAGGACGAGCGCGAGGCCGCCGAGCTCACCGCGCTGATCCGTGAGACAGTAGGCCAAGAAATCGAAATTCTCATCGACGCGCACGGCCGCTTCGACGTCCCGACCGCGATCCGGCTCTGCCGTACGCTGGAGGACGCAGGTCAGATCGACTGGTTCGAGGAGCCCGTGCCGCCCGAGAGCTTCAACGCGCTCAAGCAGGTTCGCGACAAGGTCAACGCTCCGATCTCCTGGGGCGAGCGCGGCCACACCAAATGGGATTTCGTGCCAATTCTCGAGAACAGGCTCGCCGACTACATCATGCCGGACGTGACGTGGACCGGCGGTATCACGGAGCTCAAGAAGATCTCGGCTCTGTGCGAGGCGTATTACATTCCTGTCTCTCCCCACGACGCCGCGGGCCCAATCAACGTCGTCGCCGGAGCGCAAGTGATGATGACGGTACCGAACTTCTACAAGCTCGAGACATCGGAGTGGAACCTCCACAAATATGACGTGCTCATCGACGCGCCGCTCGACAATTCGAACGGCAGCCTGAAGCTCACGAAGCGCCCGGGCCTCGGAATCGAGATGAACCGGGACTACCTGGAGGCAAACCAGGTCGAGTAGTCCGCCCGCCCACTACGCAGCCGCACCAGGAGCAGTTCGACCGGCGCGGCGTCCCTCGAAACGCCGAAAGTCCGGTACCATGAAGATCGTCGACCTCCGTTGCGCCGTCATAGGCCGCCATCCCATCGTCCGCATCGTGACGGACGAGAACATCCACGGTCTTGGCGAGGTAGAGTTCACAAAGCCCTACCTGAAGCCCTTTGTGCTGCACTTCCGGGACGCGCTCATCGGCGAGGACCCAACCGACGTCGAAAGCGTGATGCTCAAAATCCGGCAACGCGGCTCGTTCAAGCCATACGGCGCCGCCGTTAGCGCCATAGAGCACGCCTTGTGGGACATAGCCGGCAAGGCGGCGGGGGTTCCGGTCTACAAGCTGCTCGGCGGCAAGGTGCGCGACAAGGTGCGGGTCTACAACGGCTCGATACGCCGGGAGCGGACCGGCGATAAGCCGGAAGACTACGCCGCAGATGTCAAATGGATGATGGAGCGTCCCGAAAACTTCTTCATGGTCAAGCAGGGCATCAGCTTCCACTCCGACATGAAGACCAACGTTCCCGACTTCCACTATGGCGTCCGCCAGCCGCCGACCTATCACGGCGCGATGGACCAGGGGCAGATCAGCGAGCGCGGCATGGCGCACATGCTCGAATGCGTCATCGCGATGAAGGAGGTGCTGGGCGACAAGGTCTCGCTGGCCCTCGATTGCGGGCCGGGCTGGTTCCTGCCCGATGCCATCCGCTTCGCCCAAGCCGTGGAAAAATACAATCTCATGTGGCTGGAGGACATGCTGACCGGCGACTACGTACCGTGGGTCAATCCCCAGGCCTACCGCGAGCTGACGACGTCCACATCGACCCCAATTCATACGGGCGAGCAAATCTATTTGCGCCACAATTTCAAGGAGCTGATCGAGACGCAGGCGGTGCGTGTCATCGGCCCGGACCCGGCCGACATCGGCGGCCTCGCCGAACTCAAATGGGTGGCCGAGCACGCCTACATGCACTCGATCATGATGGCGCCGCACGGCGTCGCGAACGGTCTGCTCGGCCTCGGCGCGCTTATCAATGTCTGCGCCACGCTGCCAGCCAATTACATCGCGTTCGAATACCCGAGCGCGTCCGACCCCTGGTGGAACGACATCGTTATCGGCCTGCCGAAGCAGATCGTGAAGGACTCGATGGTCGACCTGCTGCCTGGCCCAGGACTTGGCCTTGACATCGATCCTGAGGGAGCGCGCAAACATCTCTCGGAAGAAGACGAGGGATTTTTCGACCACGTCTAGGAGTCGTGTTCACAAGGGAATTCCTGTTAAGACTGTGTTGTGTTCACTTCTGCAGCGAGCAGGGGACTCTGATGACGGACACATGTCCGGCACTCATTTGTTGTGGGATCGCGTGGCCGGCCGGGCGACGTCTGGCAGTTTGGGCCGCGTCGCCTGATCTGCGGGTCGGGGCTTGAGGCCGATCTCGTTGCCGCCCTGATGAGCGGTGATTGCGCATAAATGGCTTTTACCGATCCGCCGCACAATGTTCCAATCGACGGTCACTTCGGAAGCTCCAGCGCCGTCAAATATCACTGGGGTCAGAGGCGCCTAGTAGGACCTTTTTCAACATGCCGGACCAGGTGTCCGGCATTGCCAGAAGCCCGTTGCGGGACGCCCTCTAGCTGCGTTGCATCACATGTTTGTCCGATCGCCACTTGACAGGTCGCGTTCGTATGATTGTATCAGTGGATACATTTATATAGCGATGAGGCGGCATGATGGTCGGTTCCGATGCCCAATTGCTAGAGAGCTCTGCGACGGCCGAACTCGAGGCGTACCGCCACCTCCATTCTGCGCTGCGGCTTGGGCGCTATCGGGCCGGCGACAGGCTGATCCCTGAGGACATCGCTGCTGAGATTGGCATGAGCCGGATGCCGGTGCGCGAAGCGTTCCGCAGGCTCGCCGCCGACGGACTGGTCGTGATCCGTCCCAACCGCGGCTGCATCGTCGCGGGACTGACGCTCGACGAAATCTACGAGACCTTCGAGATACGCTCGGTGCTGGAGGGTCTGGCCGTGCGGCTGGCGATGCCAAGCATCGACGCCGAGGTCATCGCCGAACTCGAGCGGCTGCTCGACAGGATGGAGCGCGCCGGAGTATCGGGCAGCAGCGATTGGGTAGCCCGGCACCACGAGTTCCACGCCACCATCTACGGGCTGAGCGGCAGGCCCAAATTGATAAAGCAGATAGCCGCCCTTCACGTCACGATCGAGCCGTATCTGCGTATCTGGTTCGACTATGTGGAAAAGCCGCTGAGCGCACGCGAAGAGCACAGCAGCCTGATCGAGGCGTTGCGCACCGGCGACGCCGCCTTCGCCGAGACGGCCATGCAGAAGCACATTCTGGGCACCGCGCCGATGCTGGCTGAGTTCGCCAGCCCGGACCGGCGCTGAGACCAATCGAGAAGATGCCCGGCGATCGTCGAACCGGGGGAGACAGAGCGGGAACACCGGATGATCCGGCACAAATGGGAGCGTTTAACATGAAAACAGCACGAATTGCCGCCATCGCGGCCGGTTGGATGGCCATGGCTTTGCCTGCCTTGGCCCAGGATACGCCAAAGGCGATTACCATCGCCACCGAAGGCGCCTACGCGCCATGGAATTTCACCAACGCGGACGGCAAGCTGGATGGCCTGGAGGTCGACCTCGCCAACGACCTGTGCGGCCGCAGGAAAATCCAGTGCACCATCGTCGCGCAGGACTGGGACGGTCTTATCCCGTCGCTGACGGTGGGCAAGTTCGACGTCATCATGGCGAGCATGTTCATCACCGACAAACGCCTGGAGGTGATCGACTTCACGCAGCCCTATGCCGTGGACCCGTCCGGCTTCGCGGTAGCCAAGGACAGCGAGCTCGGGAAGCTCGCGGACTCCGCGCAGAAGATCAGGCTCGAGGACGAGGCGGCCGCCAACGCAGCCGTCGAGCAGCTGAAGCCGCTCCTGGAAGGGAAGATCGTCGGCGTGCAGGCGGCGACGTCGAACCTTGAGTTCCTGAAGAAGTATTTTGCCGACACGGTGGAAATCCGCGAATACAAGACGACTGAGCAGCACGACCTCGACCTGGCCGCGGGCCGGATCGATGCGCTGTTCGCGCAGCAGACTGCGCTTGCAGCGACACTCGCGAAACCGGAATTCGCCGAATACAAGATTGCCGGTCCGGGCTTCCTCGGCGGCGTATTCGGACGAGGCACGGGCGCCGGTTTGCGCAAGGAAGACACCGCGCTGAAGGACATGTTGAACAAGGCGATCGACGAGGCGATAGCGGACGGCACGATCAAGACGTTGTCGATGAAATGGGTCAAGACCGACGTGACACCGGTCAAATGATCCGGAAGTTGCGGGACGGCAACGGCGCCAGGCGTCTCCGGTCGGAGGCGTCCGGTGCCGATCGGCAATGACGGACGCCTTGCGCCTTCTGGGTTTTGGGGCGGGCGGATGGGCGCCCGCGTTGCTGTCCGCCTCCTTGGTTACCCTATTTTTGTCGGTCGCAGGATTTGCACTTGGCGCGGTTTTCGGCGGCATAGCCGCCGCGGGACGGGTCGGAGGCTCTCGCGCGGCGGTAATCGTGGCCAAGGCGTATGCCACGGTTTTTCGCGGCGTTCCGGACCTCTTGACGATCTATCTGCTCTATTTCGGCGGCAGCATGGCGCTGACCTCGGCAGCCCATCTGTTCGGCGCCGAGGGATTCGTCGGCCTTCCGGCTTTCGCGACCGGAACGCTGGCGATCGGTATCATTTCGGGCGCGTACCAAGCGGAGGTGTTTCGCGGCGCTTATCTTGCTGTCGACGGGGGTCAGGCCGAGGCCGCCTATGCACACGGTCTGTCGAAGTGGCTGACACTTCGGCTCGTGATCCTGCCGCAGCTGTTGCGGCACGCCATACCCGGCCTCGGCAACGTCTGGCAACTTGTGCTGAAGGACTCCGCCTTGATCTCCGTGATCGGCCTGGTCGAACTGATGCGGCAAGCACAGATCGGTGCCGGCTCGACCCGTCAGCCTTTCGCTTTCTATGTCGCTGCGGCCGCCTTGTACTTCGCCATAGCCGCGGCGACGGGCGTTCTTTTCCGCCGTGCCGAGCGCTTCACGATGCGCGGCTTCGAGAGGTCCTGATGGACCTCGCCTTCATTGCAGAGATCGTGCCGCGTCTCCTTGCGGGCCTTCCGCTGACCCTGCAACTGGCAGGAATGTCCATCGCCCTCGGCGCCGTGATTGCCCTGTCCCTCGCGCTGGCGCAACTCCTGAAAAAACCCCTGATCGATTGGCCGATCCGCAGCTATGTCGCGATATTCCGGGGCACTCCGCTGCTGGTGCAGATATTCCTGATTTATTACGGGCTCGGTCAGTTCCGGCCTTTTCTCCAGCAGGTCGGTCTGTGGGGTCTTTTCCGCGAACCCTATTGGTGCGCGATACTGGCGCTGACGCTGAACACCGCGGCGTATGGCAGCGAGATCATGCGCGGCGCGCTTCAGAACGTCCCCCAGGGACCGATTGAAGCCGCCAAGGCGCTTGGGATGAAGCGCATCCAGGTACTTCGGTTGGTCGTGCTCCCACTCGCTCTGCGTCAGGCGCTGCCGGGCTACGGCAATGAAATCATCCTGATGATCAAGGGCACATCGCTCGCGTCGATCGTCACCCTGATGGAAGTGACTGGCATCGCCCAGGGCATCATCTCTCAAACCTACAGGGCCATCGAGGTATTTGTCTGCGCCGGCGCGATCTACCTTGCCCTCAATTTCGCTGTCACCCGCGCGCTGGCCGCCCTGGAACACAGGCTGTCTCGGCATCTGCGCCCGGCGGTCGGCGCCGCGCGGAGATGAACGAGAAACCGTCAACGAGGTCGATTGGAAATGCGGGATTTTGAACAGCCAAGAAGGTCCCTAGTCGTCGCCAGGGAAGCGATGGCCGCGACGTCGCATCCCTCCGCCACGCTTGCGGCCGTCCGCATCTTGGCGGCAGGCGGCAACGCCATGGACGGCGCGATCGCGGCCAGCGCGGTGCAATGTGTCGTGGAGCCAGGTTCCACGGGAATAGGCGGTGATTGCTTTGCACTGATTTCCCGCGAGGGCTCCGGCAAGATCGTGGCCTACAACGGCTCCGGCTGCGCACCATCCGCGACGCGCCTGGAATGGTTCGCCGAGAACGGGCTCACGGAGATGCCGCGGCAGTCACCCCATGCGGTCACGGTGCCGGGCGCGATCGACGCATGGACCAGGCTGCACTCCGATCATGGCAAATTGCCGTTCGCGGAGGTTTTGGCGCCGGCAATCCGGTTTGCCGAGGAAGGCTACGCCATCTCGCCGCGCGTTCATCGCGACTGGATACTCGAGACCGATCTGCTGTCGGCGGACCCCGCCGCAAGCCGTATCTTCCTGCCTGGCGGACGCGCGCCACGCGTGGGCGAGGTGCATCGCCAGCCGGAGCTTGGCGCCACGCTGCGGCGCATCGCAGCGGATGGGCGTGACGGCTTCTACACGGGAGCTGTCGCCGCCGACATCGTCTCCCACCTGCGCAGTCTCGGCGGCGTCCACACGCTGGACGACTTCGCCAACGCGGCTGGTGAATATGTCGATTCCATCCACACCGGTTTCCGGGGCCATCGGGTGCATGAATGCCCGCCGAACGGACAAGGCATCATCGCGCTGATGATCCTCAACATCCTGGCGCGTTTCCAGCCTGGCGGCGACCCCCAGTCCGCCGATCGGCTGCACATCGAGATCGAGGCGACGCGGCTCGCCTACGCAGCGCGGGACGAACTGCTCGCCGATCCGGGCAGGGAGGTGATGCCCGTGGAACACCTGTTGTCCGACGCGCTTGCTGACAGGCTCGCCGGCATGATCGACCTCAACCACGCGCTAACCGACCTGCCGCCATTCCAGACGCCGGCGCATCGCGACACAGTCTACATCACGGTTGTGGATAAGGATCGCAACGCTGTCAGCTTCATCAACTCGGTCTTCGATAGTTTTGGGACCGGACTCGTTGCGCCGCGCTCCGGCGTCGTTCTGCAGAATCGCGGGCAGGGCTTCGTTTTGAAGCCGGGCCATCCCAACGCCATCGCGCCCGGCAAACGTCCGCTGCATACCATCATCCCCGGCATGATGACGCGCGACGGGCGGACGGTGATGTCCTTCGGTGTGATGGGCGGCTACTATCAGGCGATGGGTCACGCGCACCTCCTTTCCAAGGTGCTCGATTTCGGCCTCGACGTGCAGGAAGCAATCGATCTGCCACGCGTCGTGCCTGTTTCAGGCACGACCGACGTCGAAGCCGAAAAGACGCTCGATCCTGCTACAGCGGCAGAACTCGAACAGCGCGGCTTCCGGATCGTTCCGTCACCCGACCCAATCGGTGGCGGCCAGGCCATCCTCATCGATTGGGAAAACGGCACCCTCCAGGGTGGCTCCGATCCGCGCAAAGACGGATGCGCATTGGGACTTTGAGCGAGCCTTTCTTGATACCACGACTGCTCGAGATGGTGACCCTGCTGGTTGAACTGCAGTCATCCTGGACCGACCGCGTCGATCAATTGCGCTCCATGGGACTGCCGGACTGGGGTGGCCCGGCTTTGATCGTTGCGATCGGCGATGTGGCGGAGCGGGCGAGCGAAGAGTTGCCTCGGAACGAGCTTACACTGCTCCAGCGCTTCGTGAGCGGTCTCACCAACCGCTTTGCCGCGCTCGAGTCCTGCGGGTTGCCTGACACGCTGGTTCATGGCGATTTCCATCCCGGCAATTTTCGCGGGACAGAACGAACCCTTACGTTGCTTGATTGGGGCGACAGCGGGATCGGCCACCCGATGCTGGACCAGCCGGCATTTCTCGACCGCGTCGCATTCGAGTATGTGGAGACTATCAAGGAGCAATGGGCTCGCGCATGGCTTGCCAGCCTCTCCGGCTGCGAACCCGCCCGCGCTGCCGGCCTCCTCGCGCCCATTGCCGCAGCCAGGCAGGCCGTGATCTATCGGCGGTTCCTGGACAATATCGAGCCGTCGGAACAGGTCTATCACCGCAACGATCCCGCCGACTGGCTAAGGCGGACGGCGGCATTTCTGAGGGCGGGGTGTCAGAGCGCACACCCCGGCAGAAATTGTATCGAGGCCAGAACGTTACTTCGTCCAGGCAAGGCGTAAGCCCGGACATCATCGGGGTTCCCTAAGCCGGACCACAAGTCAGGCAATCCGGTACCACCCCGACGAACGCGGGAGCGAGCACGACAAGGATCGCGTTTAACCCGTGCGGCGTTTAGAGCCGCGGCTTTTGTCCTTGCGCCCGAAGCGCGAGCGTCTGCAAGAGGTCCACACCGGCCGGAACGCGATGGTCGGCTTCAGAGAAGCGCTGCGAACGTCCAGAAATGGCGCAGCCCCGACCACTCAGCCCCTACTTCCCCGCCGTCTCCTTCAGCCTGTATAGCGCCTCCAGCGCTTCCTTGGGCGTCATCTCGTCCGGATTGAGCGCAGCGACGGCGGCGCCAAGCGCGTCGGTCTTGGCCGGCTTCGGCACCTCGCGCTTCACTACCGCCGAAAACAGCGGCAGGTCGTCGACGAGGCGGTCGGCCTTGCCGGAGGTCTCGCCGGCTTCGAGCTGGTGCAGAACGGCGCGGGCGCGCTCCACGACGGCCGCCGGCAGGCCGGCGAGCCGCGCCACCTGCACGCCGTAGGAGCGGTCGGCGGCACCCCTGGCGACTTCGTGCAGGAACACCACGTCGCCTTCCCATTCCTTGACGCGCATGGTGACGTTGTGCAGCCGTTCGAGCTTGCCGGCGAGTGCGGTCATCTCGTGGAAATGCGTGGCGAAG
Organism: Pseudaminobacter sp.; assembly: GCA_035941355.1. GTDB lineage: Bacteria > Pseudomonadota > Alphaproteobacteria > Rhizobiales > Rhizobiaceae > Allomesorhizobium. Next base: position 57,063 of record DASZDZ010000058.1, read on the forward strand.
ATCGCCCGGCAGCAATTCTTCTCGTGCAGGTATTCGACCGCCGCCCAGGCGATCGACAGGCCGTCGAAGGTCGCGGTGCCGCGGCCGATCTCGTCGAGGATGACCAGCGCGCGTTCGCCCGCCTGGTTGAGGATCGCGGCGGTCTCGACCATCTCGACCATGAAGGTCGAGCGCCCGCGCGCCAGATCGTCCGACGCTCCGACGCGCGAAAACAGCCGGTCGACGACGCCGATACGCGCCGATTTGGCCGGCACGAAGGAGCCGGTCTGGGCAAGGATCGCGATCAGCGCGTTCTGCCGCAGGAAGGTCGACTTGCCGCCCATGTTCGGGCCGGTCAGCAGCCAGATCGCGCCGTACCTGCCGCCTTCTTCCGGCGAAAGGTCGCAATCGTTCGCCACGAACGGCGCGCCGGCGGCGCGGCGCAGCGCCTGCTCGACCACCGGATGGCGGCCGCCTGAAATCTCGAAGGCCAAGCTATCGTCGACCACCGGCCGCCGCCACGCCTCGGCGCTGGCTAGCACCGCGAGTGCAGCCGAAACGTCGAGCACCGCCAGCGCCATCGCGCCAGAACGGATCGCATCGGCATGGCCGACTGCCTCGGCGGTCAGCGCATCGAAGACGTCGAGTTCGATCGCCAGCGCGCGGTCGGCGGCGTTGGCGATCTTGGTCTCCATCTCCGCCAGTTCGGTGGTGGTGAAGCGCATGGCGCTCGCCATGGTCTGGCGGTGGATGAATTTGCCGCGCGCAGCGTCCGTCCCCATCATCCTGTCCTGATGGTTGGCGGTCACCTCGATGTAATAGCCGAGCACATTGTTGTGCCGGATTTTCAGCGAGCGGACGCCGGTCTCCTCGATCAGTTCGCGCTCCATCGCCGCGATCACCTTGCGGGCCTCGTCGCGCAGCGCCCGCATCTCGTCGAGCTCTGCGTTGTAGCCCGCACGGACAAAACCGCCGTCGCGCTTGAGCAGCGGCAGCTCGTCGGCGAGCGCTGCGCCCAGATGATCGGCAAAGCGTATCGGCAGCGCCGAGATCGCGTCCAGCGCCGCCTTGAGTTCGGCCGGCAGTTCGGCGTCGGCAAACAGCGTCCGGAGTTGAAGTGCCGCCTCGAAGCCGGAGCGCAGCGCGCCGAGATCGCGCGGGCCGCCGCGGTTGAGCGCCAGCCTGGTCAGCGCGCGCGGCATGTCGGCCGCCTCCTTCAGAGCCGCGCGGAGGCTCTGGCATAACCTTGATTCGGAGGCGAAGAATGCCACCGAATCCAGCCGCGCATTGATCGCCTTCGGATCGGTCAGCGGCGACATCAGCCGGTCGGCCAGGAGCCGCGCGCCGGCGCCGGTCACCGTGCGGTCGACAGCCTTGATCAGCGAGCCGTCGCGGCCGCCCGACATCGTGCGCAGAAGCTCCAGATTGGCCCGCGTCGCCGGGTCGATGAACAGCGTCGAGCCGGCCTGCTCGCGCTCCGGCCGCGACAGCGGCGGCCGCTCGGCCTTCTGCGTCTTCTCGACATAGGCGACGACGCCCGAAATCGCCGACAGTTCCGCCCGCGAAAAAGTGCCGAAGCTGTCCGGCGTGGCGACGCCGTAGAAGCGGGCGATGCGGCCGGGAGCCGAGGCCGAATCGAACAGGCTCGGCGGCTGCGGGCTCGCCACCCGGCCGATCATGTCGAACAGCGGCTTCAGCTCCTCGTCATGGAACACCGGCTCGGCCACGATCAGTTCGCGCGGATCGATCCGGAAAATGTCGGCCGCGAGCGCCTCGGCGTTCGTCTCGGCAACGCGGAACACGCCTGTCGACAGTTCGATCCAGGCCAATGCATAGGAATTCTCCGCTCCTCCCTTCACCCGGCCTAGCGCCATCAGGAAATTGGACTCCGACGGCGCCAGCAGCCGGTCCTCGGTGATCGTGCCGGGCGTGACCAGGCGGATCACGTCGCGCTTCACCACCGACTTTGAGCCGCGCTTCTTCGCCTCGGCCGGGTCCTCGATCTGCTCGCAGACGGCGACGCGATGGCCGAGCCCGATCAGTTTCTGCAGGTAGTCGTCGGCCGCATGCACCGGCACGCCGCACATCGGAATGTCGTGGCCCTGGTGCTTGCCGCGCTTGGTCAGAACGATGCCCAGCGCCCGGCTGGCGATCTCGGCGTCCTCGAAGAACAGCTCGTAAAAATCGCCCATGCGGTAGAACAGCAGGCAATCCGGGTTCGCCGCCTTGATCTCGACGAACTGTTCCATCATCGGCGTCACCACGCCGACTGCTGCCGGCGCGCTGCCCTCGATGCGTATCGGCGTTTCGTCGTTCACCGTGTCCCCGAAAAAAGAAGCTTCCCCCTGCTTGGCGCTTTACGGCGGCGAAGTGTAGCCTTAATCCCGAACGCTCCACAAAAAGAAACGAAAATACCCCCGGGGAAGGGAACGGCTCAGAACCATGGCGAAGAAAACCGAGAACGCCGGTCCGTCCGTCAGCGCGCAGGAGGCGCTGGAATTCCACGCCATGGGCCGGCCGGGCAAGCTGGAGATCAACCCGACCAAGCCGATGGCGACGCAGCGCGATCTCTCGCTGGCCTATTCGCCGGGCGTCGCCGCCCCGGTCAAGGCGATCGCCGAGGACCCCTCGCGCGCCTTCGACTACACGGCGCGTGGCAACATGGTCGCCGTCATCACCAACGGCACCGCCATCCTCGGCCTCGGCAATCTCGGCGCGCTCGCCGCCAAGCCGGTCATGGAAGGCAAGGCGGTGCTGTTCAAGCGCTTCGCCGACGTCGATTCCATCGACCTCGAGGTCGACACCGAGGATGCGGACGAGTTCATCAATTGCGTGCGCTTTCTCGGCCCGTCTTTCGGCGGCATAAACCTCGAGGACATCAAGGCGCCGGAGTGCTTCATCATCGAGAGCCGCCTGCGCGAACTCATGGACATCCCGGTCTTCCATGACGACCAGCACGGCACCGCCATCATCTCGGCCGCCGGGCTGATCAACGCGCTGGAAATCACCGGCCGCGACATGAAGACGGCGAAGCTCGTCTGCAATGGCGCCGGCTCGGCCGGCATCGCCTGCATCGAGCTCATCAAGTCGATGGGCTTCACGCCCGACAACGTCATCCTCTGCGACACCAAGGGCGTCGTCTACCAGGGCCGCGAGGAAGGCATGAACCAGTGGAAGTCGGCGCATGCGGTGAAGACCGAGAAGCGCACGCTGGCCGAGGCGCTCGACGGCGCCGACATCGTCTTCGGCCTTTCCGCCAAGGGCGCGCTGACGCCGGACATGATCCGCTCCATGGCCGAGAACCCGATCATCTTCGCCATGGCCAATCCCGATCCCGAGATCACGCCGGAGGAGGTCCACGAGATCCGCACCGACGCCATCATGGCGACCGGCCGCTCCGACTATCCCAACCAGGTCAACAATGTTCTAGGCTTCCCCTACATCTTTCGCGGCGCGCTCGACGTCCGCGCCACCACCATCAACGACGCGATGAAGGTCGCCGCCGCCGAAGCGCTCGCCGAGCTCGCCCGCCAGGACGTGCCCGACGACGTCGCCGCCGCCTATCAGGGCAACCGCCCGAGGTTCGGGCCGAACTACATCATCCCGGTGCCGTTCGATCCGCGCCTGATCTCGGCCATCCCGGTCGCCGTCGCCCGCGCGGCGATGGATTCCGGCGTCGCGCGCCGGCCGATCCTCGACCTCGACAAATACGCGCAGGAGCTTTCCGCCCGCCGCGACCCGATCGCCTCGACCTTGCAGCGCATCTACGACCGCGTGCGCCGCCAGCCCAAGCGCGTCGTCTTCGCCGAGGGCGAGGAGGAGCAGGTCATGCGCGCCGCCGTCTCCTACGCCAACCAGCGGCTCGGCACCGCCATCCTTGTCGGCCGCGAGGAGCAGGTCAGGGAGACCGCGCGCCAAGCCGGCGTCGAGCTCGACCGGCCGGGCATCGAGATCATCAACGCCCGCCTGTCGCGGCGCAACGCCGTCTATGCCGACTATCTCTACGAGCGCATGCAGCGCAAGGGCTTCCTGTTCCGCGACTGCCAGCGGCTGATCAACAACGACCGCAACCATTTCGCCGCCTGCATGCTGGCGCTGGGCGACGCCGACGCGGTGGTCACCGGCGTCACCCGCAACTATTCGACCGCGCTCGACGACATCCGCCGCGTCATCGACGAAAAACCCGGCCACCGCGTCATCGGCGTGTCGATCGCGCTCTGCCGCGGCCGCACGGTCATCGTCGCCGACACCGCCGTCCACGACATGCCCAACGCCGTCGAGATCGCCGACATCGCCGAGGAAGCCGCGGGCTTCGCGCGCCGCATGGGCTACGAGCCGCGCGTGGCGATGCTTGCCTATTCGACCTTCGGCCATCCCGCTGGCGAGCGCTCGGCCCGCGTCCAGGAGGCGGTCCAGATCCTCGACAAGCGCCGCGTCGATTTCGAGTATGACGGCGAGATGGCGGCCGATGTCGCGCTCAACGCCAAGGCGATGCAGCAATATCCGTTCTGCCGCCTGTCGGGCCCGGCCAATGTGCTGGTCATGCCGGCCTTCCACTCGGCCTCGATCTCGACGAAAATGCTTCAGGAGCTCGGCGGCTCGATGGTCATCGGCCCGCTGCTGGTGGGGCTCAACAAGCCGGTCCAGATCGTCAGCCTCAACGCCAAGGACAGCGATATCGTCAACATGGCGGCGATCGCGGCGTATTCAGCGGGGGCTTAACGCCGCCCTCTCCCCCCATGCGGGGGAGAAAGCGATTTCAACACCTTAGCCGAGCGCCGCGTCCTGAACTTGTCGAAGGACGCGGAGAGAGCGAGCTAAGTGTTAGAAATCGCAAGAGAGGGGATTTCAGAACCCCGCGAAGGCCGTCTCGTCAACCGTCACTTGCGGAACCATCTGCACTTTCACGCCGATCTTCAGATCACGCAGCAGATCACACAGCCCGTCCCCCATCGATCAGATCAATCGCCGGTGCGCCATCACGTACAGCCTCGCGTCGTGCGTCGGCAGTGAAGTTCCCGCTGGCAGCGAAGTAATTGACCCAGCATTCGCACATATTGCGCCACCTTCCACTCTCCTAAGGTGAGCAACCGCTAGCCGGCCGTCGATGCAGCGCATTATCTCCCCCTCGGCGGGGGAGAATGGATTTTCACGGTCTTAGCCGAGCCGCCCGAAGGGCGAACCTTGCGAAGGCCAAGTCGTAGAAAATCCAAGAGAGGGGGCGTTAGGCGGCTGGCGTCTCCAAAACGCTCTGGTCAATGGACAATCTTTGCGAGAAGATGGATGCGCTTGCACCGAAGCTGGGCAAGCGCGGGTCGTACAAAACGAAAGCCGTCGCCTGATGCCGATAAAAGATAGCGCCGGGCGGGCCGCGTGATACGCGCGTTTCTATTCGGGCTCACGTCCCAGCTAATCTTCATTAGCGCGATCTTTCTTGTTTTTGATGATCTAATGCTTCCAATGACGCGGTCTCCGGTCATTGGCATTGCCACATTGGGTTTGGGCGTCGCGAGCGCATATTTCGCTTGGAAGGCTACCCCTCATCCGTCATGGCTGGTCAAAATCGGGATGTGGATTGCCGGCTTTCTTGCCATCTACGTGGTAATCCCCCTCATCGAAGTCGTCGTCGTGCTGATCATTCCGCTTATTTCAAACTGAGAGACTACCAACAGATCCCCTCTCTTGCGGCGCTTGCCCGCTGGGGGAGAGAAAAATGCGCCGGGCCGTCCCACCACCGCACCGCGCCTTCGCCCGCTCAATGCGCGCCGACGCCACCAAGGCGGAGAACATGCTATGGCAGGCGCTGCGCAACAAGCAACTCGAAGGCCTGAAGTTCAAGCGGCAGGAGTCGCTTGACGGCTACATCCGCGCCACCCTTGCCTATGCCGCGGATCGGAACGTCCGCATCGTAACCGCCGTCGCGTGAAAAACGGGCATCGTTTGGGCTGACGTCGGCGATTAGCGAGAGTGCATCCCTTCCCTTCGTCATCCTAGGCCGGAAGCCGGAGCGAAGCGGAGGCGGAGAGCCTAGGATCCATGCCGTTGCCATGCGGCAGTGCGCCCGACCGTGCAGGGCGGGCGCTTCTCTTTGAACCGCCAGGAAGCGCATCAACGTCGCGGCATAGATCCTCGGGTCTGCGCTGCGTCGCTTCGCTCCTTGCTTCGCCCGAGGATGACGAAGGCAGAAGCGGCAGAGGACAATCGCAAACGTAGGCCCTTTGCCGCAACGTTGTCGTTACGCGTCTTGGCCCGGCGGTACAGCCGCGCCGCCCGTAGGATGAGCGCATCCCTTCCCTTCGTCATCCTAGGCCGGAAGCCGGAGCGAAGCGGAGGCGGAGAGCCTAGGATCCATGCCGTTACGATACCGCAGCGCGCCCGACAGTGCAGGACGGGCGCCTCCCTTTTGAACCGCCAAGCAGCGCGTCAACGTCACGGCATGGATCCTCGGGTCTTCGCCGCGTCGCTTCGCTCCTTACTCCGCCCGAGGATGACGAAGGCAGGAGTGGCAGGGGGCAATCGCAACCGCCGGCTCTTGCCGCGACGCTTGTCATCGCGCGTCCGTGCGGCCCGGCGGCAGAGCCCTACCACCCCGTCCCGCGAAACAGCTCGAACCATTCCGGGTTCGTCTTCTCGATCAGGTCGATCTTCCACTGTCGCGACCAGCGCTTCAGCGATTTCTCCCGTTGTATGGCGTCGCGTATGTCGAAGTGCTCTTCATACCAGACGAGCCGCTGGACGCCGTAGCGGGACGTGAAGCGCGAGCCCTTGCCGGACTGGTGCTCGGGAATGCGCCGGCCAAGATCATTGGTGACGCCGATATAGATAGTGCCGCGCTTCTGGCTTGCGGTCATGTAGACGTAGCCGGTCATGCCGCGGCGATGGATCGTTTGGCGATAGCGCCCTCCCTCACCCGTACCACCTCCCCTGCACCACCTTCACCTCGGCCGCGCTTTCCGCCACCTTGGCGGCGAAGGCCTCGGGGTCCTGCCCCTTGTAGTGATAGGGATAGACCACCGCCGGCTTGAACTCGGCGACCGCCGAGCTCGCCTGGTCGATGTCCATGGTGAAGGGCAGGTTCATCGGCACGAAGGCGATGTCGATGTCCTTCAGCGCGCGCATCTCGGGAATGTCCTCGGTGTCGCCGGCGATGTAGACGCGGCGTCCGTCGACGGTGAGCACATAGCCGTTGTCGCGGCCCTGCGGATGATATTTCTTGCGGTCCTCGGTGGTGTTGTAGGCCGGGATCGCCTCGATCTCGACCGTGCCGACCGTGGTCTTCCCGCCATTGGCGATCGCGGTCGCCTTCTCCTTGAGCTCGGCCGGCAGCATCTCCATCACGGCGGGGTTCACCAGCAGCTTGGTGTCGGCGCCGACCAGCGCGGCCAGCGTCTCCGGGTCGAAATGGTCCTGGTGCTCATGCGTGATCAGCACCAGCCCGGCCGCCGGCTGGCCGTCATAGAGCGCCTTGCCGCCCACCGGGTCGGCGTAGATCACCAGCCCCGGCACGCTCATCACGAAGCTCGCATGGCTGACCGGACTGACGACGATCTCGCCGCCGTCCGTCTTGTAGCTGTCGCCCTGCGCTTGCGCGCGAGCCGTGAACGGCATGAAAACCATGGTCCCCAGGCCTGCGAGGCCGGCCGCCCCGGCGAGCTGCAGCGTGTCGCGTCGCGAAAATTGCATGGCGAAAACTCCTTTATCTGGGCCCTCGTGTAGAGTGGCATACCCTGCCGCAACGTCAGGCTGCAGACTAGGCGAAACAGCAATTCCGGCAAGCCGCTCGCGCGAACGTGAGCGCCGTGTGACCGGCGCGGAGAGAATCTGCCCCCTCCGAACCTTCGGGTGGGTGGGGTGCGCCTCGCTCGGCCAGGCGATTCCAATGTTGGAGGTTGGCCATCGCCCCTCTCTGTCAGCATCTGTCAGGAATGTTTTCCTCGGCTTTGTCCACACCCTCCCTCGATGCCCGCATACTCTTCCCGGCAGCTTGCTGGTGGGAACGGGTGTACACGACCGGCATCCAGGCAAGTGTGGCGCCGGAGATGACTCCCGCATGGTCGCGCGGGGCGCTCCGGCCCCGGGTCGCGCCTGTGCGCCCGCGCTCCGTCCCAGATTACCGGGACAGGGCATGGGCCGGGAGCGGTCAGGGGGAGAAAACGCCGGCGGCGCATGGCAGCGCGTCAAATAACTAAAATAATCGGCGTGGTTGCCATGCGCCGCTTCCCACAATGGCCAGGGCGGAAACGCAGCGTGGCAATGAAGAACTGCGCGCCTCTCCCTTCTCCCCTTGTGGGGTGAGCAGCCGGTTCGCGGAACGCGAATTCATCGTGCCGGTGGCACGATGAAAGGCCGGCGAACGCCGGGACGGTGCGAAGCACCGGGGACCCGGCCGGACAGGGTGGATTGGCGCGAAGCGCCAAGACGGATGAGGGGTGCTGGACGAAATGAGGCGGGGAAATGAGGCCCTTACGATGTCGAAGCGCAGCCAATTACCTTCTGTGGTTGCCGCCCGTGGCGCAAGAAGTTTTTGGCCTTCAGAGCATGTGATCGTGTGCGGTCTTCTGTCAGGCCTCATTGGTGCGGCACTTTCAAAAGCCGCGGGCCGGTATGGTGATCTGCGGAACGGGTCCAAATCTGCCAAACGAGCTCTTCGCTCCCAGTTAATTTCTGGTTTTCCCGGTCCAGATCTGTTCGATCATTTTGCCCATTCAGGTCATCGACTTCTCACACCTCCTTACCGGCGTTGGTTGTTCGCGGTCAGCATAAGGTCACGCCGCCACAGCCACCACCGGATCTCGATACTCTTCCTGTTTCGTCAGCATCGCCCAGATTTTCCGGGCCATCTTGTTCGCCAGGGCGATCGCCACCAGCATCCGCGGTTTCCTCGCCAGCATCCGAGCCAGCCATGAACCCTGCACGGGAGGCTTGCGGCTTGCCCAGCTCACGCGCGCCATCGCGCCGATGATCAGCAGCCTGCGGATATCGGCCTGCCCAGCTTTCGATACCCGACCGAGCCTTTCCTTGCCGCCGGACGAGAACTGCCGGGGCACAAGTCCGAGCCACGCTGCAAAATCCCGGCCGCACCGGAAGCTCTCCATCGCTGGAGCAAATGCTTCGACGGCCAGGGCGATCATTGGGCCGACACCCGGCATCGTCTGAAGCCGCCTCGCGTCATCACTTTGCCTGGAAAGCTCAGCGAGCTTCTTCGTTTTATGGTCGATCCGGGCCGTCTTCTCGCCAATCTGCGCCAGCAGATCGTGGCACTCTTCACGCACGATCTCGGGCAGGTCGATGCAATCGTCTTCGATCATTCCCTCGATGCGCTTGATGTGGCCGATCCCGAGCGGAACAACCTGCCCGTACTCGTAGAGCACCGCGCGCAGCGCGTTCACTAGTTCCGTGCGTTGGTGGACAATGCGTTCGCGAGCGCGGAACAGAACCGCCCTCGCTTGCTGGTCTGGCGTCTTGGGTTCGACGAAGCGCATTTCAGGCTGACGCGCCGCAGTTACGATGGCCTCGGCATCGGCAGCATCATTCTTCTGGCGCTTCACGAAGGGGCGGACATACTGCGGCGCGATGAGCTTGACCTCGTGACCGAGCTTGACCAACTCGCGAGCCCAGTGATGCGCGCTGCCGCAAGCCTCCATGGCCACCAGTGCCGGCGCCTGATCCGCCATGAACCGCAAAAACTGTCCGCGTGCGAGCTTCTTGCGAAACTTCACCTCTCCCGTCATCGACGCGCCGTGAAGCTGGAAAACGTTCTTTGCCAGATCCACCCCGATCATCGTATCCTTCATTTGCCGTCCTCTCCGCTCTGTGGCCTATATCAACCACATCGTTGGCACTTTCGATGCC
>DASZDZ010000059.1:0-180101 GCA_035941355.1 Pseudaminobacter sp.
AGCGCTCCGTGACGCAATGGCCGAAGAGATGCGCCGCGACGGCGATGTCTTCGTGATGGGCGAGGAGGTCGCGGAGTATCAGGGTGCCTACAAGGTGACGCAGGGGCTGCTCGACGAGTTCGGCGCGAGGCGCTTCGCGACGCCATGGCCGAAGAGATGCGGCGCGATCCGGACGTCTTCATCATGGGCGAGGAGGTCGCCGAGTACCAGGGCGCCTACAAGATCACGCAAGGCCTGCTGCAGGAGTTCGGCGACAGGCGCGTGGTCGACACGCCGATTACCGAACACGGCTTCGCCGGCATCGGCGTGGGCGCGGCGATGGCCGGGCTGAAGCCGATCGTCGAATTCATGACCTTCAACTTCGCCATGCAGGCGATGGACCAGATCATCAATTCGGCGGCCAAGACGCTCTATATGTCAGGCGGCCAGATGGGCGCGCCGATCGTGTTTCGCGGGCCGAACGGGGCTGCGGCGCGCGTGGCCGCGCAGCACAGCCAGGATTATGCCGCATGGTACAGCCATGTGCCGGGCCTGAAAGTGGTGATGCCCTATACTGCGGCCGACGCGAAGGGCTTGCTGAAGGCTGCGATCCGCGACCCGAACCCGGTCATCTTCCTCGAGAACGAGATTCTTTACGGCCAGTCCTTCGATGTGCCGAAGCTCGACGACTTTGTCCTCCCGATCGGCAAGGCGCGCATTCACAAGCAGGGCAAGGACATCACCATCGTCTCCTGGGGCATCGGCATGACCTATGCGGTCAAGGCCGAAGCCGAACTGCGCGGGATGGGCATCGACGTCGAAATCGTCGATCTGCGGACCATCAGGCCGATGGATCTCGACACCGTCATCGCCTCTGTCAAAAAGACCAACCGGCTCGTCGTCGTCGAAGAGGGCTATCCGCAGTCCTCGGTCGGCGATTTCATCGCCAACCAGGTGTCGCAGCGCGCCTTCGACCACCTCGACGCGCCGGTGATCACGATTGCCGGCAAGGACGTGCCGATGCCCTATGCGGCCAATCTCGAAAAGCTGGCGCTGCCGAATGTTGGCGAGGTGGTCGCGGCGGTGAAGGCTGTTACGTATCGCTAGGAGACCGGCATGTTCGGAAAGCGCAAACCAGCACCCTCCGGCCATGACGTGAACAATTCGCCGTTCCTCGTCGCCTATCGCGGCGAGGATGGGGGCATGGTGGTCAAGCTCGATCCGGCAAGGGTCGGCTCGGCAGGCGCCGCCGGCATAATGCTCGCCGATTTCATGCGGCATTTTGCTCGGGCGCTGACGCAATACGGCGCGGCGCGCTCCGAAGAGGAAGCCACTGCGGACATGCTGGCCATTTTCAAAGCAGAAGTTGAATCGCCGACCGATATCGGGTCCGGCTCGATTGTGAATTAGGGGAGAGCGATGCCCATCAACATCACCATGCCGGCTCTTTCGCCTACGATGGAGGAGGGCAATCTCGCCAAATGGCTGGTCAAAGAGGGCGACAAGGTCGCGCCGGGCGACGTGATCGCCGAAATCGAGACCGACAAGGCGACGATGGAGGTCGAAGCGGTCGACGAGGGCACGGTGGCGAAGATCGTGGTGCCTGCGGGAACCGAGGGCGTCAAAGTCAACGCGCTGATCGCGGTGCTCGCGGCCGAGGGCGAAGATGCGAGCGCGGCGGCGAAGGGCGGCAACGGCGCGCAGGCCGAAGCACCGAAGGCACAGGCGTCCAAGTCAGCCGACATGAAATCCGAAGCACCGAAGCCTGCTGCGAAGGATGCAGCGCCGGCCGCCGCTCCCAATAAGACAGCCGAACCGGCGCAGGCCGCGAAGTCGAACGGCCACGACGCCGGGAACCGCGTCTTTGCCTCGCCGCTCGCCCGCCGAATCGCCAAGGACGCCGGCATCGAAGTTTCGGCGGTTAACGGTTCCGGCCCGCATGGGCGTGTGGTGAAGGCCGATGTCGAAGCCGCGATCGCCGGCGGTGCGGCCAAGGCTGCGCCTGCGGAGAAGGCGGCTCCGGGCGCAGCGCCGGCTGCTACTCCGGCAGCGAAGCCCATGTCCGACGAGCAGGTGCTGAAACTCTTCGCCGAGGGCTCCTACGAACTCGTCCCGCACGACAATATGCGCAAGACCATCGCCCGGCGGCTGGTCGAGGCGAAGTCGACGATCCCGCATTTCTACCTCACCCTCGACTGCGAGCTCGATGCGCTGCTGGCGCTTCGGGCGCAGCTCAACGCCGCAGCCCCGATGAGGAAGACCGACAAGGGCGAGGTCCCGGCCTACAAGCTGTCGGTCAACGATCTGATCATCAAGGCAATGGCGCTGGCGCTGCGCGACGTGCCGCCGGCCAACGTCTCGTGGACCGAGACGGCCATGGTCCAGCACAAACATGCCGATGTCGGGGTGGCGGTGTCGATCCCCGGCGGACTGATCACGCCGATCATCCGCAAGGCGGACGAAAAGACGCTGTCGGTCATTTCCAACGAGATGAAGGACATGGCTGCCCGCGCGCGCAACAAGAAGCTGAAGCCGGAGGAATACCAGGGCGGCACCACGGCCGTCTCCAATCTCGGCATGTTCGGCATCAAGGATTTTTCGGCGGTCATCAACCCGCCGCACGCGACCATCCTGGCGGTCGGCGCGGGCGAGGAGCGGGCTGTCGTGAAGAACGGCGAGATCAAGATCGCGACGATGATGTCGGTGACGCTGTCGACCGACCACCGGGCGGTCGACGGCGCGCTAGGCGCCGAGCTGCTGGTAGCCTTCAAGCGCCATATCGAGAACCCGATGGGAATGCTGGTTTAGGCGCCAGCGCCAACCCTCCCCCTTGCGGGGAGGGTGGCCCGAAGGGCCGGGTGGGGGTGGTGACGCTCGGCTCGATGGTGGAGATTTGAGATGCCTTGGAAGCAAATGCCGGAGAAGGCGACCGAACCGAAGGCAAAGGTGAATGCGCGCAAACTGCGCCGCGCAATGACGGACGCGGAGAAGCAGCTATGGACACATTTGCGCAACGGATTCGCAGGTGAGGGCACGCATTTTCGAAAGCAGGTGGCCATCGGCCAATATGTGGCGGACTTTTGCTGCCTCAGGCATAGGCTCATCGTGGAACTCGACGGACCTATTCATGGGACCGTTGCCGCTAAGAGTTACGACCGGGGGCGCGAGCAGGCTTTGAAGGCGGACGGATACCGAGTGCTGAGATTTTCCAACGAGGACATTGTGCTGGGCTTCAAGTCGGTGCTCGATCGTATTGCCACCGCGCTTGGCGGAACCACCCCCACCCCTAGCCCCTCCCCGCAAGGGGGAGGGGAATCCAGGCAGGCGCTATGAAAACCGTCCTCTGCTACGGCGATTCGCTGACCTGGGGTTATAACGCCGTCGGACCAGGTCGCCATGCGCTCGAAGATCGCTGGCCGAGCGTGCTGCAGGCGGCGCTCGGCGACGGCGTGCAGGTCATTGCCGAGGGGCTGAACGGCAGGACGACCGCCTTCGACGATAACCTCGCCGGCGAGGACCGCAATGGCGCGCGGACGCTGCCGACGCTGCTCGGCACGCATTCGCCGCTCGACGTGATCGTCATCATGCTCGGCTCGAATGACATGAAGCCGTGGATTCATGGTAATCCGCTGGCGGCCAAGCAGGGCATGGGCCGGCTGGTGAAGATCGTGCGCGGCCACGCCTACCCGCTGGATGCCGAGGCGCCGGAGATATTGCTCGTCGCTCCGCCGCCGGTCAGCCGCACCGAAAACGCAGAATTTTCCGGCATGTTCGCGGGCGGCGACGCCGCTTCCCGCGAACTGGCCGGCATGTATGCCGAACTCGCCGACGAAGTCGGCTGCGGCTTTTTCAATGCGGGCTCCGTCGCCGAAACCACGCCGCTCGACGGCGTGCATCTCGACGCCGAAAACACCCGCCGGATTGGCGAAGCGCTCGCGCCCGTGGTGCGCGTCATGCTCGCGCTTTGATTTTTCAGGAGAAAGCCATGGCCGAAACCTACGACGTCATCATCATCGGTTCAGGCCCGGGCGGCTATGTTGCAGCGATCCGCGCGGCGCAGCTCGGCCTCAAGACCGCGATCGTCGAGCGCGAGCATCTTGCCGGCATATGCTCCAACTGGGGCTGTATCCCGACCAAGGCGCTGCTGCGCTCGGCCGAGATTTTTCATTATGCCGAGCATGCGAAGAACTACGGCCTCAAGATCGAGGGCAAGGTGACGCCCGATTTGAAGGCGATCGTCGAGCGCTCGCGCGGGATAGCGCAACGCATGAATGGCGGCGTCGGCTTCCTCATGAAGAAGAACAAGGTCGACGTGATCTGGGGCGAGGCCAAGCTGACCAAGCCCAATGAGATCGTCGTGTCGAAATCATCCAAGAAGCCGATGGAGCCGCAGGCGCCGCTGCCCAAGAACACCAAGGGCGAGGGAACCTACACCGCCAAGCACATCATCCTAGCGACCGGCGCAAGGCCGCGCGCGCTGCCCGGCATCGAGGCGGACGGAAAGCTGATCTGGACCTATTTCGAGGCGATGGTGCCGCCCGAAATGCCGAAATCGCTGCTGGTGATGGGTTCGGGCGCGATCGGCATCGAATTCGCCTCCTTCTACCGCACCATGGGCGTGGAAGTGACGGTCGTGGAACTGCTGCCAGCGGTGATGCCGGTCGAGGATGCCGAAATCTCCGCCTTTGCCAAGAAGCAGTTCGAAAAGCAGGGCATGAAGATCATCCTCGAGGCCAAGGTGACCAAGGTCGAGAAGACGGCGAATTCGATCACCGCCCATGTCGAGATGAAGGACGGCAAAGTCGAGAAGATCACGGCGGACCGGCTGATCTCGGCGGTCGGCGTGCAGGGCAATGTCGAAAATCTCGGGCTGGAGGCGCTGGGCGTCAAGACCGACCGCGGCACGGTAGTCATCGACGGCTACGGCAAGACCAATGTGCCGGGCATCTACGCCATCGGCGACGTGGCCGGCCCGCCCATGCTCGCCCACAAGGCCGAGCATGAGGCTGTCATCTGCGTGGAAAAAATCGCCGGCCTGCCGAACGTCCATCCGATGGATAAGCTGAAAATACCGGGTTGCACCTATTGCAACCCGCAGGTGGCGTCGGTCGGCCTGACGGAAGCCAAGGCCAAGGCCGAAGGCCGCGACATTCGCGTCGGCCGCTTCCCCTTCGTCGCCAACGGCAAGGCGATCGCGCTCGGCGAGGATCAGGGTCTGGTGAAGACGATATTCGACAAGAAGACCGGGCAATTGCTCGGCGCTCATATGGTAGGCGCGGAAGTCACCGAACTCATCCAGGGTTTCGTCGTGGCAATGAACCTCGAAACCACCGAGGAAGAACTGATGCACTCGATCTTCCCGCATCCGACGCTCTCGGAAATGATGAAGGAAAGCGTGCTCGACGCCTATGGCCGCGCGCTGAACGCATGACAGCTTGCCACGGGTAGGGCTGTTTCGGCAGGGTAATCTGACATATATGCGGGTTCTGGCTGAGCGGCACAGGAGCAGGTGATGGAACAGAGCGTCGGTATAATGGGCATGCCGGGCGTCGGCTTTTTCGGCATGCTTCTGATCGGATTTCTCGCCGGCTACGTCGCCGAAAAGGCGATGAACCGCAATCACGGGCTGTTCACCAACATCCTGGTCGGCATCGCCGGCTCGTTTGTCGGGGGCACGCTCGCCGGGTTGCTGAATTTCCAGTATCAGGGCTTTCTGGGAAACCTGATCGTGGCCGTCGCCGGCGCGGTTCTGCTGTTGTGGATTTTCGGACGCGCCAAGGCGAGCGGAGTGAACTGAAAAAATGGTCACTATACTCGACACGATTTCGAACGCGCCCCGCCTGAGGCACCCCGAAAAGGCGCACCGGCCGGACCAGGAGGTTTTGCGCAAGCCCGACTGGATCAGGGTCAAGGCGCCGACCTCCAAAGGCTATGCCGAAACGCGCGAGATCGTGAAGTCGCACAAGCTCGTCACCGTCTGCGAGGAGGCGGGCTGCCCGAACATCGGCGAGTGCTGGGAAAAGAAGCACGCGACCTTCATGATCATGGGTGAGATCTGCACCCGCGCCTGCGCCTTCTGCAACGTTTCGACGGGGCGCCCGACCGCGCTCGACCCGAATGAGCCGGACAGCGTCGCCAAGGCGGTGAAGCAGATGGGGCTCAGCCACGTCGTCATCACCTCGGTCGACCGCGACGACCTCGATGATGGCGGCGCCCAACATTTTGCCGACGTGATCCACGCCATCCGCGCGGCGACGCCGCAGACGACGATCGAGATCCTGACGCCGGACTTTTTGCGCAAGGACGGGGCGCTGGAGGTCGTCGTGGCGGCAAAGCCCGACGTGTTTAACCACAATCTCGAAACGGTGGCGTCGAACTACCTGACGGTGCGGCCCGGCGCGCGCTATTTCCATTCGATAAGGCTCTTGCAGCGGGTCAAGGAACTCGATCCGTCGATGTTCACTAAATCCGGAATCATGGTCGGGCTTGGTGAAGAGCGAAACGAGATCCTGCAGCTCATGGACGATCTGCGTTCGGCTGATGTCGACTTCATGACGATCGGCCAATATCTCCAGCCGTCGAAAAAGCACCATCCGGTGAAAAAATTCGTCACGCCGGAGGAATTCAAATCCTATGAGACGATCGGCAAATCCAAAGGCTTTCTGCTGGTCGCCTCGAGCCCGCTGACCCGCTCTTCGCACCATGCCGGGGAGGATTTTGCAAAACTTCGCGCCGCACGCGAGGCGTTTCTAAGCAAATCCGCCTAAGGCTTTGGGCCCCATGCCTAAATTCGAGACAACGCGACGGGTGGACCATACTCCGGATGAGATGTTCGCGCTGGTCGCGGATGTAGAAAAATATCCGGAGTTCCTGCCGCTTTGCGAGGCGCTGTCAGTGCGCTCGCGCCGGGAGCGTGACGGGCGCACCATGCTGCTCGCCGATATGACGGTGGGCTACAAGGCGATCCGCGAGACCTTCACCAGCCAGGTGCATCTGAAGCCGGACGAAAACGTCATCGACGTGAAATATGTCGACGGACCGTTTCGCTACCTCACCAACATCTGGCGTTTCGAGCCGGCCGGCAGCGGCCATTCCAATGTCGTGTTCTCGATCGACTACGAGTTCAAGAGTCGGATTCTCGGCGCCGTGATGGGTGCGATGTTCGACCGCGCGTTCCGCATGTTTTCGGAGGCTTTCGAGAAGCGCGCCGACGCCATCTATGGGGAACAGGTAACTTAGCCGAACTTGAGCAAGCCGCCCGATTTCGGAATCGGGCATCTCGCTCTAAGCTTTTTGTTTCGCATCGTTTTTGCCGAAAACCGGCATCCACTTTTCGGCACGATGCTTAAACTTGCAGCGCCTTCAGCGCCATCTCCAGCGCCGTCCGCACAGATTCGCGGCGGATGAAATCGCGGCCGCGATTTTCGAAGACGCGCTGCTCGGCGATGAGCTGAGAACCCTGCCGGGCCAGGCCGAACCAGACCAGCCCGACGGGCTTTTCCGCCGAGCCGCCATCGGGGCCGGCGATGCCGGTGACCGAAAGCGCAATGCCGGCATGCGAGCGGGCCAGCGCGCCAACCGCCATCTCCAGCGCCGTTTCGCGCGAGACCGCGCCATGCGCGTCGAGAGTGACCGGGGAAACTCCGAGCATCTCGATCTTGGCGTCGTTGGAATAGGTGACGAAACCGCGGTCGACTATCGACGACGAACCCGGGATGTCCGTAAGTATCGAAATGATCATGCCGCCGGTGCAAGATTCCGCCGTTGCGGCGAGGATCTTATGGCTGGCGCATGCCTGGAGGAAACGGTCGGCCAGTTCTCCGAGGTCGTTCATTCGGGCAGTTCCCCGGGATAAACGACGGTCGCCGTCGCGATCGCCGCGATGCCTTCCTCGCGACCGATGAAACCGAGCTTCTCGTTGGTGGTCGCCTTCACCGAAATACGCGACCGGTCGATACCGAGCATTGTCGCGAGCGCCCCGGTCATGGCCTCGCGATGCGGACCGATGCGCGGCGCCTCGCAGATCAGCGTGATGTCTGCATTGGCGATGCGTCCGCCCTTGGCGCGCACGATCGTTGCCGCGTGCTCGACGAAAATGCGCGAGGCCGCGCCCTTCCACTGCGGGTCCGTGGGCGGAAAGTGCGTGCCGATATCGCCAGCGCCGCAGGTGGCCAGAAGCGCGTCCGTCAGCGCATGCAGGCCCACATCGGCGTCGGAATGTCCAGAGAGCTTCAGGTGATGCGGAATGGCGACGCCGCACAGTGTGACGCTATTTCCTGGCTCGAAGGAATGCACGTCGTAGCCGTTGCCGGTGCGGACGTCCGGGAAGCCGGTTCTTGTTTCCGAAAGGCGCTGGTCGGCCATCGTTATGTCCCTGGCCCAGGTGAGCTTCAGATTGTCGGGTGAGCCCGGGACGATGCGTACCGGAATTCCAGCCGATTCGGCGATGGCCGCATCATCGGTGAAATCGGCGACGCCCGCCTCGAACGCTTTCTGGTGCGCCGCAAAGATCGGGCCGAAGGGAAACCCCTGAGGGGTCTGCGCGGCATAGAGCCCGGCGCGTGGCACGGTTTCGCAGACCGTACCGTCGGCCGCCTCCTTCTTCAGCGTGTCGGAGACCGGCAAGGCCGGCACCGCGCCGTGCTCCGCGTCGATGGCCAGGATCACGCGGTCGATGGTCTCGATGTCGATGAAGGGCCGCGCGCCGTCATGGATGAGGACAACGCCCGGCGATTTCTCGCGCAAGGCGAGCAGCCCGAGCCGCGTGGAGTCCTGACGCGTCGCGCCGCCATGCACGACGATCACCCGATCGCCGGCATCGCCGGCTGCGACCCGAAACAGGGCCTCGTCGTCGGCGTGTACCGCCACCACGATCGGGCCGATGTCCGGGTGCGCGAGGAAGGCTTCGAGCGTGCGGGCGATGACGGTGCGTCCGCCGATATTCCGGTATTGCTTCGGGCCGTCCGCCAGGCCGGCGCGCTCGCCCCGGCCTGCCGCCACGATGACCGCGGCGACCGGGCCGTGAATGTGCTCGGCAGGGCTGTCGGAACTCTTCTCCATTCCGAGACGCATAGTCGCAGGCCAGCGCAATGGCTAGCAATTTCCCGGTTCGACCATGATTTCCACCCATCGGACAGTTGCCAGCAGCGCTCAACATGTCTAGGGATTGAGCATGATGAAAAGGTGCTTTGTTTTTGTGCATGCCTGAACTCAGCAATCTGGCCAGTCCACTCGAAGTCGGCGGCGTAGTCATCCGCAACCGCGTGTTCCTGGCGCCGATGTCGGGCGTCACCGACGAGGCGTTCCGCACGCGCGCCTATGCGCATGGTGCGGGGCTCGTCGTCTCGGAAATGGTCGCCAGCGGTGAACTGGCCAAGGGCCATGCGGCATCCGCGCGCCGGGTCCGCCATTCGGGCCTTCCCGTGCACATGGTCCAGCTTGCCGGGCGCGAAGCAGGGCATATGGCGGAAGGCGCGAGGATCGCGGCGGGCGAGGGCGCCGACATCATCGACATCAATATGGGCTGCCCGGCCAAGAAGGTGACGGGCGGCTATGCCGGCTCAGCGCTGATGCGCAATCTCGACCACGCGCTGACGCTGATCGAGGCGGTGATCGGCGCGGTCGAAGTGCCGGTGACGGTGAAGATGCGGCTCGGCTGGGACGAAAGCGCGCTCAACGCACCGCTGCTTGCGCGCCGGGCCGAGCAGGCCGGCGTCAAGATGGTCACTGTGCATGGCCGCACGCGCTGCCAGTTCTACCAGGGCAGGGCCGACTGGCGGGCGATAGCGCGCGTCAAGGACGCGGTTTCCATTCCCGTCGTCGCCAATGGCGATGTCGGCTCGCTGGCCGACGCCAGGGAGATATTGAGCCTGTCGGGCGCCGACGCAGTAATGGTCGGTCGCGCCAGCTACGGCGCGCCATGGACGGCTGGGGCCATAGCTCATGGCGCGCGAGGAGAAGCCGCGCCGGGCGTGCCGCCGGAGGCCTGCGAGATCACTGACTATGTCGTCGCCCATTACGAGGACATGCTGGCGTTGTACGGCGTCGAGAGTGGGCTGCGCCAGGCGCGAAAGCACCTCGGCTGGTATCTGGATCGCCACGCAGGCGGGGCGTCGGCGGAGCTTCGCCGGACCGTTCTGTCGTCCTTCGAGCCGGTGCAAGTCATCGCCGCGCTGCGGCAAGCCCTGACCACGCCGTGGCGAACCGAAGCCGCAAGGAGCGCAGCATGAATCTGCCAGCAGCCTCAGTCGTGGACGAGCCTACGTCTGCAGCGCAGATCGTTCTGAACACGATCCGGCGTCCGGTCATCATGATCGACGCAGAGGGGATGATCAGCTACGCCAACGCCGATGCGGAGGATTTCTTCCGTTCGAGCGCGGCCATGCTCGCCCGCAACACGCTGGCGCGCTTCGTGCCTTTCGGCAGCCCGATCCTGATCCTGGTCGAGCAGGTTCGCGAGCGCGGCGCGCCGGTCAACGAATACCGGGTCGACATATCTTCGCCCCGCCTCGGCGTCGAAAGGATCGTCGATCTCTACGTTGCGCCTGTTCCTGAACTGCCCGGATCGGTCGTGGTGATGTTCCAGGAACGTTCCATGGCCGACAAGATCGACCGCCAGATGACGCATCGCGGCGCGGCGCGGTCGGTTACCGGGCTGGCAGCCATGCTGGCGCACGAGATCAAGAACCCGCTCTCGGGTATTCGCGGCGCGGCCCAGCTTCTGGAGACGGTGGTGCCCGATGAAGACCGAGCGCTGACGCGCCTGATAACCGACGAAACCGACCGCATCGTCTCGCTGGTCGATCGTATGGAGGTGTTTTCGGACGAGCGGCCGATCGAGCGCTATCCGGTCAACATCCATATCGTCCTGGACCACGTCAAGGCGATAGCCAAGAACGGTTTTGCAAGCCGGATCAAGATCTTGGAGGACTATGATCCGTCATTGCCTTCGGTGTTCGCGAACCGGGATCAGCTCGTACAGGTATTCCTGAACCTGGTGAAGAACGCCGCCGAAGCAGCCGGTAACCAGCCTACGAGCGAAATTTCCCTGTCGACTGCATTCCGGCCTGGGATCCGCGTTTCAGCGCCCGGTTCGCAGGACCGCGTCTCGCTGCCGCTGGAATTCTGCGTGCACGACAACGGCCCCGGCGTGTCCGAGGATATCCTTCCGATCCTGTTCGATCCGTTCATCACCACCAAGCCGAACGGATCAGGCCTCGGCCTCGCTCTGGTCGCCAAGATCGTCGGCGAACATGGCGGCATCATCGAATGCGAATCCACATCGCGCGGCACCACCTTCCGCATCCTGATGCCGGCGTGGAAGGAAATGTCTGCGCCACATGAAGACGACAGCCAAGGAGACCGGCGATGATGGCTAAAGGCAGCATTCTCGTCGCGGACGACGACGCCGCCATCCGCACCGTGCTCAATCAGGCGCTGTCGCGGGTTGGCCATGAGGTTCGTGTCACCTCGAATGCTGCGACGCTCTGGCGCTGGGTCGCGGCGGGCGAGGGCGATCTGGTCATCACCGACGTGGTGATGCCCGACGAAAACGCCTTCGACATGCTGCCGCGCATCAAGAAGGCCAGGCCCGAATTGCCGGTCGTGGTGATGAGCGCGCAAAATACGTTCATGACCGCGATACGCGCTTCGGAGACGGGCGCCTACGAGTACCTACCCAAGCCTTTCGACCTCAACGAACTTCTGAACATCGTCAACCGCGCGCTTTCGGAACCGAAGCGGCCGCAAGGTAACGTCCAACCGGAAGACCAGCCGGAATCGATGCCGCTGGTCGGACGGTCGGCGGCCATGCAGGACATCTACCGCATGCTCGCCCGCATGATGCAGACCGACCTGACGGTGATGATCACCGGCGAATCCGGCACCGGAAAGGAACTCGTCGCCCGGGCGCTGCATGAGTATGGCAGGCGGCGCAACGGGCCGTTCGTGGCGATCAACATGGCGGCAATTCCGCGCGACCTGATCGAATCGGAACTGTTCGGGCACGAGAAGGGCGCATTCACGGGCGCGCAGAACCGCTCCACCGGCCGTTTCGAGCAGGCGGAAGGAGGGACGCTTTTTCTCGATGAGATCGGCGACATGCCGATGGAGGCGCAAACCAGGCTGCTTCGTGTTTTGCAGCAGGGCGAATATACCACGGTCGGCGGCCGTACCCCGATCAAGACCGACGTCCGGATCGTCGCCGCCACCAACAAGGATTTGCGGACGCTTATAAACCAGGGCCTGTTCCGGGAGGATTTATTCTACCGAATCAACGTTGTGCCGCTGCGTCTTCCAGCGCTTCGGGAACGTTCCGAGGACATTCCGGATCTCGTCAGGCACTTCTTCAAGCAGGGCGAAAGCGAAGGGCTGCAGACCAAGCGCATTTCGAGCGGCGGCATCGAGCTGATGAAGCGCTATCCCTGGCCGGGCAATGTGCGCGAACTGGAGAACCTGATTCGCCGGCTTGCCGCGCTCTACGCGCAGGACGAGATCACGGCCGAGATCATCGAAACCGAACTCAAGACCGGCGCCCAGCCGGCCGTGCCGGGCGGAAGCCTCATCCCGGACGACCTGTCGATCGGGCAGGCAGTCGAACATTACCTGCAGCGCTATTTTTCGGCATTCGGCGAAGACCTGCCGCCGGCAGGGCTCTACCAGCGCATTCTTTCGGAAGTCGAGTTTCCGCTGGTGCTCGCCTCCATGACGGCCACGCGCGGCAACCAGATCAAGGCGGCCGAACTGCTTGGCTTGAACCGGAACACGCTGCGCAAGAAAATCCGCGAACTCGGCGTAAACGTCTACCGGGCGTCGAAGCAGGCCTGACGACCGGCCTGTCAAACACCCAAACATTTCCGCCCACAGCCATTTTGTTGCATAATCGCCACAATGCGTTGCATACATCCAACGCAAACGAGGCTTCACAAGCACACATGGCGATTCCGGCATCATCTGCAACCACACGGCTTTTCTCGCAAGCCGGGTCACTTGACGGCCGCCGTCTGCTGGCGTTGCCCGGTATCGTGGCTGTCGTGGGTTCGCTTGTCGCCGCCGCGATCTCGTTCACCATCCTGGTCGGCGCCACGCCGATTGAGCCGGACGACGCCACTACGCTGGCGCTGATCATCGGCATCAACGCCGCCTTCATCCTTTTGCTGATCGCGCTGATCGGCCGCGAGGTGCATCGCGTCCTGATCGCACGCCGTAAAGGCAAGGCGGCTTCGCGGCTGCACGTGCGCATCGTCGCCATGTTCTCGCTGGTGGCGGCGCTGCCGGCCATCCTGGTCGCGGTCGTCGCCTCGATCACGCTCGACATCGGGCTGGACCGCTGGTTCGAGATCCGCACCAAGACGATCGTGAATTCGTCGCTGTCGATCGCCGAGGCCTACGTGCAGGAAAACGCCCGCAATCTGTCGGGGACGACGCTTTCCATGGCCTACGATCTGGACAACGCCCGCACTCTCTACAATCTCGACCGCACCGGCTTCCGAAATTTCATGAGCCAGCAGGCAGTTGGCCGTGCGCTGGCGCATGCGGCCCTCATCCGCGCCGACGGATCGTTCGTCATGAGCGCCGAGACGGCAGCCGATTTCACGATGCCGGAGCCGCCAGCCGGCGCGGTGCAGGATGCCCAGAACGGCCAACCGGTGCTGATCGAGCCGCGTACCCGCAACATAGTCGGCGCCGTGATCAAGCTGCGAGAAATTCCAGACGTCTATCTCTACACGATCCGACTGGTCGACCCGGAGGTTATCCGGGCACGCCAGATCGTGACCGCCAACACCGATGCCTATCGCGGGCTCGAATCCAACCGCGGCACCACGCAGGTCGCCTTTGCTCTGCTCTATCTCGGATTGACGCTGGTCATCGTGCTGGCGGCGATATGGACCGGCATCGCGGTCGCCGACCGGCTGGTAAGACCGATCCGCCAGTTGATCGGTGCGGCCGACGAGGTCGCGACCGGCAATCTCGACGTATCGGTGCCGGTGCGGCCGTCCGACGGCGATGTCGCCTCGCTGGGCGATACGTTCAACAAGATGCTGCTGCAGCTCAAATCCCAGCGCAACGAAATCCTCAACGCCAAGGATCTTGTCGATGAACGGCGGCGCTTTTCCGAGGCGGTGCTTGCCGGCGTGACCGCGGGCGTCGTCGGCGTCGATCCCTATGGCATCATAACCATCGTCAATCGCTCCGCCGAGACCATGCTGGCGCTTTCAGCGAAAGCCTCGGTCGGCCAGAATCTTTCGACGCTGCTGCCACAGGTCGGGCGCGTCTTCGAGATCGGGCGCAAATCAGGCCGGCCGGTCTATCGCGAGCAGGTGACTTTTTATCGCGCCGGCGCCGAGCGTACCTTCAACGTGCAGATAACCGTCGAAGCCGGCGAGAACCACGACGACGAAAAATCCTATGTGGTGACGATCGACGACATCACCGATCTCGTCCAGGCGCAGCGCACGTCGGCCTGGGCGGATGTGGCGCGGCGCATCGCGCACGAGATCAAGAATCCTCTCACGCCGATCCAGCTGTCGGCCGAGCGCATAAAGCGCCGCTACGGCAAGGTCATCACCGAGGACCGTGAGGTTTTCGACCAGTGCACCGACACGATCATCCGGCAAGTCGGCGACATCGGTCGCATGGTCGACGAATTCTCCGCCTTCGCGCGTATGCCCAAGCCCGAAATGAAGATCATGGACCTGCGCGAGCCTTTGCGCGAAGCGTCGTTCCTGGTGGAGGTCAGCCGCTCCGACATCGCCTTTGAACGCGTCTTCGGCAGCGAGCCCCTCAAGGGCAAGTTCGATAGCCGCCTGATGTCCCAGGCTTTCGGCAACGTCATCAAGAACGCCGCCGAAGCGATCGAGGCGGCCGAGCGCGAGAACGGCCAGAATGGGATGATCCGCGTCAGCGCCGGGCGCGAGGGCAGGATGATCCGCATCGACATAATCGACAATGGTAAGGGGTTGCCGCGCGAGAACCGCCAGCGCCTCCTGGAGCCCTACATGACGACCCGTGAGAAGGGGACCGGGCTCGGCCTCGCCATTGTCAAGAAGATCGTGGAGGACCACGGCGGCAGGCTGGAGCTTCACGATGCGCCACCTGATTTCCATGACGGGCGCGGCGCTATGGTAACCATGCTTTTGCCCGCAGCGCCGGAAGATGCGGCTCAGTCGCCGGGCGACGGCGGCGATGCGAACGAACGAGAAACTGAAAAGGTCGATAATGGCGTCTGATATTCTTATCGTCGACGACGAGGAAGACATCCGCGAACTCGTCGCCGGAATCCTGAGTGACGAAGGGCACGAAACACGCACGGCTCACGACGCCGACAGTGCGCTGGCGTCGATCGCCGACCGTGTGCCGCGGCTGGTGTTCCTCGACATCTGGCTGCAGGGCTCGCGCCTCGACGGGCTGGCGCTGCTCGACGAGATCAAGACCATGCATCCGAACCTGCCGGTTGTGATGATCTCGGGACACGGCAATATCGAAACCGCCGTATCGGCGATCCGCCGCGGCGCCTACGACTTCATCGAAAAGCCGTTCAAGGCCGACCGTCTGATCCTGATTGCCGAGCGCGCGCTCGAAACCTCCAAGCTGAAGCGCGAGGTCTTTGACCTCAAGATGCGCAGCGGAGAGACGTATGATTTGATCGGCATGTCGTCGGCCATGACGCAGTTGCGCCAGACCGTCGAACGCGTGGCGCCGACCAACAGCCGGGTCATGATCATCGGCCCTTCTGGCTCCGGCAAGGAGCAGGTCGCCCGCGCCATACACGCATTGTCGGCGCGCAAGACCGGGCCGTTTGTGTCGCTGAATGCCGCGACGATCACGCCGGAACGCATGGAGATCGAACTCTTCGGCACCGAATCCAATGGCGGCGAACGCAAGGTCGGCGCTCTAGAGGAGGCGCATCGCGGTATCCTCTATCTCGACGAGGTCGCCGACATGCCGCGCGAGACCCAGAGCAAGATCCTGCGCGTTCTCGTCGACCAGCAGTTCGAGCGGGTAGGGGGCACCAAGCGGGTCAAGGTCGATGTCCGCATCATCTCGTCGACCGCGCAGAATCTCGAGGCGATGATCGCGGATGGCCGCTTCCGCGAAGACCTTTATCACCGCCTGGCGGTGGTGCCGGTCATGGTGCCGGGTCTCGCCGAGCGGCGCGAAGACATCCCCTATCTCGTCGACGGCTTCATGAAGCAGGTTGCCCGACAGGCGGGCATCAAGCCGCGCCGCATCGGCGACGACGCCATGGCGGTGCTGCAGGCGCATAATTGGCCGGGCAATGTCCGGCAGTTGCGCAACAACGTCGAGCGGCTGATGATCCTCGTGCGCGGCAGCGACGTCGAAGCGCCGATCACCGCCGACTTGTTGCCGGCCGAAATCGGCGATGTCATGCCGCGCGCGCCCAACCAGTCGGACCAGCACATCATGGCGCTGCCGCTGCGCGAGGCGCGGGAAATGTTCGAAAAGGAATATCTGATCGCGCAGATCAACAGGTTTGGCGGCAACATCTCGCGCACTGCCGAATTCATTGGTATGGAACGGTCGGCGCTGCACCGCAAACTGAAATCCCTCGGAGTCTGAGCGTGTTCCTTTCCAGCATTCGGCCGAACCATAAATGCGCATCATAATCTGCGGCGCGGGGCAGGTCGGCTACGGCATTGCCGAAAGGCTGGCGGCCGAGAAAAACGACATCTCGATCATCGACACCTCGCCTGAACTCATCCAAGCGGTGCGCGATTCGCTCGATGTCCGCGGCTTTGTGGGGCACGGCTCGCATCCTGACGTCCTGGAAAAAGCCGGCGCGCAGCAGGCCGACATGATTATTGCGGTGACGCTTTACGACGAGGTCAACATCGTCGCCTGCGAAGTAGCTCACGCGCTTTTCAACGTGCCGATGAAGGTCGCACGCATCCGCTCGCAATCCTATCTCCAGCCGCATTACCAGGATCTGTTTTCCCGCGATCACCTGCCGATCGACGTGATCATCTCGCCGGAACTGGAAGTCGGCGAAATGGTGCTGCGCCGCATTGCGCTGCCGGGCGCAACGGACGTCGTGCGATTTGCCGACAATAAGATCGCTATGGTGGCGATCGAGTGTCTTGAGGATTGTCCGGTCATAAACACGCCGCTTGCCCAGTTGAGCGAGCTTTTTCCGGACCTTCCGGCAACGGTGGTCGGCGTCTCCCGAAACGGCAAGCTGTTCATTCCGCGTTCCGCCGACCAACTGATCACCGGCGACCTGGCCTATGTTGTCGCGGCAAAAGACCAGGTGCGGCGCACGCTCGGCCTGTTCGGCCACGAGGAACAGGAGGCGACGCGCATCGTCATCGCCGGCGGCGGCAATATCGGCCTTTTCGTCGCCAAGACCATCGAGCAGCGCCAGAACCGCTCGAAGGTGAAGATGATCGAGCACGGTCGCGAACGCGCCGTGGCGATCGCCGACGCGCTGCGCCGGACCGTCGTGCTCAACGGCAGCGCGCTCGACCAGAAGCTGCTGCTCGAAGCCGACATTCAGGAAGCCGACCTGATGATCGCGCTGACCAACAACGATCAGGTCAACATCCTGTCCAGCGTCATGGCCAAGCGGCTCGGCTGCAAGTCCAACCTGGCGCTGATCAACAATCCGACCTATCTCGACATCACCAAATCCATCGGCATCGACGCCACGGTCAATCCCGGCACGGTCACGGTCTCGCGCATCCTGCAGCATGTGAGGCGAGGGCGCATTCGAGCGGTCCACTCGATCCAGCGCGGCGCGGCCGAGATAATCGAAGCCGAAGCGCTGGAAACTTCGCCGCTGGTGGGGCCGTTCCTGCGAGAGCTCGATTTGCCGGATGGCATGCGCATCGGCGCCATCTATCGCGATGGCGAGGTGATCAAGCCGAGCGGTTCGCTACGCATCAAGCCGAAGGACCGGGTGGTCATCTTCGCGCTCGCCCACGCCGTCAAGCAGGTCGAGCAGATGTTCCGCGTCAGCCTCGAATTCTTTTAAGCAGCCTCCTCGGAAAGCAGGACATCCATGCAACTCCAGCTCATCCGGAATGCGACGCTCAGGCTTGCCTATGGCGGTGCGACGATCCTCGTCGACCCGTATTTCGCGCCGAAGCACAGCCTGCCATCCTTTACCGGCCGCTCGCAAAATCCGATGGCGGACCGGCCGGTGGCGATCGAGGAGATCCTCGACGGCGTGGAATTGGTCATCGTCTCGCATCTGCACACCGATCATTTCGATGCCGTCGCGAAGGAAACAATACCCAAGCACTGGCCGCTGATCTGCCAGCCCGGCGACGAGGCCACCATCCGCGAGGCCGGCTTCACCGACGTGACGCCACTTGGCGACGAACTTATCTGGCGCGGCATCAGGATTACCCGGCGAGAGGGCAATCACGGTACCGGCGCCGTGCTCGACAAGATGGGGCCGGTGATAGGCTTCACGCTGGAGGCGGAGGGAGAACCGTCGGTCTACTGGACCGGCGACACCGTGCTCTACCCGCCGGTGCTCGAAACCATCAAGGCTTTCGAGCCGGATGTGATCGTGACCCACTCCTGCGGCGCGATGTGGGACGACACGCTGATCGTCATGGATGGGGAGCAAACGGTCGCGACGGCTGAAGTCGCGCCAGGGGCTACCGTGATCGCCACCCACATGGAAGCGCTCGACCACGCAACGGTGAGCCGGGACGCGCTGCGGACTCATGCAGCCTCACACGGTCTGTCGCCCGGACGACTGCTCGTGCCGGCCGACGGCGAGCTTCTGACATTGCCGGCCGCTGCCCGCTAAGCGGCGAGCCACTCAGGAAACATTATCGGGGACAGGACCAAAAGATGCCGCGCATTGCCTATGTCAACGGACGCTACGTCGCCCACGCCGAAGCCAGCGTGCATATCGAGGATCGCGGCTACCAGTTCGCCGATGGTGTCTACGAGGTCTGCGAAGTCGCGCGCGGCTACATCGTCGACATGAAGCGCCATCTCGACCGCCTGGACCGCTCGCTGCGGGAACTGTCGATTGCCTGGCCGATGAACCGCGCCGCGATGGAAATCGTCATAGTGGAGGTAATCCGCCGCAACCGCGTGAAGAACGGGCTGGTCTACCTGCAGGTGACGCGCGGCGTGGCGAGCCGCGACTTCCTTTTCCCGGCCGACACGAAGCCATCGGTGGTGGTGACGGCCAGAAAAGTCGATCCGGCCGCGTTGGCAAGGCGCGCCGAAAACGGCATCAAAGTCATCACTGTGCCCGAGAATCGCTGGGACCGCGTCGACATCAAGTCCGTCGGGCTGCTGCCCAACGTGCTGGCGAAACAGAAGGCCAGCGAGGCAGGCGCGCAGGAAGCCTGGTTCATCGATGCGGACGGAACCGTCAAGGAAGGCGGATCTTCCAACGCCTGGATCGTCACCAGGGATGGCGCACTCGTCACCCGGCCCGCCGAGCACGGCATCCTACGAGGCATCACCCGGACGACTTTGCTCGACGTGGCGGCAAAGCTCGGTCTGAGGGTCGAGGAGCGCGGCTTCACCGTGGCCGAGGCCAAGGCCGCGCGCGAGGCCTTCATCAGTTCGGCGACCACGATCGCAATGCCGGTCGTCGCCATAGATGGCGACCCGGTCGCAAACGGGCATCCCGGATCGGTGGTGCTTTCCTTGCGGCAGGCCTTTTTTGACATTGCGGAAAAAAGGCCGGCCTGATAACCGCATTATGGAAATAGACATCCCGTTCCGCCCGTCGCATCTTGCGGCGGGGGCATGGGTTGCGCGCTTGACATGAGCCGATAAATTTGGCGCACTGGTTCGCAATCGAGGGGATCGGCGAAAGATAAAAACAATGGCGGAACGTACGCAAAATCTTCAGGACCTTTTCCTGAATTCAGTTCGCAAGAGCAAAAACCCACTTACAATCTTTCTCATCAACGGCGTGAAACTGACGGGCGTCGTGACTTCGTTCGACAATTTCTGCGTATTGCTGCGCCGTGATGGTCACTCCCAGCTCGTCTACAAGCACGCGATTTCCACCATCATGCCGAGCCAGCCGGTTCAGATGTTCGATGGTGAGGAAAACGGCCAGGGCGCCTGATTGGCTCGAGACGCACGCGCGGGGGACGGGGCACGCAAGGGCAGGGGTGGCGCGGCTAGCGCCGGCCGCGACGAGCTGACGCGCGCCGTCGTCATCGTACCTCTGCTTGGCCGCAGTCCGCGCACCGACGAGGATACGGGGCGGCCTCGGCTCAACCGCTCGCCCGAAGCGCGCCTCGACGAAGCAGTCGGTCTTGCCCAGGCGATCGATCTCGACATCGTCCACAAGGCAATCGTCACGCTGAACGATCCGCGCCCCTCGACATTGTTCGGCAGCGGCAAGGTCGAGGAGATCGCGAAGATCATCAAGGATGGTCATGCAGAACTGCTGATCGTCGACCATCCCCTGACCCCGGTGCAGCAGCGCAACCTGGAAAAGGCGACCGACGCCAAGGTGCTGGACCGCACCGGGCTGATCCTCGAGATTTTCGGCGAGCGCGCCCGCACCAAGGAAGGCACGCTGCAGGTCGACCTGGCGCATCTGAATTACCAAAAGGGTCGCCTGGTGCGAAGCTGGACCCACCTTGAGCGCCAGCGCGGCGGCGCCGGCTTCCTCGGCGGTCCCGGCGAAACCCAGATCGAATCCGACCGGCGCGCGTTGCAGGAAAAGATCATCAAGCTGAAGCGCGAACTGGAGACGGTGCGGCGCACCCGCGACCTGCACCGCGCCAAGCGCAAGAAGGTGCCGTTCCCGGTCGTCGCCATCGTCGGCTACACAAATGCCGGAAAATCGACGCTGTTCAACCGGCTGACCGGAGCAGGGGTGTTGGCCGAAGACATGCTCTTCGCCACGCTCGACCCGACGCTGCGCCGGGTGCGGCTGCCGCACGGCACGCCGGTGATCCTGTCGGATACGGTCGGCTTCATCTCCGATCTGCCCACGCATCTGATCGCGGCGTTCCGGGCGACCCTGGAAGAGGTGGTCGAGGCCGACCTGATCATCCATCTGCGTGATATTTCCGACCCGGACACCGCCGCTCAGGCCGAGGACGTCGAGCGCATACTGGTCGACCTCGGTGTCGATGCCTCGGACGAAAAGCGGATCATAGAGGTCTGGAACAAGATCGACCGCCTCGACGAGGGCAATCGCGAGCGGCTGCTAGCCGATAGCGCGGGAAGCGGAAAAGCATCTCCGCCTGTCGCCATTTCGGCGATCACGGGCGAGGGGATAGACGCCCTTGCGGCGGTCATCGAAGAGCGGCTTTCAGGCGAACTGGAGCCGGTGACGGTGACACTGACTGCCGACCAGATGGGCCTGACCGACTGGCTCTACCGCAATGGCGACGTTGTCGCCCGGACCGACAATGAGGACGGTAGCGTCTCGATCTCGATGAAGGCGACGGCTGCCGCACGGGAAGAGATCGAAAGCAGATTGAGACGCGATAACAAAGGGTAGGGCGCTCTACTTCACGTCTTTTGCCTGCTGCCAGAGCGCTTCCATCTCGTCTAGGGTGGCCTCATCCAGCGTGCGGCCAGCGGCCTCCAGAGCGCGCTCGACGTGATGAAAGCGCGTCCGGAACTTCTCGTTCGTGCCGGCAAGGGCAGCCTCCGAATCGATCTTCAGATGCCTGCCGAAATTGACCAGCGCAAAAAGGAGGTCGCCGAATTCGTCCTTGATCTCGGCTTCGCCGGCTGTGCCCATTGCTTCACGAAGCTCGGCGATTTCTTCCTCGATCTTGTCCAGGATCGGTTCGGCCTCGCTCCAGTCGAAGCCTACGCGCGCGGCTTTCTCCTGGAGTTTCAACGCCCGTGTCAACGCCGGAAAGGCCACCGGGACGCTGTCGAGAAAACCCTTACCGTGGTCTTCGGCGTTAAGCCCGCGCTCCAGCCGTTCAGCCCGCCGTCCGGCCTTTTCCTCGGCCTTGATCTTTTCCCATACGCCCTTGGCCATGCCGGCGCTGCGCGCCGTCTCATCGCCGAATACATGCGGATGCCGTCGTATCATCTTGGTCGTGACGGCGTTCACCACGTCGCCGAAGGAGAAGACGCCGGCTTCCTCCGCCATGCGCGCGTGATAAACGACCTGCAGCAGGAGGTCGCCGAGTTCGTCGCGAAGATCGTCCATGTCGCCGCGCTGGATGGCGTCGGCGACCTCGTAGGCCTCCTCGATCGTGTAGGGCGCGATAGTCTCAAAGGACTGCTCGACGTCCCAGGGGCAGCCGGTGACCGGCGCGCGCAGCGCCGCCATGATTTCGATCAGCCTCGAAATGTCTCTGGATGGTCGCATGGCGCGACGCTAGCGCGACGCGGGGCGGGCGCACAATGGTGTTGCCCGGCTCAGGTGGTTTTCCACACAGTTTGCGTACGGCGATGCGCCTCAGTGAAAGTCGCATAAGATATATTATGGAACTTTTGTATTGACGAAGCTGTCGGGTCGCGGGCTTACCGCTTCGAGTTTCAGGCTCATCCAGAACGCTTTAGACGGCGGTCGGAATGAAGCTTGTGGGCAACCATAGTGAGACTGTGCAGCTCATCATGCACTACCCGGTTTCATTATCCGATAGCTACGGCAAGGCTGCAGTGGAAATCCTCAACAGGATTCGCGGGAACATTGAACGCTACGATCGAAACCGCCCGAACGCGGTTGAAGGCGATTCTTCATAAGACCGGCACATCGAGACAGAGCCAACTCATGCTGCTGCTTTCCCGGTTGAACTGACAATCACGTGCCTTCGCCCCGGAATGCCGGCTGTCCGGCTGCACGCAGCCAAATCCGATTTGCCGGCCGTCCGAGACGCCTTGAAATCGCCGCCCACATGGGCTTCAAGAGCAATATGATCGAGGGGATTTTCCGGTTTCTTGCGCTGACCATGAGCGTTGCCGCGTTGACGGCTGCGCCCGCATTCGTTTCGGCTCAGGAATTTGGCGAACAGATCCCGAATCTCAAGCTGCCTACCATCACGAATTTTGCCCTTCCCCAGGGCGAAGCTCCGCTCGCGCAGGGCACTGGCGGCGAGATAACTCTTGCGGCGCAACTGACTGAGGGCGGCGCCGAAATAACGCGCGGGCTGGTCTGGCGTGTTTTCAAGCCGGAACCCGGGCCGGAAGGCAAACTGCCACTGGTCGCCTCGTCGCAAGGCGGTACTGGCTTCTTCCATCTGGACCCTGGTAGTTATCTCGTTCATGCAGCTTTTGGCCGCGCTGGCGCCACAAAGCGGATCACTGTCGGCCGCGAGGCAAAGCGTGAGAGTTTCGTCCTCGACGCAGGCGGGCTGGAACTGGACGCCGTGCTTGCCGGCGGTGTTCGCATTCCGCCGGATAAACTGCGCTTTTCCATCTATGCGGCGGAGGCAGAGGCGGACGGAGACAGAGCGCTGATCCTTCCCGATGTCAGTCCAAACACCGTGATTCGCCTGAATTCGGGCATCTATCACGTCGTCTCGACCTACGGCACGGTTAACGCCGTCATCCGTTCCGATATACGGGTCGAGGCCGGCAAGCTGACGGAGGCGACAGTCGAGCACCGGGCCGCCGAGTTGACGTTGAAGCTGGTGCGCGAGCCAGGCGGCGAAGCGATCGCCGATACGTCTTGGTCGGTACTCACCAATTCAGGCGATCCGGTCCGGGAAAGCGTGGGCGCGTTCGCCTCGATGGTGCTGGCCGAAGGCGACTATACGATCGTCGCCAAGAACCGCGACCGCATCTATCAGCGCGAGTTCACAGTGGTCGGCGGGCGCAACCAGGAGGTCGAGGTTGTGGCGACCGAGGCCGCAGCCGCGCGCGCCACGGAAGATGTCGAATAGAACAAGGCAGGGCAGCCAGGCTGCCCCGCTCCTGCACCGTCCGAATTCAAGCGTCCTGCATGCGCCTGAGATCAGGCGCGACCGCCTCTTGGGAGAGGCTTGCGACAGCATCGTCCAGGGACATCGAATGCTGGTCGCGCGAGCCTAGCCGGCGGATGTTGACGGTCCCCTCCTCTGCCTCGCGCTTGCCGCAGACGAGAATGACCGGAACTTTGGCCAGCGAATGTTCGCGAACCTTGTAGTTGATCTTCTCGTTGCGAAGGTCGGCCTCGGCCGACAGCCCCGCCTGCTTCAGGCGTTTGACGACTGAAGTGGCATAATCGTCTGCATCCGAAGTGATCGTGGCGACGACGATCTGCAGCGGCGCGAACCATAGCGGCATATGGCCGGCGTGGCTCTCAATCAGAATGCCGAGAAAGCGTTCCAGCGAGCCGCAGATGGCGCGGTGGATCATGACCGGCTCCTTCTTTTCCGAATCCGAGCCGATGTAGAAGGCGCCGAAACGCTCCGGCAGGTTGAAGTCGACCTGGGTCGTCCCGCACTGCCATTCACGGCCGATAGCATCCCTCAGCGTGTACTCGAATTTTGGCCCATAAAAGGTGCCCTCGCCTTCGTTAATCCCGGTTTTGATGCGGTTGTCCTCGCGCGCCATGCGGGCGAGCGCACGCTTGAGGATATCCTCCGCGTGATCCCACATCGCGTCCGTTCCGACGCGCTTTTCCGGCCGCGTGGCGAGCTTCACCACCACCTCATCGAAGCCGAAATCCTTGTAGACCGACATCATCAGGTCGTTGATCTTGAGGATCTCCACCTCGAGCTGCTCCTCGGTGCAGAAGATATGGGCGTCATCCTGCGTGAAAGCGCGCACGCGCATCAGCCCATGCAGCGCACCCGACGGTTCATAACGATGCACGTTTCCGAATTCGGCAAGTCTAATCGGTAGATCGCGGTAGGACTTCAAGCCATGCTTGAAGATCTGGACGTGGCCGGGGCAGTTCATGGGCTTCAGCGCGAACACCCGCTGGTCCGCCTCCTGGTCGTCCGGGTGCATGAAGGCATGCGCGGATTTCACCGCGAACATGTTCTCCTGATACCAGCCCCAGTGACCCGAAGTTTCCCACAAGGATTTGTCGAGCACCTGCGGAGCGTTGACTTCCTCATAATCGTCTCCCAGGCGGCGGCGCATATAGGAAATCAGGTTCTGGAACATCTTCCAGCCCTTGGAATGCCAGAACACGACGCCCGGCCCCTCTTCCTGGAAATGGAACAGGTCCATCTCGCGGCCGAGCTTGCGGTGGTCGCGCTTTTCCGCCTCCTCCAGCATGGTCAGGTAAGCGTCGAGCTGCGCCTGGTCGGCCCATGCCGTTCCGTAGATGCGTGTCAGCATCGCATTGTTGGAATCGCCACGCCAATAGGCGCCGGCGACCTTCATCAGTTTGAAGGCGCTGCCGACCTGGCCGGTCGAAGCCATATGCGGCCCGCGACAAAGATCGAACCAATCGCCCTGGAAGTATATCTTGAGATCCTGGTCCTCGGGGATCGCGTCGATCAACTCGACCTTGTAGGCCTCGCCCTTATCGCGAAAAACCTTCTTCGCCTTTTCGCGCGACCAGACTTCCTTGGTGAAAGGCTTGTTGCGGCCGATGATCTCGCGCATCTTTTTCTCGATCGCGGGGAAATCCTCGGGCGTAAACGGCTCGTTGCGCGCAAAATCGTAGTAGAAGCCGTTATCGATCACCGGGCCAATCGTCACCTGGGTGCCGGGCCACAATTCCTGCACGGCTTCCGCAAGCACATGCGCCGCGTCGTGGCGAATGAGTTCCAGCGCGCGCGGGTCGTCGCGAGTGACGATTTCGACAGTGCCGGAGCGCCCCAGAGGATCCGACAAGTCGCGCAAGACGCCGTCGATGGTGTAGGCGACCGCCTTCTTGGCCAAGGATTTCGAGATCGATTCGGCAACGGCGGCGCCGGTCATCGCCGCATTGTAGTCGCGGGCGGAGCCATCAGGAAATGTCAGGGAAACGGAATTCGGCAAGGTAGTTCTCCATCTATCCAGTCCCGCAAACGAGCGCGGGTGGTGATGCCGGATGCGTCCGGCGGCGAGCGGTGTTTCTAGTGGGAGTTTTTTTCGGCGTAAAGATTGCCGCGTCCAGAAAGCTCAGTGGCTGGCAGACTTTCCGATGCGCCAATACCGCCATGGCGTGAACCAGCGATAGCGGTCTGCCAGCGCTTCGGGCACGCGATCGATGCCGTGCGTGCCGCCCGGTCCGCAGCGGATGACGCGGAACAGCCCCATCCAGCCCCCTGCCCACAGCCCGTGGCGGGCAATCGCCTCATGGGCGTATTCCGAACAGGTGGGAAGGTGGCGGCACGAATTGCCGACGAAGCCCGACAATGTGAGTTGGTAGAGCCGGACCAGCGACGTGCCGAGCACGCGGCCCGGCGTCCTACGCCAGGGACCGGGCCAGTTGCGGGTGGAAACGGCGGTCAATGCACTGTAGCGCGCGATGATTTCGCGCACCTGTTCGCGGTGTTTGGCCAATGCTTCCGAAGGACGCATGTCTTCCTCGCCTACGCCGCCGCCTCGGTGCGCTTGCGCTCGACCTGGCCGATCGCGTCCACCACCGCGTCGAATGTCAGCATGGTCGAGGCGTGGCGGGCCTTGTAGTCGCGCACCGGCTCGAGATACTTCAGGTCGGCGAAGCGGCCTTCCGGCGGCGCGCCGTTTTCCTTGAGCATTTTTCGCATGGTTTCGCGCACGGCTCGCAGTTCTTCCGCCGTGGCGCCGACGACGTTCGCCGCCATGATCGAGGACGATGCCTGGCCTAGCGCGCAGGCTTTCACATCGTGCGCGAAATCGGTGACGACGCCGTCCCGCATGTTGAGATCGACCGTCACAGTCGACCCGCAGAGCTTGGAATGCGCCATCGCGGTGGCGTCCGGATATTCGAGCCGGCCGATCCGCGCGATATTTCCGGCAAAAGCCAGAATTTTCGCATTGTAGACGTCATCGATCATTTTGTTCCAATCCGTCGCCGTTTCGAGAACAGGCCATAGCGCTTCGGCGTCTTTCAATCGCTCGGTAAGCTCCTATATAATGCTCGTGCCCCGGCGACAGCAAGGCAGCCACTTCGGCAGCCCAGCCAGCCAGGGCGCTTCCACCCCGCTTTCGGGCCTTGAGCGGCCCGCGAAAGGAAGTGGTCCGTTCAACTCGTTCCTCCTTTGAGGGGAACTACGGGAGACACCTTTCATGGACGCCGTTATCAAGAAGCTCATGCCCCGCTCGGAATACATGGACAAGCCGGAGACCCATCGGCCGACCCAGGCTGAAGCGGAAGCCGCGGTACTGACGCTGTTGCGCTGGACCGGCGACAACCCGGACCGCGAAGGCCTGCAGGACACGCCGAAGCGGGTCGCCAAGGCGTTCCGGGAAATGTTCAATGGCTATGACATGTGTCCCGCCGAAGAACTCGGCCGCACGTTCGAGGAAGTCGCCGGCTATGACGATCTGGTCCTGGTTAAAGACATCATTTTCCATTCGCATTGCGAGCATCACATGGTGCCGATCATCGGCCGCGCGCATGTCGGGTATCTGCCAGACGGCAAGGTGGTCGGCCTGTCCAAGATCGCCCGCGTCGTCGACATCTTTGCGCACCGTCTCCAGACCCAGGAAGCGATGACGGCGCAGATTGCCGGCGTCATTCAGGACGTGCTAAATCCGCGCGGCGTCGCAGTCATGATCGAGGCCGAGCATATGTGCATGGCCATGCGCGGCATACGCAAACAGGGCTCTACCACCCTGACCTCGACCTTCACCGGCGCGTTCAAGGATAGTCCCGAAGAGCAGCTCCGGTTTGTAACAATGGTGCGGAACGGTTACGCGGGCTAATCAAGCTCGGCTGCCGGTTCCGCAAAAAAGGAGCCGGCAATGGCCCACATCGATTTTCCAGAAAGCCCGTCGGACAAGCAGGCGCTTGAAGAGGGCGGCGTCTTCGCCCCGCGTTTCGACGCCGCTGGTCTGGTCACCGCTGTGGTCACCGACGCGCGCGACGGCATGCTCCTGATGGTCGCGCACATGAATGCGGAAGCGCTTGCGCTGACAATAGAGACCGGCATGGCGCATTACTGGTCCCGCTCGCGCGGCAAGATATGGAAAAAAGGCGAAATCTCCGGGAATGTGCAGTACATCACGGAACTGCGCACGGATTGTGATCAG
This sequence comes from Pseudaminobacter sp., assembly GCA_035941355.1. Classification (GTDB taxonomy): domain Bacteria; phylum Pseudomonadota; class Alphaproteobacteria; order Rhizobiales; family Rhizobiaceae; genus Allomesorhizobium. The sequence continues at coordinate 28,006 of DASZDZ010000059.1, forward strand.
GATGCAGTATGGCTGCGCGTAAATGTATCGGGCCACGACGCAACTTGTCACACCGGACGGCGTTCTTGTTTTTATCGGACGGTGGGGTTTGAAGACGGCATCGCGACACTCCGCGACGACGGCGGTGAGTCTTTGTTCGATGCAAAGAAAACATATCGTAACGCAGAGTGAACCGCCCCTGACTTGAAAATTACATAGATTCATTCTTTCGATACCGACCTTGGGTAGACTCGGCCCGGGACATGGGAGATTTTGATGCTCGAATGGGCGTCCTTGCGTAACAGGGTGGATGTGCGGGAAGCGAACGGCCCCTCATCCTCCGGCGGCGCAACCGAAATTCAGCTTCCGAAATCAGGAATTTCACTTGCCCTCGGCGGCGGCGCGGCGCGCGGCTGGGCCCATATCGGCGTGCTGCGTGCGCTCGACGAGGCCGGCATCCAGATCGACATGATCGCCGGCACCTCGATCGGCGCGCTGGTCGGCGGCTGCTATCTGGCCGGCAAGCTCGACGAACTGGAAGAATTCGCCCGCAGCCTGACCAAGCGCCGGCTGTTCGGGCTGCTCGACCTGCATATCGGCGGCAGCGGCCTGTTCGGCGGCATGAAGCTCAACGCCCGCATGCAGGAGCACATGAACGGCAAGACGTTCGCCGACCTGTCGAAGCCGTTCGTCTGCGTGGCGGCTGAAATCCGCACCGGTCACGAAATCTGGCTGTCGGACGGCTCGCTCATCACAGCGATGCGCGCTTCTTACGCCCTGCCCGGCGTGTTCGAGCCGGTCCTGGTCAACAAGCGCGTGCTGGTTGACGGCGCGCTGGTCAATCCGGTGCCGGTCTCGGTCTGCCGCGCCTATGAGCAGCGGCTGGTCGTGGCCGTAAACCTGCATTACGATCTGTTCGGCCGCGCCGCCGTCATCAAGCACAGCGCCGGCGAACTGACCGTCGAACAGGACGCCCCTGCCCCTGGGCGGTACAATGCCGACACGCGCGAGGCTCGCATCGGCATCACCGGCGTGATGGTCGAAGCCTTCAACATCATCCAGGATCGGATTTCGCGGGCGCGGCTCGCAGGCGATCCACCCGACCTTTCGCTGCAGCCGAAGCTCGGCCATATCGGCCTCACCGAATTCCATCGCGCCGACGAAGCGATCCGCCTTGGCTATGAGGCCACGATGGCGCAGATGGCCGATCTGACCCGGCTGCAGACGGTTCTGGCTTAGGAATACGCTTCTAAGCCATTGCCGCATCGATCATGCGAAACTGCACGGTCTTGTTGCCGTTCCAATAATTCGCAGACAGCGAGCCGGCGACATGGATATGCGCGCCCCTGCTCTTGATCAGGAAGTCGCCCAACGGCGTGTCCACCGCGCGAAAGGCGATCGATTGCACCCGCCCGCCCGCGTCCGACTGCAGATCCACGCGAATGTGGTTGGCGCCGACGAAGCGCACATCGGCCACCCGATGACGCGGCAGCACGAAGACCGGCGGCAGGTGCCCCGCCCCGAACGGTCCGGCTCGCTCCAGCGCCTCGAGCAGCGACGGTGTCGCGCCATCTGCCGCAAGGGCTGCGTCGATGCCGAGGCTCTCTTCGTCCTGCAGCCGGAAAACGTCGGCCGAGGCGCGCTCCTCGAAGAACGCCCGCAATTCCCCCAGTTTTTCGCGCTGAACCGTGATGCCGGCCGCCATTGCGTGACCGCCGCCCTTGACGATCAGGCCGCGCTCGGCCGCCTCACGCACCAGCTTGCCTAGGTCGAAGCCCGAGACCGAGCGCCCGGAACCGGTGCCGACGCCGTTCGCGTTGAAGGCGATGGCGAAGGCGGGGCGGCGCGCATGTTCCTTCAGCCGCGAGGCGATGAGCCCGACTATGCCGGGATGCCATTTCTGGCTGGCGGTGACGATGACCGCCGGCCCTGCCCCGCCGGCCAGCTCGGCGTCGGCTTCGGCTCGGGCCTCCGCCAGCATGTCTACCTCCATCGTCTGGCGCTCCTGGTTGAGGCGGTCGAGCGTCTCGGCGATCTTGCCGGCCTCGACAGGATCGTCGGTGGCGAGCAACCGACTGCCGAGTGCGGCGTCGCCTATGCGTCCGCCGGCATTGATGCGCGGGCCGATCAGGAAAGCGAGATGGAAGGTGTTGATCGGCTCGCCGATGCGCGAGACGCGCGCCAGCGCCGAAATGCCGGCATTCTTCTGCTGGCGGATGGCGAGCAGTCCCTTGACCACGAACGCCCGGTTCACGCCGGTCAGCGGCACCACGTCGCAGACCGTCCCGAGCGCGACGAGATCCAGCAGCGACAGGAGATCCGGCTGCGGCGCATCCGGTAGCGCGGCGCGAAGCACTCTGGCCGCCTGGACCAGCGTCAAGAAGACCACGCCGGCTGCGCAAAGATGGCCCTGCCCGGAAAGATCGTCCTCGCGGTTGGGATTGACCACCGGAGCGCCGGCGGGCAACGGTCCGCCGACCTGGTGATGGTCCAGCACCACGACATCGGCTCCCACCTGCCGCGCGGCGTCGATCGAGGGCGCGCTGTTGGTGCCGCAGTCGACGGTGACGATCAGCCTGGCGCCTCGCGAAACAAGTTCGCGCATCGCTTCAGGATTGGGGCCGTAACCCTCGAAAATCCGGTCGGGAATATAGATTTCAGCTTCGATGCCGTAATGCGACAGAAACCGCTTCAGCAGCGCGGAGGACGCCGCCCCGTCGACATCGTAGTCGCCGAAGATCGCCACCTTTTCGCGCCGCAGAACCGCGTCGGCGATGCGGGCTGCCGCCACTTCCATATCGGTCAGCGTCGCCGGATCGGGCAGCAATTGCCGGATGGTCGGATCGAGGAAGGTCGTCACCTCGTCGACGCCGACGCCGCGCCCGGCGAGCACCCGCGCGACGATATCCGGCACGCCATGTCCCTGCGCCATGGCGAGCGCCGCCATCTCCTGGCGCTCGTTCAGGCGGTGTTCCCAGGCAAGCCCAGTCACCGACCGTTTGACGCCCAGAAAGCTGCGCTTCTCTACGATTATGCCCCGATTCGAAAGGTTATCCATGGGCGCAGGATAAGCCATCCGCCCCGAAAGTGCAGCAGCGCCGCGCGGACGCGCATGGGCTGACCCGGCTCAGAATTTGTCCAGATCCTGATGCCGCGCCTTGATTTCGCGCACCGTCCGCGACGAGGAGCGCAGGACGATCGTGTCGGTGGTGATGGAATTGCGGCCGAACTTCACGCCGGCGAGCATGTTGCCGTCCGTCACACCGGTGGCGGCAAACAAAACGTCGCCGCGCGCCATTTCCTCGATTCGGTAGACCTTTTTCGGATCGGTGATGCCCATCTTCGCCGCGCGCGCTACCTTTTCGGGCGTATCGAGCAGCAGCCGGCCCTGCATCTGGCCGCCCGTGCAGCGCAGTGCGGCGGCCGCCAGCACGCCTTCGGGCGCTCCGCCGGTGCCGAGATAGATGTCGATGCCGGTCTCGTCCGGATCGGTCGTATGGATCACGCCAGCCACGTCGCCGTCGCCGATAAGGCGGATCGCCGCGCCGGTGTTGCGCACCGCTTCAATCAACTTGGCGTGGCGCGGCCGGTCCAGAATACAGGCGGTGATCTCCGAAATCGGCACGCGCTTGGCGTCGGCAAGATTGCGGATGTTTTCGTATGGCGACGCGTCGATGTCGATGACGCCGTCCGGATAACCCGGACCGATGGCTATCTTGTCCATGTAGACGTCGGGCGCGAAGAGCAGGCTGCCCTTTTCGGCGATGGCGATGACCGCCAACGCGTTGGGCAGGTTCTTGGCGCAAATCGTCGTGCCTTCCAGCGGGTCGAGCGCGATATCGACCTCGGGGCCGTCGCCGGAGCCGACCTCCTCGCCGATGTAGAGCATCGGCGCCTCATCGCGCTCGCCCTCACCGATGACGACGGTTCCCTTGATGTCGAGGCGGTTCAATTCCGCGCGCATCGCATCGACTGCGACCTGGTCGGCAGCCTTCTCGTCGCCGCGGCCGCGCAGCCTGGCGGCGGCAACCGCCGCCCTCTCGGTAACGCGAACGAGTTCCATGGTGAGGATCCGGTCAAGGCCGGCGACGACGCTCTTTTTCGCCATGTGAATGTCCCTGTGGAAATGAACCGCCCGGAACCGGGCGGCGCGCCTCTTCTGTCAAAGCGCTGTGACAACAGCAAGACCCGACGAGCGGGTAATTCGGCCGCCAACAGACATCAATCGATTAACATCTGCTCCGGCGCCAAGGTGGGTCGAGATTCAGTACCGGAAGCGCAGAAAGCCGCCATTTGCAGGCCGGCATCACCTGAAGATCAATACACCTTAGCCGGCGCGTTCGATGCGGATGACCTGCGGCTTGTCGGTCAGATGGCCGTCCTTGGTGATGCCGTCCACCGCCTTGCGCACAGCGGCTTCGGTGGTCTCGTGCGTGACGAGGATGACGGTCTTTGCCGTTCCGGCCTCGGGCTCGGCGGCGTGCTGGACGATCGATTCCAGCGAGATTTCATTGTCGGCCATGCGCTTGGCGACGGCGGCGAAGACGCCGACGCGGTCGTGCACGGTGAGCCGGATGAAATAGCCGCCCTCATGTGAACGCATGCGCGCGCGCTTGTACGGCTTCAATTCCTTGGCCGGCCGGCCGAAAACCGGCCCGTGCTGGAAGCCGGGGCGGCTCTTGGCGATATCGGCGATGTCGCCGACGACGGCCGACGCCGTGGCGTTGCCCCCTGCCCCCGGTCCCGAAAGCAGGAGTTCACCCAGAATGTCGGTCTCGATGGCGACCGCGTTGGTGACGCCGTGCACCTGCGCGATCACGCTGGCTGTCGGCACCATGGTCGGGTGGACGCGCTGCTCGATGCCGCTCTCCGTGATCTGGGCGACGCCGAGGAGTTTTATGCGGTAGCCGAGCTCGCCCGCCGCGCGGATGTCGGCCTGGCTGATGTTGGAAATGCCTTCCATGTAGATGTCGTCGGCCGAGATTTTGCAGCCGAAAGCGAGGCTGGTAAGGATCGCCAGCTTGTGCGCGGTGTCGTGGCCTTCGATGTCGAAGGTCGGGTCGGCTTCAGCGTAGCCGAGGCGCTGGGCATCCTTCAGGCAGGCGTCGAAGGACAGGCCTTCTGCCTCCATGCGGGTGAGGATGTAATTGCATGTGCCGTTGAGGATACCGAACACGCGCGAAACGCTATTGCCGGCCATGGCTTCGCGCATGGTCTTTATGACCGGAATGCCGCCGGCTACCGCCGCCTCATAATTGAGAAGAACGCCTTTCTTCTCGGCGATCTCGGCCAGCGAGACGCCATGCCTGGCAAGCAGCGCCTTGTTGGCGGTCACGACGTGACGGCCGGCTTCGAGCGCCGCCTTCACGCAGGCGCGGGCAGGCCCGTCATCGCCGCCGATCAGTTCGACGAACACGTCGATCTCGGCGCTCCTCGCCAGTTCGGCAGGATCATCGAACCATTTGGCGCCGCCGAGATCGACGCCGCGGTCGCGCGTCTTGTCGCGCGCCGAGACGGCAGTCACGACGATTTCACGGCCGCATTGCCGGGTCAGTTCGGCAGCCTTTTCCGACAGCACGCGCGCCACCGACGCGCCGACCGTGCCGAGGCCGGCAATTCCAATACGCAAAGCTTCGGCCATGTCCGGCAACGCCCCTCAAACTTCTGTAAAAATGACCGCTCAGCGGTGCGCGGCGAGCGGAACCACGTTGTTGGGTTGCTTGGCCGACGACGTGAGGAAGCGCTTGATGTTGCGGGCAGCCTGGCGAATGCGATGCTCGTTTTCCACCAGCGCGATGCGCACAAAATCGTCGCCGTGCTCGCCGAATCCGACGCCGGGCGCCACCGCAACGTCGGCATGCTCGATCAGGAGCTTCGAGAATTCGAGCGAGCCCAGATGCCTGAACGGCTCGGGTATCGGCGCCCACGCGAACATGGACGCAGCCGGCGCCGGGATCACCCAGCCTGCCCGCCCGAAGGAATCGACCATCACGTCGCGGCGCCTGTGGTAGACGTCGCGCACTTCCGCGATGTCGGCGCCGTCGCCGTTGAGCGCAGTCGTTGCCGCCACCTGTATCGGCGTGAACGCGCCATAATCGAGATAGCTTTTGACACGTGTGAGCGCCGCGATCAGGCGCTCGTTGCCGACCGCAAATCCCATGCGCCAGCCAGGCATCGAAAAGGTTTTCGACATCGAGGTGAATTCCACCGCGATATCGATGGCGCCCGGAACCTGCAGCACCGACGGTGGCGGATTGCCGTCGAAATAAATCTCGGAATAGGCGAGATCGGACAGGATGATGATGTCGTTCTTCTTCGCGTAGGCGACCACGTCCTTGTAGAAGTCGAGCGTCGCGACATGCGCCGTCGGATTGGACGGATAATTGAGGATCAGTGCCAGCGGTTTTGGGATGGAATGGCGCACGCCGCGTTCCAGCGCCGGGATGAAGCCGGCATCGGGTTCAGCCTGCAGCGAGCGGATGACGCCGCCCGACATGATGAAGCCGAAGGCGTGGATGGGATAGGTCGGGTTCGGGCACAGGATGACGTCGCCGGGCGCGGTGATCGCCTGCGCCATATTGGCGAAGCCTTCCTTGGAGCCCAGAGTGGCGACGATTTGCGTCTCCGGATCGAGTTTCACGCCGAAGCGGCGGGCGTAGTAGTTTGCCTGGGCCCGGCGCAGGCCGGGAATGCCGCGCGACGACGAATAGCGATGGGTGCGCGGATCGCGCACGACTTCACAGAGCTTGTCGACGATGGATTTCGGCGTCGGAAGATCGGGGTTGCCCATGCCGAGGTCGATGATGTCGGCGCCGCGCGAACGGGCGCTGGCCTTCAGGCGGTTGACCTGTTCGAAGACGTATGGCGGAAGCCGGCGAACCTTGTGAAATTCTTCTTCCATATCAGTCCCACGAAACAGGCGTTTTGTTGCGCCGCGATATATACCCAATCGGATTGGCGGTCGAGCGTCAGTTCTTTTCGATCTGCTCGAGCGCCTCGGTCGCGTGCGAGGCGGCGAGCTTCTTCAATCTGGCCTTCGAGGCGCTCGTACCGGCGCTGCCGGGCGGCGCCTTTTGCCCCGATTGCGCGGCTTTGAGTTCCGCGAGCCTCGCCGCCTTTTGCTGCGCGCTGATCTGCTCGGCCGCCGATTGCGGTGGGATGTTGAGATTGGGGAATGTCCCGGTGTCCCTTGGCTCGCCCGACGACAGTTGAACCTCGGAGATAGTGGCCGGAGTTGTTTCGGTCGCAGCGATCGCGGGAGCTTGCGCGGCCGGCGTTGCCGCCGCCGTAGGAGCAGCGTCCCCGGTAGTTGAGGTGGCGCAGCCGGGTGCAAGGCAGACGGCGGCAATCACGGCCGCGAGGCGCCACCGCAAATCCCAAAAATTCTTCCTACCAAGGCGCTGCGTCATATTTTTCCCCGGCGGGCTGCAATAAATCCCGGTCAGTTGCTATTTAGACCCTATTCGCCGTGTCATGGTATTGTGTCAATAACACGCCCTGGGAGAACAGTGCGAACCATGTCGAAGACACCCGATTCGGGCAAGACTGACGCCGACACTTCATCGGTCGAGCAATACCTGGTCAAGGACCCGGAACGCTTCGCCCTGAACATTGCGCGCATGATCGAGCAGGCCGGCAAGGCCGCCTCGGCCTGGGCTGAGCCGCGCGAAAAAGGCGAGGTCCGCGACAGCGTCGCCGAGCCGATGGCCGACATGGTCAAGACCTTCTCCAAGCTCACCGAATACTGGCTGTCGGACCCGTCGCGGGCGCTCGAGGCGCAGACGCGGCTGTTTTCCGGCTACCTGGACGTCTGGTCGAAATCTCTCCATCGCGTCGCGGCAGGCGAAGACATTGAGAATAGCGTCAAGACCGATCGAGGCGACAAGCGCTTCCAGGATCCGGAATGGGGCAAAAACGCCTTTTTCGATTTCCTCAAGCAGGCCTACCTGGTGACCTCGCGCTGGGCCGGCGACCTCGTGGAGCATGCCGACGGCCTCGACGAGCACACCCGCCACAAGGCCAGCTTCTATGTGAAGCAGGTCACCAACGCGATATCGCCGTCCAATTTCATCCTGACGAACCCGGAGCTGTTTCGCGAGACGGTGGCCAGCAATGGCGAAAACCTTGTGCGCGGCATGAAGATGCTGGCCGAGGACATAGCCGCCGGCAAGGGCGATCTGAAGCTCAGGCAGGCCGACTACTCCCCCTTCGAGCTTGGCAAGAACGTGGCGGTGACGCCGGGCAAGGTCGTGGGCCGCAGCGATGTCGCCGAAATCCTGCAATACGAGCCGTCAACCGAGACGGTGCTCAAGCGGCCGCTGCTGATCTGCCCGCCATGGATAAACAAGTTCTACATTCTCGATCTCAACCCGCAGAAATCCTTCATCCGCTGGGCAGTCGAGCAGGGGCACACAGTGTTCGTCATTTCGTGGGTGAACCCGGATTCCCGCCACGGCATGAAGGGTTGGGAAGCCTATGTCCGCGAGGGCCTTCAATATGGGCTCGACATTGTAGACAGGGCGACCGGCGAAAAGGACGTGAACGTCATCGGCTACTGCGTCGGCGGCACCCTTCTGGCCGCCGCCCTGTCGCTTCTGGCGAAGGAAGGCGACGACCGCGTCAAATCCGCGACATTCTTCACCACGCAGGTCGATTTCACTTATGCTGGCGATTTGAAGGTGTTCGTCGATGAGGACCAGATCGCCGCCGTCGAACGGGCGATGGGCGGAAAGGGCTATCTCGAAGGCACCAAGATGGCGACGGCGTTCAACATGCTGCGCTCGGGAGACCTGATCTGGCCCTATGTCGTCAACAACTACATGCGCGGCAAGGATCCGACGCCGTTCGACCTGCTCTACTGGAACGCAGATTCGACGCGCATGGCGGCCGCCAATCACTCCTTTTACCTGCGCAACTGCTATCTCGAGAACAATCTGGCGAAGGGCAGCATGGAACTGGCCGGCTGCACGCTTTCGCTCGCCGACATCACCATCCCGGTCTACAACCTCGCCGCGCGCGAAGACCACATCGCCCCTGCCCGCTCGGTCTTTCTGGGCTGCAAGTATTTCGGCGGCGATGTGGAATATGTGATGGCGGGTTCCGGCCATATCGCCGGCGTCGTCAACCCGCCTTCGATGAACAAGTATCAATACTGGACCGGCGGCAAGCCTGTGGGCGATTTCGACGATTGGATCGCCAAGGCCAAGGAAAATCCGGGTTCATGGTGGCCGCACTGGCAGAAATGGATCCAGGCGAAGGACGCGAGACGCGTCCCGGCGAGGGTTCCCGGCAAGCGAATCGAAGTGCTCGGCGACGCGCCGGGAACATACGTCAAGGTTCGCGTGTGAACCGCCGAAACCAGCCGTGAGTTGACGCGCGCGTAAAAGCAGGCGAAATGGTGTTCCTACAACCTTGATGTTGCCTTATTCGGACCGTAGCCGGACAATTGGCGAACTGCTTTACAGATTCGCAGGTCCTGTTTCCGCTTCGGTTGCACGGCTGCATAGATTTTGATTTTTGATTGCCGGAACAACAAACGTATCGGCGCGAATATTAGGGAGGGGATCCGGTTTGAGAGCGGGCTCGCGCTTTGCGAAACGGAATGGCCGCGCCGCTGCGGCTGTGCTGTTTTCCGTTCTGCTGGCGTCCTGCACATCCTCCACCGACCCCAATCTTGAAATCGGCATGCCCGGCTATAATGCGACCGCGGCTTCCGCAAACGACGCGTCGTCGGGCGATCTGCAGTCTGCCGGCGTCGATGTCGCGCCGCAGCCGGTGATGAACGCCGAAGGCGACACTCCCTTGCCTACACAGGTCGCGTCCGTCCCCGCATTGAAGCCGGCCGAAACCGCCGCGACGACAATCGCGGAAGCTGGCGCCACGCCGGCTGCTATGCCGGCCACGGCAGCCGAAACCGCAAAATCCACGCAAGCCGAGGCGACCGCTTCTGCCGATGCAAAACCCGCCGAGGTAGCATCCGCAGCGGGTGCCGAGGCTACCGCTGAAACTGCCGCGACAAATGCGGCCGCGGGCGAAACGCCTGCCGCTAAGCCGGCGCCCAGGAAAAAGGGCCTCCTGTCGGCTCTCTTCTCCCCTGCTCCCGCAGCCAAGCCAGCTCAGGCTGCTGAAACCGCCAAGCCGGAGCAAGCCGAAGCTGCGGCTGACCCGGCCGCAGCGCCGGCCACGGGTTCGGCCGTCCCGACGCCTAAGCCTGCCCAGGCTGAGGAAGCCAAGCCTACGGAGGCCACTGCCGCCCCGACCGCTGGGGCTGCAAAGCCCGCTGCGGAAAGCGCCGTCTATGTGACTGCCGGCGAAATGCCCGCCGCCCAGCCGATCGCTCCCAAGAAAAAGGGTTTCCTGTCGGCCTTCTTCGGCGCCGCCCCGGCGTCGGCCGCGCCCTCGCCCATCAAGCAGCGAGAAGCCAGCGAGACGAAACCGCTCATCGAGACCGAGGCCGAATCAAAGCCGGTCATCACGCTGGCCTCCGCGAAGCCGGCCGAGAAGCCGGTCAGGATGGCTTCGCTCGGCGACGACAACGCCCTGCCCGGTGTCCGCCAGACCGCCCTGTTCGAGATCAAGCGCAAATCCGGCATAGACGACGACAGCGACGTCGACCTGCACGAGGATGAGGATGGCGGGCCGGTGCTGGCTTCCGCGGCCGGCCTGGCGCGGCTTGCACCGAATGGGCTCCTGAAGCAGACCGACCGCGTCGACGTGGCGTGCCTGAAACCCTCGCTGGTCCGGGTGCTGAAAACCGTCGAGCGCTACTACGGCAAGAAGATGATCATCACGTCGGGCTATCGCAGTCCGTCGCACAACCGGCGGGCTCGCGGCGCCAAGAATTCGCTGCACATGTATTGCGCCGCAGTCGACGTGCAGATTCCCGGCGTCAGCAAGTGGGAACTGGCCAAATTCGCGCGCGCCATGCCCGGCCGCGGCGGAGTCGGCACCTACTGCCATACCGAATCGGTGCATATCGACGTCGGTCCTGAGCGGGACTGGAACTGGCGCTGCCGCCGGCGCAAGGGCTGAAAATCTTTGAGGAAGCTTGCTTTCTGGGGGGTTGCCCGCCGCACGCAAGCTGGCTATAAGCCGGTTCGTTGTCTTCCGCGCCCATCGTCTAGCGGTTAGGACACCGCCCTTTCACGGCGGTAACAGGGGTTCGATTCCCCTTGGGCGTACCAACACTTTCAATGACTTCAAGCCAGATAGGTCCGATCATGGCTCTGCCTTTCCGCCGAAGGGCAGATTGAAGTTCTCGGGGTTTGGGCTAGGATCGCCGCCTCGGTGGAAGGCGTTTTAAGCGGCTGCCTTGTTCTATTCGGCTGATTATCGAATTTCTGTCGCTATGCTGGGAGGTTTGCGAGATACGATCTATTGTCGCAGACAAAGGGAGTGATTTTTGACAGTTCTATTTGCAGCAGCTCAATTGGGCCGTGAGGATTGGGCCCGGCTGCCATTCCAGAACCGGGTTGAGATGATCAAATCTCACTACGAATTGGCAAAATGGCCGCACATCACAACGCACGAGTGGTTTTTCCCTGAAACTGGTGTCGGTATATTCGTTGCCTGTCAGCAGCCTGATCTAAAGAATTTCAGACATTTCTCGCCGGGTCGAACCCCTGTTTTCGTCACGCACTTTCCGTTCGGCTACAAAGCCGTTGTTCCAGGAACTCCCTTAGAAAGCATCGGGCAGGCCCTCTGCGATGCCCTTTCCAAAGACGGCTCATTGGTCACTAAGCTAGCCCCGCCTTTGGCCGTTCTCAGGGTTGACGAGGAACGCGGTTCATTTGATTTTTGGAACGACGTTCTTGGGCTGGGAAAAACGTTTCTGCACGAGACTAGCGGCGGCACGGCGATATCAAGCAGGCCCATCGCCGCCCACCTTTTGGCCGCCTCGGTCCCTGCTCCCGACGATATGGGGTGGGCTTCGGAACAGATACGCGGATGGTTTGTCGGCCCCCTGACGCCTTACCGCAACACGCGGCGAGTTCTTGGTGGCACGTCATTCAGCTTCGATAGAGGTGGCGTCTTCGAACGGCATGAAAATTACGCCGGCCGCTGGTTTACACAACCGCCCGAAAGAGACACATTCCGCGCCTTTCCGAGTTTTATAGATGAATTTAACGAGTTCACGACGCCGAACCGGATCGACGTAGCGTTGAGCGGCGGAAGGGATTCGCGTGCATCGGCCGCCCTCGCCGCGTGCTACTTCCCGACCACCATGTCGCTCCGCACCAATGAACCGCCAACCCTCGAAGTCATCGTGGCGAGGAATCTCGTTGAACGCCTGCCGTTCTTCGGCGCCTTTAACGATCGATCGACGGTCGCCACCGACGTCAACCAGCGGGTTTTGTGGAGGGCGAACACGCCCAAAGTAGCAGAGACCGAAATTCATGGCCGAGCCGCTGGGTGGGCTCTAAATGACGAAGGAATAGCCGCGTCGGCCGCGCTTTATCGCAACTCGGCGAACGGCGTTTTCCAGCAGTCAAATGAGTTCATACCGTCCATCAGCGGCGTAGCCGGCGAGAGTGCCAAGGCATATTACTGGAGCCCCCGCATGGCTTCCGGCGCGTTCGCCCGCAGCATGCAGAACTTCATGGAAGACACCAAAAACCCGGTCGAGCATCGACTGCTGACCCACCCACTGACCAAACCGGCAACACTCCCGTTTATCGCTAGGGATTTCCACCTGTCGATTGATCTCGTCGTCCAGAATGCGAAGGAAGAAGCCTCGCATTGTGGGATCCATGGTTACCGCTTTCTCGACTATTGGTGGCTGACAGATCGGTTCGGTGCGGGCGCAACCGTTGGATATTCCGGCACTACCACAATAATGCCATTCATGGTGCCGGAATACATTGCACAGGCCATGCAACAGCCGGTAGCCAGCCGCGCCCGAGCGCAGTTCCTAAACGATATAGTCAAGCAGTACCGCCCGGAATGGGACGGCATCCCTTATTTCGATGAGGCCCAGGCCACCGCCCCACCGGAACAGGTCAGGTACTACCCGGACCGCGGTCTGCTTTGGCGGAACGGCCTGAAGCCCATATTCATGTCGATGCTTCGCGATTCCCCGGCCTTTGACACTCCCTACGACCGTGCGGCGATGGTGACGTTTTTCGAGGACGTTCGACTTCCCGAGAGCGAATGGGCCGGGCTTAACCAAAAGGCCCTTGGTCTTGTTCACCGTCATGCCTTTTTTCAGGTCTGCGCCAATGTCGGGGCTAAGATCAGAATAGCGTTGGCTTAAGGCCTGACCGACTGTCAAAAAGTTGACTGGGGTAACCGTGAGAACCGCATTCATCGGAACGTGCCGGGTTCTCGACCCGGCAAACCATCTCAGGCGCGACTTACGCCTACCAGCGCTACACACTGCGCATCGGGTTCATTCCCCTCGCGAGGTCGAGCGCCTGGTTGAAGCGCTGACGACCGGGAAGGTTGACCCGCTAACGGTCCATACGATTTCCGACGCGGCTTTCGCCGACCTCCTGCAGGGGCGCAGCGAGTGGACTGCTGAATTCATCGGGCTGCTGCATGCGCAGTGGGACACGTGCAGCGCCTTCGTGATCGAGATTTCTACTCTCAAGCAGAGCTTTGTAGAAACGGGCGTAGGCCGCCTTTACGTCAACCATTACACATTGCGGGACCTGCAAGCGTTCAGCGAGCAAATCGAACCGATGATACAAGAAGGAAAGATCGCACCGTTTCGCGCCGCGGATATTGTCACGGAGAACGTGACAGCATCCGGTGCGCATGCTGCCATGCGGCGCATCAAAGCCCTCCTCGGTGGCCGGCCGATCGTCTGGGCTTGCCACCTGAATGTTGTCTCCCAATCAGAAGAAACGCGCCGGCTGCACGAGGTCAGAACAAAGATCGCCAGCATCGTCTCAAGCGGCGCGGAGAAACTAGGGGACAGATTTTACGATCCAACCGAAGTTCTGACCGAACTTGGCGCGAAGAATGCCCTCGAAAAGAACGGCACCGACTACAATCATTTTAGTCGCCCTGCAATCGAGCGCTTGGCAAAGCGATATTGGCAGATTGCCACCGACCTCAGGGGCACCGCGCCGGCATCAGAAACGGTTTAACAGCTATGCGGCGAGCCAATCGCTGTTGGACGGAGCGCCGCAATTTGTGCGCTGCTGGGCTGCCAATCGACATCCAGTTCTTACAGGCAGAAGTTCCCCCACGCGCAACCCGGTGTAGCTTACAGGCGCTCGCGACCGCAAATCGGCCCGGTTTGGGCTTGATGCTTGCGCCGTCCGGTGCCACATCAAGAGCGCTGGCGCAAACACCGATGCCTGCCTACCAATTCCGGACTGCAACTCATGGTCACCTATCTCGACGCTGCAACGGCGCCTACGCGAAACACCGGCCAGATCAGGCTCTACGGCGAGGATGCCTTCGCCGGCATGCGCAAGGCCTGCGACCTGACCGCGCGCTGCCTCGACGAACTGGCAGGCATTGTGGCGCCCGGCGTGACCACTGAAGCGATCGACCGGTTTGTTTTCGAATTTGGCATGGATCAAGGGGCCCTGCCCGCGACCTTGAACTATCGCGGCTACACCAAATCGTCCTGCACCTCAATCAATCATGTCGTCTGCCACGGCATTCCGGACGCCAAGCCGCTCAAGGACGGCGACATCGTCAACATCGACGTGACATACATTCTCGACGGCTGGCACGGCGATTCGAGCCGCATGTATCCGGTCGGCACGATCAAGCGCGCCGCCGAGCGGCTGCTGGAGGTGACGCATGAATGCCTGATGCGCGGCATAGCGGCGATCCGCCCCGGCGCCCGCACCGGCGCTATCGGAGCCGCCATCCAGAGCTATGCCGAGAGCGAGCGCTGTTCCGTCGTGCGCGATTTCTGCGGCCACGGCGTCGGCCAGCTTTTCCACGACGCGCCGAACATTCTGCACTACGGCAGTTCGAACGAAGGCGTCGAGATGCGTCCCGGCATGATCTTCACGGTCGAGCCGATGATAAATCTCGGCCGCCCGCATGTGAAAGTGCTGTCCGACGGCTGGACGGCGGTCACGCGCGACCGTTCGCTCTCGGCGCAATACGAGCACACGATCGGCGTGACGGAGAGCGGCTGCGAAATCTTCACGCTGTCGCCCGCGGGGCTCGACCGGCCGGGTTTGGCCTGAAGCCGCACTCATTCCGACGGATCCGGTTCGAAAAGTCTGCAACTTTTCGGGATCATGCTCTAGTATCGCGTGAGGCGGCTTTGGCCGCCCGATGCGGGGGCGCGGGCTTATGGGGACAGATCACGAAGACGAGCGCGGCTTCTTCCTGGCCGAGCAAGCGTCTGCGCCTTTGCGCAAGGCAGCGGCTGCAGAGGAGAAGCCGCATCATCTCGGCCATCGCCAGCGCCTTCGCGAACGCTTTCGCACCGCAGGCGCGGCGGCGCTCTCCGATTATGAGATCCTCGAATTGCTCCTGTTCCGGTCGATCCCGCGCGCCGACACCAAGACCCGCGCCAAAATGCTCCTGAAGCGCTTCGGCTCGCTGGCCGAAGTGCTCGGCGCGCCGGAACGGCTGCTGCGCGAGGTCGACGATATCGGCGAGAGCGCAGCACTCGATCTGAAGATCGTCGCGGCCGCTGCACTGCGCATGGCGCGAGGTGCGATCGCCGGACGCGAGGTGCTGTCGTCGTGGAACCAGGTGATCGATTATTGCCGCGCGGCGATGGCGTTCGAAGAGCGGGAGCAGTTCCGAATCCTGTTCCTCGACAAGAAGAACGCGCTGATCGCCGACGAGCTGCAGCAGACCGGAACCGTCGACCATACACCGGTCTATCCGCGCGAGGTCGTGCGGCGCGCTCTCGAACTGTCGGCCACCGCGATCATCCTGGTCCACAACCACCCATCGGGGGATCCGACGCCCTCGCGCGCCGACATCGATATGACGAAAACCATCATCGAAACCGCACGACCGCTCGGCATCGCCGTGCACGATCACATCATCATCGGCAAGAAAGGCCATGCCAGCATGAAGGGCCTGCTGCTGATCTAGCCCTGCCCTGGCTCTCCCGGCGCGCTGCCCGAGGAAACAGCGATGGTTGTGGCGATCAGGCTGAGCATGGCGAGCGCGGCGCGCGCCACATGCGAATATTCCCAGACGTCGCGCAGGCTCTTCCAGTCGCCGGCTTCGGTCCTCGGCGCAAAGGCCGAAAAGAAGGTCGAGCCCAGTCCCGAGAGCTCCACGTCTCTCACCCAGAAATTGTTCACCGGATGGGTGAAGACCCAGTAGATGGCGTGAACCGCCACCAGTAGCAGGAACGCCGAAAGCGTCCACAGGAAGCGCGTGCCGCCGAACGGCGTGAGATACAAGAGCAGGGCAAGCACGAGAATGCCGAGGATCTCGGCGATGCCGCCAATCGTGAACCCGGGATAATAGATCGTCTGGACCGCGAAATACTGTTCCTTGTCGAGCCGCAATTTTCCTGGGAGTTCGAGCGCATGCGCAAGTGTCAGCGCCATCGCGATGGCGACCAGAACGACGGCAAGGACTTCCACGAACCGGACCATATGACCGCACCTCAAGCCTTTCAGCTAACGCGGCATCTTCTCAGGTCAACGTCGCAGCCTCGAAAACCGCAACCGTGAGTAAGCTGGCCGGATTTTGAAGTGATCGGCCACGCGATCGTCAGGACACTGGTAGTTCGACGCCGCAGGCGCCGGCAAGCCCGGCTACCGCCTCGTGGATGCCCGAAAGGTTGAAAATCGCTTCGCCCCGCCCGGCCAGGAAGCCGAAGCGCCAGGAAAACCGAACCCGCTTCGCCTGGAGCAGGCGCGCAACGCCGCTGCTCCCGTCCTTGAAGAAGCCGCGATCCTGGAAACCCAACGTCCACTGCTCGGTTCTTTCGCCGCCATTGTCCAGGCGAACCGAAACGTTGATCGTGCCGCTGGCCGACACCGGATCCTTGAGCTGAAGCGATTGGCTCCAGTGCGGGTTCCCGCCGCGGCGGCAGGAGATGGTCAAGGCCGGGTGATAGTCGATGACGCGCGAGGAACCGACGCTCAGCGTGTTGAGAGAGAAGATCGATGCCGTGACCTGCCCGTCCGGTCCGCTGCCCAGCCGCCATGCGTAGCGCCCCTGCCCGCTGGATTGGGCCGCGCCAAGAAGAAAGATAGCTGCCGCAAGCACGGCGTGTGTGAGGATTGCGAAGGCGCGTGTCGTCATGTGTTGTCCCGGGCCGCAGGCGCCCGACGATATTGCATGGCGCGCCGCCTTTGTCACCGAGGCAGGCCGGCAAAGCAAAAGGCCGCTGTTCCAGCGGCCTCCAACATCGTCCGGTCCTTTGCGTCGCGCTATTCGGCGTCGGCGTCCTTGGCCGCGGCCTTCTTCTTCGGCGCGGCTTTCTTCTTCGGCTCTTCGGCCGAGGCATCGGCTGCCTTCTTCGCCGTCTTCTTTGCGGCCTTCGCAGGCTTTTCGGCGCCTTCGGCCTCCTCGTCTTCGGCCGCCAGCTCTTCCTTGCTCACTTTCTTGTCAGTGACGGAGACCTGCGTCAGCAGGTGGTCGACGACCTTCTCCTCGAAAAGCGGCGCACGCAGCGTCGTCAGCGCATTCTGGTTGTTGCGGTAGAAGTCGAAGACTTCCTGCTGCTGGTCGGCGGGATAACGGCGCACGAATTCGAACAGCGCACGCTGCAATTCCTCGTCCGAAACCTGCACGCCGGCCTTCTCGCCGATCTCGGCAAGCACGAGGCCAAGACGCACGCGGCGCTCGGCGAGGCGCTGATACTCGGCGCGTGCTTCCTCTTCCGTCGTCTCCTCGTCGGCGAATGTGCGGCCGGCCGCATCGAGATCGCGGTTCACCTGGTTCCAGATGTTGGTGAACTCGGCCTCGACCAGCTTGGACGGTGCCTCGAACGTGTAGGATGCGTCGAGTTGGTCGAGCAGCTGGCGCTTGACCTTCTGGCGGGTCATCTGGCCGAACTGGCTTTCGATCTGGCCGCGCACGATCTCGCGAAGGCGCTCGAGCGATTCCAGGCCGAGGTTCTTGGCGGTCTCGTCCGTGATCTCGAGCTTGCCCGGCTTCGACACTTCCTTGACGGTGACGTCGAAGGTCGCTTCCTTGCCGGCCAGATTGGCGGCGTTGTAGTTTTCGGGAAAAGTCACGGTGACAAGCTTCTCGTCGCCAGCCTTTGCGCCGATCAGCTGGTCTTCGAAGCCCGGTATGAACTCCTTCGAGCCGAGCACCAGCGGCTGGTCGGTTCCGGAGCCGCCCGCAAAAGCCTCGCCGCCGATCTTGCCGACATAGTCGATGGTGACGCGGTCGCCTTCTTCGGCCTTGCCCTTCTTCGGCTCATAGGAGCGCGAGGATTCCGCGATGCGGTTGACCTGCTCGTCCACTTCCGTTTCCGCCACGTCCACCACCGGCCGCGTGACCGAAATCTTGGAAAAGTCCTGGATCTCGATGGCCGGAATGACCTCATAGGCGAGCTGAAACTCGAAATCCGCGCCGCCGGCCAGTATCTTCTCGGCTTCCTTCTCGTCCTCGGTCATGGTGACCTCGGGCTGCATGGCGGCCTTCTCGCCGCGCTCGGCGATGATGGTGCGGGTGGAATTCGAGAGGATCTCGTTCACCACCTCGGCCATGAAGGACTTGCCATAGACCTTGCGCAGATGCTGCAGCGGCACCTTGCCGGGGCGGAAGCCGTTGATGCGGACCTTGTTCTTGGCGTCGGAAAGCCGCGCGACCAGCTTGGCTTCCATGTCTCCGGCAGGCACGGTCACCTTGATTTCGCGCTTCAGACCGGAGTTCAGTGTTTCGGTAACCTGCATCATCAAACCTTTGTTTTCACGAATGCCGCAGCGCAAACGACGCCATGCCGTTCAGCCTGCCGGAAAGTCTCGTGCCGGGGTGGCTTTTGGTGCGGGGCAGAGAGGCCCGGGCGCCGATGCTTTCCAACGGCGAACGAGACGCTCCGATTACGCTCCAAGAATGCGAGTAAGTCTTTGTTTTTCCTGCTTCTTACTACATTCGTCCGAAGCGGACAGTCATATCCCGTCACATTTGACACGCCTTTTGTCACAGGAGGCGTTGTTTTTCAACTCTCTTCGCAATTCCGGACATAGTTGTCATTTCGGCCTCGACATTGACAGAATAATGTCCACATGAGATTTGCCAGGTATGCGGGTGTGGCGGAATTGGTAGACGCACTTGGTTTAGGTCCAAGCGCCTAGGCGTGGGGGTTCGAGTCCCTCCACCCGCACCAGCTCCTCTCTTGCCCGGCGCCGAGCGGGCCACTCCGGCCTGCCGCTCGCGCGAAACCCAAATGGCCGTATTTCCGTGCCTGGTCGGTCGCGGCTGGAGGTTCCGAAAGCGGATGAGACCAAGACTTTCGATTTTCGCCTGTGCGGCGCTGAGCCTTCTCTGCCTCACGCCGGTTCACGCCCAGGGTTTTGAGGATCTGAACCGTCCGCTGCCCGACGTCTTCCGCCCTGGCATCACCGGCTGCGGGCGCGATCGGCCTTGCGATTGGCAGGAGCCGGAGATGGGGCGGCAGGAGCCCAGATACGAGGTCAACAAATACCGCCAGCCGCGCATCGAGTACGACGTCACGGTTCCGACCATGCGTCCCTCCGAGCAACCTCTTGGACGAGGTCGGCTCGCCACCCGCCAGGGGATTATCCAGGCTCACCGCACCTGGTGCACGGATCGCTACCGCTCCTATAGCCGCCGAGATAATACGTTCCAGCCCCACTACGGAGCACGCAGGCGCTGCATCTCGCCCTACGTCCGCCTGGACTGAAACCTGATATCGCCTTCGGGAGTTTGCCGATCAGTAGAGCGGCTCGCGGAAAAGCATAGTGTCGCCGTCCATCAGCGCCTTGATCTGCGCCGAGCCGTCCTCGGCGATTGCGGCCACGATGTTGAAACTGCGCACGCGCATGTCGCGCTCGATCGCCAGCCCCTCGCCTTCCGGGAGATAAAAACGTTCGATCCCGTATTCGACATTCAGCGTATCGATCTGGCCAAGGCTGCGGCCGTCGTCGACCATGCCGCGAATGTCGATCTCGCCATCTCCAGGCGGCGTGGATGGAGGCTCGTAGAGCGAGGCCGAGACCATTTTCCAGATTCCGTCGCCCTCCGTCCTCACGCGCACGAAGACCGAGCCCGCTTCGGTCCGTTGCGCGCCGGAGGGCATATTGCCGATCATCGACACCGGAACGTTCGAAATCTCGTAGCCGAGCCGCACATAGTCGCCGCGCAGCAGATCGCGCGGGTCGACCGGTTCGACTTTCAAATGCACCTCCCGTCCGTCGCGCAGGACGGCCGCGCGTCCTGCGATAATGAAGGACAGGAAGCCGATCTGGACGAGCGCCAAGACGATTGCGGAAATCAGCAGGCGGTTCTTATCCATCACGCGGCGCCCTCCTGCGGCCCTGCCGCATCGTTCATCCGCCTTTCCACCCTGATGATGACGAGGGCGACCAGGCCGAGCGCAAGGCCCGACGCCAGGAATACTCCGGCCGTTCCAAGCATGGTGCCGACAGTCACGACATAGACAAAGGCCAATTGGCAAGTGAAGCCGAGATAGGCGATCCATCGCAGGCCGCGGCTTTCGCGGCCGCCAAGCACGACTGCGGCAGCGATGCCGGCGAAGCCCACCAGTGCAGCGGCGACAAGAGCCGCGCTCTCGTCGACCAGGTCGAACTGGAGGATGGTCATGCCTGTCAGAAAGCCGAGCAGGGCATGGACAGGCGCGTTTCCGTCGATCCTGGCGATCCTCTCGACGGCGTCGGGCGCATGGACGGCAGCGGCGAACAGCCCTGCCGAAACGAGCGCCAGCACGGCCGGAATGACCAGCATGTCGTGATGCACAGCCGAAAGCGCCGCGTAGAAGATCAGCGAGAGCAGCAGCAGGTTTCGCGACGCGCGGCTTTCCGTCCAGTAGGATAAGAGCCAAAGGCCGATCGCGACCAGAACAAAGGAATGTGGGACATGGGTCTCGCTCCAGACCGCAACGCCCTCCAGGAACAGCCAGGAAGATGCGAGGCCGACGGCGGCGACGGTGAGCGGGCCTGAGCGCAGGGCGGCAGCGGCCAACGCCGTGCCGGCGCACCAGGTCAGAACGGCGTCCGCCTCGTCGCCGGACAAATGATACATCTGCCCGATCAGCGCGATCGAACCGCCGAATGCCGCCGCCCCGACCAGCCAGGCGCCTTCGGCCACGGCGCTGTTCCCGCGCGACTTCAACAGCGCACCGCCGACATAGGCCGCGAAGATGATGGCAAACAGCACGCCAACGCGCAGCAGGCGGGGAAAAGCGTCCCAATTGGCGGCTATGACCAGAAGAATGGCCGCACCGAAAAGCAGCGCCGCCATTATTGCGAGAACCGAACCGAAGCTAAGCGACTTGCGCTCATTGACCTCGACATCGCGTCGCAATGCGTCCGCGGCCGCCTTGTCGATGAGGCCCAACTCCGTCCAGCGAAGGATGTCCCGCCGCACGTGCGACCCATAACCCGCCATCGTTTCCCCTTACCCAAGCGTCAACTTTACACCTTTAGTCTAAAGCCCTGACGCAATGGCATTTTTGCGACTCGCCCAATTTTCGCCCCAACCGCTAAAACCGATTAATGTTGCATTGCACAATTTGCATTGCTGCCATGCACCAACAGCACTTTTAATCCGAACCCGGCGCGCCTATTTAGGCTTCGTACCAAGAGACAGAAGAAAACGAACCAAAGACGAAAACGAGAAGTACCATGAACCTGATCCGCAACTATCGCAACTGGCGCCGCTACCGGGAAACCGTTTCCGAGCTGAGCCGCCTGTCGAACCGCGAACTCTCAGACCTCGGCATTGGCCGCGGCGACATTCCCTTCGTCGCCCGCAAGTCGGTCTGACATATCGGCCCTCCGAGGGCCGGCCCGTAAATACGAAAAGAGAAACCGAAATGAACCTGATCCGCAACTACCGCAACTGGCGCCGCTACCGGGAAACCGTTTCCGAGCTGAGCCGCCTGTCGAATCGCGAACTCGTCGACCTGGGCATCAACCGCGGCGACATCCATCGCGTCGCCAGGAAGTCGATCTAAGGAATTTCGCCAGGGTCGACCTCCTCCCCGACCCTGACGGATACGGCCAGCTTTCACCTCCTCCCGATTGCTGGCCACCAAAACGACACCCGCCGCACCTCCTCCCGCGGCGGGTGTTGTCTCCCCGAAGGGCCTCGCTTCCCTCAAAGAGCGACAGAATTTCGTCAGAACCTACCTCCTCCCGGGAACTGACGAATACGGCCAGCTTTCACCTCCTCCCGATTGCTGGCCACCAAAACGACACCCGCCGCACCTCCTCCCGCGGCGGGTGTTGTCGTTTTGGCATCTCGATATGGAATTGTCGGATAATCAAGCGCTCAGCGCACGCCCATGACGCCGCGCATCAGCCATTCCGACAACGGCCGGATATCCGGCGGGTCACCCGCCGGCTCGTACCAACTGTCGATGGCCCATTTCTTCCCCGATTTGTCCCGCAATACCGCTGTCGCATGCGGGTAGCGCCCGTCGATCAGGAAGCCGCGTGTGACGTTCCGATCCACTGTGTGATGCCTTAGAAGCCTGCGTCTTTCAAGATAGAGCAGAAGCGAGCGGGTGTTGGTCGACTCGTCGACGCAGTCCATCTGGCCGCGCCTGTGATATTGGCCGGCATTCGACTTCGGCTCGTCACGTACGCCGATCACTCCTGCGGCGCGATCCTCGTAGTACCGAACCGCTCTTGATACGGCGGCACGTTCCGCCTTCGCAGAGGTGGCCCCAGCCGCCATGATCGCTAAAAGGCGCCTGGCGTCGGCGGCCCCAAGATTCAGCTCCGATTTGAAGTGGCAGCCGAAGCCGTGACAGACATTGATGCGCGCTACGGCGCTCCTGACCGCGTATTCGCTGGGTGTCGAAATGCATCCGACAACGAGAGAGACCAATGCAAGGGTTGCGGCGCTTGCGCGGATGCGGACTGCCATGGTCCAATGATTAGCTGCGGCATGTCCGCTCAACAATGGCGAAAAGCTCGCCGATGCGGACCGTGATTAATCACGCCAAACACGTGCCGGACCAACAACCCTTCCCCCGTGGATAAACCCGCCGACCATGGCGGAAATAACGCTGTCATTTCAATGGCCGGCAAGAAAATGCGCTAAATTTATGCCTCACCGTCATCACCTCCCGCATAATCCCTGCAGTTTCTCCCGCGGGAAGGCCGGTCATGACGGTGATCTGTGGGGAGGAACCGGCGCCTCCGTCCTGCCGCCAACGTAGCGGCAGGCCCGGGCAGGTTCCGTCCAAGGGTTCCCGCCGGGACACTACGGTCCCGGAGTGCTGGACGAGCACGCGGGGCGGCCCGGGACAAGGTGGCCGCAGCCGGCTTCTGCCGCCGCCACCGTGAAGCCCCAATGCCGATGAGGCGACGGGCTTCAGTCCCGGCAAACCGAACAGCGGAACGGGCGGAAACGACAAAGCGCCGGCGGGGCGTGGAGACCGCGCCACGTTATTTTTACTTGAGGCACGGCTTCGCGCCCCGCTTCCCGACCCCTGAGCCTGTCGAAGGGCTCTCGCAATGGCCAGGGCCGAAAGGCAGCGTGGCACCGGCGAAGCGCGCCTCTCAGCCCAATTGCATTCGGCAGCCTTCCAGCCTATTTCCCCAGCATGACAACAAAACCCATTCACATCATCGGCGGCGGGCTCGCCGGCTCCGAAGCTACCTGGCAGGCGGCGCAGGCCGGCGTGCCGGTCATCCTGCACGAGATGCGCCCGCTGCGCGGAACCGAGGCGCACAAGACCGACAGCCTCGCCGAACTGGTCTGCTCCAATTCCTTCCGTTCCGACGACGCCACGGCCAATGCCGTCGGCCTGCTGCACGCCGAGATGCGGCTTGCCGGTTCGCTGATCATGCGCGCGGCCGACGCCCACCAGGTGCCGGCCGGCGGTGCGCTTGCCGTCGACCGCGACGGCTTCTCGGCGGCCGTCACAGCCGAGCTTGAAGCCCATCCGCTGATCACGATCTCGCGCGAGGAAATCACCGGCCTGCCGCCGCGGGAATGGGGCCAATCGATCATCGCCACAGGCCCGCTGACAGCGCCTTCGCTGGCGCAGGCGATTGCCGAGACGACCGGCGCCGACGCGCTGGCCTTCTTCGACGCTATCGCGCCGATTATCCATTTCGACACGATCGACATGGATATCTGCTGGTTCCAGTCGCGCTACGACAAGGTCGGACCCGGCGGAACCGGCAAGGACTACATCAATTGTCCGATGGACAAGCCGCAATACGAGGCGTTTATCCAGGCGCTGCTCGATGGCGGCAAGACCGATTTCAAGGAATGGGAAGGCACGCCCTATTTCGACGGCTGTCTGCCGATCGAGGTGATGGCCGAGCGCGGCGCGGAGACAGCGCGGCACGGGCCGATGAAGCCTATGGGCCTGACCAATGCGCATAACCCGCAGGTCAAGGCCTACGCCGTCGTGCAGTTGCGCCAGGACAATGCACTGGGCACGCTCTATAACATGGTCGGCTTCCAGACCAAGCTGAAGCATGCCGAGCAGGTCCGCATCTTCCGCATGATACCGGGACTGGAGAATGCCGAGTTCGCACGCCTCGGCGGCCTGCATCGCAACACCTATATCAATTCGCCGGTGCTGCTCGATCCGTCGCTCCAGCTCAAGGGGCGCGAGGGCCTGCGCTTCGCAGGACAGATCACCGGTTGCGAAGGCTATGTCGAATCTGCGGCAGTCGGCCTGCTTGCCGGGCGCTTCGCCGCGGCCGAACTGCAGGGCCGGTCGCCTTCTGTACCGCCGGTCACCACCGCATTCGGCGCGCTGCTCAACCACATCACCGGCGGGCACATCGTTTCCGACGACGAACCCGGCAAACGCTCCTTCCAGCCGATGAACGTCAATTTCGGCCTGTTCCCGCCGGTCGAGGCGCAAAAGTCCGAAGGCAAGCGCCTGCGCGGCAAGGAAAAGATCGTCGCCAAGCGCCACGCGCTAACCTCGCGGGCGCTGGCCAACTGCCGCGAATGGCTCGGACTGGAGCAGAGCGCGCAGGCCGCGGAGTAATCACTCCGCTGGCTGCACGTTCGGCTTTGCCAGCGCGTCCGTGCCCGGCAATCCCGGCTTGCCCGCCTCGCCGGGATTCCTGCGCACATAATCTGCCTTGAGGCTCTCGGAGGTCTCGCGCGAGCCGTCATGGCTCCAGCCGGGCGGCGCGAACAGATAGCCGAGCCGCTGGCGAAACGTCAGGCCGGGCGCGAACGCATCCCGGAACATGCCGATCCATTCGTGGAAAGCCACCTTCAGCGGGTTGAAGGTGCCGAGATTCTTTACGATGCCATAGCGCGGCCGGTCCTCTTCCAGTTCCTCGACGAACGTGCCGAACATGCGGTCCCAGATGATCAGCGTGCCGGCATAATTGGCGTCGAGATAGCGCGGATTGGTGGCGTGGTGGACGCGGTGGTGCGACGGCGTGTTGAAGATGAACTCGAACCAGCCCCACATCTTGCCGATCGTCTCGGTGTGGATCCAGAACTGCCAGACCAGATTGAAACCGAAGACGAAGGCGATGACTGCCGGATGGAAGCCGAGCAGGACCAGAGGCGCCTGCAGCACGAACATCCCGGTGAAGAGACCAGTCCAGCTCTGACGCAGCGCCGTCGACAGATTGTAGTGCTGGCTGGAATGGTGGTTGACGTGCTCCGCCCAGACCCAGCGGACACGATGTGCGATGCGGTGGTAGAAATAGTAGCGCAAATCGTCGAGCAGGAAGGCGGCCAGGAACACCCAGAACGACAGGCCGAGATCGAAGACGCGGAACTGCCACACCCAGACCAGCGCGGTGTAGGACACCACGCCGAGCAGCAGCCCGGCCACGACATTGCCGGTTCCCATCATCAGGCTGGTCAGCGTGTCGCGGGTTTCGAATGCGCCCTTGGCGCGGCCGGTGCGCACCAGCCACAGTTCGATCAGTATGGCCGCGACGAAGAACGGGATCGCCAGTTCGGTGATTTTGGGAAAATCCTTGGCGTCCATGGCTCAAGCCTTGCCGGTTGCTGAATTCAGGGACGGATCGAGCGCTTCGGCGGTCTCTTGCGCCGCCGAGGGTTCCGCGAAGACAAATTCGCCGCCCGGCCAGGTGAAGTCGCGGAAGCGGATCGAGACTATATTGCCAGCGAGCGTCAGGCTCTTGACGTCTCGCGCGGAGACGATCCGCGTCAGGAACTTGTCGCCGATCACACCGACTATGCCGGTGCCGGCTCCGTGGAGCGAGATGAACGCTGCCTTTCCGTCGGATGTCACCCGCACCGCCTCGGCCTTCTCTGCCGGAAAGTCGAGCAGGAAGCGCTGCAGCGCCTCGTCTTCACTGGAAACGCTGGCCTGCCTGCTGCCGCCGGTAAAATGCACGGCCGCCACCGCCAAGGCGATCCCGACGGCGACGATCGCGACGAGTACTGGCAGGCTCATCGGCCGCATTCTCCTCCCGCCCGAAACACTTCTTCAGTGGCCGGGCTAGACAAGGCGTAGCACGATTGACGTTTACGTCAAGGACGCCCGCGCTGGCCACCCCCGCGAAGCACGGCGAAGCAGCAGCCATTGCCTGCGCCATGCGGAGAGCTCGGGGATCTGGCGAAGCGGATCGAGGCCCGGCCGGCTGAGCCGCTTCAGGTATAGACCGGTCAGCGCCAGCGGCAGAAAGCCCGGCCGCAACGTCTGGGGCAGCGTGGATGCATCCCGCTCGAAGGCGTCGAGATGCTCGTTTGCAAGCGCGACCATCGCCGCCACTGCCTGCGGCGCGCCAAGGCCGCCATCGCCGGCGACGAATTCTTCCGGCGACGAGCCCACGGCGGCAAGAATGTCGCGCGGCACAAAACACTGGCCGCGTGCGCGATGGATTGGCAGCATAAGGAGGATGCCGGCAATCGCCTGAGCGCACCCTGCCCTGCCCGCCAGTTGTGCGCATTCCGGCGCGGCGCGCGGGTCGAGGATCATGGCCGAAAGCTGGATGATCGCGCCTGCCGTCTCGCCGCAATAGCCCTCCAGATCGGTTCGCGACGGCATCGGATCGTCGTAGAGGTCGAAGATCCGCGCATCGAGATAGTTCTCGAAGGCGGCCAACGGCAGCGCATGCTTCACGATTGTCTCAACCAGCGCGTCAGCGAGCGGATGTCCCGTTGCCGGGTTACCGGCGGCGATCACATCGCGCCACCATTGCAGCCTTATCTCGCCCGGCAGCGCTTCATGGATGCGGTCGCGTATTCCAGCGATCTCGGCGTTGAAGGCGTAAAGCGAAAGCAGCGCGTCGCGTTTGTCGGCCGGCGCGTAAAGCGCGGAAAGGTAGCGATCGCGGTCTGCCGCACGCACCGCCTGCATGACGATCTCGGCATTGCCGGTCATTTCAGTCGACGGCGAACAGGGCGGCCGCGACGGCGCGATCTTCGGCCAGAAGCACGTTGTAGGTTCTGACCGCCGCCCCGGTGGACATCGCGTCCGCCGAGATATGCTTATCCTTGAGAATGTCCCTGAGCGGTGCCGGCAGGCGCCTGATATCCTTGCCAGTGCCGACCAGCAGGACCTCGACCGCCTCCGCCTCGGCGAGCAGCCGGGCGAAGTCTGCGGGCTTCAAATCCAGCGGGTCATTCGGCTCCCACGCATAGACGCCCGACGGCAAGCAGAGGATCGAGCCGCGATGCGACATGTCGGCAAAGCGGAAACCACCGTTTCCATATGCCTCCACCGGCGCGCGCCCTGGAAAATGCGCCTCGCGAACGACGATGCCCGCAGCCATGGCGGATCAGGGTTTGGACGGCTGCGCCGTCGTCGGAACCGGGGTCTTGCTTTCCGCTTCCGCCGCGCCGGGGCGCAGCTTGAACAGGATCAGCAGCGGACCGGCGACGAATACCGACGAATAGGTGCCGAACAGGATGCCGAAGATCATGGCGAAGGTGAAGGATGCGATGACCTCGCCGCCGAACATATAGAGTGCAAACAGCGCCAGCAGCGTCGTCAGGCCGGTCAGCACGGTTCGCGAGAGCGTCTGGTTCATCGAAAGGTCGAGCAACTCCGGGATCGGCATCTTCTTGTATTTGCGTAAATTTTCGCGGACACGGTCATAGACGACGACGGTGTCGTTGATCGAGTACCCGACGATCGTGAGGATTGCCGCAATACTTGTCAGGTTGAACTCTATCCCCGCCACGACATATAGCCCGACCATGGCAATGACGTCGTGCAGCGTCGAGATCACGGCGCCGAGGCCGAACTGCCACTCGAAGCGAATCCAGATATAGACCAGCATGGCGACAAGCGAGGCAATCACGCCCATCGTGCCGGCCCAGGCGAGTTCGCTCGAAACCGTCGGTCCGACCACTTCGACGCGACGGATATCGTAGTCGTCTTGAAGCGCCAGCCGCGCCTTCTCGACCGCGGACTGTTCGGCATTGTCGCCGCCGCCCTGCGATTCGATCTTGATGAGCAGTTCACGTTCGGAACCAAATTCCTGGACCTGGACATCGCCGAGATTGAGTTCGCCCAGCCGCGCTCGCACGTCGCCTGCATCGGCGGCCGGCGCCTTTGCCTGTACCTCGATCAGCGAGCCGCCGAGGAAATCAACGCCGTAGTTCATGTCCTTGGTCATGAACAGAACCGCGGTGCCAATCGACAGGATCGCCGACAGCGTGAACGCGTATTTGCGCATTGACATGAACGGAATGCTGGTGTTGTCCGGCACCAGCTTGACGAAGCCTTCGGGAATCTGCGTCGGACGCACACGACGCAGCCAGATAGCGATCATCCAGCGAGTGAAGGTAAAGGCGGTGAAGACCGTCGTGACGATGCCGATGGCAAGCGTCACCGCAAAGCCGCGGACCGGACCGGAGCCGAGATAAAACAGGATAACGGCTGCGATGAAGGTGGTGACGTTGGCGTCAACCACGGTAGCGAGAGCGCGCGAGAAGCCCGCATCGAGCGACTGCACAAGCGACCTTCCCGATCGCCTCTCTTCCTTGACCCGCTCATAGATGATGACGTTCGAATCGACCGCCATGCCCATGGTCAGGATGATGCCGGCAATGCCCGGCATGGTCAGCGTCGCGCCGAGGACCGACAGGATGGCGATAATCATCGCGACGTTGGCGATGAGCGCTAGATTGGCGATTATGCCGAGGCTGCCATAGGCGACGACCATAAAAATCAGCACGAGCGCGCCACCGATCATGGCTGCGATTTCGCCGGCCGCGATCGAATCGGCGCCGAGGCTTGGGCCGACCGTGCGTTCCTCGACAATGGTGAGATCGGCAGGAAGCGCACCGGCGCGCAGCAGCACGGCAAGGTCGTTGGCGCTTTCGACAGTGAAATTGCCGGAAATCTGGCCGGTTCCGCCGAGAATCGGTTCGCGAATCTGCGGCGCAGAGATCACCTGGTTATCGAGAATGATGGCGAACAGCTTGCCGACATTCTGCTGTGTCGCCTGGCCGAAACGCGAGGCGCCCTTAGCGTCGAAACGGAAGGAAACCACGGCTTCGCTGGTCTGCTGGTCGAACGTCGCCTGCGCGTCGACCAGGTTCTCGCCGGAGACGATGACGCGGTTTTCGATCAAGTACGGAACCGGCGGATCGTCCTGCGAGTAAAGCACCGACGAGCCAGCCGGCGGGCGGCCCTCGATCGCCTCCTGCACAGGCATGGTCTGGTCGACCATCTGGAAGGTCAGCTTGGCGGTCTGGCCGAGGATGTCCTTGAGCCGCTGCGGATCCTGCAGACCCGGAACCTGCACGAGTATGCGGTCCACGCCCTGGCGCTGGATGATGGGCTCGGTGGTGCCGAGCTCGTTGACGCGACGGCCGACCACCTCGATCGACTGGGTGACCGCCGTTCCGACACGGTAATCGATGCCTTCATCCGTCAGGGTATAGCGCAGCAGGCCGGGTTCCGGCTCTTCGAGCGCCATCTCGGTGATCGAGCCGGTGCCGAACAGATTGGCAGCGACGGGCTGTATCAAGGCGTTGAGCGCGGTCTTGGCCTTGTCGACCTCGTTGGCTTCGCGGATGCGAACCTGGATCGTCCTGCCGGAGCCGGAAAGCCCGGTATAGCCGATCTTGGCGTCGCGCAGCATGGTGCGGATATCGTCGCGCGCCGACTGCAGGCGTTCGTCGATAAGATCCTGCCGATCGATGGCGAGCAGGATGTGCGAGCCGCCCTGCAGGTCGAGACCGAGCGTCATCGACCGCTTGGGCATCCAATCGGGCAACGCGTCGAGCGTCGATTGCGAGAACAGGTTCGGCGCAGCGAAGATCAGTCCAAGGAGGACGACCGCCCAGATCGATACCGTCTTCCAGCGCGAAAAATAGAGCATTGTGCCTCGTCAGTTTAGGCGTTCAGTCACGCATTGTTTCCGCTTTTAATGCGGTTATTTCTTGGCGTTCTGATTGGCCACCGGCTCGCCCTTGACACGCACATCGGAGATGGTCGCCCGCAGCGCGGTGACCTTCATGCCGCCTAGATCGACTTCGAGTTCGTTATCGTCGATCACCTTGGTGACCTTGCCGACAAGGCCGCCGCCGGTGACGACCGTGTCGCCGCGCCGGATCGCCGCCAGCATCTCGCCACGCTTCTTCAACTGCTGCCGCTGCGGCCGGATGATCAGGAAGTACATGATCACGAAGATCAGCACGAACGGCAGGATGCTGATGAAAACATCGGGGGTTGCGCCGACGCCCTGGGCGTATGCCGGTGTCACGAACATAAAAACTCCTGAAGTATGAAGGACAGCCGCAAACGGTCCCGCCAAAGTTGGCCGGAATATAGTCGCTGGAGCCCGCTTTGCAACCGCGCATGCGGCCCCATACGCGGCTTTTCCGGCAGGATTCAGCGTGTTAGAGCGTTGCCTCCATGATTAGCCGGACTGCGGATCGCCAAATGAACGACAAGACGCTCGGAACCCTGGCTGCCAAGCTCGACCTTCTGATAGAGACCGTCGGACGTCTCGCGCCCGTAGACGTCACGCCGACCGACCTCGCTACGGCCGACTGCTTCGTCTGGGCCGCCGAGCGCGGCCTGCTTGAGCCCGTACATCGGGTGAATCGCGTCGACATCGGGCTGATCCGCGGCGTCGACCGCGTCCGCGATATACTTCTGGACAATACCGAGCGCTTCGCCGCCGGCTTTCCCGCCAACAACGTGCTTTTGTGGGGCGCGCGCGGCATGGGAAAATCCTCGCTGGTCAAATCGGTGCATGCCGCGATCAACGCAGGGCGCAAGGATGCCGAACCGCTGAAGCTGATCGAGATCCATCGCGAGGACATAGACACGCTGCCGAAGCTGATGGCGATCCTGAAGACCTCGCCTTTCCGCTTCATCCTGTTCTGCGACGACTTGTCCTTCGACCATGACGACACATCGTACAAATCGCTGAAAGCAGCGCTCGAGGGCGGCGTCGAAGGGCGTCCGGCCAATGTCATCTTCTATGCCACGTCGAACCGCCGCCATCTTCTTCCGCGCGACATGATCGACAATGAGCGCTCTACCGCGATCAATCCGTCCGAGGCGGTCGAGGAGAAGGTCTCGCTGTCCGATCGGTTCGGCCTGTGGCTCGGCTTCCACAAATGCTCGCAGGACGACTATCTCGACATGATCGACGGCTATGTCCGCTATCACGGGCTGGAAATCGACCCCGAGCAGTTGCGCGCCGAGGCGCTGGAATGGGCGACGACCCGCGGCAGCCGCTCGGGCCGTGTCGCCTGGCAGTTCACGCAGGATCTGGCTGGCAAGCTCGGCAAGCCGCTGCGGGATTGATAGCCGCCGTTCGCTCCGCGACTTGGACGTTCAGCACCAAAAGCAAGACCCGCCCTTTCGGGCGGGTCGAATTTCGGACATTGTGAACGGCGCCGATCTATTCCAGGAAGGTCGACGGATCGACCGGCGCCGAGTTCTTGCGCACTTCGAAGTGCAGCTTCGGCGCATCTGTCGTGCCGCTCATGCCTGAGCGGGCGATTTCTTCGCCGCGCTTGACCTTTTGGCCGCGCGCCACCTTCAATTCGCTGGCGTGGCCGTAGACGGTGACCAGCCCATCCTCGTGGCGGACCAGAACGGTGTTGCCGAACTCCTTGAGACCGTCGCCGGCATAGATGACGACGCCGTTTTCGGCGGCCTTGACGGGCGTGCCTTCCGGCACCTGAATGTCGATGCCGTCATTGGCCTTGCCTGCGCCCTTGCCATAGGCGGAGATGACGCGGCCGCGCACCGGCCAGCGCATGCGTCCGATGCCGGTCGCGTCGGGCGCTTCCTGGTCGGCCTGCTCGATCAGCTTCTCGGTCTTCTTGGGCGGCGTGTAGGCTGCCGGCTGGACTTGCGCCACTTCCTTGACCGGACCAGCTGTGCCCGTCGTCGCCTTGTCGACCGCGACAGGTGCAGCGCTCGCGACCGTTCCACCGGTCGGGATAGTCAGCGTCTGGCCGATGCGGATCATGCCATCCTGCAGCCCGTTGGCCGATTTGAGCGCGGTCACGCCGACGCCGGTCTTCTTGGCGATGCGCGAAAGCGTGTCGCCGGCAGCGACCGTATAGGTGCCGGGAGCGCCGGAAGCCTTCGCCTTGTCGCCGGTCGAGGCAGCGACCACTGACGGCGTTTCGCCTTCCTTGACCTTCGGGCTATTCGGCAGCACGGCGAGCTTGTCTTGCGGCGCGCCAGTCGGCGTGGGCACCTTGTTGGCGGGGATGTCGTATTTCGTGCCGGTCGAGGATTTGGCGTCGGCGACGTTCGGATTGCTGTCTGGCGCTGAGACAGGAGCCTTGCTCGAATAGACGTAGGTCGGGATGACCACCTTCTGGCCGGCCTGCAGTCCGCTCTGTTCGTTCAGGCCGTTGACCTTCATGATCACATTGGCCGGGACGCCGAAGCGGCGCGACAGGTTGAATACCGTCTCGCCTTCCTTGGCAGTCACCTGCGTGCCGCCGGCACGCGACCAGCCCTCCGGCTCGCCTTCGAGGCTGGCCATGACCGAATTGTTTGTCGCGGGCTTGGCGACCGTTCCGGTCGGCGTCCGGTCGAGCGGCGCCGGGGCGGGTGCGGGTGCGGCCGCAGTACGGACCGGCTTTGCCGACGGAGCCGGGGCCGGAGCGGCCGCCACGGCGGCGGGAAGCGGTTGCGATGAGACAGGCGTCAGGCTGCCGCGCGTAACCGAGCCGGACTGGACTGGCGCTGCGGTAGGGGCCACTGCCACATCGGCATCGCCGGGGAATGGCTGACTCTCTCGATTGATGATCTGGCGCTGGTTGGAGGTCGACGCGGTGAAGATGTCGTCGATGCCGCCGCCGCCGAAGCGCGAGACCTGCTGGCTGCACCCTGCCGCCATGCCCGCCACCAGAAGGATGGCTGCACTGCGCGCCAGAATGCGCTTGCTCGAACCGAAAACACTGAACCGCATCGCAATAAACCCGCACTCGAACACCGACATGCATGATTAAAGCGCGTTAATGTTACTGGTCGGTTAAGCTTGAATAAAATCCGTATCGAATTGTCGGGAAACCGAAATCTGCCCCGGGGCGGCCCTCAAATGACCTTGGCGACGCCGTGGCCAATCGGCTGCAAACGGACCGTGCCGATGTCCTCGCGCTCGAAGCGGCTGCCGATCTTGGTGAGCCTGGCCAGCACCTGCTCGCCCTCTTCCGGACCGATCGGCGCAATCATGATGCCGCCGCTGGACAGTTGGTCGACGAAGGCGCGAGGCAGGCTGTCGAAGGCAGCCCAGACGACAATGCGGTCGAAAGGCCCCTCGCCCGGCAGCCCGTTTGAGCCGTCGGCCTGGCGCGCGAGCGCGTTGGAAATGCCGAGCGCCTCGAAGCGCTGGCGCGCCTGTTCGGCGAGCGTCTTGTAGCGGTCGAGGGTGACGACCCGGCCGGCGAGCCTGGCCATGACCGCCGCCGTGTAGCCCGAGCCGGTGCCGACTTCCAGGATCCGGTTGCCCGGTTCGATCGCCAGAGCCGCAACCACCGCCGCCTGCAGATCGGTTCCCTCGATCGCCTCGCCGCATTCGATCGGCAGCATGCGGTCCGACCAGGCGACGTCGTGCCATTGGTTGGCGAGGAAGCCGCGCCGCGGCGTCGCCTCGAAGGCGGCGATCATGTCCTTGGGAATGATGCCGCGCCCGCGCAGCCGGAGGAGGAAGGCGGCAAAACCTTCGCGCTCGTCGACCACCTCGTTCATGCAAGCGCCTTCGCAAGCTGGTCGCGGACCTCGTGCGCCGTCAGATCGAGCTTGAGCGGCGTGACCGAGACGCATTTGTTGAGGACCGCGTGAAGGTCCTCGCCTTCGTTCAGCTCCGGCGCTTCGCGGCCGAAGCGCAGCCAGTAATAAGGCATGCCGCGGCCGTCGGCGCGCTGGTCGATCCACAGGGTGTGAACCAGCTTGCCCTGGCTGGTGACGCGCGTCGCCTCGACCTCTTCGGGCTGGCAGTTCGGAAAATTGACATTGAGGAAGACACCCGCCGGCAGGTCGATCCCGAGCAGTTTTTTGAAGAGCGCGGGCGCGAGGGTTTCCGCCGTCTCCCACGGCACGTCGCGCACCTCGCCCGCCACCTTGTAGGCCTGGCTGACCGCGATCGAGCGGATGCCGAGCAGCGTGCCTTCCATCGCGCCGGCCACGGTACCGGAATAAGTCACGTCGTCGGCGAGGTTCGAGCCGGAATTGACGCCGGACAGGATGAGATCCGGTGGCTCCGGCATCAGCTTGCGCACCGCCATGATGACGCAGTCGGTCGGCGTGCCGCGCACCGCAAAGTGCTTCTCGCCGACCTTGCGCATCCGGAGCGGTTCCGACAGCGACAGCGAATGCGCGAAGCCCGACTGGTCGGTTTCCGGCGCGACCACCCAGACATCGTCGGAAATCGTCCTGGCGATCCGCTCCAGGACCGCGAGGCCTTCGGCGTGGATGCCGTCATCGTTGGTCAGGAGAATGCGCATCGTTTCAGGGCCGTCCGATCTTTTCGAGCCCGCCCATGTAGGGCTTGAGCACTTCAGGAATCGTTACGCTGCCGTCTTCGTTCTGGTAATTTTCCATGACGGCGATCAGCGCGCGGCCGACGGCGACGCCCGAGCCGTTCAGCGTATGGACGAAACGGGTCTGCTTCTCGCCTGGCGCCTTGTAGCGCGCGTCCATGCGGCGGGCCTGGAAATCGCCGCAGACCGAGCAGGACGAGATCTCGCGATAGGCGTTCTGGCCCGGCAGCCACACTTCGATATCGTAGGTCTTGCGCGCGCCAAAACCCATGTCGCCGGTGCAGAGCGTCATGGTGCGGAACGGCAATTCGAGGCGCTTCAGCACTTCTTCCGCGCACTGCGTCATGCGCTCGTGCTCGGCGATCGAGGATTCGGCGTCGGTGATCGAGACCAGTTCGACCTTGTAGAACTGGTGCTGGCGCAGCATGCCGCGCGTATCGCGCCCGGCCGACCCTGCTTCCGAGCGGAAGCAGGGCGTGAGTGCCGTCATGCGAAGCGGCAGTTTGTCGTGCGGGGTGATTTCTTCGCGGATGAGATTCGTCAAAGGAACCTCGGCGGTGGGGATGAGATAAAGCGGAAACGGGACGTCAAGTGGTTCATGCGGATTTCGATCGGCCAAGAACAACTTCTTTCCCAGAGCCTCATCAACCGCCATGTGCACATACGAGAGTTGCCGCCGTCGCAACTCGTCAATCGAAATTCGCTGGTCTTCGGGAGCCGCCTTGTTGTAACGCTCGATGAACTCGTTAGTCGCCCTCGCTATGATCGGCCGCAAATCCTCGATCGATGTCGATTTCTGCGTTCGAAACAAATCCTCTTCGAATTTCGGCAACTGACCCGTGCCATACATCGATGCCGAATTGACCATCAGTGGCACTTGCACTTCCTGATAGCCGTGCTCGTTCGTGTGCAGATCCAGCATGAACTGGCCGAGCGCGCGTTCGAGCCGCGCAAGTTGGCCTTTCAGCACCGTAAAGCGGCTGCCCGAAAGTTTTGCCGCGCGCTCGAAATCCATCAGACCGAGCGCCTCGCCGATTTCGAAGTGCTCCTTCGGCTTGTTGGGCATTCCTGGCTGCCGCCGGGCAATCAATTCCCCGCCCCATGAGCGCTTCTCGACATTGGCGTGCTCGTCGGCGCCGACCGGCACATCGTCCAGCGGCACGTTGGGGATCACCGCCAGCGCGTCGTTCAGCGCCTTGTCGAGCTCGCGCTCGCGCGCCTCGCCGTTCTGGATAAAGCTCTTGATCTCGGCGACCTCGGCCTTGAGCTGCTCTGCCAGTACGGAATCGCCGGCGCGCATGGCGTTGCCTATCTCGCGCGAGGCGGCGTTGCGGCGCTCCTGCTTGACCTGCAACTCGCCGAGATGGGCGCGCCGCGCCTCGTCCCTGAGGATCAGGTCATCGACGGTCGCCTGCGCGTCTTCTGCGGACCACGAGCGCTTCATCAGCGCTTCGGCCAGGGTTTTCGGGTTCTCGCGAATCCATTTGATATCGAGCATGAGTCACCATTCGAAACGGCGGCGGATAGCCGGTGCAGGGGGTAAACCGCATCCTTCGCTGATGCAAGACGGGCGCGGGAGATGGCGTGAAAATTGGATAATGGCGGAGATAACGCGCTTCATCATCGCCACGCCCGCTTTCGCGTCTGGCCATTGCGAGAAAAGTCGGGAAGCGGGGCGCCTGGCCTTGCCTACCGAAACTTAAATACATGGCGCAGCTTCCGCGTCCCGCCGGTGTCTGTCGCCTCGGTCGACCGGTCACGCGCCCCGCTCCATGTTTTTTCCATGGACAATGACGCGCGGATGATCCGCCTTCCGTTCACGAAGCGTTGACGCTTCGCTCGGAATGCCGGCCCGTCGGACGCCCTCAGGCCCGTGGGAACCGAATCCACGGGGAGAGGTCACCGCCGCCCTACCGAACCCCGGTCCGGAACCGGTTCCCGCAAGGGCGATGGACGGATTATGAGCGCGGGGCAGGATGTGTGAACAAAAGATTCTTTTGCAAAATCGCCAAGCAATTGGAAACGCTACGAAGAATCTTCGGCAGCGGCAAAAACTCGCGAAAATTGGATTGGTTTATCCACGGGGGAGGCGTTGGCCGGCGGTTCTGGACGGTGTTTCGCGATTGTGGGGGCAACAAATAGGATAGGTCGCCCCCTCCACCGCCTTCGGCGGTCCCCCTCCCCCGTAAACGGGGGAGGATTGACAGCACCGCTGCGGATCCTCCCCTGCGAAGCGGGAGAAGGGAACCATGCGAAGCATGGTGAAGGGGGCGAGTAGAAGCTTCAGGCGCCGCTTGCCGGTTTGCGATCGCGGGTCCATTGTTGGAGCGCCTGGGGTTTTCGATATCATCGCCG
Organism: Pseudaminobacter sp.; assembly: GCA_035941355.1. Lineage (GTDB taxonomy): Bacteria > Pseudomonadota > Alphaproteobacteria > Rhizobiales > Rhizobiaceae > Allomesorhizobium. Next base: position 65,332 of record DASZDZ010000059.1, read on the forward strand.
CCGGGTGATCCTGCGGGGGTCGTCATCGATGAACTGCACCGGTTGCGGTTTTGAAGTCGAGAGCGGTTTTGCCTTCTGCCCCAAATGCGGCGTCAGGCAATCAAAACCCTGCCCCGGATGCGGCTATCTGTGTCCCGCCGATTTCGCCTTTTGCCCAAAATGCGGCGCCCGCGCCGACCCGGCATTGGCTTCAAACGCGAAGCCGGATCCCGGACCGAGCGGCTTGAACGGCCGCGCGCACACGCCGGCGCCGTCCGCCGCCCGCGAACCGACGCGTGCCAGTCCTTCCTATGCGCTGCCCGCCGCGGACGCCGACCGCCGCACGGTCACGGTGCTGTTTGCCGATCTCAGCGGATTTACCGCGCTTTCCGAACAGATCGATCCGGAACTCCTGCGGACCCTGCAGAACGAATTGTTCGAGGAACTTACGCAGGCTGTGCAGAATTTCGGCGGCTTCGTCGACAAGTTCATCGGCGACGCCCTTCTCGCCCTGTTCGGCGCACCGGTCGCGCATGAGGACGATCCGGAGCGCGCGCTTCGCGCGGCGCTCGACATGGCGCGGCGGGCGGCGGGCATGGAGGAACGGTGGCGGGCTCGGGCCGGCCTGCCGCCGATGCTGCATGTCGGGATCAATACCGGGCCGGTGGTTACAGGCGGATTCGGCGCCGGCAACGCCAAATCCTATTCGGTGACGGGCGACACGGTGAACACCGCGCAACGGCTGCAATCGATGGCGTCGCCCGGCGAAGTGCTGGTCGGCCCGCTGACCCAGCGCCTCACACGGCATGCGTTCTCCTTCGAACCGCTTGGCGAGACCGCCCTGCGGGGGAAGACCGGCAGCACGGCGATATACCGGCTGCAGGGGCTGAGCGAGAACCCTCGCCCGGCTCGCGGGCTGGAGGCCCTAGGCCTCAGCGCCTCGATGATCGGGCGCGACGCCGAGCTCGAACGGATGCTCGCCAGCCTCGACCTGGCGTGCCGCGGTCTGCCTCAGCTGGTGCGGCTGGTCGGAGAGGCCGGCATCGGCAAATCGCGCCTGGTGAACGAATTCACCGCCCGCATCCGCGATGACGACCGGTTTGCCGGCGTTGCCGTGCGGCAGACCACCTGCTCCCCGCTCGGAGAACAGTCCTATGGCACGCTTGCCGCCGTGGTGCGGAGTGCCGCCGGCATGGGGCAAAGCGACCCGCTCGACGAAACGCGGACAAAGCTCGCCGCGCTCCTGGGCGAACTTGGCCTGAGCGAGGAAGATACGGCCCGCCTGACGCCCCTGCTGTTCCATGTCATCGGCCTTGGCGACCCGGACGGCGTGCTCCGGCATGTGCAGCCGGAACAGCTGCGCAGGCAGATATTCTTCGCGATCCGCACGATTTTCGAAAGACGGCTCGCGCTCGGCCCGCTCCTGATCATCGTCGAGGATCTGCATTGGGCGGATGCGGTGTCGCTGGAGGCGCTCCGGTTCCTGATGGACCGGCTGGAGCGGCGGCCGCTCATGCTTCTATTCACACACCGTCCCGCGCTCGAGACGGAACAGATGGAGTCGAGCCGGATCAGCCAGACGACGCTGCGCCTGGCTCCGCTCGACGACATGAATGGGCAGAAGCTGCTCGCTTCCCTGTTCGGCGAGGGCTGGAACGGAGTATCCGACAGGCTCGGCAGCCTTATTCTAGAGCGCGCGGGCGGAAATCCGCTGTTTGTCGAGGAAATCGTGCGCGGCTTCATCGAGAGTGGAGTTCTGGTGCGCGACGGACCTCATTGGCAGGCTGCGGCGAACGAAACGGCCGCCGAAATTCCGGCGAGCATCCAGGCGATGCTGCTCACCCGGATGGACAGGCTGCAGCCCAACGTGCGCAGGCTGGCCCAGGAGGCGGCGGTGCTCGGGCCACGCTTCGATGCGGCCCTGCTCGGTGCGGTTTCAGCCGACGACCCGAACAAGATCGATGCCGGGCTCGATCTCCTTTGCGATGCCGAGATCATCGAGGAGGTCGCGGGCGCAAACTCGATCTCGTCGCAATCCTACCGCTTCACGCAAACGCTGCTCCACGATGTGATCTACCAGAATCTGCTCCTGCAGCGGCGCACCGAAATGCACGGGCGGGTCGGGGAAGTCCTGGAGAAGTCGGGCGGGACCGAGCCCGAGCGGCTTGAAGACCTGCTGCTGCTCGGCCATCATTTCAGCCTGAGCGCGAACAGGCCGAAAGGCGCGCGCTATCTGCGCGCGGCCGGCGACAGGGCGCGCGCGATCTATGCAAACGACGACGCGATGCGCCTCTACCAGCAAGCGCTGACCGCCCTTTCCGAAGAACGGGATCACAGCGAAACCAAGCTCTCGCTGTGCGAGCGCATCGCCGATCTTTGCGGCTCGGCCGGCCGGCGCGACGAGGCCAACGGGCACTACCGCACAGTGCTGGCAGCGCACCAGGCCGCCGGCGACCGCAGCGGCGCTGCGCGGATATTGCGCAAGCTCGGCCGGCTGCTCTGGGACGCAGGCAAGCGGAGCCAGGCGGAGGCGCACTACGCCGAGGCGGGTCTCCTGCTGGAGGGAACGGACGCGCGGATCGAGCAGGCGCTTCTTCTCCAGGAGCGCGGCCGTCTGGCGTTTCGCACCGGCGAGCACGCTGCAGCCGTGAAATGGGCGGAAGACGCGCTGGAAAGAGCGCGTATGCTGCCGCCGGACGCCGATCCGGAGACGCAGCTGGAGGCGGCGCGCGCCACGGCCGAGGCGCTCAACACCAAGGGAGTGGCGCTGGCGCGGCTGGAACGCAGCCGCGAAGCGGTCCGGGAGGTCGAGCGGAGCGTGGCTGTGGCGGAAGAGGCCGGCCTTCTGAGCGCCGCCTGCCGTGGCTACGCCAATCTGGGCGTGCTCTATACTGTGATCGATCCGGCGCGGGCCATTGAGGTTTGCCAGCGCGGCCTCGAGGTGGCCCGCCGCATCGGCGATCTCGGCTTCCAGGCCCGACTTCTGGCCAACCTTGCGGTCGCCAGCTGCACCTTCACCGACCGCTGCGGCGACGAAGGCGTTCCGGCTGCCGAAAAGGCGATCGAACTCGACCGCGCGCTCGACCAGCGCGAGCACCTGCCCGTCCCCCTGATCGTGCTCGGGCAGATACATCAATGTCATGCACAACCCGAACTTGCCGCCCGCTGTTATAACGAGGCACTCGAGGTGGCGCGGGAAACAGGCGAGCCGCAGATGCTGTTTCCGTGCTATGATGGCCTTGCCACGCTGAGCCTCGACATTGGCGACATGGCCGAGGCCGAGCGGTATTTTTCCCTGGCGCAGGACGTATGCGCCCAGCACGGGCTCGATCCCGAAGGGCTGGTCGTGCTGCCGTTTCTTGACTAGCCGGGTGGAGGAAACTGGACATGTCCGAACATCATTCCGAAGGTCCGCTGCAGCCGGGCGACCGCGCACCAAACATCGTGCTCGAAGCGATCACGCGGGAGGGCCAAATAGCAATCGATGACTATCGCGGGCAAAAGCCGCTTTTGATCGGCCTGTTCCGCGGCCTGCATTGCCCGTTCTGCCGGCGGCACATCGCAGCCCAGGCGCAACTCGACAGGGAGTTGCGCGAAAAGGGCGTCGAATCGCTTGCCGTCGTCAACACGCCGATCGAGCGGGCGCGCCTCTATTTCCGCTACCGGCCGATGCCCGACCTGCTGGCGGCGTCCGATCCCGAGCGGGCTTCGCACCGCGCCTTCGGCCTGCCCAACCTCGTATTCACCGAGAATGAGACCGAATGGCCGTACAAGATGAGCGCAGCCGACGCGATGACGATGCGGATGAACATGCCGGGCGAACTGCCGGAGCCGATGGACCCCATGACCGCGTCGGATATCCTCAACAAGAAGGACGGCTACGAGATCACCGAGGACGACGAGCGGATGATCGCCACAGGACAGGGCCAGCTGTTCGGCCAGTTCCTGCTCGACCGCAACGGCGTCGTGCGCTGGAGCTTCACCGAGGTTCCGGAAGGTGGCCGCCGGATGTTCGGCGCGCCGAGCCGCGAGGAACTGATGTCGGCGGCATCGCAGGTCGTTTGATCCAATAGCGGCTGCGCCGGGCGGACCTCAAACCAGCCGCGACTGCTCCACGGCCGCATTGATGAAGCTGGCGAACAGCGGGTGCGGCTCCATCGGCCGGCTCTTCAGTTCGGGGTGGTACTGCACGCCGATAAACCAGGGATGGTCGGGATACTCGACGGTTTCCGGCAGCACACCGTCGGGCGACATGCCCGCGAAGACCAGCCCGCATCCCTCCAGCCGCTCTTTGTAGTCGACATTGACCTCGTAGCGGTGGCGGTGGCGTTCGGAGATCACCGTATCGCCATAGATCTCGGCGATTTTTGATCCCTTGCCGAGATGCGCCTCATATGCGCCGAGACGCATGGTGCCGCCTAGATCGCCGGTTTCGCGGCGCTTTTCCAGCATGTTGCCCTTCAGCCATTCGGTCATCAAGCCGACCACTGGCTCCTCGGTCGGGCCGAATTCGGTGGAGGAAGCGTTTTCGACGCCTGCCAACGAACGCGCGGCCTCTATGCAGGCCATCTGCATGCCGAAGCAGATACCGAAATACGGGACCTTGCGCTCGCGGGCGAATTTGGCCGCCAGTATCTTGCCCTCGGAGCCGCGTTCGCCAAAACCGCCGGGAACCAGGATGCCGTGGACCTTTTCGAGCCAAGGCGACGGGTCCTCCTTCTCGAAAATCTCCGATTCGATCCAGTCGAGCTTTACCCGCACGCGGTTGGCCATGCCGCCATGCGACAGCGCCTCGATCAGGGATTTGTAGGCGTCCTTCAGGCCGGTATATTTGCCGACGACGGCGATCGTAACCTCGCCTTCCGGATTGTGGATGCGGCTCGAAACCTCCTGCCACCGCTCCATGCGCGGCTTGGGCGCCGGGTCGATGCCGAAGGCGGCAAGCACTTCCGAATCCAGCCCTTCCCTGTGATAGGCCATAGGCACATCGTAGATATGGCCGACGTCGAGCGCCTGGATAACGGCCGATTCGCGGACGTTGCAGAACAGCGAAAGCTTTCTGCGCTCCTCCTTGGGGATAGCGCGGTCCGCCCGCACGAGCAGGATATCGGGCGCGATGCCGATTGAGCGCAGTTCTTTGACCGAATGCTGCGTCGGCTTGGTCTTCAGCTCGCCGGCGGTCGGGATGTAGGGCATCAGCGTCAGGTGGACGTAGACGGCGTTGTTGCGCGGCAGGTCGTTGCCGAGCTGGCGGATGGCTTCGAGGAACGGCATCGCCTCGATGTCGCCGACTGTGCCGCCGATCTCGCAGAGTACGAAGTCGTAGTCGTCGTTGCCGTCGAGGATGAAATTCTTGATCTCGTCGGTGACGTGCGGGATGACCTGCACCGTCGCGCCAAGATAGTCGCCGCGCCGCTCGCGCTCGATGATGTTCTTGTAGATGCGGCCGGTGGTGATGTTGTCGCTCTGGTTGGCCGAGCGGTTGGTGAAGCGCTCGTAATGGCCGAGATCGAGGTCGGTCTCCGCGCCGTCGTCGGTCACGAAGACCTCGCCGTGCTGGTAAGGCGACATGGTTCCGGGGTCGACGTTCAGGTATGGATCGAGCTTTCGGATCCGCACGCGATAGCCGCGCGCCTGCAGCAGGGCGCCGAGGGCGGCTGCCGCAATGCCTTTGCCAAGGGAGGAGACCACGCCGCCGGTGATGAATACATATCGCGCCATGGGAGTTATCGCTTAACGCTCCGGGATTGATTCCGCCAGAGGAAAAACCGCCAGAAACGGTTTTTCCTGCAGCGCTGGATGGGATTTGTCCGCGCAAACAAAAAGGCCGGCGTGCCGGCCTTCTGCTGCCGCGGAAGCGGCGGTCACATGACGACGACCTGGGTACCCACTTTCACGCGACCGTAAAGGTCCATGACATGATCGTTGACCATGCGGAAGCAGCCGTTCGACGAGTTTGTGCCGATCGTCTGCGGCTGGTTGGTGCCGTGGATGCGGATGTGCGTGTCCTTCTTGCCCTGGTAGAGGTAGATGGCGCGCGCGCCGAGGGGGTTTTCGGGACCGCCGGGCATGCCGTCCTTGTACTGGCCGTATTTCCTCGGCTCACGCTTCTGCATGTCGATCGTCGGAATCCAGCGCGGCCATTCCTGCTTGTCGCCGACCTTGGCCGAACCCTTGAATTCGAGCCCTTCACGGCCGACGGCGATGGCGTAGCGGCGGGCGCTGGAGGATGATTCGACGAGGTAGAGATAGCGGGAGGACGTGTCGATGACGATGGTGCCGCGGCTGTAACCCGAGAAGGCGACCGACTGCGGTTCGAAATCCGACTTGACCCTGAACTTCCTGTTGGCCTGCTTCTGTTCGAGGACGGCGTCGAGCGCACGGGTCTGCGGAAGCATGCGGCTCTGCGGCGCTCCGCCAAACAGCGCCTGGAAGAAGCCGGGCTGCGGCTGGGCGACCGCCTCGCTGCGCAATTCGCCATTGTTGCCTGTTCGCGCGACCTCATGCGAGGTCAACTGGGCGAGTTCGGCCTGACGCGCATCTTCGGCTGCCCTGGCGCGGGCGAGCTTCGCGTCCTCGGCGGCTTTCGCCTTCGCCAGCTTGCGCTGGGCGGTGGCGTCGGCCTTGGCGCGGGCGGCGAGCTGTTTCGCCTCGGCGGCCTTCAGCTTGACGACCTTCTTCTCTTCGGCGGCCTTGGCTTTCGCGGTGGCCCTGGCCTTTTCCTCGGCCTTCGCGGCTGCCGCGAGCTTGGCCTCTTCATTGGCCTTCGCCTTGGCCAGCGCCTTCTGCCTGGCCTTTTCCTTGGCGGTCAGTTTTTTCTTGGGGGCCTGTTCCGCAGCCTTGGCCTCGGCTGCCTTGGCCGCCTTGGAGGAGAACAGATAGGTCTTGGCCGGCGCTTCCGCGAAGGCAGGCGCGGACATGCCGATAGCGGCGCAGAGGCCCAGGAAGATAAGGCTGCGAATATGCATGGATGCGATCCTGAAAGAGTAGACGCGGTCTGTGCCGGCGCAAGACTATGCGCCCGGAGCGCCAACACTCCCGCATCGCGATCTATAAACGATTAAAGCACGCCGGCTCAAGGTCTTGGACCGCGCCAAAGCCTTCGGAACGCGCTTTGCAGCGCCATTTGCCGCGACTGTGCCTATTCGATCACAGTGCGGCGCAGCATGGAGCGATTACTGGTTGGGAACTTGCGGTGCTGCGGGAGCAGCCGGCGCGGCCGGCGGCGTGGCTGCGTCATTGCCGGTCGGCGGGGTCGGCGTGCCGTTGCCGGTCGAGGGAGCGGCAGGCGCGGTATCGGAGCCACCGAGCTGGTCGAGCACGCCGGCACCGCCGTCTTGGCCAGTTGCCGGAACGCGGTCGAGAATGTCGATCGGGCGTTCGCCATAGCGGGCGATGATCGAAAGCGTCAGCGACGTGGCGAAGAACGCGACCGCCAGAATCGCTGTGGCGCGGGTCAGCGCGTTGGCGGCGCCGCGCGCCGTCATGAAGCCGGAGCCGCCGCCGATGCCGAGACCGCCGCCCTCGGAGCGCTGCAAAAGCACGACTCCAACGAGGGCAAGCACGATCATCAGATGAACGACGATGACTACGGTTTCCATATACTTCACCTGGCAGGGGTTGATTGGCGAGGCCGAGCCCCGCGATAGGAGGCGGCTCATTACAATGGTTTCGTGGCATTTCCAAGCCCGCCCCGAATATGGGGGCCGGCGGCATCGTTGCAATGCGTTCAAGTCGCGAAACGTCCACGAAAACCCCGAACGGGAATGGCGCCGGCCGCCGGCCGACACGGTTTCCGCATCAAGCGCCCTGCATGGCTTCGTTTCCTGACTGCCGCAGGCCTTTTATATGGAGAGGTAAGCCTCGGCGATGCCGAGGAAATCAGCCGCCTTGAGGCTGGCTCCGCCGACCAGCGCACCGTCGACATTGGCGACCGAGAGCAGTTCGACGGCGTTGGAAGGCTTGACCGAACCGCCGTAGAGAATGCGCATTTTCCTCGCGGATTCGGCTTCGAGCTTGCCGGCAAGCTCGGCGCGGATGTGGGCATGCGCCTTGGCGACATCGAGCGCGGTGGGCGTCAGGCCGGTGCCGATCGCCCAGACCGGCTCATAGGCGACGATCGTGTTGGCCGGCGTGGCCGCTGTGGGAATGGAGCCGGCAATCTGGCGCGACAGCACGGAGAGGGTCTCGCCGTCGTCGCGCTGGTCGCGGGTTTCGCCGATGCAGATGACGGCGACGAGCCCGGCGCGCCATGCGGCCTCGGCCTTGGCATGGACGGCGGCGTCGTCCTCATGATGGTCGGCGCGGCGCTCCGAATGGCCGACAATGACATGGGTGGCGCCGGCATCCTTCAGCATCTCACCCGAGATGTCGCCGGTGTGAGCGCCGTTGGGCTGGGCATGGCAATCCTGGCCGCCGGGACGGACCGGCGTCGTGGAAAGCACCTCGGCCGCACGCGCAAGCAGCGTGGCCGGTACGCAGACCAGCGCCTCGGTCTCGGAATCGAGGCCGCCGAGGAAGCCGTGGCCGATCGCGCGCAACTCGTTCAACGAGGCGCTGGTGCCGTTCATTTTCCAGTTGCCGGCGACAAGCGGGCGGACTCCAGGCGTCGTCATGGCTATCGTTTCCTCCAGATATGCTGCACGGCTGCCGACCTCACTATCAAAATCAGACGACAAAGCAATCGACACTGGCCTTAAGGGACGCTATTGCCCTTTGTTCAGACAAGCGCATGCCAAAATGCGCGAAAAATCGGAAGTGAACATGCTCAATACGCTGCGAAATGCCGCCGGCACCTGGGTCGCCAAGCTCCTGCTTGTCATACTTGTCCTGAGCTTTGCGGTCTGGGGAATCTCGGGATCGATGCTTGGCGTCATCGGCGGCGACGCCGTGGTGACCGCCGGCGGGACGTCGGTCTCGCCCGTCGAATACCGCCTCGCCTACGATCGCCAGGTGAACGTCATGTCGCAGCAGTTCGGGCAGCGGCTGTCGCGCGAGCAGGCGACGGCGCTCGGCATCGACAACCAGGTTCTCGGCCAGCTCGTCGCCGGCGCCGTGCTGGACGAGCAGGCGCGCAAGCTCGGCCTCGGCCTCTCCAAGGACCGGCTCGCCACCCTGACCGCGGACGATCCGGCATTCCGGGGACCCGACGGCAAGTTCAGCCGCCAGCAATTCGACTATGTGCTGGGCGAGATCGGCATGCGGCCGGAAGATTATTTCAACAACCGCGCCCAGGTGGCCGTGCGCCAGCAGATCGTGGAGGCGGTGTCCGACGGGCTCGATGCGCCCGACACGTTCCTGCGCGCGGTCGCGCTTTATCGGGGAGAAGACCGCACGGCGGAATACATCGTGCTGCCGAAGGCGCTGGTCGAGCCGATAGCGGCTCCCTCGGACGAGGTGCTGTCGGCGTGGTTCGAGGAAAACAAGGCCAACTACGCCGCGCCCGAATACCGCAAGATTTCTTACGTGAAGCTCGAGCCTGAGGACATCGCCGACGAAAGCGCGATAACCGACGAGCAGGTGGCCGCCGACTACGAGCAGAACAAGGCGCGCTACACCACGCCGGAAACCAGGACGATCGAACAGCTCATATTCAAGACGCCGGAAGCGGCGCAGGCGGCGTTCGATTCGGTCAAGGGCGGCGCGACATTCGAAAAGCTCATTGCCGCGGAAGGAAAAACGCAGGCCGATACGCTGCTCGGCACATTCAGCAAGGACAAGGTGGCCGACAAGGCGGTGGCGGAGGCAGCCTTCGCGCTTGCCGAAAACGAGGTCAGCCCCGTGGTAAAGGGCGCATTCGGCCCGGTGCTGCTGCGCGTGACCGAGATCAAGCCGGAAGTGGTGCGGCCGCAGGCGGAGGTCGCTCCCGAGATCCGCAAGGATCTGGCGCTCGCCGAGGCAAACCGCGTCCTGCTCGACGTTCATGACACTTACGAGGACTCGCGCGCGGCCGGCGAATCGCTGCGCGAAGCCGCGGCCAAGCTCAAGCTCGACGTGGTTTCGGTGGAGGCCATCGACCGCGCGGGGCAGCTTCCGGACGGCAGCATCCACGCCGACCTGCCGCAATCGCGAGAACTGCTTCAGGCGGCGTTCGAAACCGAGGCCAATGTCGAGAACCCGCCCGTGAACACCGGCTCCAACGGTTTTGTATTCTACGAAGTCGAGGGCATCACGCCAGCGCGCGATCGCACCCTGGACGAGGTGCGCGAAAAAGTCGTCGCCGACTGGATCGCCGGGGAAACCACGAAACGGCTGGCGGCAAAGGCGGCGGAACTCGAAAAACGGCTGAAGGACGGAACCGAATTCGACGCGCTGGCGACCGAGCTCTCGCTCGAGAAGCAGACCAAGCGTGGCCTGAAGCGCGAGGCCGACGACGCCGATTTCGGCAGGGAAGGCGTGGCCTCCATGTTCGGCGTCGCGGAGGGCGGCAGCGGCGTGATCCAGTCGCCCACAGGCGACGGACAGATACTGTTCAAGGTGACAGAGGTGTTCGAGCCGGCCGGCGCCAGCCCCGAATCCGTGCCGGAGGACGCGCAGGCTTCGTTCTCGTCCGGCCTTGCGAACGACCTGCTCGACCAGTTGGTGGCGCGGCTGCAGACGCAGTACGAGGTGGAGGTCAATCGCAATGCGATTGACCAGGCGCTGGCTTTCTAACACGGCCATGAGCACGCTGAAGCCGCATATCGCCAAGGTCGCCGCGGGCGACGCCCTCACCTTCGAGGAGGCGAAGGACGCGTTCGATATCATCATGTCGGGCGAAGCGACGCCCGGCCAGATCGGCGCCTTCCTGATGGCGCTGAGGGTGCGCGGCGAAAGCGTCGCCGAGATTTCGGGCGCAGTCGCGACGATGCGCGAGAAGATGCTGCGGGTCGAGGCCCCTGCCGGCGCGATAGATATCGTCGGGACGGGCGGCGACGGCTCGCACAGTGTCAACATATCGACGGCCTCGGCCTTCGTGATCGCGGGCTGCGGCGTGCCGGTGGCCAAGCACGGCAATCGCGGGCTTTCCTCGCAGACCGGCGCGGCCGATGTCCTGACTGCGCTCGGCATCAAGATCGACCTGACAGCGGAGGCGATCGGCGACTGCATCCGGCAAGCAGGCGTCGGCTTCATGTTCGCGCCGGCGCATCACCCGGCGATGCGCCATGTCGGGCCGATCCGGGCGGAACTCGGCACGCGCACGATCTTCAACCTGCTCGGGCCGCTTTCGAACCCGGCCGGCGTGAAGCGTCAGATGGTGGGCGTGTTTTCGCCCGAATGGGTCGGACCGGTGGCCGAGACGCTGAAGACACTGGGCGCGGAGCGGGCCTGGGTGGCGCATGGCGACGGCTTCGACGAGATCACCACGACCGGCGAGACGCAGATTTGCGAGCTGAACGGCGGCGAGGTGCGCAGTTTCGTGCTGACGCCCGAGGAGCTCGGCCTGAAGCGCTACGCCCGCGAGGATCTGCGCGGCGGCGACGCAGCCTTCAACGCCAAGGCGCTGCGGGATATGCTGCACGGCCAGCCCGGCGCCTATCGCGACACTGTGCTGATGAACGCGGGCGCGGGGCTGGTGGTTGCCGGCAAGGCGGAAACGCTGGCGGACGGCGTCAGGCAGGCTGCGACCGCGATCGACAATGGCCGCGCCGCGGGCGTGCTCGACGCGCTCGCCAAGGTATCGAATGGATAGCGACGTGGCCGACATTTTGCGAAAGATAGAGGCCTACAAGCGCGACGAGATCGCCGCCGCCAAAGTGCGCATGCCGCTTTCCGAGCTGAAGAAGGCGGCGCATGACATGGACGCGCCGCGCGGCTTTCTGGCGGCGCTCGAGGCAAGACGGAAGGCAGGCCGATTCGCGCTGATCGCCGAGATCAAGAAGGCGAGCCCGTCGAAGGGGCTGATCCGCGCCGACTTCGATCCGCCAGCTCTCGCGCGCGCCTACGAACAGGGCGGCGCGGCGTGCCTGTCGGTGCTGACCGACGCGCCTTCGTTCCAGGGGGCGCCGGAATTTTTGGCGACGGCGCGGCAGGCGACCAAACTGCCGGCGCTGCGCAAGGACTTTTTGTTCGATCCCTACCAGGTCCATGAAGCCCGCGCCTGGGGGGCGGACGCGATCCTGATCATCATGGCGAGCGTCGGTGACGACGCAGCCCGCGCACTCGAAGACGCCGCGCTGGAACTCGGCATGGACGTGCTGGTCGAGGTGCATGACGAGGCCGAGACGGAGCGCGCGCTAAAACTCTCGTCGCGGCTGATCGGCATCAACAACCGCGACCTGCGGACATTTGATGTGTCGCTTGGAACCTCGGAGCGGCTGGCGAAACTCGTGCCGGGCGACCGGCATCTGGTCGGCGAAAGCGGCATCTTCTCTCATGAAGATTGCCGGCGGCTGGCGCGGAGCGGCATCGGCACCTTCCTGGTCGGCGAAAGCCTGATGCGGCAGGCGGATGTGACAGCCGCGACGCGCGCGTTGCTTACCGGCGAAACCGTCTCCGCCGAGGGATAGTTATGACCGGCGGAAAGAAGCTCACCCATCTCGGCGCGCAGGGCGAGGCGCATATGGTCGATGTCGGGGCCAAGGCCGAGACCGAGCGGACGGCGATCGCCGAGGGGCTCGTCACCATGCTGCCCGAGACGCTGCGCATGATCATGGCCGGCGACGCCAAAAAGGGCGACGTGCTGGGCGCGGCCCGCATCGCCGGCATCATGGCGGCCAAGAAGACGCATGAACTGATCCCGCTCTGCCATCCGCTGCTGCTCACCAAGGTGTCCGTCGACATCCAGCCGGAGCCGGCCCTGCCCGGCCTGCGCGTCGTCGCGCTCGCCCGCGTCACCGGCAAGACGGGCGTGGAAATGGAGGCGCTGACCGCGGCTTCCGTGGCGTGCCTGACCATCTACGACATGGCCAAGGCGGTCGACCGGGGCATGGAGATTTCCGGGATAAGGCTGGTCGAAAAGACCGGCGGCAAATCCGGCGACTACCGGGCGGACGCGTAATGGCGCTGCTGCCCGTCTCCGAAGCCCTTCAGCGGCTGCTGGACGGCGCGGCGCCCGGCGAAGCGGAAACCGTGCCGCTGGCCGAAGCGGCGGGACGCGTGCTCGCCGAACCGGTCATGGCGCTGCGGACGCAGCCGCCCTTCGACGCCTCGGCCATGGACGGTTACGCCGTACGCGCCACGGACGTCGCAAAGGTGCCTGTGCAACTCGAGATTATCGGCGCGGCCCCGGCCGGGCAGCGATTTCCCGGCAAGGTCGAGCCCGGACAGGCGGTGCGCATCTTCACCGGCGCGCCGATGCCGGACGGCGCCGATACGATCGTCATCCAGGAGAACACGAGCAGCGTCGGCGAGAACGGCGTCGAGGTGACGGAAACGGTCGCGGCCGGCCGGCACATTAGGCGCAAGGGCCTGGATTTCGCCGAAGGCGACCGGCTGCTCGAAGCGGGGCGCGTGCTGGATGCGGCGGCGCTGTCGCTGGCGGCCTCCGCCAATCACGCCGCGCTTGGCGTGGTCAGGCGTCCGCTGGTGGCGATCATCGCGACGGGCGACGAATTGCTGCCGCCGGGCAGCGAGCCGGGGCCGGACCAGATCATCGCCTCCAACGCCTTTGGCGTCGCCGCGATCGCGCAGTCGGTGGGCGCGCGGGTGCTCGACCTTGGCATCGCGCCGGACCGCAAGGAAGCGATTTCGGCACTCGTCCGGGAGGCCATGGATGCGCGCGCCGACGTGATCGTGACGCTCGGCGGGGCATCCGTCGGCGACCACGACTTCATCCATGACGTGCTGACCGGCGAAGGCATGGCGCTCGATTTCTGGAAGATCGCAATGCGGCCCGGCAAACCGCTGATGTTCGGCCGGCTAAGCGGCACGCGCTGCCTCGGCCTGCCCGGCAATCCTGTGGCGAGCCTGGTCTGCTCGCATCTGTTCCTGAAGCCGCTCCTGGCGCGGCTGGGCGGCCGGCCCTATCAGCCGGACATGCGAAAAGCCGTGCTGGGGACCGCCCTGCCCGCCAACGATATGCGCCAGGACTATATACGCGCCGTGGTGGCCGCAGGGCCAGACGCTCCGGTGGCGACGCCCTTCCGCGTGCAGGATTCTTCGATGCTCAGGATTTTCGCCGAGGCCAACGCGCTGATCGTGCGCCAGCCGCTCGCGGCGGCAGCCGATGCCGGCGCTCCGTGCGACGTGCTGATGCTACGCTGAACAAATCGTCAACGGATTCATTAAAATTTAAAAGGTTGCGGAACACAACTGGAACATATAGTGTTTGTTCTGGATTTGTTTTCCGTTTGATTCTTGGGGGCTGGTGATGCTGACGCGCAAACAACATGAACTGCTGCTCTTCATCCATGAACGGCTGAAAGAGGCCGGAATCCCTCCTTCCTTCGACGAAATGAAGGATGCGCTGGACCTCGCGTCGAAGTCCGGAATCCACCGCCTGATCACGGCGCTGGAGGAGCGCGGCTTTATCCGCCGCTTGCCCAACCGGGCGCGGGCGCTCGAGGTCCTGCGCCTTCCCGATTCGATCGCGCCGGGCCTGAACGCGGCGCGGAAATTCTCGCCCAGCGTGATCGAGGGCAGCCTCGGCCGCCGCATGCCGGAGCCGTCGCGCATGCCTGCTGCCGGCAATGACGACGACGCGCGCGCTTCCGTCTCGATCCCCGTCATGGGGCGCATCGCCGCCGGCGTGCCCATCGAGGCCATCCAGCACAAGACGCATTCGATCTCCGTGCCGCCTGATATGATTTCGGGCGGCGAGCATTATGCGCTCGAGGTGAAGGGCGATTCGATGATCGAGGCCGGCATTTTCGACGGCGACACTGTGATCATCCGCAACGCCAGCACCGCCAATCCCGGCGAGATCATCGTTGCGCTGGTGGACGAGGAGGAAGCGACGCTGAAGCGCTTCCGCCGCAAGGGCGCGTCGATCGCGCTCGAAGCCGCCAATCCCGCTTACGAGACGCGGATATTCGGACCCGACCGGGTCAAAGTGCAGGGCAAGCTTGTCGGGCTGATCCGGCGTTATTGAAAATAGGTGCTGGCGTGGTCGGCGCGGGCGAAAATTGTAAAGGTTTCGGAACCTGAGTGCGTGTCATCCCGGAAAGCCGGGGTGAAGCGAGCTCCGGGATCCATCGGCTGGCGTCAAGCGTGGCCCGGCCCTCGTCTCTGTGTGGTTTCGTACGAGCCGCATTCTCACGCCATCCGGCCACACGTCTCAATAGGTCTGGCTCTTCTCCGGTCGGCCGGGATGCTTTGCCGCCGATGCCATCGGCGGTGTCCGCCAAGGCGGGATCGTCGGATCAGTCAAAAACTTCAAGGCGCGTCCTGCTATTTGGCCGACTCCGTCGCTGGAGGTTTTGCCTTTCGCTGGTAAGGCGGCATGCCGCGTGCGGCGCGCGAGAAGCGACGTTGCGCGTGCCACGGGCGGTAAGGCTCGGCCACCGCATGGCGAATTTCAGGTTTTGAGGCCGGTGCGGCGAAATAGATTGCAGCACTGCCGTGCCTGGCCAACTCTCGTTTGGTCATGATCGCTACAGCCGGATTTCCGCAGGACAGTTCGGCAGTCGCATCGTCGATGACGATCAGGGCCGCATAGTTGCAGGCGCTTCGCGCAGCAGAGGTATCGGCCGTATGGGCGACAATGTGGCCGGACGGGTGGCGAATCGCGCATAGCGCCGGGTCGCAGTCGAACCGGACGTCGGGAACGCGTCCGACGGGCGATTGCGGTGCGATTTCCGCAGCATTCTCGGCAGGTGGGCCGGATGATGCGGGCTCATCGGCATTCCGCATGATAGGATTAGTGGGATTTCCACTCGCCGTAGCAGCGGGCATCGACGTTTCCGCCGCCGCCGCATTCGTGTCGGATCCGCCGGATGATGCAAGCCCATCGGCGTTCTGCATGCTGGAATCAGTGGGATCGCGATCGGCCGTGGCGGCGAGCGTTGCGGTTTCGACCGCCGCTGCATTTGTGCCGGCGCGCCCGGACACTGCCGGCTCATCGGAATGACGCTTTGGCGAATTGGCGGGCTGCGCGGGCGGGACAACGGTTTCTGCGCCGAGCGCGCGTTTCCAACTGTCGATCGTGAACTGGTTCGGCCGGGCTCGATTGACGGCCAACTCTCCCTCGCCATTGCGTAGCGCGACCAGACGTCCGTCTTCCGAGACGAATACGTCCGGCGTTTTCGCGCTGGCGAGGGCGAGCAAGCCGAGCACGGCGAACGGTAGGGCCGCCAGCCGCAGCCGGGTTGTTGTTGTCATCGTGGCGAAGATCAATGCGACGGTGGTGAGCAGGACGGCCTGGACGGGCACCAGCCCTACGGCGTCGAGCGGCGAGCGGGCGGAAAACCAGTCGGCGACGGCGATCATGGCCGAGAGGCCCTTGCCCATGACATAGAAGAACGGCGCGTCGAGGCCGAACGGCATGGCGACGGCGCCCATGACCGCGAACGGCATGACCAGCACCGAGACGATCGGCATGGCCACCAGATTCGCGGCAAGACTGAGCGGCGAAACGCGCTGGAAGTGGTAGGCACCGAAGACGGCCGTCGCCAGCCCCGCCACGATGGATGTGACCACCAGGCCGGCGGCAATGGCCAGTATTTTCCTGAATGCGAGGCGGGACGTCGAACGACCGGCTGCGTGCGGCGCGCTGCTTCGCACCTGTTGCCGCTGCGTGCGGCGCGCTGCTTCGCACCTGTTGCCGATCCGACCACCAGGCGTAGGCGCCGACAAGCGCTGCGGTCGCGGCGAACGACATCTGAAAGCTTGGGCCCATCACCTCATGCGGGGAAATGGCGATGACAACAATCGCTGAGATCGCCAAGTTGCGCATGGTCAGCGCGGCGCGATCGAACAGCAGCGCCGTCAGCATCACCGCAAGCATGATGAAGCTGCGCTGCGCCGCGACTTCGCCGCCGGAGATGAAAAGATAGGCGGCGATTGCTGCAAGTGCCGCGACAGCAGCGTATTTCTTGACCGGCCGCCGCGAAGCAAAACCTGGAAACAGTGCGAAGCCAGCGCGCAGCCCGCCCATGATCGTGCCGGCGACCAGCGCCATGTGCAGGCCCGATATCGAGATGATGTGATAGAGGCCTGTGCGGCGAAGCGATTCATTCACCGCCTCGGGAATGCCCGCACGGACGCCGACCGCCAGGGCCGCGGCGATTTCGCCTTCCGGCCCGCCGACGCTTTCGCGGATGCGGTCGGCGATGGCGTTGCGGCCGTTCTGGATCCAGGCCGAAATCCGCGCGGGCAATGACAGATTTGGTTGCAGCATGTGAAGACCAGCCGCCAGATCATTGTTCTCGCTTACTTTCTTTTCCGTAACGGTCGGCTGCTGCGCGACCGCTGACGTCAATTGCGGGGCACGCAGAAAAAAGCCGCTCGCGCCAATGCCGTCGAAATAGCTCTCGAAGGAGAAGTCATAGCTTTGCGGCCGCACCGGCCCGGAAGGCGGCATCAGCCGCACGAGGCCAGTGACTTCCGCGCCGACCGTCAGGCCGGCCGGAACCTTTGGCGCCGAGGCGCGAATCCTGTCCGGCGCATAGCGCAGTTCCGGGCGGGCGGTCGCAGTAAGGTCCAGTGTCAATCGCGTGCGGCCGTTGGCCAGATGGTCGATCGCCGCCACCTTGCCGGTGACGATGGTCGATATTTCGCCGCCCAGCATTTTCGTGCCGGCGCGCCAGGTCTCGGCCTTCGCAGCCAGAAAACCCAGCAGGCAGACCATGGCGGCAGCCAAAATCAAATGCAGCGCGCCGCGCGACGGCAGCAGGGCGAGGATCAGGCCTACGACCATCGCGCCGGCAACCGCAGGCGCTGCACCCGGTTCGAAGGGAAGCGCGAAATAGACGATGGCGCCGAAAGCCAGAAAGACCGGCACGAGCAGAAATGCCGCGCCGCGATCGATTTCGAGCGCCACGTCCCTGCGCAGCGCGGCCGCCAAAGTGCGGGTGGCCGCAAACGACCCCGGCCAAGGCCGTTTGCGAAAGGCATCGGCCGGCAGCGCCGGGAGCGGATACCGGCGGCTTGTGAGAGGCTGGGCGACTGGAGACTGAAACGGGACGAGCGGCGCGGCATCCTGCGCAGGCGCAAGGAGCGCGCGCTCGCTGACATCGCTCGCCGTCCGGCCGGCCATCCGCGCCCCCTCCAGGAGCCGCTACGCCGACGCCCGCAGCGTCGGGCGCTCCCGGCCCCTGCCCCTTGCACCACCGACCTTCTATGCTACATGAACGGCACCGAATTGCCATGCGCGCCCTGGGCACATTCCTGCCTGCATCCGGGCGCGCCGTTTCCTGGAAATCCCGATGCCCGACACCGTTGTCACCCGCTTTGCCCCCTCGCCCACAGGCTACCTCCATATCGGGGGCGCGCGCACGGCCTTGTTCAACTGGCTCTACGCCCGCCACACCAAGGGCACGATGCTGCTGCGCATCGAGGATACCGACCGGCAGCGCTCGACCGAGGCGGCGACGGCCGCGATCCTCGACGGGCTGACCTGGCTCGGCCTGCTTTGGGAAGGCGAGCCGGTGTCGCAGTTCGAGCGGGCGACGCGTCACCGCGAAGTGGCGGAGGAGTTGGTGCGGCTGGGCAAGGCCTATTACTGCTACGCCTCGCCGGAAGAGCTCAACCAGATGCGCGAACTGGCGCGCGCCGAGAGCCGCCCGCCGCGCTATGACGGCCGGTGGCGGGACCGCGATCCGGCCGATGCGCCGGCAGGCGTCAAAGGCGCAATCCGCATCAAGGCGCCGACCGAGGGCGAGACGATCGTGCGCGACCGCGTGCAGGGCGACGTGCGCTTTCCCAACAAGGATCTCGACGACTTCATCATCCTGCGCTCGGACGGCAACCCGACCTACATGCATGCCGTAGTGGTCGACGACCATGATATGGGCGTGACGCACATCATCCGCGGCGACGACCACCTGACCAACGCGGCCCGCCAGCAGGTCATCTACGACGCGATGGGTTGGGACATTCCGGTGATGGCGCACATACCGCTGATCCATGGAGCAGACGGCGCCAAGCTGTCGAAGCGGCACGGCGCGCTCGGCGTCGAGGCCTATCGCGCCATGGGCTACCTGCCGGCGGCCCTGCGAAACTATCTCGTGCGTCTTGGCTGGAGCCACGGCGACGACGAGGTGATGAGCCTCGATGACATGATCCGCTGGTTCGATATCGACGACGTCAATAAGGGCGCCGCGCGCTTCGACTTCCAGAAGCTGGAGGCGCTGAACGGCGTCCACATGCGCCAGATGGAAGACGCAGAGTTGACGGACGCGCTGATCTCGACGCTGCCCTACCTGTCGAACGGATCGCTTTTGATCGAGGGGATGAACGACACGCGCAAGAAGCGGCTTCTGGCGGCGATGCCCGGCCTGAAGGAACGCGCTAAGACGCTCGTGGAACTGGCCGAGGGCGCGGCCTTCCTGTTTGCCGAGCGGCCGCTCGCCATCGACGAGAAAGCCGCAGCGCTTTTAGGAGAGAAGCCTCGTACGGCACTCTCCGGCGCGCATGCGGCGCTTCAGGCGGTGACGGGGGAATGGAACGCTGCTTCGACCGAAGCGGCTATCCGCGAGTTCGCGACCGCAAACGGCCTGAAGCTCGGCGCCGCCGCACAGCCGTTGCGCGCCGCTCTGACCGGGAAAAGCACCTCGCCCGGCGTCTTCGACGTGCTTGCTGTGCTTGGCCGGGAGGAAAGCCTGGCGCGAATTGCGGATCAAATCGATTGAGGCCTTCCTGGCCCATTCGAACTGCATTGAAAGCGGCGTGTTGCGGTGCAACATTGCTGCTATGGGATAACTAGGCAGGGCGGGGCAAATGCGTTAGCACAAGCGCGCTTTCCGGCCCTGCTGCATTGCCGAAGAGGCGCTTTGCGCCGCATGAAACGAAGGGAGTTTTTGATGACCGAATCAACAGCGAAACTGGAATTTGGCGGCAAAACTCTCGAACTGAAAACGCGCGGCGGGTCGGTCGGCCCCGACGTGATCGACATCAGCGCGCTCTATCGAGACACCGGGGCATTCACCTACGATCCGGGCTTCACCTCAACGGCGAGTTGCGAATCCCAGATCACCTTCATCGATGGCGACGAAGGCGTTCTGCTGCATCGCGGCTATCCGATCGACCAGCTCGCCGAACACAGCGATTTCCTCGAAGTCTGCTACCTGCTGCTTTACGGCGAACTGCCGACCAAGGCGCAGAAGGACGATTTCGACTACCGCGTGACGCGCCACACGATGGTGCACGAGCAGATGAGCCGCTTCTTCACCGGCTTCCGCCGCGACGCACACCCAATGGCGGTGATGTGCGGCGTGGTTGGCGCGCTGTCGGCCTTCTACCACGACTCGACGGACATTTCCGACCCGCACCAGCGCATGGTGGCGTCGATCCGGCTGATCGCCAAAATGCCAACGATCGCCGCGATGGCCTACAAGTACCATATCGGCCAGCCCTTCATCTATCCGAAGAACGAGCTGAACTTCGCCGCCAACTTCCTTCACATGTGCTTTGCGGTGCCGTGCGAGGAATACAAGGTCAACCCGGTGCTGGCGCGCGCCATGGAGCGCATCTTCATCCTGCACGCCGACCACGAGCAGAATGCCTCGACCTCGACCGTGCGGCTGGCCGGCTCGTCCGGGGCCAATCCATTCGCCTGCATTGCCGCGGGCATCGCCTGCCTGTGGGGCCCGGCGCATGGCGGCGCCAACGAGGCGGCGCTGAACATGCTGTCGGAGATCGGCCATGTCGACCGCATTCCGGAATTCATAGAGCGGGCCAAGGACAAGAACGACCCCTTCCGGCTGATGGGCTTTGGCCATCGCGTCTACAAGAACTACGATCCGCGCGCCAAGATCATGCACAAGACCGCGCATGAGGTGCTCGGCGAACTCGGCATCAAGGACGACCCGATGCTCGACGTCGCCATGGAGCTTGAAAGAATCGCTCTAACCGACGAATATTTCATCGAAAAGAAGCTCTACCCGAACGTTGATTTCTATTCCGGCATCACGTTGAAGGCGCTCGGCTTCCCGACCACCATGTTCACCGTGCTGTTCGCCGTCGCGCGCACAGTCGGCTGGATTTCGCAGTGGAAGGAGATGATCGAGGATCCGCACCAGAAGATCGGCCGGCCTCGCCAGCTCTATACCGGCCATCCGCAGCGGGACTTCGTCGCGATCGCGAAGCGGTGAAGTGAGGGGAATTAGGCAATAGGCAGTAGGCAGTAGCAATTCCTTATCCTACTCCCCTACTGCCTACTGCCTACTGCCTAATTCCTTCACATATCGCATCACCACCTCCGCGGCGATCTCGCCTGACGGCCGGTCGGTTTCCATGCGGCGGCGGACTTCGGCGAAGCCGTCCTTCTGCCAGGCCCTGAGTTCGGTGTCGGCCCACAGCGCCTCGACATGGCGGGCAAGGTTCTCCGGCCGGACATACTGGTTGTAGAATTCGGGAACGACCGGCCGGTCGGCGATCAGGTTCGGCAACAGGGCGGACCAGACGGTGACGAGCCTCTGGATGAGCCGCGCCGCCGGGTCGAGCCTGTAGCTCGAGACCGAAGGGACACCAGCCAGGGCCAGTTCCAGCGAGACCGTCCCGGATGCGATCAGCGCCGCGTCGGCCTCGCCGAAGGCCTGCCATTTGCGGGCTTGGTCGAGGATGATCTCGGGCTTCTCCGCCCAGCCGGAGACGGCTGTCTCGACGACGTCCGCTACATGCGGCACCGTCGGCAGCAGCAGACGCAGCCGATGGCCGCGCGAGCGCAGGACCGAAACCGTTTCGCCGAACACACCGATGAGGCTCCGGACTTCGCCTTTTCGCGAGCCGGGCAGCAGGAGCAGCGTCTTCTCGCGGCCATCGGACAGGTCGCGCGGCGCGTGCTGCATCGACCTTGCCAGTATCACGCCCTCGTCCTGGGTCAGCCGGTGGCCGACATAGGTTCCGGGCGGGCCGCCGAGGTGCTGCAATTCGGCCGCCTCGAAAGGCAGAAGGCAGAGAATATGGTCGACATGCGGCCGCATGGCAGGCGCCCTGCCCGGCCGCCAAGCCCAGACGCTCGGGCAGACATAGTGGACGATCGGGATGGAGGGATCCTGCGCGCGCACTTTTTTTGCGACGCGCAGCGTGAAATCGGGGCTGTCGATGGTGATCAGGCAGTCGGGTCTTTCGGCAACTATGGCGCGGGCGCTCTGGCCTATGCGGCGGACCAGCCGAGGCAGATCGCGCAGGATGGCGCTGACGCCCATCAGCGCGATTTCGCTCGCATCGAAAAGCGGCGAAAGGCCGAGTTCCTGAAGATGCCGGCCGCCGGTACCCACCAGCCTGATCTCGCCGCCGTTAAGGCGCTGCAGCGCGCGCACGATGTCGGCGCCGAGAAGGTCCCCGGATTCCTCGCCAGCGATGATGGCGATCTTGAGCGGGCGGATCTCGCTCATGACGCGCCCTTGGCCGGCAGGCCGACGACGAAGAGGCCATGGGCATCGGCGCGTTTGACGAGTTCGCCGAAATCCAGCACCAGCGAGCGGCCGGCTTCGACGCCAATGCCGGCGAGGCCGGCGGCGTGGGCGGCATCGACGGTGGCGGGGCCAATGGCGGGGAGGTCCGCGCGCAGCTCCTGGCCGGGCTTGGCGCATTTGACGAGAACGCCGCGCTTCCTGCCGCCGACGCGCCCGTGGTGACGCAGTTCCTTCACGCGTTCGAGCAGCCCGTCCGTGCCCTCGACGCCTTCCAGCGCCACCACGCGGCCGCCGATCGCGACCGCGGCCTGGCCGATGTCGAGCGCGCCGATGGCGTGGGCCGCGGCGAGCGCCGCGTCGAGATCGGCGACATCGCCTTTCAGCGGCTTGGCGCGGGTCATCGGCCCTTCGGACGCAAGCAGGTCCGGAACGATCTCGTGCGCCCCAACGACGGTGACGCCCCCGGCCTCCAACTCACGGACGATCACCCTGAGCAACCCATCATCTCCACGCGCCAGCGCCATTAGCGCCTTGGGCAGGACGGAAAGCAGGGCGAAGCTCGGGCGGATGCGCCGCCAGTGCGGCCGCCGGCCAACGCCGCCGGCAAGCACGACATGGGTGATCTTGCGGCGCTTCAAGAGCGGCAGCAGGTCGCCAAACTCCTCCAGCGCCAGCATCTCATGGTCGAAGGACGCCAGAACGGGATCGCCGTCAGCTTCGCCGGCAAGCATCACGATGAAGGGCGGATGGCCGGCCTCGGCCAAGCTCTCGGCAACGTTGACGGGCAACCGGCCGCTGCCGGCAACGACGGCGACCCGGTCGCCGGCGGCAAGCTTGATGCGCGGCTCCGCCTCAGTTCTCGTCATCGTCGGCGTCATCGGCGCCGGCCTTCAGCGGCGGCACTGCGTAGTGGCGCTTGCCGCGTGCGCTGATGAAATCGACGATCTTCATCGCGGCGGGGAAATCGGCGAATTCGGCGCGGGCGATCTCGACATTTTCCGCGACCGGACGCGCCGGGTCGAAGATGGTCCGGTAGGCGCGCCGCAGCGCCTGGATTTCGGCCCGCTGCATGCCGGAGCGCTTGAGGCCGACAACGTTCAGCCCACGCAGCTTGGCGCGGTTGCCCATGGCGATGGCGTAGGGGATCAAGTCGCCGACCAGCATCGAGCCACCGGCGAGGAAGGCGTTGTGGCCGATGCGGACGAACTGGTGGACCGCGCTCAGGCCGCCAATGGCGACATTGTCGCCGATTTCGCAGTGGCCGCCGAGCGTCGCGCCGTTGGTCAAGGTGACATAGTCGCCGACGATGCAATCATGCGCGACATGCGAATAGGCGAGGAAATTGCCGTTGTTTCCGACGACGGTCGCGCCGCGCGCATCGTCGGTGCCGGTGTGCATGGTGACGAATTCGCGGATGGTGCAGTTATTGCCGATGGTCAGCGTCGTGCGGCCGCCCTTGTGGCTGGTATTCTGCGGCGGACCGCCGAGCACAGCCTGTGGATAGACGACGCAGTTTTCGCCGATCGTCGTCGCGCCAATCACCGTGACATGGCTGACGAGGCGCGTGCCTGCGCCGATCGCGGCATCCGCGCCGACATGGCAAAGGGGCCCGACATAGGCGCCGGCTGCAATCCTGGCGCCCGGCTCGACAACGGCCGAGGGATGAATGAACGTATCAGTCTGCATCAGTCTTTCCGGGTCAAGCCGCCGGCGGCGACATCATCGCCGAGATCTCGGCTTCCGCGACTTTCGCCCCGTCGACCATGGCCTCGCAGGCGAAGCGCCAGATATTGCCGCGTTTCTTGAGCTTTTTCACGTAGATTTCAAGGCGGTCGCCGGGCACGACCGGACGGCGGAATTTCGCGTTGTCGATGGTCATGAAATAGACCAGCGAGGGCTTGTCGGTGTTCTGGCTGCGGATACAGATGGCGCCGGCCGTCTGCGCCATGGCCTCGACGATCAGCACGCCGGGCATGACCGGTTGCTCGGGAAAATGGCCCTGGAAATGCGGCTCGTTGATGGTGACGTTCTTGATGCCGATCGCGGAATTGTCCTCATCGATTTCGATGATCTTGTCGACCAGCAGGAACGGATAGCGATGCGGCAAGAGCTTCATCAGGCCGATAATATCGACGGCATCGAGACTTGCCGGGGCAGCTTCAGCCATTGCTTTCACCTTTTTTCGGCCGAACCTGGGCCAGTCTGCGGATCATGGCGAACTCGCGCATGGCTTCCTTCATCGGCTTGGCCGGATAACCCGCCCACACTTCGCCGGCGGGCACGTCGTGCATGAAGCCGCTTCGAGCCGCAAGCTGGGCGCCGTCGCCGATCATCACATGATCGGCGAGACCGACGCCGCCGCCCATCATGACGTTGTCGCCGACAGTGACGGAACCGGAAATGCCAGTGAGGCCGGCGATGACGCAGTTGCGGCCGATACGGACGTTGTGCGCAATCTGCACCAGATTGTCGATCTTGGTGTTTTCGCCGATGACGGTATCGGCCATGGCGCCGCGGTCGATCGCCGAATTGGCGCCGACTTCGACGTTGTCCTGGATAACGACGCGGCCGATCTGCGGGAGCCGTTCGGGTCCGCCCCGCGCGGCGACAAAGCCGAAGCCGTCCTGGCCGATCTTGGCGCCGGCATGGACGATGACGTTGTTGCCGATCAGCGCGTACTGGATGCTGGCGTTTGGGCCGATATAGCCGTCGCGGCCGATCTGGCAATTGCGGCCGATCACGACATTGGGCGCGATGATAGTGCCGGCGCCGATCGCCACTCCTGCCCCGATCACCGCGCCCGCTTCAACGACGACGCCGTCCTCGAGATGGGCGGTAGGGTCGACATGGGCGGCGGGCGAAACGCCGGTCTCGCCGGTGATCACACCAGGCCTGGCCGCTTCGGGATAAAGCAGGCGGCCGACCATGGCGAAAGCGCGCTGCGGCGCCGGCGTCACCAGCACGGCGATGCCGGAAGGCGCCCGGCCGGCAATATCGGGCGTGACAAGAACCGCGGCTGCATCCAGATGGTCAAGAAGTGCCGCGTTGCGCTTGCCTTCTACGAATACAAGCGCACCCTCCCCGCCCGACGCCGCCGACGCGATGGTAGAAACGATCGTATCGGAGTGGGCGCTGTCGGCAAGCTGCGCGCCGGTAAGGCTTGCAATCTCGCCCGCCGAATAGCGTCGTGACGGCAGGAAGAAGACCGGGTCTGACATGCAAGCCTTTTCTTCCGGGCCATTCAGGCCCGGAAGCACCGTTTCAACCGATCAGAAGCGGGTTGAAATGCCGAAATTGAAGTTCTGCTCTTCGTCGTTCTCTTCCTTGATGACCGGAACCGCGTAGTCGATGCGCAACGGACCGAAGGGCGACGCCCAGATCAGGCCGGCGCCGACCGACGCCCGCCATTCCATTGCGGTGCCAGCGACAGTTAGCCCGGCTTCCTCCCGAATATCGTTGCCGTACAGCGTCGCTGCGTCCGCGAATACCGCGCCACGCAGGCCGAAGCTCTCCGGAACGACCGGTACGGGGAACTGGGCCTCGGCCGAGGCATTGAAATAGGTGGTTCCGCCGAGATGATCCTCGGTGTCCTCATCATAGGGTCCGATGCCGTCGAACTCAAAGCCGCGGATCATGCGGTCATTGCTCTTGAAGTGATCGAAAATCCGCAGATCGCTTTCCGAGCCGAAGCCGGTGATGTGGCCGCCGCCGGCGCTGAGCAGGCCGACGATGTCCATTTCTTCCGACAGCGTATGATAATATGTGCCGCGTCCGGTGACCTTCACAAACTCCGCATCGCCGCCGAGGCCAGCGACTTCGGTGGTGAAGTTCGCGAAGATGCCCGCATGCGGGTTCTTCATGTCGTCAATGGTGTTGTAGAGCAGCGTGCCCGAGACGGAAGACTTATTCCAGGGGCTGTTCTCGACGCCGTCGATAATGGCTTCCGATACGTCGCACTCTGACGGATCGAAATCGCCGTCGTCATCCAGGCAGTCGTCGTCGAACTCGTATTCTTCCTGCGTGAAGTGATACGCAAGCTGGGTGCTGATGCTTTCGGTGATCGGAAGGCCGAACCGGACCGTGGCGCCATTCACCTCGCTTTCGTAATCGTCGTAGCGGCGGGTCTGGCGGAAGATATCGAAGCCCGCAGCTATGCGCCGGCCGAGGAAATACGGCTCGGTGAAGGACAGCATGAAGTCGCGAGAATCCTTGCCGCCGCCCGCCGAGAGGCGGATGAACTGGCCGCGGCCGAGGAAGTTGCGCTCGGTGATCGAACCTTCGATCGAAGGTCCGGGCGTCGAACCGCCCGTCGTGTAACCGGCGCCGATCGAGAATTCGCCGGTCGATTTTTCGACCACGTCGACCACCAGGACGACCTGGTCCGGTTCAGAGCCCGGCGCGGTCGCGATCTCGACGCGTTCAAAGTAATTAAGGGCTTCGAGCCGTTTCTTCGCGCGCTGGATCAGCACCTGGTTGAAGGCGTCGCCTTCGCTGACGTCGAACTCGCGGCGAATCACATAGTCGCGGGTGCGTGCATTGCCGCGGATCTCGATGCGCTCGACATAGGTCCGCGGGCCCTGGTCGATCGTATAGACCACGGAAATGGTGCGGTTTTCAAAATTGCGGTCGCCGCGCGGGGTTACCTGCGCGAAAGCATAGCCGAGGCCGGCGACCTGCTCGGTCAGCGCGATGATGGTGTCTTCGACGTTCTTGGCGCTGTAGACGGCGCCCGGATCGGTCTCGATCAGCGAACGCAGCGATTCGCCGTCGACGCCAGGGATCGAGCTTTCGACGTTGACATCGCCGAACGTATAGCGCTCGCCCTCCTCGACGGTGATCGAGACGGTGTATTCGTTGCTGGCCTCGTCAAGCTCGCCGAAGGCGGAGACAACCCGGAAATCCGCATAGCCGCGGTTATAGTAGAAGCGGCGCAGCGCCTCCTCGTCAGCGCGCAGACGCTCCTCGTCATAGATATCGTCGCGCAGCAGGAACGACAGAATGGTCGAGCGCTTGGTGGCGATGACGTCGGAAAGCCGGCGGTCGCTGAAGGCGTTGTTGCCGGTGAAGTTGATCGAGGCGATCTTGGTCCGATCGCCTTCGTTGATCTCAAACACAACGTTGACGCGGTTGTCGCCGAGATCGACCGTCTTCGGAGTGACGGTGGCGTCGTTGCGGCCGATGCGCTGGTAGGCGGCGCGGATGGCCTCCGCGTCGGTGTCCAGAGACGCCGGCGAGAACGTGCCGCGCGGCTTGAGCTGGACCGTGCCAGCGAGCTGCGCGTCCTTGATCTTCTTGTTGCCCTGGAACAGGACCTGGTTAACGGTCTGATATTCCGAAACCTGGACGACCAGAGTGGAGCCGACCTGGTTGATGCGGACATCCGAAAACAGGCCCGTGCCGAACAGGCGCTTCACTGCCTCGTCAATGTCGGCGCCCGAAAACGAGCGGCCGGGACTGATCGAGAGGTAATTGCGGATGGTTTCGGCGTCGACCCGCTGGTTGCCGCGCACGTCGATGCTGCTGACGACCGCCGCCTCGGCCATCGAAACTGCTGCAAACTGCAATATGGCAGCACCCGGAACGGCAAGCGCCGCAGACATAGCCACCGCGGAGGCGGCGCTCAACAAATTCGATACTGCCTTCATCGGGCTTAAAAACCTTTTCTCGAAGTCCCCACGGCGAGAAAACCGGACGTGCGGTAAATTTCCCATACCGGTATTAACCGGATTTTCCCTACACGCAAGGCTTCTGGTTAATTTGCGTTTACTTAACTATCCCGCGTGGCTTTCGCGTCACGCATATTCTCCGCGATGGTAAACGCCGTCGTAACGACGGTCGCCGCGAAGCCAAATTCCTTCATGTTTTCAGCACCCAAACAGGTCGTTCCAGAAAACGAAACCCATGAAGGCAAGAACCAGAATCATCCCTGTGCGATAAACCGCCTCCATCATGCGCTCCGATACCGGACGCCTGATGACAGCCTCGATGCCATAGAAAGCCAGATGGCCGCCGTCCAGCGGGGGAATCGGTAGAAGGTTAAGGAATCCTATCCCGACGGAGAGCAGCGCGATCAGCTCGACCAGCCGTTCGAAGCCGAGTTTGGCAGCCCTGCCGGCCATGTCGGCGATCTTGATCGGGCCGCCGAGCTGGCATTTGTCCTCGCGCCCCACCGCGAAGCGCTTCAGGAACTGGCCCGTGCGCACGACTATGCGGCCGGTCTCGCTGACGGCTTCGACCACGGCGCCGGGCGCGCTGTATTCGATGACGCGCGGCTGGCCGAGCTCCTTGTCGTTGACGACTCCGATGACGCCGATGCGGAACGTGTTGCCGGCCGCGTCCTTCTGCTCGGTAACTTCGGGTGTCGCCGTCAGTTCGATCTCCTTGCCGCCCCGCAGCAGCACGAAGTCGAGCGGGTCGCCGGCGCGGCCGGAGACGTAGTACTGCACATCGGCGAAGGTACGGACCGGATTGCCGTCGACGCTGACGAATCGGTCACCTGGCTGGAAGCCCGCGATCTCGGCGGGGCTGCCGGGTTGGACCTGCGCGACCGTCGGCTCCGACACGACGCGGCCGTAGGCTGCAAAGAAGGTCGCCAGCACGGCGATGGTCAGCAGGAAGTTGAAGAGCGGCCCGGCGACCACGGTGGCGGCGCGTTTCCAGACCGGCTGGGTATGGAACGCGACCTCGCGCTCGGCCGGAGTCAGCCTTTCCGTCACCTCGGCGTCCGGCGTGCTGGTCACGTTCATGTCGCCGACGAACTTGACGTAGCCGCCAAGCGGAATCGCGGAGAGCTTCCAGCGCGTGCCGTGGCGATCATTGAAGCCGAAGATTTCGGGCCCGAAGCCGATAGAAAAGGCCTTGACACCGATGCCGCACCAGCGCCCGACGAGATAGTGGCCCATCTCGTGGACGAACACGACGACGGTCAGCACGAAAAGGAACGGCACGATGGTGCCGACAAGCAGGCTGTCTAAGCCGAACAGCGCTGAAAACAACTCGCTCAAATCGTGCCCTCGATCAAAACCGCCATTGCGACGATTGCGCCGCGGACTGTGACCTCAATCCCGGCGAATCCGTGGCGTCCACAGAGCCGAAACCCGGGTGGCGTTCCGCTCAGAGTGGGAACAGGCCGTGCGCCGGATGTTCGGCGCCGCCCGCCATCCAGCCGATGACGTATAGGGCAAACGCTGCCGCGACAAGCCCGTCGACGCGATCCATGACACCGCCATGGCCGGGAATGATCGAGCCCGAATCCTTCACGCCGCAGCGCCGCTTGACCCAGGACTCGAACAGGTCGCCGATCTGGGAGACGATCGAGAGCAAAAGCGCGACAAGGCCAAGCACCGGAAGGTTGGTGACGCCCGCCAGCGCCGCCACGGCAAGGCCGCCCGCGAGCCCGCCGACCGCACCGCCGATCGCGCCGCTCCAGGTCTTGCCGGGTGAGATCGCCGGCGCAAGTTTCGGCCCGCCGATGGCGCGCCCGACGAAATAGGCCAGGATGTCGGTCGCCCAAACGGTCGCGAACAGGAACAGTATGGCGAGCAGCCCGGCATGGTCGCCATCGCGCAGAAAAGCCAGCGAAACGGCCGAGAAGCCGGCATAGGCGAGCCCGATCGTCGGCCATGACCCCTGCCCGCGGACGAGCCCCACCACGATCGAAGCGGCCAAGGCGCCGGCCAGAACGAGCAGCACGGTCGCGGCCGGCAAGCCCGCCACGACCGCCAGCAGCACCGCCGCCAGGAACAGCGCCGTGAGCGCCTGGTAGGAAGCATTGGCGACCGTGCGCGACATCGCGCACCATTCATAAAAAATCGCGGCGCCGATGAGCGCCGCGAGAAGCCGGAACGGCAGCCCGCCAAGCCAGGTCAGCCCGAGAACCGCAATCGCCAGCACGACTGCCGAGAGGACGCGAAGCTGCAGATTGCTCATCCAATTGTGCTCACGAGGCTACATCCCGGGCCGAAAGGCCGCCAAAGCGCCGCTCGCGCGCCGCGAACTGGCTGAGCGAATCGGCGAAATGCTCGCGGGTGAAGTCGGGCCAATAGCAGGGGAGGAACACGAGTTCGCTGTAGGCCGCCTGCCAAAGCAGGAAATTCGACAGCCGCATCTCGCCGCTCGTGCGGATGACCAGATCCGGATCGGGGATGTCGCGCGTATCGAGCGCCTCGGCGACGGCTTCCGCAGTGATGTCGCCGGGAAGGATTTTTCCCGAAACCGCATCGGCGGCGAGTTTTTGCACCGCGCGTGCGATCTCGTCGCGGCCGCCATAGTTGAAGGCGATGACGAGGTTCAGCGCGTCGTTGCCGGCGGTCAGCGCCTCGGCCTCCTCGAGAAGCGCCTTGATGTCGCCCTGGAGCCCGGTGCGCTCGCCGATGATCCTGACGCGGACGCCGTTCTGGTGCAGTTCGGCCAGATCACGCCGGATGAACAGCTTCAGCAGCCCCATCAGATCGCTGACCTCGGACTTCGGCCGCGACCAGTTTTCCGAAGAGAAGGCATAGACGGTAAGCCACGATACGCCGAACTCGCCGGCGGCCCTCACCGCCTGGCGCAGCGCCTCGACGCCCGCGCGATGCCCGGCAAGGCGTGGAAGGCCGCGGGCCTTCGCCCAGCGGCCGTTTCCATCCATGATGATCGCGACATGCGCGGGCGTCGTCATCTTTTCACTTTCCGCCGCAGCAGCGCCGCCGCGCATCAGACGTGCATGATCTCGGCTTCTTTCGCCTCCAGCAGGCTGTCGATCGAGCTGATCGTCTCGTCCGTCAGCTTCTGGATGCGATCGGCCTGCTTGCGGTGATCGTCCTCGCTGATATCGCCGTCCTTTTCAGCCTTTTTAAGGTGATCCATGCCGTCGCGCCGGACGTGACGCGCCGCGATGCGGGCGTTTTCAGCGTAGGTGTGGGCGATCTTGACGAGTTCCTTGCGGCGCTGCTCGTTGAGCTCCGGCAGCGGAATGCGCAGCGTCGTGCCGTCCATGATCGGATTGAAGCCGAGATTGGATTCGCGGATGGCGCGGTCGACCGCGCCGACCATCGATTTGTCCCATACGGAAACCGAGATCATGCGTGGCTCGGGCACGGACACAGTCGCAACCTGGGTAATCGGCATGGCCGAACCGTAGGCCTGGACCATGACCGGATCGAGAAGGTTGCTGGAAGCGCGGCCGGTCCTGAGCGAGGCCAGGTCGTGCTTGAATGCGTTGATCGCTCCATCCATGCGCCGATGAATGTCGTTGAAGTCTGCCCCGCTGGTCATTGTCACTCTCCTTGGCCTCCCTATTCAGGCCAATTTCGTCTTCAGGTGTCGGCAACGATCGTGCAGTGACCGCCACCGGTTAGAATTTCGCCGAAACCACCTTTCTCGTGGATCGAATAAACGATTATCGGGATGTTGTTTTCGCGCGCAAGCGCTATTGCGGCAGTGTCCATGATCAACAGTCCCTGCTTGATGACGTCGGCATGGCTGATGCGACCATAACGCACCGCGTTCGGGTCTTTTTTCGGGTCGGCGGAATAGACGCCATCGACCTGCGTTCCCTTGAACAGGGCGTCAGCGCCGATCTCGGCCGCGCGAAGCGCCGCGGCCGAATCCGTGGTGAAGAAGGGATTGCCGGTGCCGCCGGCGAAAATGACCACCTTGCCCTGGTTCATGTAGGCGGTCGCCTGGCGCTGTGAAAAGCTTTCGCAAAGTTCCGGCATGGCGATTGCCGACAATACGACCGCGTCGACGCCGAGCTTGACCAGCGAGGTGCGCAGCGCCAGCGAATTGATGACGGTGGCGAGCATGCCCATGTGGTCGCCGGTGACGCGGTCGCCTCCCTTGGAGGCCACGGCGACACCGCGAAAGATGTTGCCGCCGCCGATGACGACGCCCACTTCGACCCCGAGTGCCCTCGCCTCGGCAATGTCGGAGGCGATGCGGTCGACGACCGAAACGTCGATGCCGAAATGCTGTTCGCCCATCAGCGCCTCGCCCGACGCCTTCAAAACCACGCGCCGATACAGGGGTTTTATCGTCATCGCTTCCTCATCGGTTCCTGTTCATGCGCGCGATACACGAAGGGCACCGCGTTGTCACGCGATGCCCTCCTATAACCCATCATGAAAGACTTGATGCGGCGCTACTTTTTCGCCGCGGCCGCGACTTCGGCAGCGAAGTCGGTTTCTTCCCGTTCGATGCCTTCGCCGAGCGCGAAACGAACGAAGCCGGTGATCTTCGCCGGCGCGCCGATTTCCTTTTCAGCTTCCTTCAGCGCTGCTTCGACAGTGATGTCGGGGTTGAGCACGAAGGCCTGCTTCAGGAGCACGACTTCCTCGTAGAACTTGCGCATGCGGCCTTCGACCATCTTCTCGATAATGTTGTCCGGCTTGCCCGATTCGCGGGCCTGCTCGGTGAAAATCGCCCGCTCGCGCGCAACGGCGGCCGGATCGATCTGCTCGGCGGTCAGCGCCAGCGGGTTGGTCGCCGCGACATGCATCGCCACCTGGCGGGCAAAGGCGCGCGCCGCGTCGGCATTGCCGGCGGTCTCGATCGCGACCAGAACGCCAAGCTTGCCGAGGTTTTCGGCGACAGCATTGTGGACGTAGGTCGCGACAGCGCCTGCGCCGACCGACAGCTTCGCCGAGCGGCGGAACGACAGGTTCTCGCCGATCGTGCCAACGGCATCCTTGATGGCCTGCGCGGCGGTCTTGTCGGTGCCTGGGTATTTCGCATTGGCGACGGCTTCGGTCTCGCCGCCGACGGCAAGCGCGACCTGCGCGACGTTGCGCACGATTTCCTGGAAGGACTCGGCGCGGGCGACGAAATCCGTCTCCGAATTGACCTCGACGACAACGGCCGAATTCGCGTCGCCGGCGACGCCGACCAGGCCTTCAGCCGCAGTGCGGCCGGCCTTCTTGTCGGCCTTGGCGATGCCCTTGGCGCGCAGCCAGTCGACCGCCGCCTCCATGTCGCCATTGGTCTCGGCGAGCGCCGCCTTGCAATCCATCATGCCCGCGCCGGTCATGTCGCGGAGTTGTTTGACCTGTGCTGCCGTAATGCTCATTTTTTGCCTCTTGGATCGAAATGCGCGAGCGCACCACCGAACCCTGTCGATGATGCGCCAGCCGGCGACGCGGCGATCCGCGTCGCAAAAATGGAAGGCCGGGTGCCCGGCCCCTTCGATTTACGCTTCGGGAGCGCTGGCTGCCGGCGTCTCGTCGAGCGTCGGCTCGACGGGCGCTTCGGCAGCAGCGCCGATATCGACGCCGAGAGCGCCCTGCTGGCGCGCGATGCCGTCGATCGCGGCCTTGGCGATCAGATCGCAATAGAGCTGGATCGCGCGGGCAGCGTCGTCATTGCCCGGGATCGGATAGTCGATCTTGTCCGGATCGCAATTGGAATCGATGACGGCCACGACCGGAATACCGAGGCGCTTGGCCTCGAGGATGGCGATCGCTTCCTTGTTGGTGTCGATCACGAACATCAGGTCGGGCGTCGAGCCCATGTCCTTGATGCCGCCGAGCGCCTTGTCGAGCTTCTCGCGTTCACGCTGAAGGTTCAGAAGTTCCTTCTTGGTGAGGCCGCGGCTGCCTTCGCCGGCGAGGATCTCGTCGAGCTTGCGCAGGCGCGAGATCGAATTGGAAATCGTCTTCCAGTTGGTCAGCATGCCGCCGAGCCAACGCGAATTGACGTAATACTGGGCCGAACGCTGGGCCGCATCGGCAATGATGTCCGAAGCCTGGCGCTTGGTGCCGACGAACAGCACGCGGCCGCCCTTGGCGACGGTGTCGGAAACCTGCTTCAGAGCCTGGTGCAGCAAGGGCACGGTCTGCGAGAGGTCGATGACGTGGATGTTGTTGCGGGCGCCGTAGATGTACGGGGCCATCTTCGGGTTCCAGCGGTGGGTCTGGTGGCCGAAGTGAATGCCAGCTTCCAATAGCTGGCGCATGCTGAAATCAGGCAGAGCCATTCTTTGTCCTTTCCGGTTAGCCTCCACGGACACTTGACGTTTCTGGGAAAGTTCCCTTGACGCCACCGGAGGTTTCAGCCGGATTTCTCCCGGGCAGACACCAAAGTCCGTGTGTGGAATGAGCGCGCATATAGAGGGAACGGGGTGACAATGCAAGCCGGTGCGGAATAAGGCAGTGTCTCGGATTGAAGCTCGGCTGTGAGCGGTTGAGGGCGGACATCGCACTATCTCGTGCCGCAAGAGATAAACTACCCGTCGTGGGGCGGTGCTCCGAATATCCTTCGGATGACCTTGTCCGCATCCGCATCAAAGCAGCGGCCATGACTGAGCACGATTCGCTGCGGCTGCCATGAGTGGATACTTCCGATTGCAGCCTTTGCCTTCCGTCGCTGCACGAGTAGCGGCAGCCGCATACCGAAGAATATTTGACCTCTAGGATAATACATCCCAGTGAGCTTAGTGGCCGTTCGCCATGGCTCGGAAATCTTGTCCAGTTCGATGTTGATGATCGCATCGGTGAGTATCAGCGTCCTCGACGCCTTGTGGAAAAAAATGAACTCTTTGAAATAGCCGCCGGGAAAAAGCAGTTGATCGATCTCTCGATGCCATTCTTCAGGCGGACTGGCTTCCAGGTCTCTCTTGAAGTCGACATCCACATGCCGTGCCCGTGCCCGTTGGCGCACACGGGGCGACGCCCAGGTGATCGTATCTGGAAACGCCTTCGCCCATTCCCCGACGTGCGCATAGTGGAATTGGTTGGGCGATACGAGGTGGCGAACCCTGCCCACACCTTGCAGTTCCTCGGCCAGCCTCGCGTCGAACTTGATCGGCGAATGAAGGAAGAGGTCACCGCTTGAAAGGCGAACCACAGTCATTCGGGTCGTGAACGGAAGCGGCAGCTTAATTCCGCCTACGGTCAAGTATTCCAAGGGACCATCGACGATGCCGATGTCCGGCGCCAGTGGCTTGTAGACGTTAA
Source organism: Pseudaminobacter sp. (assembly GCA_035941355.1). Lineage (GTDB taxonomy): Bacteria > Pseudomonadota > Alphaproteobacteria > Rhizobiales > Rhizobiaceae > Allomesorhizobium. The sequence continues at coordinate 100,676 of DASZDZ010000059.1, forward strand.
TCGGCTCGTAGAGTGAGGCACCCATGTTGCTGTCAAGATTACCGCATCTTAGCGCAGGCTGGCTACCAGTGCCGACGTCGCATTGGGTCGTGAGCCAAAAGCTAACTGAGGCACTACCCGGAATCCAACCAGCCTGTGCCGCGCGCGGAAAGCCGGCTCAGCCGGGATGGAACGGATTGCGATAGGTCTTCAGCCCATCCTTTTGACGCAGTCCGTCGTTGATCTCATCCAGCGCTGCCTGCATGCGGCGGCGGATCTTGGCCATGGCGTAGGCCGGCGTGCCCTGAAAATCGTGCATTGCGAGCGGTTCCGGCACCCGGATATGGGCGCGGCGCGGCCCGGCAGGCTGCGGCAGGAAGCGGTTGAGCGTATCGCGCATCGTGCCTTTGCAGTAGTCGTTACGGATACGCTTGATGTGTTCGGCTAGCCCTTCCTGCGTCACCGTCTCGCATGAGAAAGCGAAATCGCCGACGCGCTGGACGCGCGCGATCGCCTCCGACAGCGATTTCACCTGCTTGCGCAGTTCCGGATCGGCAGGGCCGGTTTCGCGCAGGAAGCGCCGCGCGCTCCGCATGATTTCGTCGTCTTTTGCCTGCGAGACGACCTCGGGAAGGAGCTCGCGGAGGCGACCGCACATGGCTGCAAGCAAGACACCCTGGCGCTCCGCGTACGAAGCCGCCCGGTTCGGTTCGATGCCGCTCTTTTCCTCGTCCCGAGACAGCAAGGTCTCGTAGATGCGGTAGATCCGATCGGGAAGAGCGACGGATCGCGCCGCCGGTTCCATCTTGAGGCTGCGCTCGACATAGGCGCATTCCTTCATCAGATCCGCTTCGACGTCGCGGGTGAAAGCCAGCTTCCAGACGACCGGCGCTATCCAGACCTCGAGATCGCGTCCGGCTTCGCGGCTTCGCTTTAGCGCCTCCAGCGCCATCTCGGCGGCGCCCGGCATCAGCGGGGCCACAAAATCGCCGTGCCAGCCGACGCTGCCTTCCGGATGCAGCAGAACGCCGTGGCCCTTCAGCGCCCAGGCAACCGAATGCTCGCGCGCGGCCTGGCTGTTGCCGGGAATTTGCGCAATCAGATTGTTGGCGAGCCAGAATTTCTGCGCCATCCTGCCAAGGCCATTGACGACGCCGTTGGTCGCCCAGAACGCGGACAGCGGACAGACGTGCGAGGCGATCTCCTTGTCGATCATCCAGTCGGTGAAGAATTCGGGATGGTTTGGATTGATGAAGGTCGCCTTCCCGTCCCCGCACACGACGGCGAGACGGCCGCGGTCAGGTTCGGGAAAATCGATGTGGCGGACATTGGCGATGCCGCGCAGGCCTGCGATCCGGTTGAGCGGAGCGAAATCGCGAACGCCGGGGACGCCTCGCAGCATGAGGACGCGGTTCACCACCGTCATCGCCTTGATGAGCGGCACGCTGGGTTCGGGCGCCACAAAGGTGTCGAGTCTGCTCAAATCCGCCTCCCGTGCGTCATGTAACACAGGCTGGCTGGAAATCGAGGCGGGCTCAAGTCAAATTTGAACGCCGTTCAATAATTTTTCCGGATGGTTCACGACCGCCGCAAACGGGCTTGCCACCTGCGACAGGGACTTGCCGTCCCTGACGCGAACGCGGCGGCAGACAGCGACGATCTCCTGCCTGCTGCACGCGACGGCGCCGAGCCTCACTGCACGGTCGCGTTCGAAGGCGGTGATGTCGTAGTGGGGGGCGGCGGTCTTGGGCGGGCCTTGGTAGGATGATCGATGCAGGCCGAGCTTGGCGGCAAAGCCGTGGAGTTCCGCGAGATCGTCGGCCATCAGATGGCACCAGCGCCTGCCGGCCCAATGCCAGATCGCGTCGTCGACGTAAACGGCCATGCAGCGGCCGCTACTGGTTGCAGTTCTGTGGAGCCTGATCGAACAGGGCCAAGTTGACCAGCTTGCCGGTCATGGAGAAATCGCCGTAGTCCATCACCAGATCGCGGGTCAGCCCGTTTTCGTGCAGCTTGAAGCTGATGCGGTATTCCGGCACTTCCTCGCCGCCATCGGTGGCCTCGTCGAAATAGGCGATGTCGACCGGCCAGAATTTTTCCTTGGCGAGACCGGCAAGCACAGGCGCTTCCGGATCGCTTTTCTCCACCGATTCCTTCTTGCCGACCACGACAGTGGTGGTCATGACCTCGTCGCCGTCTTCGGAGCCGTCGAAGACGCTGGTTTCGTAGAAATTCTCGCCAGTGTTGGCCTTGCCGATCAGCTCGACGAGGTGCTGCGTGGGAAACTGGGTGCGTTCCAGTTCAACGCTGTTCGGTTCCGGCTTGTCGATGTCGACCTTCAACCCATCCGCCTCGCGTCTCGCAGTGCCCTTGAGCTCGCGCTCCAGCGTCTGGTCGGTGAAGGATTTCGTCACGAAGGAGAAAGTCTTGCCTTCCGCATCTTCGAAGGTGGTCGTCTGCTGGTCGGTCACGCGCGAGTTCTCGCTGGTGTCGATCTGCGTGACAAATCGGAACTTGACCGTGTAGCCCTCGCAGGCCGAGCCGTTGAATTCGTAGACCATGCGCCCGGATAGACCGGTTATGCCGGATTTGTCGGAGGCTTCGTCGAGCACCAGATCGTAAACGGCGCGATGCGGCGCGAGCGGCGCTGCGGCAAGGGCTGGCGCGGCGACGAGGGCCGGGGACGAAACGAGGGCTAGCAAGGCGAGGCGCGTTGCGCGCATGAAGTCACTCCAGTCGACACGGCGGCCTAGGCCGCTTCAAGTTGCGCAGTCTAAAAAAAGTCGTGGCGGAAGCGAGGCAAAAATAGCAGTTTCGGCCCGACGACTGCATCATACCAAGACATAGGGAAAGACAATGGGCGAAACAATCGAAAAGCGGCTGAGCGATCTCGGGGTCACACTGCCTGCGGCCGCGGCGCCCGCCGCAAACTACGTGCCCTTCATGCGAACCGGCAATCTCGTGTTCACCGCGGGGCAGCTGCCGCTGAAGGACGGCAAGCTGCAAGTCACCGGCCTGCTCGGCCGGGACGTGGACACGCAGGCCGGCAAGGAAGCGGCAAAACTCTGCGCGATCAACGTATTGGCGCAGGCCAAGGCCGCCATCGGCGATCTGGAGAAAATCCGGCAGCTGGTGAAGATCACGGTATTCGTCGCCTCGACGCCCGATTTCACCGAGCAGCATCTTGTCGCCAACGGCGCGTCCGACTTCCTGGTCGCGGTGTTGGGCGAGCCAGGCAAGCACGCGCGCGCCGCGGTCGGAACGGCCTCGCTGCCGCTCAATGCGGCGGTCGAGATCGAAGCCGTGATCGAAGTTGCGTGAGGCGGACATGAAAGATCTGTCCTGGCTGACCGCGCGGCCGATCGCTCACCGCGGACTGCACGATTGCAACAACCTGATATGGGAAAACACGCTTCCCGCCTTCGAGGCGGCGGCGGCGAAAGGCTATGCCATAGAGTGCGATGTGCGTCTGACCAGCGACGGCGTGCCGGTGATTTTCCACGATGAGGGCCTTTCCCGGCTGACCGGAACGGACGGCCATGTCTGGCAAAGAACGGCGCGTGAGATGGCGGCGCTGCGTGTCGGCGGAACCGGCGACCATCCGCCTTCGCTGAGGGAGATGCTGGATCTCGTGCATGGGCGCGTTCCGCTCGTGGTCGAACTCAAGGGCGTTCCCGGCAGGGACGCAGGCCTGGTCGAGCGCGTCTGCGCGCTGCTGCACGACTATGGCGGCAAGGCCGCGATCATGTCGTTCGACCACTGGCTGATCCGGCAGTTTGCCGCGCACGCACGGGACCTCCCGACGGGACTGACCGCCTGGGGCGAGAAGGATCACGAATTGGAGGCGCATTTCTCCATGCTGGGGCACGGCATTTCGTTCGTCTCCTACGCCGTCGACTGCCTGCCCAACCGCTTCTCCGGCTTCGTACGGGCGAGGCTGGGCATGCCGGTCATCACCTGGACGGTTCGCGACGGGGAAGCCGTGGAGCGGACTTTCGCGCATGCCGAGCAGATGACCTTCGAAGGCTTTCTGCCGGATGCGGTAGCGTAGCCTTGCGCGGCCACATTTCGATCGTAGATAAGGGCGGATGACCATCGGCAGAAATCAGGCAGGGACGAAGGCAGCGGATGGCGAATACGCGATCCGCATCGCCGCCAGCATCGATGCGTTCACGCGCGAGGAATGGGACGACTTTGCCGGCGCCTCGCGCGATTGTGCCGGAACCGCATACAACCCATTCGTTTCATACGATTTTCTGAACATCCTGGAAGAATCAGGCTGCGCCGCGCGGCGTTCAGGCTGGCAGGGGCATCATCTTCGCCTGGAGGCTCCGGACGGCACGGTTCTTGGCGCCCTGCCCTGCTATGTGAAGTCGCACAGCCAGGGCGAATATGTGTTCGACCATGGCTGGGCCGACGCCTTCGAACGCGCCGGCGGGCGCTATTATCCCAAATTGCAGGCGTCGGTGCCGTTCACGCCGGCGACCGGTCCTCGCCTGATGGTCAGCCACGGCGCGAACGAAGCCGCGGTCAAGGCGGCGCTGGCCGCCGGGTTGAAGCTGGTGACCGACCGCCTCGGCGTCTCTTCCGCGCATGTCACCTTCGCTGAGGCGACCGATATGACGGCGCTGGAAAATGCTGGGTTCCTGGCGCGGACGGACCAGCAGTTCCACTTCTTCAACGAAGGCTTTTCGAGCTACGATGATTTCCTTGCGACGCTCGCCTCGCGAAAACGCAAGGCGCTGAAGAAGGAACGCCGCGAGGCGCTCGCCAGCGGCATCTCGATAGACTGGCTGACCGGCAGCGACCTGACCGAAGCGGTTTGGGACGATTTTTTCGCATTCTACATGGACACGGGCAGCCGCAAATGGGGCCGGCCATATCTTAACCGCACGTTTTTCTCGCTGGTCGGCGAGCGGATGCGCGACGACGTCCTGCTGGTGATGGCGAAGCGCGGCGGGCGCTATATCGCCGGAGCGATCAACTTCATCGGATCGGATACGCTGTTCGGCCGCAACTGGGGCTGCATCGAGGACCACCCTTTCCTGCATTTCGAGGTCTGCTATCACCAGGCCATCGACTTCGCGATCCAGAAGGGTCTGCGGGTGGTGGAAGCCGGCGCGCAGGGCGAGCACAAGCTGGCGCGCGGCTATCGGCCGGTGACGACGCATTCGGCGCACTACATCGCGCATCCCGGCCTCAGGAGCGCGATCGACGACTATCTCGAGCGCGAACGGGCCGAAGTGGCGCGGATGAGTGAATATCTCGAGGAGCACGGGCCCTTTCGCAAGTCGCCGGATCTCAATGTTTGAGCCCCGCCATTGAATCAATTCCGGCCAGCGGCAAATATGGCTGGAACCGACAAACGGCGAGGTGGAAATGGTGAGCTATGACAAATCCAACGTGTTCGCGAAAATACTGCGCGGCGAACTGCCTTCGCACAAGCTCTACGAGGATGCGGACACCTTTGTGCTGATGGACATCATGCCGCGCGGCAACGGCCATTGCCTGGTGCTCCCCAAGAAGCTTTCGCGCAACATCTTCGACGCCGATCCGGACAGCCTCGCCGCGGTGATGCGCACGACCCAGAAACTGGCGCGCGCCTTGATGAAGGCGTTTTCGGCCGACGGCGTAACGGTGCAACAATTCAACGAGCCGGCCGGCGGACAGGTGGTGTTCCATCTCCATGTCCATGTCATACCCCGCTTCGAAGGCGTGCCGCTTCGGCCGCATACGGGCGCCATGGAGAAGCCGGAGGTGCTTGCGGCGAACGCCGAGAAGATAAGGGCCGCGCTGGCCGCGGAATAGCTCGGCGGTTATTCGCGCCCTTTTTCGGCGCTTTCCCGCTGCAGCGCTTTGAGCGCTGCGATGGCTTTTTCGGCATCGGCCGCGGGTACGAAAATGTGGTCGTGATGGAACGCGGCGACGACATTGGCGCCGATACCCTCGCGCGCCAGCCAGGTCGAAAACGCGGCGGTCAGGCCGACAGCTTCCAGACTCGAATGCACGGTCAGCGTGATCATGCGCATCGGCGCGCCTGCCAGACCTTCGCGCTCCGCGGTCTCGCGAGGAAGGATCAGCGTCAGCCCTTCCGCTTCGCGAAACATCCCAAGCGGATCGAGACGAGCGAGGTCGGCGATATTCCCATTGGCGAGGGTGCAGAAGACGAACTCACCGTCACGCAACTCCGGCTCCATGCCGGCTAGAAGCTGCTGCAGGTCGTCAATGCCGGCCACGGTTTTACCTCATCCAACCAGGAAAATGCCGGCGGCCAGAACCGCCTCGGCGACGATGATGCCGACCAGAACGCGCTTGCCGAGCAGGAAATAGGCGGCGAAGCCGACCGCTGCCGCGCCCATGCGCAGGCCGAGCGGCGTCGCGGCCAGCGCGCCGCTGGGAAAGACGATGAGATTGCTGATGACGGCCGCAACCAGGGCGGTGGCCACGGCCCGGACCAGCACCAGCAGATCGGAATCTTCGGCGATGCGACCGCCGAAATAGACGCCGAGGAAGCGCCAGGCGTCCGTGGCGAGCCAGCCTGCGACAAGGATGAACAGGAACGGCCACCACCACAGATCCAGCGACGTGAAGGTCATTGCGATCGCCCTCGCGGCGAGAGCAGATAGAAGGCGTAGGCCGCGAAGCCGCCGATGAGCCCAGCCGCCAGCAGGTCGAATTCCGGCAGGAACACGTGGAAGAATGGCCCCAGTCCAAGGCCCAGAACCATGGCGACATGCCCTGCCCGCTCGCGCGCCGAGCCCCAGAGCGAGGTCAGGAAATACATCGGCGTTAACAGGAAAAGCGCCGCGGACACCGCAGGCGGCAGCCGGTCGGCAATCAGAAAGACGACGGCGACAACGGCCATGTTGGCCAGCACCAGCGTCGAGCCGATGCCGGCATACCAGGTCGTGCGCATGGCTCGGGGGATATCGCCGAGGCGCTCCATGGCGATGACCCATGAGGTGACGGCGACGAAATGTGAAAGCACGTAGAGCACCCATTTGGGCGTGCGCCGCCCTTTGAGCTCGGGCACCAGCGCCACGACCATCGGCATCAGCCGGACGGAAGAGAGTGCGACCGCGAAGGCGGCGGCCGGCAACGAAGCGCCAGACAGGATCGCGCCGATCAGCACCACTTTTCCCGGCAAGGCCCAGACGACGCCGGTCATGAACACGGTCTCGGCGAGCGTCAGCCCGGCCTCCTTGGCGAGACCGGCGAAGCCGACAAAGGCGCTGGCGAGGATCAGTCCGGGAACCGACACCGCCGCCCGGACGCCGCGCAGGTACCAGTGGCGGCGGTCGGCGACGGTCGGCGCGTGGGGAGTGGCGTCATCAGGCATCGGCTTGCCGGATAACACAGGCTCCTCGAAGAGGCGACGCGAAAATCAGGGCAATTCGATCTGTTCCCGTGGGCCAGAACGGACAGCCGGCGTCGATATGGACCCTGTCTCGGACGGCGCGGGCTTGTGCGCGGCCACGCCGAGCATGACGAGAGCGATGCCGAGAATGTCCCGGCCGGTCGGTATCTGGGCGAGCACGAGAGCGGCGATGATCGCGGCGGTGGCGGGCAGAAGCGCCAGCATCAGCGCGAAGCTGGCGCGCGGCAGCCGCGACATTGCGAGCTGGTCGGAAATGTAGGGAATGACCGACGAGCACAGGCCGACGCCTATGCCGGCAAGAAGCAGATTTATCGAACCGAACGCCTCGATCGCCTCAACCAGGCCGATTGGCATGACAAAAACGAAGGCTATCGCCATCGCCGCCCCAAGGCGTTCGACGCCGCCGCTGGCGCCACCCTCGGCCGCCCTGTGGCCGAGCACGATGTAGGCGACGAACAGCGCGCCGTTGAGCGCGGCCCAGCCGAGCCCGATGAGGTCGGCGGACCATCTCACGTCGATCAGGACGAAGACGCCCGCAACGGCGAGCGCAAGCGCTGCGAGATTTCGGCCGGTCCGCAGCCCGTAAAGCGCGACGCCTATCGTGCCCACGAATTCCATGGCGGCGACCAGACTCATCGGCAGGCGCTCGAGCGCGAGATAGAACGCGACGTTCATGATCGCCAGGCAGCCGCCCAAGCCAACCAGCAGGAGGCGGGTCCTGGCATCCGCCTCGGCGATCGTCCGCCACGGTTTTGTGAACGGCGCGAAAATCAGGGCAGCCGAGGCGATCCGCATCCAGGCGACGCCGAGCACGCCGATGGCGGGGAAGAGAAGCACGGCGAAGGACGGCCCGAGATAGTGGAATATGGCGCTGACGCAGAACCAGGCGTGTGGCGGGACGATTTGCGCTGCCCTGTCGAGGGCTGGACTGGACGTGGACATAATGGCGGCTTCCTCGACCGCCATTATGCAAGGCATTATCGGTATTCCATATGCCGAAGATTAGGCTATTGTCGGAAGATGCAAGCTACATCATCGGTGAAATTCAATGAAACGCCTTCGATATGAGAACGGCAGCATCGACCCGGTCGATGCGAAGATCCTGAGGGCGCTGGCCAAGGACGCGCGGACGAGCACGGCGGAGCTTTCCCGCGCGGTCGGCCTTTCGGCGCCCAGCGTTTCGGAACGGGTAAAGCGGCTCGAGGAGAGCGGCGTGATCGAGGGCTATTCGGTTAAGATCAATGCGGCGGCGCTCGGGCTGCCGCTTGCCGCGTGGCTTCGCATCCGGCCTATCCCCGGGCAGCTTCAAAAAGTCGCCGAGATCCTGCGGGCGCTGCCGGAGATCGTCGAATGCGACCGGGTCACGGGGGAGGATTGCTTCATCGCCCGCGCCCATCTCCGGTCGGTGGGTGATCTGGAGGCGTTGATCGACCAGATTATTCCCTATGCAATGACCAACACGTCGATCATCCAGTCCTCGCCGGTAGAGCGGCGGCTGCCGCCGATCGGGATCGGCGAGGCATAGCTTCTTCAAACGAAAATCTCCTCCCCCGGGCTGGGGGAGGAGATGATGATTTTGGCCGAAACGCTCAGCCCTTCCTGGGCAACTGCGGCACCAGGCTGCGCTTGCTGCCGTCCTTGCCGTTGGCAGCCGGCCTGGATTTCTGGGCCGCGGGCTTGGCAGCCCTCCTGGCCGGCTTCTTTGCCGGAACTTTTTTCGGCTCTTCCTTCTTCGGCTTCACCGGAAGCTCGTCGGCAAGCGATTCGAGCTTCAGGCCGGTTTCGCCGGATTCCTTCGTCTCGACAGTCACGCGCACCGTGCCGCCCTTCTTCAGCTTGCCGAACAGAACCTCCTCGGCGAGCGGCTTCTTGATGTGCTCCTGGATGACGCGGCCGAGCGGCCGTGCGCCCATGCGCTCGTCATAGCCCTTGTCGGCAAGCCAGGAGATGGCTTCCGGCGACAGGTCGAAGGTGACCCCGCGCTCCGAAAGCTGCGCCTCAAGCTGCATGACGAACTTCTGCACCACCTGATGCACGACCGGGATCGGCAGCGAGCCGAACGGGATGATCGCGTCGAGACGGTTGCGGAACTCCGGCGAGAACAGCCGGTTGATCGCCTCCATGTCGTCGCCTTCGCGCTTCGACGAGCCGAAGCCGATCGCGGCCCTGGCCATGTCCGACGCGCCCGCATTGGTCGTCATGATCAGGATAACATTGCGGAAATCGATCGACTTGCCGTTGTGGTCGGTCAGCTTGCCGTGATCCATGACCTGCAACAGGATGTTGAACAGGTCCGGATGCGCCTTCTCGACTTCGTCGAGCAGCAGCACGCAATGCGGATGCTGGTCGACGCCGTCCGTCAAAAGGCCACCCTGGTCGAAGCCGACATAGCCTGGAGGCGCGCCGATCAGCCGCGAGACGGTGTGGCGCTCCATGTATTCCGACATGTCGAAACGCAGGAGTTCGACGCCGAGCGAGGCGGCGAGCTGCTTTGCAACTTCGGTCTTGCCGACGCCGGTCGGGCCGGAGAACAGGTAGGAGCCGATCGGCTTTTCGGGTTCGCGCAGCCCTGCCCGGGCCAGCTTGATCGCCGAGGAGAGCGCCGAGATAGCGGTATCCTGGCCGTAGACGACACGGCGCAGCTCGGTATCGAGGCCCGCCAGCACCTGCTCGTCGTCGGCCGAGACCGTCTTCGGCGGAATGCGCGCCATTGTGGCGATCGTCGCCTCGATTTCCTTGACGCTGATCGTCTTCTTGCGCTTGGCCTCGGGAACCAGCATCTGGCTGGCGCCGGTCTCGTCGATGACGTCGATCGCCTTGTCCGGCAGCTTGCGGTCGTTGATGTAGCGCGCGGAAAGCTCCACCGCCGCCTTGATGGCGTCGTTGGTGAACTTCACCTTGTGGAAGTCCTCATAATAGGGCTTCAGGCCCTTCATGATGGCGATCGTGTCCGCCACCGACGGCTCGTTGACGTCGATCTTCTGGAAACGCCGCACCAGCGCGCGGTCCTTCTCGAAGAACTGGCGGAACTCCTTGTAAGTCGTCGAGCCGATGCAACGAATCGCGCCCGAGGACAGCGCCGGCTTCAACAGGTTCGACGCATCCATCGCGCCGCCGGAGGTTGCTCCAGCGCCGATCACGGTATGAATTTCGTCGATGAACAGCACCGCGCCGGGATAATCCTCGAGTTCCTTGACGACCTGCTTCAGCCGCTCCTCGAAATCGCCGCGGTAGCGGGTACCGGCGAGCAGCGTGCCCATGTCGAGCGCGAAGATCGTCGCATCGGCAAGTACGGTCGGCACGTCACCCTCGACTATGCGCTTGGCAAGGCCCTCGGCAATCGCCGTCTTGCCGACGCCGGGGTCACCGACATAGAGCGGATTGTTCTTGGAGCGGCGGCAGAGGATCTGGATCGTCCGGTTGATCTCGCTTTCGCGACCGATCAGCGGGTCGATCTTGCCCGACTTCGCCTTTTTGTTCAGATCGACGCAGTAGGCGGTCAGCGCGTCCTGCTGCTGCTTCTTCTTGGCGCCGCTCTCCTCCGGCTCGCCTGCGCCGGACGAATTCTGCTGATCGTCCTCGGCGCCTCGCGGGGTGCGGGTTTCGTTCGCGCCGGGCCGCTTGGCAATGCCGTGCGAGATATAGTTGACCGCATCGTAGCGGGTCATCTGCTGTTCCTGCAGGAAGTATGCGGCGTGGCTTTCGCGCTCGGCGAAGATCGCCACCAGCACGTTCGCGCCCGAGACCTCGTCCCGGCCGGATGACTGGACGTGGATCACCGCGCGCTGGATGACGCGCTGGAAGCCGGCGGTCGGCTTGGAATCCTCGTCGTAGCCGGTAACCAGATTGTCGAGTTCGGTGTCGATATAGGTGAGAACGGTCTGCTTGAGTTCGTCGAGATCGACGTTGCAGGCGCGCATTACGGCGCCGGCCTCGCTGTCCTCGATCAGGGCGAGCAGCAGATGTTCGAGCGTGGCATATTCGTGATGCCGCTCATTGGCGAAAGTAAGCGCCTGGTGCAGCGCCTTTTCGAGGCCTTGGGAGAAAGCCGGCATTCAAAACCTCACTTCTTCTCCATCACGCATTGCAGCGGATGCTGATTCTGACGGGCGAAGTCCATGACCTGTGACACTTTGGTCTCGGCCACTTCAAATGTATAGACCCCACATTCGCCCACTCCGTGATTGTGAACATGGAGCATTATGCGGGTGGCGGATTCGCGGTCCTTCTGGAAAAAGCGCTCCAGAATGTGGATGACGAACTCCATCGGCGTGTAGTCGTCGTTGAGGATCAGAACACGGTACAGGCTCGGCTTCTTGGTCTTGGTCTTGGTTCGCGTGATTACGGCCGTGCCACGGCCGGGGCCGTTGCCCCCGCCTTCGCCGTTTTGCATGCGCGCCACGAATTCCATCGTGGCATCCCCGCCGTTCGTCACCAGTACCTTGCCTTTCGCGGGTTCCTCACCCGACCGTCATGTAGGTAGCCTACACGCAATTTTAAGCCCTTCTTTTTTGCTGACAATATGGTCGAAGGTCTGTCCGGGCGGGTTTTTCAGCAAACCCCGGTGGTTAATTGCAAAGGGCACGAAAAAAACCCGGCCGCGAAGCGACCGGGTCTTGCGGCAGGACCGTCGGCCCGGAAAAGCCCCTGAGATTTCTTAACCAGCCTTGGCGACGATCGATTCGAACGGCTTGTAGCTGTCTTTTGCCATGTCGGCATAGAGGCCGCTGAGCTTGGATGCCTCGGCGACGAACCCTTCATAGACTTGCTTGGCGTAGTCCGCCTGAATTTCGATGGCGTTTTCGAGCGATTTCGCCGACAGGAGCTTTTCCATCGCAGCGCTGCCGGTCTCCAACGACTTCTTGGCGTAGTCGGTGGTTTCGGCTGCGATCGCCTGAGCGCTTTTGGAGAGGGCGGCGAAGCTCTTCAGTCCGCTGTCGATGAATTCCTTGCCGTAATTGCCGGCATCTTCAAACGTCTGTGTCATGCGATCATCCCTTCGGTTCGCGGCGTGAAAGCTCCCCGCAGTGCATTGCACTTCAACGTATTGTGCGCCGCACAAAGAGTCAATTTGACCGGCGCCAACGGCATTTGTTTCAAAATTGGCTCTATCCCGACAAAAAAGATGAACGTCCTGGTTACCATAAACGGATTGGTAACGCTGACGCCCTTACGGTTCTTGCTTGCGAGGCAGGACCTTTGCCGCCTCTGGTGCAACGAAAATTCAAAGGGTATAGCAGTGCGTCAGGCGTTTGCGGCCATTCTTCTATCGATCGCGTCTCCATTGAAATCCGTCACCGCCGCCCTGCTGGCAGTCGCGATCGGGCTTGCCGCGACGGGATCGTCGGCGGCAAATTCCAAATACGCAGCGATCGTCATCGACGCCAACACCGGCAAGACGCTGTTTTCCTCCAGCGCCGATTCGCGGCGCTATCCGGCGTCGCTGACCAAGATGATGACGCTCTACATGGTGTTCGAGGCGATGGCCGCCGGCAAGATCACCAAGAAGACCTCCATCCCGGTTTCCCGCAATGCCGCCGCCGAGCCGCCGACGAAGCTCGGCGTCAAAGCCGGCAACTCCATCACCGTCGAAACGGCGATCTATTCCCTGGTGACGAAGTCGGCGAACGACGCGGCGACGGCGCTTGCCGAGTATCTGGGCGGCTCCGAGAAAGAGTTCGCGCGGATGATGACGGCCAAGGCGCGCAAGCTCGGCATGACCGCCACCGTATTCCGCAATGCCCACGGCCTGCCCGATACGGCGCAGTTCTCGACGGCGCGCGACCTGGCCACCCTCGGCATCGCGCTGAAGGAGCACTATCCGCAGTACTACAACTATTTCTCGACCCGGTCCTTCACCTATGGCCGCAAGCGCATGGCCAACCACAACCGCCTGCTCGGACGCGTCAAGGGCGTCGACGGCATCAAGACCGGCTACACCCGCGCCTCGGGCTTCAATCTGGTTTCGTCCGTCTCGCAGGGCAACCGTCGCATCGTCGCGGTGGTGATGGGCGGGACCAGCGGCGGCGCGCGCGACAAGCACATGGCCGAATTGATCCGCCAGTACATGCCCAAGGCATCGACCAAGGGCAAAGGCGCGCCTCTCGTCGCCAGCGCCGGCGGTTCGCCGATCAGCGCTCTCGCGAAGGTTTTCCTGCCCAAGAACGATGCGCCGACGCCGGAAGCCCGTCCCGAGGAAGAGGTCGTGGCCGCAGCGGAAGACGAGATCGCGGCCGTAGAGGAAGAAGTTGCGGCCGTCGGAGAAGAGGTTGCGCCCACTCCCAAGCCAAAGTCCGTTTTTGTGGAAACGCTCGAATCCGCACCGGTAGAGCAGGCCTATGCGGAACCTTCACCCGACCGCTTTGGCGACGATGTGGATCCGGTCGAGACGGCTTCGGTCGCGCAGTCGGGCTGGGCGATCCAGGTCGCTTCGTCGCCGAGCAAATCCGAGGCTGAGGTCGTCCTGGCCAAGACGACCAAGCAGGCACCGGCGGTTCTTGCCCATGCGTCCGGCTACACGGTGACGTTCGACAAGGGCGGCGTGACCTATCACCGCGCGCGCTTCGGCGGTTTCAATTCCAAGGCCGCGGCATGGAAGGCCTGCACCGCGCTCAAGAGAAAGAAAATCGACTGTTACGCCGTCGAGAACTGACGGACGGCAAAACAGCGTCTCCCGGAAAGTGTCGTGTCGAAGGAGAACTAGTTGTGATTCGTGAGCAAGACGTCCTTGGCTTCGTTGATCCGCGCCGCCAGGAAAGACGTACCGCCGAGGTCGGGGTGCAGGCGCTGCATCAGGCGGCGGTGCGCCTTGCGGATATCCGCCGCGGTGGCGCCCGCTTCAAGACCAAGGATCTTGTAGGCCTCCTGCTTAGTCATGGCGCCCGTACCTGGCGGAACGCCCAGCCCCTCGCCACCACGCGTATTCGGGTCTTCGCGCCAGACGGGAAACCGGCCATCAAGATACGTCTCTAGCAATTGCCGACTTTCGGGGTCTCCCGGAAGCTCCGCATAAAGCTCGCGGAGTTCGTCCAGCGCCAGATCACCCAGCGTCCGGCCTTCGTGCCGGCCGGCCAGAACCAAGCCCTCCAATTGCCCGCTGTCGTGGTCGAGCTCCATTTCAAGCGCAGCGGTTCGCACGGTGGAGCGCTTTCCGGGGGTCTTTCTGCGCCCACTGCGCACCCGGCTGGAGGTGAACCATGCCAGCGCCGCCGACAATATCATGCCGCCCAGCCCGGCCCTGCCGGTGAGCAATACCCCGACGCCGATGACGGCAAGTATTGCCGGGCCGGCATAGCGCACGGTGTTGGCCAAGGCGGCCGGTTCCAGCCGGAGGAACGTGGCCACCACGAGAACCAGGACCAGCAGGCCGGTGATTATGCCGAGAAAGATGCTCATTACGAACCGCTTCCCCGCAAATGTTCGATCATCAGGCGGTCTTCCGGCCGGCCCCGCGCCTCAAGCGCCTTCAAGCCGCCGGTGGCGAACACGGCCACGGCGGAAAGCAGTTTCGCAAGCGTGGCGGCGGCGTTGCGGTCGAAGCGGAACCAGGCACCCTTGGACAGGCGCGCTATCTCCTTGAACGCGGCTTCGGCGGCCGGATCGCGGCCTTCCTGGAAGAGGAAGACCGGCACGCCATGCAGGCCGAGATTGCCTGCCTTCACGGACAGGTCGTCGATCTTCTCCTCCATGGCGTCGCCGATATAGACAAGCGCATTGACCTTTTCGCGCGCGGTCTCCTTCAGCGCGAACGACAGGACCTTGCCGATCTGGGTATGGCCGCCGCGGCAGTCGATGCTGCTCATCAGGCGCTTCAGACCCGCCGTGTCCGATACGAAAGCGGAAGCGCGGCACTCGTCGAGTCCACGGAAATAGACCAACTGCACTTTAAGGCCGCCTGTCTTTCCGACCGCATCGAACATCTCGCCCTGCAAGGAGCAGGCGAGATCCCAGGTCGGCTGGCGGCTCATCGTTGCATCGAGCGCCAATATGAGGCGCCCCTGCCCCTTGCCCGCGACGGCCCCGAGGGCGCGCGCCTGGCTGACGAAGGCCTCGATTTCGGAAGATTCCGAGCGGGCCGCTGGACCGGGAACCTTTGCGGGCATCTTCTTATCGCTCATGCTGAAGAAGATGTGGCGAAGCCGGCCCGCTTGCAAGTCCGGTGACCGATCGCCGGCCAGCGCGATGCGGGGCTAAAGAAGGCCGAGTTCGGCCAGTTCGCGGCGCAGCTTGGGCGGCATAGTCATCAATTCCGCGTGGGAGGTTCCAATATCGGCCGGAGCGTCGGCCTGTTTCAGGTAACGCCAGCCCTGAAAGGCGCGGCGCGGCTGCCATTCGGTGCGCACGACAGTTGGGTCGAGGATCAAATGGCAGCGCGATATACCCTCCGAATCAACGAAAGGCCGGATGTCGAGCAGCCTCTGGCGGCACTGGACCTGCGCCTTGATCACCCAGTAGAGCGAGCCGCCATCCAGCAACTCTCTACCACGGGTGGGCATCATCCGCGTCGTGTGAAATTGCTCGGCCGGTTCGCCGGCGCGCCGGCGTTCGTCGAGCCGGAAGGCGATCCACTCTTCCAAATCCTCGACGCTGTCGCAGCCGACGCAGAGCTTTATCAGGTTCAAAGCCATAGCGCGTTTACTACGCCGCAAATTGGAAACGAAAAAGGCCTGGCTGCGTTGGGTCCACATGTTTGCGCACGGTGCTGGGCGCAGGCAAACAGGAGAACCCCATGTCAGTAGCGAAAAATACCGAGATCACCGCATCCGGCTCGACCATCGAGGGGGCGATCGCCCACGGTGTCGACCGGGCGACCGCAACGCTGAAAAACGTCAAGCAGGTCTGGGTCAAGGAGATTGTCGCCAAGGTCGACAACGGCAAGGTCTCCGAGTACCGCATCGATATGAAAGTTACGTTCGTGCTCGACGACGCTTAAGCTCAACACTCGACCACGTTCACCGCCAGGCCGCCGAGGCTGGTTTCCTTATAGCGCTCGTTCATGTCCATGCCGGTCTGGCGCATGGTCTCGATGGCGGCGTCGAGAGGCACGAAATGCGTGCCGTCGCCTTTGATGGCGAGCGAGGCGGCGGTGACCGCCTTGACCGCACCGAGCGCGTTGCGCTCGATGCAGGGGACCTGCACCAGCCCGCCGACCGGGTCGCAAGTCATGCCGAGATGATGCTCGAGCGCGATCTCGGCGGCGTTCTCCACCTGCTCGGGCGATCCGCCCATGACCGCGCAGAGCCCTGCCGCGGCCATAGCGGACGCCGAGCCGACCTCGCCCTGGCAGCCGACTTCGGCGCCCGAGATCGAGGCATTGGTCTTGATGATGCCGCCCACCGCCGCTGCCGTCAGCAGGAAGTCGCGTATGCTCGGCTGGTCGGCTTCGGGATGGAAATGCAGCCAGTAGCGCAGCACTGCGGGCAGCGTGCCCGCCGCGCCGTTGGTCGGCGCCGTCACGACACGGCCGCCGGCGGCATTCTCCTCGTTGACCGCCATGGCGTAGATCGACAGCCAGTCGTTGGCGAGCAGCGGATTGGGCCGGTTCTGGCTCCACTGCTCCTGCAGCTTGTCGTGCAGCATGCGCGCGCGGCGGCGAACCTTGAGGCCGCCGGGCATGATGCCGTCCTGCGACAGGCCGCGCTCGATGCAGCCGCGCATCGCGTCCCAGATGCGGTCCAGACCGGCGTCGAGTTCCTCGCGCGGCATGTGGACTTCTTCGTTGGCGCGCTTCATCTCGGCGATCGACAGGCCGCTGCGCCTGGCCATGTCCAGCATTTCCACCGCGTTCCTGAACGGGTACGGCTCCTTTGCGCCGGCGGGCGCGGCCGCGCGCGTCTTCATGCGCTGCAATTCTTCCTCGGAGACGACGAAACCGCCGCCGATCGAATAATAGATTCGCTTCAAGAGCAGGCGATCATCCGAATCGTAGGCATAGAACGCCATGCCGTTGGCGTGGCCGGGCAGCGGCGTCTTCTTGTCGAGCACGAGGTCCGACGAAGGATCGAAGCGGTAGGACGGATGCTCCGGCGGGAAAATCCGGCCCTCAGCCTTGATCTCCTCGATGATGCGGTCGGCCAGATCGGGATCGACGGTTACCGGTGTTTCGCCGGCGAGCCCCAGTATCACTGCACGGTCGGTGCCGTGGCCGATGCCGGTATAGGCGAGCGAGCCATGCAGGCTTGCGGCGATGCGCTCGACCTTCGCGCCGGCCGGACGCGGCCAGTCGTCCCCTGCTATCTCGTCGAGGAATCGGCGCGCAGCCGTCATCGGCCCCATCGTGTGCGAACTGGATGGGCCGATCCCTATCTTGAATAGGTCGAATACCGAAAGGAACAAGCCTAGCGCTCCTGCAGCGAATTACTCAGCGTATCGCATATAGTGCGATGTTTCCGCTGTTTTAAGCGGCTTGGCTTACTGGGGTCCGACCCCGCCTGCTCCACCAACGACGCCGCCGCTGCCCGGCCAAAGAAAAAGACGCGGGGGAGAACCCCGCGTCTTCCTGCAAATTCCGTCGATGTGGCCTGGTTCAGCTTGCCGCCAGGACCGCCGCGGTTTCCGATCCGCCAACAAGCCAGGCCAAGAGAAGAATGCTCGCGAACCCGACTACTGCCTTGGCGGTCACGCCCCAGCAGGACTTCTGAATGCCGTCGTCCATAGTTTTCCTGTTTACCTGTCGCCCCCGGAGCGGCTGTCTCGCCGTCTTATTTCCGGCCCCATTCGTGGAGCGTGTAATTAGGCCGTTGCCGGCCGCTTCGCAATGGGAAAAATGGCGAAAGCGAGGCGGATTCTGCATGGCTGCCATGCAATCACGCTGCGCATTTTAATCAAATCAGAGACTTAGGCGCAATTTACCGTAAACGCATTATCAAGGCTTGTGACCGGATTGCGACTCGCCCAGACAGCGGGGCGGAGCGGATTTTCGGGATCGTTTCGTGATAAGAATTTCGCCATGGGCGATTCTCTGTTCCTGACCGGTGCCGACATCGCGGCGCTGGCGTTTTTCCTGGCGATATGGGTGGTGCACGGCCTCGCCGCCGACGGCAGGCTGGTCGGCCGGATGTCGCTCACTACAGCCATGAACGCGCAGCGCGAAGCCTGGATGCGCACGATGGCGCGGCGCGAACTGCGCATGATCGACACCAGCATCATGGTCGGGCTGCAGCAAGGCACGGCTTTCTTCGCATCGAGCTCGCTGCTGGCCCTTGGAGGCTGCTTCGCCCTGCTTGGCGCGTCCAACGACGTGCTGTCGGTGCTTGCGGACCTCCCGCTGGCGGATGCGCCTTCCCGTCAGATTTTCGAGATCAAGGTGCTGGGCTTGATGGCGCTGCTGGCCTACGCCTTCTTCAAGTTCGGCTGGTCGTACCGGCTGTTCAATTATTGCTCCATCCTGATCGGAGCCGTGCCGATGCACAAGGAAGGCGCGGCCGACCCCGAGGCCATGGAGGCGGCGATCGGCCGGGCGACGCGGATGAACGTGCTGGCAGGCCGGCATTTCAACGCCGGCTTGCGCGGCGTCTTCTTTTCGCTCGGCTATCTCGGCTGGTTCGTCGGCCCCGCCGCGTTCGGGCTGACTACGCTGCTTTTGTTTGCGGTGCTGCTGCGCCGGCAGTTCTTTTCGGCCGCAAGGCTCGCGGTCATCGAGGAAACGCCTCAGGCCGGTCCGGGGAACGGCTCGTCGATCCGGCCCGACAGCCAATAGGCGAACAGCCCGATCCATTCGCGGATGGCGATCGTGGTATTTTGCATTGCGTCGGTTGCGTTGTCGCGCAGCACCCCTAACCCCTCCCGCCCCGATGTGCGGTAGTCGACCGGCCATGGCAGCACGTCGAAGCCGGCTTTCCGGAACAGAGCCATCGAGCGCGGCATATGGAAGGCCGAGGTGACCAGCAGCCACGTTTCGCCCGGCCGCGGCGTCACCAGTTCTTTCGTGAACACCGCGTTTTCGTACGTATTGCGGGACCTGTTCTCAAGAATCAGGCGCTCGGGCGCAACGCCGAGTGCGGTCAGCAGCCGCGGCGCGGTGTCGGCGTCCCCCTCGCCCTGCAAGATGAGCGCGCCCGTTCCGCCGGTGACGACGATCTTCGCGCCGGGATGGCGACGCGCAAGTATCGCGGCCTCGACGAAGCGGTCGCCGCCGCTGTTCAACTCATAGCCGCCGCGCGCCAGGTTGACCGCGCCCTCGAAACCGCCACCAAGCACGACGATGCCGTCGACTGTCGCAGGAAGGTTGGACGGCCGGGCAAACCGCTCCTCGAGAGGTTCGAGCAGCAGCGCGCCAAACGATGTCCAGGCCGACAGGACGAGAACCAGGAGCGCCGCGACCTCCAGTGTCATACCCGTGCGCCGCCAACCAAAGAAAACGGCGAGCAGGCCGGCCGCAAGAAGCAGGATCGAAAAACTCAGCGGCTGGGCGAAGAAGCCGAAGACCTTCGAGAGATAAAAGAACATCCCGTCACCTCATTGATGGCGGGGAATCTCTACCACCATTTCTCCGGCTCAAACCGCCCCGCCGCCTGCTCGATGACGTGGGCGGTCTGAAACAGCGTTTCCTCATCGAAAGGCCGGCCGATCAACTGCAGGCCGAGCGGCAGGCCGTGCGCGTCGAGGCCGGCCGGCACGGCGATGCCCGGCAGACCGGCCATGTTCACCGTCACGGTGAAGATGTCGTTCAGGTACATCTTCACCGGGTCGGCGTTCATGTCCTGGTCGGCGATGCCGAATGCGGCGGAGGGCGTGGCCGGCGTCAGGATCACGTCGATGCCGGCGGCGAAGACGTTTTCGAAATCGCGCTTGATCAGCGTGCGCACCTTCTGCGCCTGCAAATAGTAGGCGTCATAATAGCCGGCCGACAGCACGTAGGTGCCGATCATGATGCGGCGCTTGACCTCGCGGCCGAAACCGGCGGCCCGGGTCTGCTCATACATGTCGGTGATGTCCTTGCCCGGCACGCGCAGCCCGTAGCGGACGCCGTCATAGCGGGCGAGGTTGGACGAGGCTTCGGCGGGCGCGACGATATAGTAGGCCGGCAGCGCGTACTTGGTGTGCGGCAGCGAAATGTCGACGATCTCCGCACCGGCGTCCTTCAGCCAGGCAATGCCCTTCTGCCAAAGCGCCTCGATCTCTTCCGGCATGCCGTCGACACGGTATTCCTTCGGAATGCCGACCTTCATGCCGCGAACCGGCCGGCCGATGGCGGCTTCGTAGTCGGGCACCGGCAGATCGGCCGAAGTGGTGTCCTTCGGGTCGGCGGAAGCCATGGATTTGAGCATGATGGCGGCGTCGCGCACGTCGCGCGCGATCGGCCCCGCCTGGTCGAGCGAGGAGGCGAAGGCGACTACGCCCCAGCGCGAGACACGGCCGTAAGTCGGCTTGATACCGACCGTGCCGGTGAAGGCCGCCGGCTGGCGGATCGAACCGCCTGTATCGGTCGCGGTGGCGCCGGCGCAGAGCCATGCCGAGACGGCCGTCGCCGAACCGCCCGATGAGCCGCCGGGCACGAGCTGGGCATTATCGAGCGTGCGGGTCTTGGTCGCGCCGCCCGACGAAACAAATCCGCCGTCGCCCTGGTGCGTCGTGGGCATCACCACGGTGTCGATGCGCGAGCGCCGCCACGGATTCACGACAGGACCGTAGTAGGAAGTCTCGTTGGACGAGCCCATGGCGAATTCGTCCATGTTGAGCTTGCCGAGCATGACGGCGCCGTCAGCCCAGAGATTGGCCGTCACGGTCGATTCGTAGCGCGGTTTGAAGCCGTCCAGCACATGGCTGCAGGCCTGGGTGTGCACGCCTTCGGTGCCGAACAGATCCTTGATGCCGAGCGGGATGCCTTCGAGCGCGCCGCCCTCGCCCCGGCCGAACTTTTCGTCGGAAGCCTTCGCCATCTCCCGGGCTTTGTCATGCGTGACGGCGACGTATGCGTTGAAGGCCGGATTGGCGGCGTCGATCGCGGCAAGATAGGCGCCGGTCAGTTCGACCGCCGAAATTTCCCTGGCGCGGAGCTTTTCGCGCCCCTCGGCGATGGTCAGTTTCGTCAGGTCGGTCATTAGGCAATCTTCTTTTCGTAAAAGCGGGAAAAGCCGGAGTCGGGATAGTCCAAAACTGCGCCGCAAACTGTAAATCCGCCGCGCTCATAGACACGGTAGGCCGGCTCAAAACCTTCGGCTTCGCCGGTTTCCAGAACGAGCCGGGTTATTCCCTCTTCACGCGCAAGCTGCTCGATGCGCTGCAAGAGCTCCGACCCGACACGCTGACCGCGCACCGAAGGCAACGTGAACATGCGCTTGACCTCGCCCAGCCCATCGCCATGCTCCTTGAGGGCGCCCATGCCGACCGGACGACCGTTCTCGTCGCGCGCGACGAGTAGCGTCACCATAGGATCGGCCATCTGCTCGACGGTCAACTGGAACTGAAACTCGCGCGGCGTCAGTGGGATCAGATAAGCGTTGAGTTCGGCGACGAGCATGCGCGCGTCGTCCTGCAGCGGGGTTTCGACCGCGATGGACAGTGCCACGGTGCTACTCCACGACCTTCGGCACGAGAAAGAAATTCTCGTCGGTCGCCGGAGCATTGGCGACAATATCACCGGCCTTGCTGCCGTCGGTGACGATATCAGCGCGCTTCTTCATCGCCATCGGCGTCACCGAAGTCATCGGCTCGACGCCGGTCACGTCGACTTCGTTCAGTTGCTCGACGAAACCCAGTATGGCGTTGAGTTCGCCGGTCATGCGCTCGGCGTCTTCCTCGCTCACGGCGATGCGGGCGAGATGCGCAACGCGCTTCACTGTCTGGAGATCAACGGACATTCGTGCCTCTGGCAAGAAGGGGATCGGTGGCCCGCGCTATACCGTCGCGGCAAAGGCAGCGCAACCGCGATGAAGGCTTCAGGGTGCATCCACGCCGTCGCAGAGATGGTAGGAACCGCCATTGGCACTGCCGCCGCCTTCCGGGTCTACTGGCCGCACCGAAACGAGATCGAGTTGTGTCGCGCTCAGTTCGACGATCGAAAGAACGTCGGGAAATAAATAGCCCGGCTCCTGGCAGAGAGCCGTGACGACCCATGCGGGCGAGCGCGTGCCTTTGTCTATTCTGACGAATTCGCAATTGTATTCGATGCTTTCAATGCCATCTGCCGTCAGGATGACATTTCCGGCCTCTATGACCGTCTGCAGGCTGTCTGCCTTCGCTTGCGCGCAAAGCTCCTCCGATTGCAGGTACACGCCCTCGATGAAGTTGTCCGCGGCGTTGGCAGTCGAGCAAAATCCGGCCACCAACGCCCCAAGAAGGATCTGTTTCATCATGTTTCCCCTAATGGTCGAGCGATCTACGTTCAGATCGTCCGGCTCGTCCCGATTTCCGGCAATACTACTTCCACGCCCGAGCCTTCCATGCCGGCCGTGAATTTTTCGGCGGTCTGGTCGATCATGCCGAAGGAGGCGTAGTGGCAGGGAATCACGGTCTCGAACTTGAAGAAGCGGCGGCAGGCAAGCGCCGCCACCGCGCCGCCCATGGTGAAGCGGTCGCCGATCGGCACAATGCCGATCTTCGGCTCGTGCAGTTCGTTGACCAGCGC
Source organism: Pseudaminobacter sp. (assembly GCA_035941355.1). Classification (GTDB taxonomy): domain Bacteria; phylum Pseudomonadota; class Alphaproteobacteria; order Rhizobiales; family Rhizobiaceae; genus Allomesorhizobium. Next base: position 123,601 of record DASZDZ010000059.1, read on the forward strand.
CATGTCCGAGAAGATGTCGGTATCGCCCATATGATAGAGCGTTCGCTCGTCCGGAAAATGCAGGACAAGGCCGCCGGGATTGCCGAGATAGGTGTTCTGTCCGCCCTCCCCGGGAAATGACGAGGAGTGCAGCGCCTGCACGAATGTGGTGGTGAAGCCGCCGCAATCGACCGTGCCGCCGAGATTGCCCGGGTTTATCCTGTCGCCACTGACGCCTTTGCCGACCAGATACATGCAGATCTCGAAATTGGCGACCAGCATGGCGCCGGTCGCCTTCAGGATGTCGGCCGCGTCGCCGATATGGTCGCTGTGGCCGTGCGTGAGCAGGACGTGGGTGACGCCTTCGGCCGGACCCTGCCACGGCTTCTTCCACGACGGATTGTCGGTGAGGAAGGGATCGATAAGGATCCTGGCGCCGCCTGCTTCCACACGAAAAGCGGAATGTCCGAACCAGGTCAGTTTCATGGCTAGCGTCTCCTCGATTTTTCCTCGCCGGAAGGATAGAACGCAGGCGGTCCAAGTCAAAAGGAAAGCCATGACGTCTTGAGCATCTCGACCATCGAGGAGTTGCCCGCCCACCTCGCCGGCGGCAAGACGCTCGCGGGGCTCGACCTCGGCGACAAGACGATCGGCTTGGCGGTATCGGACCGCGGGCTTTCCTTCGCGCATCCGCGCCCCGTCATCATCCGAAAGAAGTTTTCCGCCGATGCGGCCGCCCTGCTAGACCTGCTTGGGCGGGAGAATGCCGGCGCGGTGGTGATAGGCCTGCCGGTCAACATGGACGGCAGCGAGGGACCCCGAGCGCAGGCCTCGCGCGCCTTCGTCCGCAACATCGCCCGGATGACCGACCTGCCCTTCGCCTTCTGGGATGAGCGCCTGTCGACAGTCGCGGCTGAGCGCACGCTGATCGAGATGGACATGTCGCGCGCCAAGCGGAAGACGAAGATCGATTCGGCGGCGGCCGCCTTTATCCTGCAGGGCGTGCTGGACCGGCTTCACGCATTGGGCGAGGAAATCACGCCAAGATAGCGTTCGCGGCGGATTCTTGCCCAGGCCACCACCTGCCGGCGGCGGCGGAACGCGAAAATGCCGAGCAGGATCAGCGTGTCGAGGACACAGGCCTTGGCCACCATGCCGGGGATGATCCCGGGGTCGATGCCGAGCGTTTCGCCGTAAAGCTGGAACACGAGGTCGTGGGCCTGCCGGGTCAGCATGACATAGCCGAAATGGATGTCGTGATACGAGAGGCCGTACCAGCCCCAGAATATGACCAGCGGCAGAGCCCAGAGCGCGAGCACGTAGCGCATCAGTTGCCTCGACCAAAATTTGCGTCGGTTCGCCCGGACAGGCGCGACAGCATGGAAACATGCGCGGCACCGAGCGCCATGATGCGCGCGGCTGCACGGATGTCGTTTTCACCCGGCGATGCCGACATGACAGCGGCGAGGCGCTCGGCCTGGATCGCCAGATAAGATGCCAACAGCGCCGCCAGATGGACGGCTACGGCCGGATAGAGCCCGGCCACGACATTCACCGATCCGCAGATCATCAGCAGCGAGATCAAAAGGGCCGCCGAAGCGAACGCCATGCCCGCGACATCGCCGCCTTCAGCCGCGGGATCGCCCAACACGGATGCGGCGAAGGCCCAGAAGAATAGCATCGCGCAGACCGCCGAAGCGAGCGACAGGAGCGGCGTCGCGGAGGCGTAGGCGAGCAGGTCGCTCTCCGCGAGGCCGAGCATGCCCAGCGCCTGCGCTGCGCCGCCATTTCCGCCCATGACGCACGCCATCGACAGCAGCGCGAACGCGGCCGCCCAATGGAAGGTGAGAAAGGATGTCAGAACACGCGGCATGGGAATCCTGCTTGGTTCAGACCACAGTGGGGCTTGCCGGTGACGCCCGCAATGGAAACCATTCGTTAAGGTTAACGCGGCAGCGCCCTCTGTTGATAAGGCAGACGCATCCATCAGCGGCAAGGAATTGTCGTACCTGGCGCTCTGCGCGGCCGTGCCGACGGCGATGAACGGGCTATCTCCTGGCACGCCATCTCGGCGGCGACGCGGAACTCTACGCCGCGGCGATCACTCAGACCGCGGGATAAAGCGTGTCGACGATCATGCGGGCATCGTGGCGCGCATCGATCATGCCGTAGGTGCCGCGCCACTGGCCGGCGAGCCGGGTTTCGATGAAAGCGTCGGCGATGCGCCCTGCCCCCAGCCGCTTCAGCTCGGCCGCCGCAGCCGACAGCGCCAGTTGCTCCGTCAGGATCCTGGCGGAGCCCTCGTCCGAGGAGGCAACCTGCATGGCAGCGCGCAGCACGCCGGTCGTGCCGCGCCCGCCGGCTCCCAAATCGCGCTCTATCCCCGAAAGCACGTCGTCGAAAAGGCCGGGCGCACGGCCGAGCACGCGCAGCACGTCGAGCGCCATGACGTTGCCCGAGCCCTCCCATATCGCATTGACGGGCGCTTCCCGGTAATAGCGGGCGAGCGGCGCTTCCTCGATGTAGCCATTGCCGCCGAGGCACTCCATGGCCTCGTAAAGCAGCGCCGGCGCGATCTTGCAGACCCAATACTTGACCACCGGCGTCATGGCGCGGGCGAAGGCCGCCTCGCCGCGATCGTTGGCCGCCTCGTCAAAGGAGCGGGCGAGCCGGAACGATAGCGCGGTAGCTCCCGCCACATCGAGTGCCATATCGGCCAGCACGCGCTGCATCAGCGGCTGATCGATAAGGGCTGCGCCGAAAACCTGGCGGTGGCGCGTGTGGTGGACCGCTTCGGCAAGGCCTGCGCGCATGATCGCCGACGAGGCGACCGCGCAGTCGAGCCGGGTCAGCGTGACCATGTCCATGATGGTCTTGACGCCTGCCCCCGGCTCGCCGACCATTTCGCCGATGGCATTGACGAACTCGACTTCGGACGAGGCGTTGGAGCGGTTGCCGAGCTTGTCCTTCAGCCGCTGGAAACGGAAGCCGTTGCCGGAACCGTCTCCCAGAAGACGCGGCACCAAAAAGCACGACAGGCCTTCACCCGCCTGGGCCAGCACCAGGAACGCATCCGACATCGGCGCCGACATGAACCATTTGTGGCCGGTCAGGCGATAAAAGCCGCTGCCGGCGCGCTCGGCGCGCGTGGTGTTGGCGCGCACGTCGGTTCCGCCCTGTTTTTCAGTCATGCCCATGCCGAGCGTCAGCCCGGTCTTCTCGACCGGCGGCTTTTGGCTCTGGTCGTATTTGCGCGTTGTGACGCGCGGCGCCCATTCCCGAAACAGTTTTGGGGCGGCCATCAGCGCGGCCAGCGAGGCGCTGGTCATGGTGATGGGACAGAGATGGCCCGATTCCAGTTCGGCCGTCAGGTAGAAGCGGGCCGCGCGCACCTGGTGGCGTTTGCCCGTCTCGGTGCTGCCGTTCTCCCAGATCGACGAATGCAGGCCGTTGGCGACCGAGCGGCGCATCAGCGCGTGGTAGGCGGGATGGGATTCCACCACATCGGCGCGCCTGCCCTGGCGGTCGTGGGTCCTGAGCTTCGGCGTTTCCGTGTTGGCGAGCCGAGCCAGTTCCTGCGCCTCGTGCGTCATCACGAAGCGGCCTATCTGGTCGAGTTCCTTGCGAACCGGCTCCGAAAAATCCTCGGCAAGCTGCACCAGCAGCGGATCGCCCCGCCACGCATTGCTTCCCGTCAGTGGCGGGGGCTGGTTCGTCACCTCGTGCGTCACGCAACGTCCTTCAACATTCTCGGGGCGCTTACGCCGAATCCGGAAACGCCGTGCTGGCCTTATAGCCGAAGCGGCGCGGAACGCGCGACGAAAATTCCCGGGACAAACGTTCCAATCGGGCCGCGCCGCTTGCAGCCGGCCAAGCCGCGGCCTATAGCACCCCTTTAATGACCGACGCTCCGTCCTTGCCGCTTTATCCGCACCGCCATCTGCTTGGCATCAGGGACCTGTCTCCCGCCGATATCGAGCTTCTGCTCGACCGGGCCGACGCCGCAGTGTCTATCTCGCGGCAGCCCGAGAAGAAAACCTCGACGCTGCGCGGGCGCACCCAGATCAACCTTTTCTACGAAGCCTCGACGCGCACGCAGTCTTCCTTCGAGCTTGCCGGAAAAAGGCTCGGGGCAGATGTGATGAACATGTCGGTCGCGAGCTCTTCGGTGAAGAAGGGCGAAACGCTGATCGATACGGCGATGACGCTGAACGCGATGCGGCCGGACATTCTCATCATCCGTCATCAATCGGCGGGGGCTGCGGCGCTTCTGGCGCAGAAGGTCGGCTGCTCGGTGGTCAATGCCGGCGACGGCGCGCACGAACACCCGACGCAAGCGCTGCTCGACGCGCTGACCATCCGCCGCGCCAAGGGGCCGCTGTCCAAGCTGATCGTCGCGATCTGCGGCGATATACTGCATTCGCGCGTCGCCCGCTCGAACATCATCCTGCTCAACGCGCTCGGCGCGCAAGTGCGCGTGGTTGCGCCTTCGACTTTGCTTCCTTCGGGCATTGAGAAGATGGGCGTTGTCGTCGCGCACACCATGGCCGAGGGGCTGAAGGACGCCGACGTGGTGATGATGCTCCGGCTGCAGCGCGAGCGCATGGCAGGATCGTTCGTACCGTCGGTGCGCGAATATTTCCATTATTTCGGCCTGGACGCCGAGAAGCTGAAGGCGGCGAAGGATGATGCGCTGGTGATGCACCCCGGGCCGATGAACCGCGGCGTCGAGATCGCCTCCGAAATCGCCGACGGGCCGCAAAGCGTGATCCAGGAGCAGGTCGAGATGGGGGTCGCGGTTCGCATGGCGGTGATGGAGGCGCTGCTCGACCCGCGCCGCAACCGCGACAGGCATTCGGCATGAGCGTCACGGTCTTCCAGCACGCCCGCATCGTCGATCCCTCGCGAGGCATCGACGAGACCGGCACGGTCATCGTCGACGGCAAGAAAATCGTGGCGGCTGGCGCTTCCGCCTTGAACCAGGGTGCGCCGGAGGGCGCAACGATCGTGGATTGCCGCGGCAAGGCGATCATTCCCGGCCTGATCGACGCGCGGGTGTTCATCGGCGAGCCTGGCGGCGAGCACCGCGAAACGATCGCCTCGGCGAGCCTCGCGGCCGCCGCCGGCGGCGTGACCTCGATCGTCATGATGCCCGACACAGATCCGGTCATCGACAATGTCGCGCTGGTTGAATTCGTGCTGCGGGCGGCCCGCGACACCGCGCTGGTCAATGTGTTTCCGGCGGCGGCAATCACCAAAGGGCTCGAAGGCCGCGAAATGACCGAATTCGGCCTGATGCGCGAGGCCGGCGCGGTCGCCTTCACCGACGGGCGGCACACAATTTCCAATGCACTGACCATGCGCCGTGCGCTGACCTATGCCCGCGATTTCGGCGCGGTCGTGGCGCATGAGACGCAGGACCGCGACCTCGCCTCGTCGGGCGTGATGAACGAGGGGCTTTACGCGAGCTGGCTCGGTCTGCCCGGCATTCCGCGCGAGGCGGAGACGATCCCGCTCGAGCGCGACCTTATGCTGGCGCGGCTGACGCGCGGCGCATACCATGCGGCAAAAATCTCGACAGCGATGTCGGCGCAAGCCGTGGCGCGGGCCAAGGGCGACGGCACAAATGTTACGGCCGGCGTTTCGATCAACCATCTCTCGCTCAACGAAAACGATGTCGGCGAATACCGCACCTTCTTCCGGCTATCGCCCCCGCTACGCGCCGAGGATGACCGCCTCGCCATGGTCGAGGCGTTACGGAACGGCACGATCGATATTATTGTTTCCTCACACGATCCGCAGGATGTCGATACCAAGCGCCTGCCCTTCGCCGATGCCGCCGACGGCGCAATCGGGCTCGAAACGCTGCTTGGAGCGGCCCTCAGACTCTATCATAATGACGAGATCCCGCTGATCAGGCTGGTCGAAGCGCTCTCGACCGCGCCGGCAAGACTGTTCGGGCTGCCCGGCGGCCGGCTTTCGCCCGGTGCGCCGGCCGACCTCGCGCTGGTCGATCTCGATGAGCCGTGGATCGTCAGCGAGGCCGGCATCCGCTCGCGCTCGAAAAACACCTGTTTCGAAGGCGCCCGGCTGCAGGGCAAGGTCTTGCAAACGCTGGTTGCGGGCCGCACAGTGTTTGCGGCATAGGCCGGCAAGCGATCGGCCAATCCCGGGGGAACCATGTTATACACGCAGTTGCTCGCGGCCCTCGCCTTCGGCTACCTGCTCGGCTCTATCCCGTTCGGCCTGCTGATCACCCGCGCCGCCGGCCTGGGCGACGTGCGCAATATCGGCTCGGGCAATATCGGCGCGACCAATGTGCTGCGCACCGGCAATAAGGGCCTCGCGGCTTTGACGCTCATCCTCGACGCGCTGAAGGGGACCGCGGCGGTGCTGATCGCCGGGATCTACGGGCCGGAGCTTGCGCTTGCCGCCGGCTTCGGCGCGTTCCTGGGACATCTTTTCCCGGTCTGGCTGGGCTTCAAGGGAGGCAAGGGCGTGGCGACTTATCTCGGCGTGCTGGCCGGCCTCGCCTGGAATGTGGCGCTGGTCTTCGCTGCGCTGTGGCTCGCCGTCGCCTTCATCATGCGCTATTCGTCGCTCGCGGCGCTGGTTGCGTCGCTCGCGGTTCCGCTCACACTGTTTTATCTCGGGCTCGTCGACTATGCCGTGCTGTTCGCAGTCATGACGGTGATCGTCTTCATCAAGCACCGAGCCAATATTTCGCGGCTGCTGGCCGGCACCGAATCCCGCATCGGGGCCAAAGGATGAGCGAGCCCGCCGCCGGTCCCCGCCTTAGCGACCGGCAGCGGCTGAGCTGGCTGAGGCTGATCCGGACCCCCAATGTCGGTCCGGCCACCTTTCGCGACCTGATCAACCGCTTCGGCTCGGCCGAGACCGCGCTGGAGATGCTGCCCGAGCTGATGCTGAACGGCGGCGCGCTGCGCAGCCTGCGCATCCCTTCCACAGCCGAAGCCGAAGCCGAGGCCGAGATGGAAACGGCGCGGCGCATGGGCGCGCGCTTCGTCTGCATCGGCGAGCCGGATTATCCGGCGATGCTGCGGCGCATGGACAACCCGCCGCCACTGCTGGCTGTGAAGGGGATTGGCGCGGTGTTTTTTCTCCCCGCTGTCGCGATTGTCGGCGCGCGCAACGCTTCGCTGGCCGGCATCAAGATGGCGCGGATGCTCGCCGCCGAGTTGGGCCGCGAGGGCAACGCGATTGTGTCCGGCCTAGCGCGCGGCATCGATACGGCGGCGCATCACGGCAGCCTTTCGACCGGCACGATCGGCGTGCTGGCTGGCGGCCTGGACCGACCGTACCCGCCCGAAAACGCCGACCTCTGCGACGAGATCGCCGCGAATGGCGGCGCGGTCGTTTCGGAAATGCCGTTCGGCTGGGAGCCGCGGGCGCAGGATTTTCCACGCCGCAACCGCATCGTCGCCGGCATGGCGCTGGGTCTCGTGGTGGTGGAGGCAGCCAAGCGCTCCGGATCACTGATCAGCGCAAGGCTCGCGGGCGAAATGGGACGGCTGGTTTTTGCCGTGCCCGGCTCGCCGCTCGATCCGCGCGCAGCCGGCGCAAACGGGCTTTTGAAGGACGGGGCGATCCTCGTCACCGAAACCGCGGACATCATCGAGGCGCTTGCGCCGCTGACCGGCAGGCCGGTTCAGCCGGCCGTTCAACTGGAGGAGCCGCCGGATTTCTCCGCCACGCCGCCGCCCGGCGACGACGACCGCGCCCGCGTCGTCGAAGCGCTCGGGCCGACGCCGACCAGCATCGATGAACTGATCCGCCATACCGGACTGCATCCAGCGCAGATGTTCATGATTCTTCTGGAACTCGATCTTGCCGGACGCCTGGAGCGCCACGCGGGCGGCGCGGTTTCGCTGGTCGGGTAAGTTTCAATTAAGCCGCCTTGTCTTAACGGCTGGGGCGTATCAGGACGTCGGCTGAAATGCCGAGTTCCTCGTTCAGCCGCCGGATCATTTCGATCGAGAGACCGCGCTTGCGGTTCAACACCTCGGCGACGCGAGCGCGCGTACCGATCAGAGGTTCGAGATCCTTGCGAGTCATGCCCTGCTGCTCCATACGGAACAGGATCGCCTCGATCGGATCGGGCGGATCGATGGGGTGCATTCTGGTCTCGTAGGCCTCGATGAGCGTCGCCAGCACGTCGAGCCTATCGCCATCGGGCGTGCCGCTTTTTGCCTCCCAGAGACGGCCGATCTCCGCCAGGGCCGCATCATAATCTGCTTCCGTGCGGATCGGCTTCAACTCAATTGTCATGCTGCACCTCCGTCACATCGATCCGGTCGTAGGCTTTATGTGTTCCAATCCATTTGATCCACACGATCGACTTTTCAAAGTCGACGGCCACGACGAGACGATAGTCATTGCCCTTGATATTGAAGACGATCCTTTCGCCGCTGACGATGCTTGCAGTTGCATAAAGCCGCCTTACATCCGCTGAACTCTTCCAATTCGCCTTGCTGACCTCATCGAACCAGGCATCCAGCGCGCCCTTTACCGCCGGCTGATCCTTACGCCCTTCGAGGCTATCGACGAAAGCGCGCAGGGTCCGCCGGGCAATGATCCTCATTCAGCGAACTTAACACGATCCCATTATGGGAGCAATGCTCACGCGGCGCTGTTTCGTTTGTCGCCGCCGATCCGTGGCGGCCGCTCGCCGCGGATGATTTCTCCCGCTTCCAGAAATGCCATCTCGATCAGATAGGCGAGCATGTCGCAGCGCTCGTTCTCGGCCATCACGCGCAACTGGCCGAGCATGGACTGCATGTACTCAAGCGTTTCGGTGCGTTTCCTGTTGTCGTTGTGGCGCATGCCCAGTGCTCCTCGTCAGCCGGCAGGTTAAACAGCCGCCAACTTCCCTCCCCGCCCCGGCCGGCGAAATCCGCCAGACCTGGGTCGCATGAAGCTTAGCTAATTTACTTAAAGTTGCAAGAAATTAACGTGTATCGCGTAGGTTGCAACAGGTAGCGGACGGCACGAATTTCGGTCCATCCCCTTGACCAGACCGAAAACCGCGGCCATGTGACGGAGCCAATCGACAAGCTACCCGTCGCGCGCAGCGGTTTTTCTTCTCGCGCCACTCAGGAAAATACGAGCGCACATGGACGTCGTCGTCGTCGAATCGCCGGCAAAAGCGAAAACGATCAACAAATATCTTGGACGGAACTACAAGGTTCTGGCCTCTTACGGGCACGTCCGCGACCTGCCCGCCAAGGATGGCTCGGTGAGGCCCGACGATGATTTCTCCATGTCCTGGGTGGTCGACGGGCCGTCGGCCAAGCGCCTAACCGAAATCGCCAACGCGGTGAAGGCGGCAGACGGGTTGATCCTTGCAACTGACCCGGACAGGGAGGGCGAGGCGATTTCCTGGCACGTGCTGGAGGTCTTGAAGCAGAAGCGGGCGCTGAAGGACAAGCCGGTCAGCCGCGTGGTGTTCAACGCCATCACCAAGCAATCCGTGCTCGACGCCATGGCCAATCCGCGCCAGATCGATGTCCCGCTGGTCGACGCCTACCTGGCCCGCCGCGCGCTCGACTACCTGGTCGGCTTCACGCTTTCCCCGGTTCTGTGGCGCAAGCTGCCCGGTGCGCGGTCTGCGGGCCGTGTGCAGTCGGTGGCGCTCCGGCTGGTCTGTGATCGCGAATCCGAGATCGAACGGTTTGTCCGCGAGGAATTCTGGCAGGTCGCCGCCATTCTCGACACGCCGCGCCGGGAAAAATTCGAGGCGCGGCTGAACGCCTTCGACGGCAAGAAGCTGCAGAAGCTCGACATTTCCTCCAAGGCGCAGGCCGACGACATCAAGGCGATGCTGGAGGGCGCGAGCTTCAAGGCGCTGTCGGTCGAGGCCAAGCCCACCAAGCGCAATCCCGGCCCCCCCTTCACCACCTCGACGCTGCAGCAGGCGGCCTCGTCGCAACTCGGTTTTTCCGCAGTGCGCACCATGCAGGTGGCGCAGCGGCTCTATGAGGGCATGGATATCGGCGGCGAGGCTGCCGGTCTCATCACCTACATGCGAACCGACGGCGTTCAGATGGCGCCGGAAGCGCTGGCGGAGGCGCGCAAGGCGATCGTCAAGGAATTCGGCGACAAATACCTGCCGGAAAAGCCGCGCTACTATTCGGCCAAGGCCAAGAACGCACAGGAAGCGCACGAAGCGATCCGCCCGACGGATTTTTCGCGCAATCCCGCCGCGATGCGCAAATATCTCGACGCCGACCAGGCACGGCTCTACGAGATGATCTGGAAACGCGCCATCGCCAGCCAGATGCAGCCAGCCGAGATCGAGCGCACCACGGTCGAGGTCGAGGCGACGAACGGCAGCCGGATCGCCGGCCTTCGCGCGGTCGGCTCGGTAGTCCGCTTCGACGGCTTCATCGCTGCCTACACCGAACAGAAGGACGAGGATTCGGAGGACGAGGAGAACAAGCGCCTGCCGGAGATCCGGGCGGGCGAGCAGCTCCAGCGCGACGCGATCCTCGCCACGCAGCACACGACCGAGCCGCCGCCGCGCTACTCGGAGGCGACGCTGATCAAGAAGATGGAAGAACTCGGCATCGGTCGGCCCTCGACCTATACGGCGATCCTGAAGACGCTCGAGGACCGCGAATACGTCACCATCGACAAGCGCCGGCTGGTGCCGCACTCGAAGGGCCGGCTTCTGACCGGATTTCTGGAAAACTTCTTCGAGAAATATGTCGAGTATGATTTCACAGCTTCTCTGGAAGAGAAGCTCGACGAGATTTCCGACGGCAGGCTCGCCTGGAAGGACGTGCTGCGCGACTTCTGGAAGGATTTTTCGGCGTCGGTCGACGACATCAAGGAGTTGCGCGTCACCGACGTGCTTGACGCACTGAACGAGGAGCTGGCGCCGCTGGTGTTTCCCGCGCGCGAAGACGGCTCCAACCCGCGCATCTGCCCGAAATGCGGCACCGGCAATCTGTCGCTGAAGCTCGGCAAGTACGGCGCTTTCGTCGGCTGCTCCAACTATCCCGAATGCGGCTATACGCGCCAGCTCGGCGAGGCGGCCAATGGCGACGGCGAGGGCATCGAAGGCGAAAACGGCACGAAGGCGCTCGGCAAGGATCCTTACACGTCCGAAGAGATCACGCTGCGCAGCGGCCGCTTCGGCCCTTACATCCAGCGCGGCGAAGGCAAAGAGGCCAAGCGCTCAAGCCTGCCGAAGGGGTGGACGCCTGATTCGATCGACCATGAGAAGGCGCTGGCACTGCTTTCGCTGCCGCGCGATGTCGGCAAGCACCCCGAAACCGGCAAGATGATCTCCGCTGGCCTCGGCCGCTACGGGCCTTTCGTGCTGCATGACGGCACCTACGCGAACCTCGAAAGCATCGAGGACGTGTTCTCGATCGGCCTCAACCGGGCGGTTTCGGTAATCGCTGAAAAGCAGTCCAAGGGCCGGGGCGGCCGGAACGGCGGCACGCCGGCCGCGTTGAAGGATCTTGGAGCGCATCCGAGCGGCGGCGGCTCGATCACCGTGCGCGACGGCAAATACGGCCCCTACGTCAATTTCGGCAAGGTCAATGCGACGCTGCCGAAAGGCAAGGATCCGATGTCGGTCACGGTCGACGATGCGGTGGCGCTGATCGCCGAGAAGGAAGCCAAGGGCGGCGGCGGCAGGAAGCCCGCGCGTGGCGCCAAGGCCGCCACGAAAAAACCGGCGGCGAAGAAATCCGCGGCCAAGAAGCCGGCGGCGAAGAAAAAGGACTAGGACGAATTGGCGAGAAGCATTTCCGGAAGCAAGGGCGGCGGCGGGAAAACCCGCTCCTCCGACACGCCCACCTCCGGAAGCGCTGCCCGCGATTTCCGCCCGTCGCGGGACGACATCCTTCGCTATATCGCCTCCAATCCTGAAAAGAGCGGCAAGCGCGATATCGCCAAGGCCTATTCGCTGAAAGGCGAGGACCGCCTGTGGCTGAAGGACCTGCTGCGGGACCTGCAGGATGAGGGACTTCTGACCAAGGACCGCAAGCGGCTGATCCGCCGCGGCGCCCTGCCCCATGTGGTGGTGCTCGACATTTTTTCCCGCGATGCCGAGGGCGGTCTGCTTGCGCGGCCGACGGAGCGCGCGACCGAGGACGACGAATTCAATCCGATCGTGTCGATCAAGCTGCGCCGCGACGCAAGCGGACCGGCACCGGGCGTCGGCGATCGTGTGCTCGCCAAGACATTCCCGACCAACGATCCGACCGGCCCTGCCTATACGGCGCGGGTGATGAAAGTATTCGATCGGCAGCGCGAGGCGGTGCTGGGTGTACTGCGGGTCGGGCATGACGGCACGTTCCGCATTGAGCCCGTCGAGCGGCGGCAGGCTGAACTGGTCGTCGAGGCTGAGTTCCTGAACGACGCCAAGCCGGGCGACCTGGTCGAGGTAGAGCCGGTGCGCGCCGGCCGCTACGGCCTGCCGCGCGCCAAGGTGCTGACGGTGGTCGGCTCGCTGACCAGCGAGAAGGCGGTCTCGATGATCGCAATTCATGCCCACGAGATCCCGCATATTTTTCCGAAGGACGTGATTTCCGAAGCCGAGGCGGTGAAGCCGGCGACACTTTCGGGCCGCGAGGACTGGCGCGACCTGCCGCTGATCACTATCGATCCAGCGGACGCAAAGGATCATGACGACGCGGTGTTCGCCGAGCCGGACAGCGACGAGAAAAACCCAGGCGGCGTGGTGGCGACCGTCGCCATTGCCGATGTCGCCGCCTATGTGCGCTCGGGCACGGCGCTCGACCGCGAGGCGCTGAAGCGTGGCAATTCGGTGTATTTCCCGGACCGTGTCGTGCCGATGCTGCCGGAGCGTATCTCCAACGACCTCTGCTCGCTCAAGGAAAAGGTCGACCGGCCGGCGCTCGCGGTTCGCATGGTTTTCGCCGCCGACGGCCGCAAGATCCGCCACTCCTTCCATCGCATCATGATGCGCTCGGCGGCGCGGCTCGCCTACCGACAGGCGCAGGCCGCGATCGATGGCGTGCCGGACGAGACGACCGGCCCTATCCTCGAAACCATCCTGAAGCCGCTCTGGGCGGCCTATGAAGTTCTGAAGCGCGGCCGTAACGCCCGCCAACCACTGGAACTCGACCTGCCCGAGCGAAAAATCCTGCTCAAGCCGGACGGCACGGTCGACCGCGTCATCGTGCCCGACCGGCTCGACGCGCATAAGCTGATCGAAGAATTCATGATCCAGGCCAATGTCGCGGCGGCCGAGACGCTGGAGGCCAAGAAGCAGTTGCTGGTCTATCGCGTCCACGACGCCCCGTCGCTGGCCAAGCAGGAATCGCTGCGCGAATTCCTGGCGACCATCGGGCTGTCGCTGGCGCGCGGCGCGCAGATGAAGCCTGCCCAGTTCAACGGCATTCTCGAGCGCGTGCGCGGCGAGGACAATGAAGCCCTGGTCAACGAGGTGGTGCTGCGCTCGCAGAGCCAGGCGATCTATTCGCCGGAAAACCTCGGCCATTTCGGCCTCAATTTGCGGCGCTACGCCCATTTCACCTCGCCGATCCGCCGCTATTCGGATCTAATCGTGCACCGCGCGCTGATCGGCGCGCTCGGGCTCGGCAAGGACGGGCTGACGCGAAGCGAGGAAGAGCGGCTGGAGGACACTTCGGCGCTGATTTCCGCCACCGAGCGCCGCGCCATGGCCGCCGAGCGCGACACGGTCGACCGGCTGATCGCCGCCTATCTCGCCGAGCGGCTCAACGACACGTTCGACGCCCGCGTTTCCGGCGTCACCAGGGCCGGCCTGTTTGTCCAATTGCCGCAGTATGGCGCTGACGGCTTTATTCCTGTGTCATCTCTCGAAGGCGACTACTATATATTCGACGAAGCCGCCCGTTCGCTCTTCGGCGAACGCACGGGCAAGGGCTTTCAGCTTGCTGATCGAGTCGAGGTTCGCCTGGTCGAGGTCGCGCCGCTGGCAGGAGCCATGCGCTTTGAGATGCTGACCGATCCAAAACCCCTGCCCGGGTCGAAGCGGTCGTTTCACAAGGCAAAGGGCCAGAGATCGCGGGCCCGCGCATCGCAACCGCGCGGAGGCTCCAACAGGAGACGATGATGGAACAACAGGCTTTTGGCGGCGTGCACCATACCGGCCGTCCCGTACGGCCGCTGTGGGAAGCCATGAAGCGCGGCTTTCTCGGGCGCTGCCCCCATTGCGGCGAAGGAAAGCTGTTCTCCTCGTTCCTGACGACCGTGGAGCGCTGCGAGCATTGCGGCGAGGAGATGCACCACCACCGCGCCGACGACCTGCCCGCCTATTTGGTCGTCGTCATCGTCGGCCACATCGTCATCGGCGCCTTCATGAGCATCGAGGCAACAAGCACGCTTTCGACCTGGCAGCATCTCGCCATCTGGGTGCCGCTGACTATCATTTCTGCGCTCGCGCTGCTGCGACCGATCAAGGGCGCTGTCATCGGCCTGCAATGGGCATACTACATGCATGGCTTTGGCGGCGAAGAGGACCGCATCGAAACGCATCCCGAGGCATAAGCCGCGGGCTGGAACAACCCTCGATCGGCTGGAGCAATTCCGTCCGGCCAGACGCCGCGGTAAGGTTTCGAATGGACGGAATGACCAGATCGCAAGTCGACAAGGCGGAATCGAAGGATTTCGCGCTCGGCAAGGGTCCGTTGCGGCCGCGCGATGCGGCAACCCTCATCCTGCTCGACAGAGAGGCTGGCGGGTTTCGCGTCTTGATGGGCCGCCGCCATTCGCGCCACGCCTTCATGCCCGGGAAATTCGTGTTTCCCGGCGGCCGCACCGACCGGGCCGACAGCCGCGTGCCTGTCGCGGAAAATCTTCATCCCGACGAAGAAGCCAAGCTGACCGGGGCGCCGGGGCGCACCAGCCCTGCCCGCGCCCGCGCCATCGCCATGTCGGCGATACGCGAAACCTACGAGGAGGCCGGCCTGCTGATCGGCCGCAAAGGTCCATTCGACACAACTAAGCCGGACTGGCAGGGCTTTGTCGAGCACGGCGTTCAGCCCTCGCTTGACGTCCTGCGCTTCGTCGCCCGCGCGATAACGCCGCCCGGACGAGTGCGCCGCTTCGATACGCGCTTCCTGGCGGCATGGCGAAGCGACGTTGCGGTCGAACTCGCCGATGGCGGGCCGACCAACGAACTCGAGGAGCTTGTCTGGCTGCCGCTTGGCGAGGCCAAGGAGGCGGATGTGCCGGTCATAACCAGGACTGTTCTCGACGAACTCGAAAAGCGGCTGGCGCACGACCCGCTGCTGCATTCGGGCGGGCCGGTTCCTTTCTACCGCATGATCCGCAACCGCTTCATCCGCGACGTCCTCTAACTTTCCCAAAACAAAATGTCCGAAACCATTCCAAAGCAGGCCGAAGACGTGCGCATGCGCTGGCTGTCGATCTCGGCCGCCATTGCCTCGATCAGTGTCGTCGGTATCGCCATCGGGCTCGGCATGCCGCTGCTCAGCATCATTCTTGAAACGCGCGGCCACTCGGCCAGCATGATCGGCCTCAACACCGCGGTCGCCGGCCTCGCCTCTATCGCGGCGGCGCCGCTCGCAACCCCGCTGGCGGTGCGCTTTGGCGTCGTCTGGACAATGCTGGCGATGATCGTCGCCGGCGCGCTCGCCTTTGTCGGCTTCTATTTCGCGACCGCGTTCTGGATGTGGTTTCCGCTGCGCGTCGTCCTGCACATGGCGCTGACCGTGCTTTTCATCCTGTCCGAATTCTGGATCAGCACCTCGGCGCCGGCTGAAAAGCGCGGCTTCGTGCTCGGCATCTATGCGACCGTGCTGTCGCTCGGCTTCGCGGCCGGTCCCTGGCTGTTCTCGCAGATGGGCAGCAGCGGCTTTCTTCCTTTCGGTGCGGTTTTCGTACTGGTCATGCTGGCCACGATTCCGGTGCTGGCTGCATGGCGCGAAAGCCCGAAGATCATCGTCGACGGCGACGGATCGCGCGACTTCTTCCGCTATATCTGGCTGGTGCCGACCGCGACCGCCGCGGTGCTGGTTTTCGGCGCAGTGGAGACCGGCGGCTTCGCGCTGTTTCCGGTCTATGGCAACCGTATCGGCTATTCGGAGGGCGACGCGGCGCTGCTCCTCACCATGATCGGGCTCGGCAATGTCTTCATGCAGATCCCGCTCGGCATGATCAGCGACCGCATTCGCGACCGCCGGCATCTGCTGCTCGCCTGCGCGACGGTTGGGCTTGCCGGCATGATCGTGCTGCCGCTCGTCTCGGGCAACTGGCACTTGATGGCGGCGCTACTCTTCGTCTGGGGCGGCGTGGTGGCAGCGCTCTACACGATCGGGCTGGCGCATCTCGGCTCACGGCTTTCCGGCCACGATCTTGCCAACGCCAATGCCGCCTTCGTGCTCTGTTACGGTCTCGGCATGGTGCTGGGGCCGCAGGCGATCGGTATAGGCATGGATCTCGTCGGAACCGACGGCTTCGGCTGGTCGCTGGCGCTGTTCTTCGGCTGCTATATACTCCTTGCCGGAAGCCGGATTATTGCAAGCCGGCGGTAATGTTCAGCTCCAATTTTCCGCCATAGACTACCGGCTCGCCATCCTTGCGCTCCGATGGCATTGACAACTATCGGTCGTGTCTGAATATCGCGAGCAAGGGTGAGGATGAACTAAATGCGGATAATCTTGGGGCTTGTCATTCTTTTCGGCCTATCATCGCATGCGATGACCGGAACAGTCGGAACTGAAAGGCGACTTGCAATCGCTGACTACGCAAAGCAACAAAAACATGGACAAGGCCGCGGCGCGCAACCTATTTGCCGCCAGCGGTCGAATTATGTGTCCCTTCAATGCGGCGAGCGCATTTCTGGTCTACAGAAACGACATCATTTTGACAGCTCGGCATGTGATAATTCCTGAAGCCAGTATGAACTCTTACGCAGGTTATGGGCGGCCAAGCCATTGTGCCTTTGAAGTTAGCACCGATGGAATCCGATCGACTTGGTATGAGGTGGAT
This sequence comes from Pseudaminobacter sp., assembly GCA_035941355.1. Taxonomy (GTDB): domain Bacteria; phylum Pseudomonadota; class Alphaproteobacteria; order Rhizobiales; family Rhizobiaceae; genus Allomesorhizobium. The sequence goes on from DASZDZ010000059.1 coordinate 140,575, forward strand.
GTGAAGACCATCTTCTGGCCAGAAGGAAAGCAAAGGTCGTTCACAGATCGATTTGATTGGATCGTCATGAAGCTGATGACGCCAATCCCCAATATTACGCCCTACCAAATTTCAGACGGGTTGCCGACCGCCAATGATGACGTAGCCTTAGTCACCCTTCGACAGGAGGGTTTTCCGCACGAGGATTGGAACGAAAGGATCGTTGGGAGTTGCAAGGTGAGAAAAGTCGTCGATATCGATGGAGTAACCGGCAGCGGCCTCAAAACGGACTGCTCGGCTACCTCCGGCGCATCTGGCGGAGCGCTCGTCAGGAAAAGCGCCAGCGGATTGGAGGTAATTGGGGTACAATCGTCCGTGACACGTTCGTGCAAGAAGTTTAGCGCGCGTTCTTGTTATTCCTTTGCGGTCGGTATTTCCGACGAGGTTAAGAGGGCGATTCGCTCACTTGCCGGTGAGTAGCAATAGCGGGCAGAGTTTGCTCTGCTATTGGCAATGATCCCAGCACGCTCGGCCCCGGCACTGGTCAAGCCGGTGCCGGGCTTGACATTCCGGCAACGTTCTTTATGTGTCGCGCCAAGTTTCCGCGTCCGGGTGATCGCCCGTGTTTCGCCGGCTCGAACTCCAGACACATTAACGGACGAAAATCATGGCCAAAGCCGCAAACATCAAGATCAAGCTTCTGTCGACCGCCGATACCGGCTTCTTCTACGTGACCAGCAAGAACAGCCGCACCAAGACGGACAAGCTGTCCTTCCGCAAGTACGATCCGGTCGCCAAGAAGCACGTCGAATTCAAGGAAACGAAGATCAAGTAATCTTCGCCGGACTCGAGCATGCAAAGCCGCCTTCGGGCGGCTTTTTTGTTGGCCGGGACCGGGCAAACTTTGCGGATGCCGAGCTTTGCGGGAAAAAGGGGGCCGGCCAGCGATCTGACAGCGGTACGAGGAGGCCACTATGTGTCAGTGCCGGCCGGCCAACCCCATGGACCCAGGAGATGCGGCGGACCTGAGCATCATGGGGTATCTTGCTGCGCTGCGGCACGTCCCTCGCACCGGCGCCATTTCCAGCAGACATTTGCGCAAGAGCTTTTAAAAATCAATAGTTTCTTAACCAAGCCTGCCGAATCGCTTGGATTAAGGTAAATTGTTACCGGCCGCGGCTTGCCTTTTACCCGCTAGGCGACCGGCTCAGGCGGCCTTGGCAACCACACGGTTGCGGCCGGCGGTCTTGGCTTCGTAAAGCGCGACGTCGGCCCGCTTCATCAGCGCTTCGACCGTATCCATGCCGCGCTTCAGCGACGAGACGCCGACGCTGACGGTGACGTCCATCGACTGGCCCGATTTGCCGATCGGAAACGGCGTCTGCGCGATCTCGGCGCGAATGCGTTCGGCCACCTTTTCGGCAACCTCGCCATCGGTATCCGGCATGACGACGACGAACTCCTCGCCGCCGAAGCGGCAGGCCAGATCGATGCCGCGCACATTCTTGCGCAGGCGCCTGGCGAATTCGCGCAGCACATCGTCGCCGCCGTCATGGCCGTGCGTATCGTTGATCAGCTTGAAGCGGTCGAGATCGGTGATCATCACCGAGAGCGGCCGGCGTCGCGCCACCGCGCGGTCGAAGAGCGTCTGCAGATGGCTGTCCAGGTAACGCCGGTTGTGCAAACCGGTCAACCCGTCGGTTACCGCCATCTCAATGGTCTGGGTGACGCTGGCGCGCAGATGGTCGTTGTAACGCTTGCGCCGGACCTGCGTGCGCAGCCGCGCCGTCAATTCCTGCTGGTCGATCGGCCGGATCAGATAGTCGTTGATGCCAAGTTCGAGGCCGCGAATGAGGCGCTCATCCTCACCCTCCTCGGCAAGCAGGATAATCGGCAGGAACCGCGTGCGGTCGAGCGAGCGCAGTTGCGAGCAGAGCCGCAGCGGGTCGAAATCCGCAAACGAGGTGGAGACGATGGCGCATTCATAGGGCTCTTCCGCCGCCTGGAAGAAGCCGGCATGGGGGTCGGTGGCGACATCGAGGTCGGCCGTGTTGCGCAGCATCTTCCTGATGCGATCGCAGGACGATTGGCGTTCGTCGATCAGGAGCACCTTCGGCCGCGTCTCCTCGGCGGCAGGCTTGCGGCTCAAAAGTTCTTCTATGCCGATATTGCGCGTCGTCGAGGCGCGCAGGCGCAATTCGTCGGTGAGCATCTTCAGCCGGACAAGGCTTTTCACCCGCGTCATCAGCTGCAGGTCGTTGACCGGCTTGGTCAGGAAATCGTCGGCGCCGGCCTCGAGGCCGCGGACGCGGTCGGAGACCTGGTCGAGCGCCGTGATCATGACCACAGGGATGTGCGAAGTGGCGGGATCGTTCTTCAGCCGCCTGCAGACCTCGAAGCCGTCCATGCCGGGCATCATGACGTCGAGCAGCACGACATCGACCTTGCCGTTCTCGCAGGTCTCGATGGCGTCCGGACCGCTGGTCGCGGTCAGCACGTCGAAATACTCGGCCAGCAGCCGCACCTCGAGCAGCTTCACATTGGCCGGAATGTCGTCGACGACGAGGATGCGCGCGGTCATTCTGCGTGAGCTCCGGGGCGGGATCTTTTGGGCATCAGGCGTCGCCCAGGTAGGATTTTATCGTTTCGACGAAGCGCGGCACCGAGATCGGCTTGGAAATATACGCCTCGCAGCCGCCTTGGCGGATGCGTTCCTCGTCGCCTTTCATGGCGAAGGCAGTGACGGCAATGACCGGAATGGTGTGAAGATCGTCGTCCTCCTTCAGCCACTTGGTCACTTCGAGGCCGGAGACTTCGGGCAGCTGGATGTCCATCAGGATCAGGTCCGGCTTGTGCAGACGGGCGAGATCGAGCGCTTCGAGGCCGTTGCGGGTGCGCACGGTCTCGTAGCCGCTGGCCTCTATCAGGTCGCGAAAGAGCTTCATGTTCAGCTCGTTGTCCTCGACGATCATCACTTTCTTGGTCATAGAATTCCCGTCCCGATCGCTGCTTTCGCATCCGCGACCAACATGCACCCGCCAAGGTGCACCAAACCCCGCTGCAAGGCTAACCCAAGATGATTGACGAAACGGAAACCGGCATGCCGAAACACATCGGGTTTTTTCTTCGTCGGTGATGGCTGGGCGCTTGGCCGGCGGCCTTGCCGGGCGCTGCGGTTGCGGATACTGCGGAGTAGAGTTTTCATTGTAACCTCAAGAAAGCCAAGATGGCTAACAGCGACTTAACGCGCCAGAACGCCGAAACGATCGCCATAGAGGCGCTGGGCTTCGTGGCCGCCGACCCGGAGCTCCTGCCGCGCTTCCTGGCGATCACCGGCATCGAGGCGCAGTCGATACGCGAGGCGGCGCGCGAGCCGGGATTCCTGGCCGGCGTCCTGCAGTTCATCCTGGCGCACGAGCCGACGCTGATGAAATTTTCCGAAGCATCCGGCCTAGCCCCGGCAACCGTCGCCGGCGCGCTGCGCCGGCTGCCGCTCGGCGACGACAGCCACGATATCTCGACCTGAGCCGGCCTTTAATCATAGGACGAGCCGCATCAGCGGCCGTCCGGCCTTGCGCTCGGCGAGCCGTTCGAAGCCGGCCTTTTCGAAGACGCGCGTCGAGCCGACGAACAGGCCGAGGGAGCGCGAATCCTTCGACTGGTCCATCGGACAGGCTTCGAGGAAGCGCGCATTGTTTTTCCGGGCGAAATCGACGCCCGCCGCGACCAGATGGTGGGTGAGGCCCCTACCCCGCGCGCCGTTGCGGATGAAGAAGCAGGAGATCGCCCAGATCGCGGGATCGGCGGCGTCGGCCGGATCGACCGGCGCGGAGCCCCTGCCCTTGTTGTTCCACTGCGGCACGTCGGCGCGGGGGCCGATCTGCATCCAGCCGGTCGCAATATTGTCCTCGAAAGCCAGAAGGCCGGGCGGCGGGCCGGCTTCGATCCGCGCGCGGATGAAATCCTTGTTGCTGGCGTGGCTTGAGTCGCGGCGGGCGGCCGGCGGGAGACGAAAATAGGTGCACCAGCAGCCGTAGCAGGCACCCTGCTTGCCGAACAGATCCTCGAAAGCGGGCCAGAGATCGGGGGTGAGCGGGCGAATGTCGGGGACCATGAAGCACCTCCGCGGCCGCCGCCTTGCCGGCGGCCGTCAGCTATCCTACCATTTGCGATGTTCCGCATATGTTCGCAGCGATGACCGCTCCTGTCAACGATCCCATGCATGGTTTTTGCCGCGACTGCCTCGCCCCGCAGCCGCGCGCAACGACGCGCTGCGCAAGCTGCGGCAGCCCGCGGCTCGCCAGGCATCCGGAGCTCTATTCGCTGCAGATCGCGCATATCGACTGCGACGCCTTCTACGCGGCGGTGGAAAAGCGCGACAATCCAGCGCTGAAAGACAAGCCGGTGATCATCGGCGGGGGCAAGCGCGGCGTCGTCTCGACCTGCTGCTACATCGCCCGTATCCACGGCGTGCGCTCGGCCATGCCGATGTTCAAGGCGCTGGAGGCCTGCCCGGAGGCGGTGGTGGTGAAGCCGGACATGGAGAAATATGTCCGCGTCGGGCGCGAGGTGCGCGAAATGATGCTGGCGCTCACCCCGCTGGTCGAGCCGATCTCGATCGACGAGGCTTTTCTGGACCTCGCCGGCACAGCGCGGCTGCACGGCAAACCGCCGGCGCTTGTGCTGGCCGGCTTCGCGGCTGCCGTCGAGAAGGAGATCGGCATCACCGTCTCGGCGGGGCTCTCCTACTGCAAGTTCCTGGCCAAGGTGGCGTCGGATTTTCGTAAGCCGCGCGGTTTTTCGATCATCGGCGAGGCCGAGGCCGTGGGTTTCCTGGCGGAGCAGCCGGTGACGCTGATCTGGGGCGTCGGCAAGGCGTTCGCGGCGACGCTGGAGCGCGACGGTATCCGCATGATCGGGCAGTTGCAGCGGCTGGAGCGCGGCGAACTGATGCGGCGCTACGGCACGATGGGCGACCGGCTTTTTCACCTGTCTCGCGGCATGGACGAGCGCCGCGTGCATCCCGAACATGACGCGAAAAGCGTGTCGGCCGAGACGACCTTCGACACCGACCTCGCCTCGCCGGCCGACCTGGTGCCGATCCTGCGGGCGCTGTCGGAAAAAGTCTCGGCGCGGCTGAAGAAGGCGGGCATTGCCGGGCGCACGGTGGTGCTGAAGCTGAAGACGCAGGATTTCAAGCTGCGCACGAGAAACCGCCAGCTCGGCGACCCGACCAGGCTCGCCGACCGCATTTTCCAGACCGGGCTGCAACTGCTGGAGAAAGAGACCGACGGGACAAAATACCGGCTGCTCGGCATCGGCGTTTCCGATCTTTCCGGCTCGGAAAAGGCCGACCCGCCGGACCTGGTCGACGTGCAGTCGCGAAAACGGGCAATGGCCGAGGGCGCGATCGACGCGCTGCGCGAAAAATTCGGCGGGCGGGCGGTGGAGACGGGATACACGTTCGGCCGGGGCCATCGCGGCCTCCCCGCGGGTCCGGAGGACCACGACGAGCCGGAGGTGCGGCATCCGTGGGAGAGGATTTGAGGTTTACAACAACATGGGAGGGGCGGCTCCAAATTGGATAAATGAAATCCTCGGGAATTATTTATCCTTTTGATCCGGCCGGCCCTACAGAGGCCTGTCGCTGGCCCACGTTTGCAATTGGGTCAAGAAAAAGGAACGTTTTGAGCCCGCCAGCGTAACTTGTTGATTCCGGCGGTGAACGGCGCGCCGGCAACTCGATAAGGGCAGAGGCAGACTTGGTGCTGGATGAGGTTGCGCGAGCGAACACGGGCCGCCCTACAGCGCTGGCGATCGCAGTGGTCCCGCTTTTCTTTGTCACCAGCGGAATTGTTATCCGCTATGCCGCGTTCACAGCGGTCTGGCCGGATCATAGCCTGCAGCCTTATGTTCAATCGCTGTGCAGGTGGGATTGCTCCTGGTATGTGGGCATTTCCGAGAAAGGCTACGAAGGCTTTCCGATCCCCGGCGAGAGCAATGTCGGCCGTTGGGGCTTTTTTCCACTCTATCCGATGCTGGTTGCGGGGCTCAGGGCTGTTTTCCCGTTTCCCACCGCTTTCGTCGCAATCGCCACGTCCATCGCATTGAGCTACGCCTCCTGCCTGGTATCGTGGCAGTTGCTCGACAGGAACATGCGCGCTTATGTGCTCTATTGCGCCTTCCTGCTCAGCGGCCCGTTCTCCTTCTATTTCACCACTTTCCTCTCGGAGCCTCTATTTGTGCTCCTGACATCGTGCGTCTTTCTGGCGCTAAAACGCTCCAGCTACCTAGCGGCAGGCTTTTTCTCCGCGCTGTTGTCGGCCACGCGTCTGGTCGGGGTCTTCGTCGTGTTCGCAACAGTGATCCAGATGTTCCAAGAGCATCGGAAGCGGGGCGGATCGGTCCTGTCCTTCCCTCGCCGGGTGCTGTCGCGGCCGGACTTCCTCCTCGCCATCCTCGTCTCGCCCGCCGGCCTCTTTACCTACATGCTGTATCTCTATCTCACCGTCGGGGACGGCTTCGCTTTCGTTCACGTGCAGCGCGCCTTCGGGCGGGTGACGGGCAATCCGCTCCAGTTCCTGTGGGACGCATTCTCGGCCACGCCGACGACGGGATGGCTGCCGACCTCGCCTCAGTGGAGCGCGTTCGCCTGCGTCGCCGGGCTGGCGCTCTCTGCCGTCCTGGCGTTTCGCAGACAGTATAGCGCGGCGTTTTTCTGCACGCTCGGCATTGTGCTGCCGCTACTGACGAACCTGGCGTCGATGGTGAGATATGTCGTGGGGCTGGCTCCGCTGATCGTGTTGTCCATGACCCTGCTGGCGGCATCCAGGCCCGTTTTTTATGCAGCCTTGTTCCTGCTGCCCGCCACCTGCTATTTCACCACGATCGCGTGGATGAGAGGCTATCTTGCCCTGGTCTAGTTTTCCGATGCCGCAGCGGCGCGCGATTTTCCTCGGCTTCTATGCGCTGGCGGCGCTGCTGGCCGGGGCCGAGATCGTCATCCTCGGCCTGGCTCTCAATCCGCGAGTCCATCCGGACTACCGCGCCTTCTATATCGACGAGACGACCACGTGCCTCAACCGAGACCGCATCGGCAGCTACAGCCTTGGCGAAACGATTTCATTCCTGCACCTGGGAAAACAGCGGGAGAGGATGAAACGCGCGGACAGCATGAAGGTGTGCGGCTGGACCGGGTCGACCGGAGACGGCACGCATTCCCTGGGCGAGACCTCGCGGCTTCGCGTGAAAATCCCGGAAATGCCTGGTGGCCTGGTCGCCACGCTGGAGATGGCCCCGATACTTCGAACCCCGCCGCAAACCGCGCAGAGGATCGTCATCTCGCTGAACGGCGCTCGCGTGCATGAGACTGTGCTTTCCGGTGATGCGCCTCAGAAGGTCTCCTTCGTGATCCCGGCTGCGGTTCTTGCAGGGGCGGGGGTACTCGACATGGCCTTCGATTATCCCGACTCGATTCGACAGACGCCGGTTGCAAGCAACATCTATGACCGCGCGATCAAGATGGTGTCGTTCAGACTGGACGTTGCCGATGGTGAAGCTACGGATCCGACTTCCGCTCCGCAAACACCCACCGATCGAGCACCAGGAGATTGAGCGCCGGGACCAGGATGCATATGACCAGCACCGGGACTATGGCCGGCAGGCCGAGCATGCCGGTCAGCAACGCCGGCGCGATATAGGCCACCGCGAGCCCCGTCGCCGTCAGCAGCAGAAAGCGCGGAGCCTCCGTCCGATGCCGCCCGCTTGACATGAAGGTCACGAATTTGTGGGCGAGATAGGAAAACAGCGCAGCCGCCGCGTAGGCGGCGAGAGAGGCCTGGACGACGGTCAAGCCGACCCATTCCCGGTTCATGAACACGACGGCGAGTGCAGCATAAAGGGCCGTAGCTGCGATGCCGATCAACCCGAAGCGCATAAGGAGCTTCGGTCCAAAGCCGGCGATCAAATGTTTCTCAGGCGCGGGCGCTACACGCATATTGCGCACCCAAGGGAAGAGCGGCGAGCGAGCGCTCCAGTTTTCTGGCCAGCCGGCCGGTCCGCGGCAAAAGCAGGAAATGCTCCGACTGGATTTCCCCGAATCCGGTTGCTCGAAAGAGCGCCTCGGTCATAGCGGCACGGAGCAGCACGGCGTCCTTGTCGAAAGGGCACCGCAGAACGGCGAGGCGCGTCAGCGGATTCCAGGGGTTATGCTCGATGATGCAAGCCATACCTCCTGGCCTCAGAACGCGGCGTATTTCCCGGAAGAAGTCATGCCAAGTGTCTGGCGAGACATGATGGAGGACACAACTGGCGAAGGCCAGATCGAAAACGCCATTGTCATAGGGCAGCACGGCGGATGCGCAGACGCTATAGGCGATGCCCGGATTGCCCCGGCGCGCGCGGAGGATCGATTCTACCGAGACGTCGCAGCCGTTCAGGCTCGCGAAGACGCCCTCGAGATGGCGATGCAGCGAACCGATGCCGCAGCCAACATCCAGCGCCCGCACGCCGGCACCGTCCTGCTCAAGGCCGCGCTCGACGACCAGGCGCCGCAACAGGCCGGCCTTTGCTTTCAGAAAGAAATCATGCTGCAGCCCGGAAAACCGGATCGATCCCTCGACCGCCTGCCCGTAGCTGTCCCGGTACTCGTCGAACAGGCTGGCCATCAGCCGAGCTTCCGATCCTTGCTCAGCGAAAGGACCCTGTGGCTTTCACCGGGGACGGCAGTGGGGGTCGGCTCCTCGAAACCCGTGATCCGCTCGACCACGTAAAGAGGCCGGCGTTTCACTTCGGCATGGATGCTGCCGACATAGAGCCCGACCACGCCTATCATGAACAGATTGATGCCGGAGAGGAGCGAGACGATCACCACGACGGATGTCCAGCCGGCAACAACTCCTGTCTCGAAGATCCAGGAAAACATCGCGTAAGCGCCAAACAGCATGGCAAGCGCTGAAATGGCCAATCCGGCCCAGAGCGCAAAGTGCAGCGGCTTTTCCGAGAAGCTGACGATGCCGTGAACCGCAAGATGCATCATTTTCCAGAACGGGTATTTGGTCTGCCCCGCTGTTCGCGCGGGACGTTCAAACGGTACGGCGGCCTGCTTGAATCCCATCCAGCCGAACATACCCCGCACAAAGCGATCGTGTTCGGGCATGTGCTTGAAGGTTTCCACGGCTTTGCGACCCACCAGGCGGAAGTCGCCAACATCGCGCGGAATGTGAACCGGCGTCATGCGCTCCAGCAAGCGGTAGAAGAGACGCGCAGTGAGGCGCTTGAACCAGGTTTCACCTTGCCGGCTGACACGCCGGGCATAAACGATTTCGAACCCTTCCTTCCACTTGGCCACCAGATCGAGCACGACCTCCGGCGGGTCCTGAAGGTCGGCGTCCATCACGATGACGGCGTCACCCCTGGCCACTTCCATGCCTGCGGTAATCGCGACTTGATGTCCAAAATTGCGGGAAAGCTCGACCAGCCGGAAGCCCGGCTCAGCGACAATGACCTCTCGAAGGTAGTTGACGCTTCCGTCCCGGCTCCCGTCATCGATGAAGATCACCTCCGTCTCTCCATCCAGCCGGCGAAGCAGTAACTTTATCCGCCCGATCAGTCGAGGCAGCACCTCTTCCTCGTTGCAGATAGGAATCACGAGCGAGTATCGTGGGGGCGACGACACGTTCATCCCGTTGTTGGTGCAGCGTGACAGTTGGCGCAACAGCAATGGAATATTCGCTAAAAAGTTCCAGGTAGGTGTTCGGTCGATTATTTCACTCGCCGTGGGGCTGGCGGATCATGATCGACCGGAACCGGTCACCTGCGGCCAAGCCCACGACCGCATGGGCAAAAATATCGGCTATTGCACGAACGGGGTCCGTCCTCGATCAGAAGTTGGCGGCGAACACAAGCCGATCATGATGTAGCAATTCTCGGCTATTCCCGACCATCAACGATATGCCTTGGTGAGTTCGGCACTGGGCAAAACCGCCCCCTACACCAGCTCCACTTCCACAACCCCCGGCACGGCGCGCATGGCGGACGCGATCTGGGGCGAGATGCGGTAGCGGTCGGGCAGGCCTATCTCGATCTCACCCTGTCCTTCCGGCTTTATCACCACGACGCTGACCTGGCCGTCGCCCTTGACCGTGAGCTGCGACTGCAGCGCCGGCACCGGGCGGTCGTCGCGGACGAAGATGCGCAGCGCCTTCTGGACGCGGCTTGCCTCATCCTCCAGCGAATGCACGGTCTGGATGCGCAGGTTGATGCCTTCCGGGCGATCCTCGGCGGCGACGGTGATGACCACCGAGCGGCCGGCCTCGAGCAGGTCGCGATATTGCGCCAGCCCCTCCGAAAACAGCACCGCCTCGTATTGACCGGTGGTGTCGGACAGCGCCACCACGCCCATCTTGTTGCCGGTGCGGGTTTTTCGCTCCTGCCTTGAGGTGACGGTGCCGGCGAGCCGACCGGCGGAGGCGCCGCGCTTCACGGCCAGCGAGAAATCGGCATAGTTCTGCACCCGCATCCGCTCCAGCACCGCCTTGTATTCGTCGAGCGGATGGGCCGAGAGGTAGAAGCCGACGACCTGGAACTCGCGGTGCAGGCGGTCGGCGGGCAGCCACGGGTCGGCCGCGGGCAGGATGAGCGTCTCCGACTGGCCGGCGAGAGAGACGCCAAAGATGTCGGCCTGGCCGGAAGCGGCGTTTTCCTGGGCGCGGGCGGCAAGGCCCATCATACGCTCGACGCCGGCCATCATGGCGGCGCGCTCATGGCCGAAGCAATCCAGCGCGCCGGCGGTGATCAGGCTTTCGAAGACGCGCTTGCCGACGATCTTCGGATCGATGCGCTCGCAGAAATCGGCGAGGCTGGCGAAAGGCTTTTCGCGGCGTTTTTCGACGATGTGCTCGACCGCCGCCTCGCCGACACCTTTCAAGGCCGCCAGCGCATAGAAGATGCGGTTTTCCTCGACCTCGAAATCGCCGAACGAGGTCATCACCGAGGGCGGCACGACGTCTATGCCCATGCGCATGGCGTCCTGGCGGAAGTCGGCGAGCTTGTCGGTGTTTGACATGTCGAGCGTCATCGAGGCGGCCAAAAACTCGACCGGATAATGCGCCTTCATGTAGGCGGTCTGGTAGGAGACCACCGCATAGGCCGCGGCGTGCGATTTGTTGAAGCCGTAGTCGGCAAATTTTGCCAAGAGGTCGAAGATGAAGTCGGCCTGCGGCTTGGCCAGGCCCTTTTCCATCGCGCCCGAGACGAAACGGGCGCGCTGCTGGTCCATCTCGGAGCGGATTTTCTTGCCCATGGCGCGGCGCAAGAGGTCGGCTTCGCCGAGCGAATAGCCGGCAAGCTCCTGCGCGATCTGCATGACCTGTTCCTGGTAGACGATGACGCCTTGAGTCTCGCGGACCAGATGGTCGATCATCGGATGGATGGAGGCGATCTCCTCCTCGCCGTGCTTGCGGGCGTTGTAGGTCGGGATGTTCTCCATCGGGCCGGGGCGGTAGAGCGCCACCAGCGCGATGATGTCCTCGATGCGGTCGGGCTTCATGCCGATCAGCGCCTTGCGCATGCCGGCCGATTCCACCTGGAAGATGCCGACCGTCTCGCCTCGCGACAGCATGGCGTAAGTCTTCTCGTCGTCGAGCGGGATCTTTGCCAAGTCGATCTCGACGCCGCGGCGGCGCAGCATCTTGACCGTGGTTTCGAGCACGGTCAGCGTCTTCAGGCCGAGGAAGTCGAACTTTACCAGGCCGGCATCCTCGACCAGCTTCATGTTGAACTGGGTGACCGGCATGTCGGAGCGCGGGTCGCGGTACATCGGCACCAGTTCCGACAGCGGCCGGTCGCCGATGACGATGCCGGCGGCATGGGTCGAGGCGTGGCGGTAGAGGCCTTCCAGCTTCTGCGCCATGTCGAGCAGGGTCTGGACGATCGGCTCCTTCTCCGCCTCCTCGGCAAAGCGCGGCTCGTTGGCGACCGCTTCGGCGAGTTTTACGGGGTTGGCCGGGTTCTGCGGCACCATCTTGCAGAGCCGGTCGACCTGGCCGTAGGGCATCTGCAGCACGCGGCCCACGTCGCGCAGCACCGCACGCGCCTGCAGCGTGCCGAAGGTGATTATCTGGCCGACCTGGTCGCGGCCGTATTTACCCTGCACGTAGCGGATCACCTCCTCGCGGCGGTCCTGGCAGAAATCGATGTCGAAATCGGGCATCGAGACGCGGTCGGGATTGAGGAAGCGCTCGAACAGCAAGGAGAAGCGCAGCGGGTCGATGTCGGTGATGGTGAGCGCGTAGGCGACGAGCGAGCCGGCGCCGGAGCCGCGGCCGGGGCCGACGGGGATGCCTTGCGCCTTCGCCCATTTGATGAAGTCGGCGACGATGAGGAAGTAGCCGGGGAATTTCATGCGCTCGATGATGCCGAGCTCGAATTCCAGCCGCTCGCGATATTGCTCCTCGGTGTAACCGGGCGTCAGCCCCGCGGTCTCGAAGCGCATTGCGAGGCCCTCGCGCGCCTGACGGCGCAGTTCGTCGGCCTCAGCCTTGAGCGCGGCGGTCGGGTCGGCCTCGTCGCCACCGGTGAAGCGCGGCAGGATCGGCGCGCGCTTCTTCGGGTAGTAGGAGCAGCGCATGGCGATCTCGACCGTATTGTCGACCGCTTCAGGCAGATCGGCAAAAAGCTCCGCCATCTCCTTCTGGCTCTTCAAGAAATTGTCGGGCGAGAGCCGCCGCCGCTCGTCCGATGCGATCACCGCGCCTTCGGCGATGGCGATCAGCGCGTCATGCGCCTCATAGTCCTCGCGGGCGGGGAAGAACGCCTCGTTGGTGGCGACCAGTGGCAAAGCGAGGCGGTAGGCGAGGTCGACGGTGGCCGCCTCGAGCGCGCGGTCGTAGCCCGAGACACGCTCGATTTCGACATAGAGCCGGTCGGAAAACAGCGAGATCAGCGATTGCAGCCGGCTTTCGGCCAAATCGGCATGGCCGGCCTTGAGCGTTGAGCCGATCGGTCCGCGCGGACCGCCGGTGAGGCAGATGAGCCCGTCCGACATGCTGGCCAGCCATTCGGTGGTGATCTGGACGGGCTCGCCGGGAGGCGTGTCCAGATAGGCGCGGCTGACCAGGCGCACCAGATTGCCGTAGCCGGTCTCGGTGGCGGCGATGAGCACAACGGGATAGAGGTCGGGGCCCTGGCGGCGATGGCCGTTGCCGCGCGAGGCTTCGCTGGTCTCGCCGGCGAAGAACAGGTCGACCTGGCAGCCGATGATGGGCTGGATGCCTTCCTTGACCGTCTTTTGGGCGAATTCGAGCGCGCCGAACAGATTGTTGGTGTCGGTGATGGCGATTGCCGGCGCGCTGTCTTTCACGGCGTGGCCGACGATCTTGCCGATCGGCAGTGCGCCCTCGAGCAGCGAATAGGCGGAATGGACGCGCAGATGGATGAACGCGCGGCTGGCTGGAGCCGGCGCTGCCGTCCTGGCCATTGCCTCCCGCATCAGCGGATCGCGTGAAAGTCTCTCATCCGCCATGGTTTTTTGCCGCTCGAAGGACTCAGGGAAAGGTGAGATGTATTGTCCGGGAACGCATCGCGCCAGTCCAGCCTGAATGGACGCCGGTCACAGGCTTTTGGATCTGATAGCCTCCATCGCCCGCTCAAAGCAGCGCGGCGATGGATCCCCGCAGTTCGGCCGGGCTGGCGATGATGCGGGCCGCGCCGGCGGTCTCGAGTTCCTGCCGGTCGCCATAGCCCCAGAGGACGCCGATGGCCAAGACGCCGTTGACGTTGGCGCCGGCCACATCGTGCGAGCGGTCGCCGACCATCACGGTGCGGCGGGCGTCGAGAGCTTCGACGACGAGTATGTGGGAGATGAGTTCGGCCTTGACGGAGTTTTGGCCGTCCAGTTCGGAGCCGTGGACCACGCTGAAATAGCGACGCAGATCGAAATGGTCGATGATTTCGCCGGCATAGGTCTTCAGCTTCGAGGTCGCGACCGCCAGGAAGAAGCCGTCGGCGACGAGTTCGGCCAACACATCCGGGATGCCTTCGATCAGCGTGTTCTCAAATTTGCCGATCGCCGAATAGCGCTCGCGGTAGAGCCGGACGGCCTCGCCGATCGCCGCGGCGTCTTCGGTTTCGAGCAGCACGGCGAAGGAGGACTGGATCGGCGGGCCGATGCACCAGCGCAGGTCGTCCGCCGCCGGCGCGGCGCGGCCGAGCTTTTCCAGTGCATAGGCGAGCGACCGGGTGATGCCGACGAACGGGTCCGTCAGGGTTCCGTCGAGGTCGAAAAGAACGGCCTGGCGTCCCGGCGATGCGTCCATCCTACACAAACTCCATGATGACGGCGTCGACGGCCAGGCTGTCGCCCGGTTTTGCATTGATCTTCGCGACGGTCAGGTCGCGCTCGGCGCGCAGCACGTTTTCCATCTTCATTGCCTCGACGACGGCCAACATTTCGCCGGCCTTCACTTCCTGCGCCTCGGCGACGAGGATCGAGACCACCAGACCTGGCATCGGGCAGAGCAGCAGCTTCGATGTGTCCGGCGCAATCTTCGCCGGCATCAGGCGGTCGAGCTCGGCGGTGCGCGGGCGCATTACCCGAGCTGTCGCCGCCATACCCTTCCAGGCGAGGCGGACACCGTTCTCGACCGGGCGTATCTGCGCGGCGACCTGCCGCCCGCCGACCTTTCCGCGCCAGACCGGATCGCCTGGCCGCCAGTCCGACGCCACCGTCAGCGGAGCCCCCTCCTCCACCGACATATCCATTTCGATCGGGATCGACACCATGCCTTCGCCGAGCGCAACGTTCAGATATTCGTTGCCCAAGCGCACCGTCCAATCGGGTTTCAGTGCGCCGGAATGCGGCGCGAGCCTGCCCGACAACCGATCGAGCCGGTCGCGGCGCAGAAGTTCGACCGCTGTTGCGACCGCCGCCAGCACCGCCTTCTCGCCGGCATCCGGAACGATCGCCGCAAAACCGTCCGGGTATTCCTCGGCGATGAAAGCTGTGGAGATTCGGCCCTCGCGCCAGCGCGGATGCCGCATCAGCGCGGCGAGGAACGGGATGTTGTGCTCGATGCCGTCGACCACGAAATTGTCAAGCGCCTCCGACATGGCATCGGTCGCCCGCAGCCGGTCAGGCGCCCAGGTGCAGAGTTTTGCGATCATCGGATCGTAGTGCATCGAAATCTCGGAGCCTTCGGCGACGCCGGTGTCGTTGCGAATGACGATGTCGCCGGTTCTCCCCTCCTCCGGCGGGCGGTAGCGCGTCAGGCGGCCGATGGAGGGCAGGAAATTGCGGTACGGATCTTCGGCGTAGAGCCGGCTTTCGATAGCCCAGCCGGTCATTTTCACGTCGCTTTGCCTGATTGCCAGCTTCTCGCCTGCCGCAATCCGGATCATCCGCTCGACCAGATCGAAGCCGGTGACCAGCTCCGTCACCGGATGCTCGACCTGCAAACGCGTATTCATTTCAAGAAAATAGAACTTTTTCTCTGCGTCAACGATGAACTCGACCGTGCCCGCGCTCTGATAATCGACGGCCTTGGCCAGCGCGACCGACTGCTCGCCCATGGCCTTGCGCGTCTTCGCGTCGAGGAACGGTGACGGCGCTTCCTCGACGACCTTCTGGTTGCGGCGCTGGATCGAGCATTCGCGCTCGCCGAGATAGATGCAGTTGCCGTGCGCGTCGCCAAGCACCTGGATCTCGATGTGGCGCGGGTCGACGATGAACTTTTCTATGAAAACACGGTCGTCGCCGAACGAGCTCTTGGCTTCGTTTTTGGATGACTGGAAGCCGTCGCGCACCTCGCGCTTCGACCAGGCGATGCGCATGCCCTTGCCGCCGCCGCCGGCCGAGGCCTTGATCATGACGGGATAGCCGATCTCGCCGGCGATCTTTTCCGCATGGGCGGCGTCTTCGATGACGCCGAGAAAGCCGGGAACGGTGGAGACCTTGGCGGCGTTGGCGAATTTCTTCGATTCGATCTTGTCGCCCATGGCCCTGATCGCCTTGGGTTTTGGGCCGATGAAGACGATGCCCTCCGCCTCCAGCGCCTCGCAGAAGGAGGCGCGCTCCGACAGGAAGCCGTAGCCAGGATGCACCGCCTCGGCGCCGGTCGCCTTGCAGGCCTCGATGATCTTCTCCGGCACGAGATAGCTTTGCGACGCCGCCGCCGGCCCGATATGCACCGCCTCGTCGGCCATCTCGACATGGACCGCGTCGCGGTCGGCGTCGGAATAGACGGCGACCGTGGCTATGCCCATCTTGCGCGCGGTCTTGATGACGCGGCAGGCGATCTCGCCGCGATTGGCGATCAGGATTTTCTTGAACATGCGAGCGGCGTCCCTCCCGGCGTAGCGCCCCGTTCTATGGGCTATCCGGGAATGTCTCAAGCGCCCGAAACGTCATGCTTCGCGCCGCTCAAAAATGCATGTCGCGCTCGAACGGGCCGAAGCGTATGCTGGAAGCGACCATATAAGCCGCCGACCAGCCGACTATGAGAAAGCCCGTGACCCCTTCCATCGCGGCGAGCAGACGCCATTCCCGGGCCGGAGGGACGTCGCCGAAGCCGATCGTGGCGAAGGCGGAAGTGGAGAAGTAGAACGCGGTTTCGAAATCGGGAAACGCGCCGATGCCGATCATGAAGGCCGCCCACACGGCGATCTCGACGCTCAGCAGCAGGAACAGGCCCATGGCCAGCAGGAACAGCGCCACGAGCTTGGCCCAGCGCCGCTCCCGCACCGAACTGCGCTCGATGACCTTCGTCATCAAATGGGTGAGCCCGATGAGTCCTACCGCATGAACGAGAAAGGTAACCGCGTTGAGAACCGCCGCCACGAGGAGATTTGCCGCCATGCCGATGCATACTATGGCGACAGGGCCGCGGCTATGCCGAAAAGTAGGGGTTCGCGGCGCTTGATCGCACGGTGAAAAGCTGAAACTTTGCGGCCGAATCCCAGGAGGAGATCAGGATGAAAACACGCGCAGCCGTGGCCGTTGGAGCCGGAAAACCGCTGGAGATCATGGAAGTCGACCTGGAGGGGCCGCGCGACGGCGAGGTCCTTGTCGAGATCAAGGCCACCGGCATTTGCCACACCGACGAGTTCACTCTGTCGGGCGCCGATCCGGAAGGCATTTTTCCGGCGATTTTGGGCCATGAGGGCGCCGGCGTGGTGGTCGATGTCGGCCGCGGCGTGACAAGCCTGAAGAAGGGCGACCACGTCATCCCGCTCTACACGCCCGAATGCCGGCAATGCCCGTCTTGCCTGTCCAGGAAGACGAACCTCTGCACGGCCATCCGCGCGACCCAGGGCCAGGGCTTGATGCCGGACGGCACCAGCCGGTTTTCCGTCGGCGGCGAAAAGATCTTCCACTATATGGGCTGCTCGACTTTTTCCAACTTCACGGTCCTGCCCGAAATCGCACTGGCCAAGGTCAATCCCGACGCGCCCTTCGACAAGATCTGCTACATAGGCTGCGGCGTGACCACCGGCATCGGCGCGGTGATCAACACGGCCAAGGTCGAGATCGGCGCGACGGCCGTGGTGTTCGGGCTGGGCGGCATCGGGCTCAACGTCCTGCAGGGCCTGAAACTCGCCGGGGCCGACATGATCATCGGCGTCGACATCAACAACGACCGCAAGGCATGGGGCGAACGCTTCGGCATGACGCATTTCGTCAATCCGAAGGAGATCGACGGCGATATCGTGCCTTACCTCGTCAACTTGACCAAGCGCGGCGCCGACCAGATCGGTGGGGCCGACTACACATTCGACTGCACCGGCAACGTGAAGGTGATGCGCCAGGCGCTGGAGGCAAGCCATCGCGGCTGGGGCAAGTCCGTGGTCATCGGGGTCGCCGGCGCAGGCCAGGAGATCGCGACGCGGCCGTTCCAGTTGGTCACCGGACGAACCTGGATGGGCACCGCCTTCGGCGGCGCGCGCGGCCGCACCGACGTGCCGAAGATCGTCGACTGGTATATGGAAGGGAAGATCCAGATCGATCCGATGATTACCCACACAATGCCGCTGAACGACATCAACAAGGGTTTCGACCTGATGCACAAAGGCGAGAGCATCAGGAGTGTGGTAATCTACTGAGGCGGCGGGACCTGGGAAGGATTCATGATGCGGATTTCCAGACTAGCTCTGCCGGCCGCCCTGGCGTCCGCGCTCCTGCTCACGGCGTGCGGCGAGGAGCAGGCTGCGGACACAGCCCCGCCGGCCGAACAAGGCGCGCCTGCACAGCCTGAACCCGCGCCTGACAAGACCGAAGACGCCGTACGCGAGTTGCGCGAGGCCGGCGAGGCGTTGAAGGAAGCCGCGCGCGAAGGCGCGCAGGATCTTGCCGAACAGGGCCGCGAAGCGTTGAAAGATGCCGGCCCCGCGCTGGAGCGCGCCGGCGAGATCGCCAGGGATATCGGCCAAGGCGTCGAGGAGATCATCAAACAGGCGCGGGAAGATTTCGATGGCGCTGTCGCCGAACTGGAAAAGCGCATCGACGAAGCGGCCGGCACGCCGACCTCCCCGACCGGCGATCCCGCAGCCGTACTGGCGCCGGCCGACCAGCTCAAATCCGATACCCGCGCGGCCGCACGGGCGCGTCCGGCCGGCATCGGCCCCGACTATGTCGGCGTGTGGGCGGCGGATGCTGCTTCCTGCGCGCGGATCGATGTCGAGCCGGTACAGCTTTTCGCCGTGATCACGCCGACGACAATCCGCCGCTACGAAAGCGTCTGCAACTTCGCTGCCCAAGATCCGACGGACGGCGAAGCCACCGTGACCGCCTCCTGCATCGCAGAGGGCAATACCGAGGAGCGGCAGATCCGGTTCGCCATGCAGGACGAAAACGCCCTGCGCATTTCCACGCCTGGCGCCGACGGCGAGGTTCAGTTCGTTCGTTGCCACCTACGGCAATAGCCAGCTTCGCCACGGAGCGCATCGAGGGAGAGATCAATGCTGTTTCCACCGACGATCGCAGGCAGCTTGCCGAAACCGGGATGGCTGGCCGAGACCGAAAAGCTGTGGCCGAAATGGAAGCTGGAGGCCGAAGAGCTCGACAGCGCCAAGCGCGACGCGGCGCTGATCTGGATCAAGGAGCAGGAAGACGCCGGCATCGAGACGGTGTCGGACGGCGAGCAGTTCCGCACGCACTTTGTTCACGGCTTTCTGGAGACGGTGGAAGGCATAGACTGGACGCTGATGAGCAAGATGGGCATCCGCAACAACCGCTACGAGGCGGATGTTCCGACGGTGACCGGCAAGCTTCGGCGCAGCGGCCCGGTGCATGGCGACCCAGCCGCATTCTGCCGCCGGCACACGCAAAAGCGCCTGAAATTCACCCTGCCCGGCCCTATGACCATCTGCGATACGCTTGCCGACACGCATTACGGCCGGCGGGCCGACATGGCGATGGCTTTTGCGGAAATTTTGAATGAGGAGGCGCTGGAGCTCGAAGCGGCGGGCGTCGACGTGATCCAGTTCGACGAGCCGGCCTTCAACGTGTTCATGGCCGAAGTGACCGACTGGGGCATCGCCGCGCTGGAGCGCGCTGCGCGAGGTCTGCGCTGCGCTACGGCGGTGCATATCTGCTATGGCTACGGCATCGAAGCCAATCTCAAGTGGAAGGAAACATTGGGGTCGGAATGGCGGCAATATGAGGCGATTTTTCCCGCCATCAACGCCTCTTCGATTCGCCAGGTCTCGCTGGAATGCGCCAATTCGCGCGTGCCGATCTCGTTGATTTCGCTGCTGCCCGACAAGGAACTGCTGGTCGGCGTGATCGACGTGGCGTCGAACCTGGTCGAGACGCCCGAACAGGTGGCCGCGACCATCGGCGAGGCGCTGGGGTATGCCGACGCCGAGCGCATCCAGCCCTGTACCAATTGCGGGATGGCGCCGCTGTCGCGCGATGTCGCTGCCGGAAAGCTGCGCGCGCTAGGCGCCGGCTCGGCGCTGGCCAGGAACCTTCAGCCGTAGAGCGTTACGGTTTCAGAACCGATGGCTATAGCAGGAGCACGCCAGGTGTTGGACGGAACGCAGCGCCCGAATAGTCTTCCATGCCCCATAGTCCCATCCCCGCCGCAGAAAGCTTCGCCCGCTCGATGTGGCGCGAGCTAACCGAGGCGGGGACCGGCTGGGGTGCGGATATGGAATGAACCGAATCACCGGCGCCGAATGCGAATAGGCAGTGAACGTTCCGAGAAATGTTCTGCTCGCAACCGGGAATTTTCTCAAGCAATGCATCGAATACGCAACGCTCGATAGAAATCACCTTATTGTACATTATGACCTTTTTTGCCTCACTGCGGCCATTGTACCGCCACGAACCCCACCTATTTAGAGGGCACACCGACCGTTCTTCTTGTCTTTTTCGACGTTGACGGCTCAACGATTGAAATAGACCTGCGCCAAGACAATTGGGCAGCGATAGGGAACGGGAGGGGGACCTTGGCGTCACTCCAAAAAACACGTGAATTCTTTGCTGGCAGGGGCGTACTCCTTTCGGGGAGCGGACGGCTTTTGTCGAAAACGGTCGCAGGGCTTGGCCTGGCGGCGACAGTGGCGATCGTGCCGGGGCCGCTTCATTCAGGGGTGCTGCCCGCGGGAGTTACCGAAGCCGCGCTTTCCGCAGCCGTTCCCTCCCCTTTGTTGGATTTTTCGTCTGCCGTTCCCGAGTTCGACATCATCGATCCGGACGCCACGGCTCCCCAACGCAAGGAAGTCAAAGGCACTCTGCTCGATGCCCTGAAGGACACCGTCTCCATCCTTTCGGAAGGCGCGGAACAGATCGTCACCGGCATGTCTGTGCACGAGTTCGGCGAGTACGAGGTGTCGCAGCACATCGCCAGCGAAATCCTGCGCGCCGCCACGGACACCCGATTTCCTGCCGACACTCTTTTCGCGATCGCCGAAAAGGAGTCGTCCTTCGACATCAATAACCGCCCGCCCAAAGGGTCGGCGCTCGGCCTCATGCAGTTCCTCGACCAGAGCTGGCTCGAGGCCGTCAAGAAATATGGCGAGGAATTCGGCCTTGGCGACGAAGCGGAGATGATCCTCACCCGCCCCGATGGCAAGCGCGAACTGCATTACGTGGAGGACGATGCCGAAGAGGACCGCATCCTGGAGCTCAGGCGCGATCCCTATTTGTCGGCGGTGCTTGCCGCCAAGAACCTGCTCGCGGCCAAGGAGCGCATTGAAGCCCGCATCGCGAAGACCATGGACGAGAGGGATCTCTACCTTCCCCATTTCCTTGGCACCAACGGCGCAGCAAAGCTCCTGTCGAGCGTCGATGAGAAGCCCGAGGCCAAGGCCAGCAAATTCTTCCCCAAGGCGGCACGGTTCAACGGCTCGATGTTCAAGGCCAAGGGCAAGCACCTTACCGTTGGCCAGTTTCACCAGCGCATGCGCTCCTTCATAGAAGCCCGCATCGGCAAATACAGCGATGTCGAAACCCGCGTGACAGAGGCTGCCCTGTCGCCCTGGACAGCAGCCGACATCGAGAGTCTCGTCTACGATCTGGGCGAACGGCTGGCGGGAGCAGTGCGGCGGTAGAGATCACTCAAACGCTGGCTGCGGCAAGATCGGCCTACCTGATCGAGAAGACGAATTCGGAGTGGCGCGAGTAGTTTCGCGGGATGGGTTGATAGCGACCCGAGGATCATGCCGTGACCGTCCGGACGCCAGCGACGATGCAGAATGGCGCTTGGCGCGGACCTTGCGGTTCGGGTCCGGACCGCCGGAGCACTGCCGCAAGAATACGGCATGGCAACTGTGTCCTGCGAAGCCCTCGGGTCTCCGACGCCAATCTGTCCTGTAGAGCTAGCGCCCGCACAGCGATTGGATGCAGCGGCCAGTCCCCTTCCCTGCCACCGACCATCGGTTCCATCTTCTGTCCGAAATAGGCCTGTCGCTCCTACGACTGGGCGGCAGCCGATATCAACAGGAAGGCCGTCGAGGCGAGTGATCCGGTACGTCCACTCCAACCGCGCGTTGAAACCTCCTCATCTAAATTGTGCCGGTTTGAGCGGCAGCCTTCCACCGTGACAGGTGATCTAGTCGCTATATTCAGGGACCATGGGATCCGCTCCCCATGGCCCCGGTGTCCACTTGTCAGGGCACCAGTTCGATTTCGCTTGGCCGCCACCATTCCTTGGTGAAGAACGGCTCAGCGGGCTGTAGAGGCGCAGCATCGCGCTGTAGCCCTTGCCGGGAACGGTCTGGATCCAGTTGGCGTCCATCAGCTTTGGCCAGATGATGACGTCGTTGTCCTTCACGCCGATGTTCAGCAGTCCCTCCCTGAAGGGAAGCGCCTTGGTAGGTGTTGATGTAAGCGTCCACGGCATGCGCGAAATCGAGTTATTCGTACGACTTCTCGACGGTTGCCGCAGACGGCGTGCCACCAAAGTCAGGGGACCAGTTCGAACTCACCCGGCTTCCAAGTCTTATCGAACCATGACTCCAGCGGGCCATAGAGGCGAAGGAGAACGTTCCAGCCCTTGCCGGGAACCGTCTGGACCCAGTTGGCCGCATGGCCTTCCGGCGCGGTCGGGCCGAACCAGACATCGACCGAACCGTCGGCATTGATGACAATGTCTTTCTTGTCGCTGCCGATGCTGGGGAATTGCTGGTCCGTCTGCAGCATCGAACGCGTCTGGTTGTCATAGACAACGAACTATTCCTTAGCAGGAATGTTCGGCGGCAGGTGGATCTTATAGGTCTTGCTGCCATCGAGAGGCTTGTGATCCTTGTCCGTCGTGGCCCCCGCGTATTGGGAACCGATGCCGACGCGCTTTATCGCCATGGCCGGCGTTATGCCCGTCGCATAGTAGTGGAACAGGACGCGAGCATCCAGATAACGAACGCCGGGCTGCAGAAGAAACTCGTAGCTGCCGCCGACAAAGCCGGTGAACCAGGCACTGTCGGGATAATAATAGGCGTCCTTCATGCGGGTCTTGAAGGTGATGGTGCGCGCCGTCGCATTGCCGACGGCCACGGCTTCGGTGAGGATCTTCTTCATACGCTCGTCGGGTGCGAAGGGTTTTCCCTTCTCGATACCGATGGACGCGAGCTGTCCCAGCACGTCCGGGTGATAGGCCTCGGTCGGCTCGTATTGGACGATGTTGTTCACTTCTTCGTAGAAATGGAAATCATTGGCATGGATGGTGTTGAACTCCTTGCCCGAGACACTGACGACCTTCATCGGCGGCGGGTTGCCGGCGTCCGAAAGGGGATAAACCTTGGCGAATTTCCTGGTGTTTTCGACAGCCGTCGCGGTGCTGCCGTTATCGAGGAAGCCGCGCCAGAAGAACAGGTTTCCATAGGTTGAGGTCCGCAATACGAAGTAGCCTTCGGGTACCTCGCCCTCGTAGCCCGGTGGCAAAAGCAGGTATTTTCCGCCCTTGCCCTTGTCCGGACCGGCGTTGCCGACATCTCCGACGTACTGGAACCAATGGTTGTCGATCATGCCGAGGATGTTGGGCGGCGTCTCGATGACCAGCGGGCCAGCCTTGGTGTCCAGCCACATAAGATTGTAGATGCTTTCGGTGTTGCCGGTCAGGAACAACGAACGCGAGTCCATCAGGTTTTCGAAGATCAGAATGGTCTGGTTGTTGTCCGCACCCTGGCTGGCCAGGCCAACCCGCAGGGCTTCAACCGATGCACCGGGCATGGCGTTGAGAAAAGCATCGACGCCGCGCATGAAATCGAGATTATCGTAGATCTTCTCCGAAGTGGCGTCATCCGGGAAGCCATCGAAAAAGTTCAGTTTGCCAATCCTGGTGTCCACGCTCTCCGGCGTGATGATCGAATCCGGGATCGGCGTCGTCATTTTCATCTTCGGAGCCGTATCGGCGGAAGCGCCGCCTAAGCCCATCAGTACCACCGCGGCGGTGACGCAAAGCAGTCTGGTCACGCGTATCATTGTTCTCTCCTCGTTGACGGCGCCTCTTCGGCACCACGCATCACATAGTCGGGATAATTATTGCGCCACGGTGATACCGGGCGGCTGCCACGTCCCCTCGCCAGCCGGCAGGATCGAAGGCGCTTCCGTCTTCGGCCAGTACAGGCGCATCACGAGATAGATCGTGCCATCGGGAGCAGGCAGCCAATTTGCTTCCTTGTCCGCACCGGGGCTGTCTTTCTGGATATAGAGGGTGAGCGAGCCATCCTCGTTCTTCTTTATGCCGGGCAACATCGGCGAGTTGATGAGATAGCGATTGATCGGGTTCTTGATCAGGAACTGGCTCTTGCCGTCATACATCGTCACCGACCAGAAGGAGTTCACCGGCGGGAGCTGCCCGGCGGGAAAGGTGAGAGTGTAGTTGTGCTTGCTGCCGTCGAGCGGTTCCCCGGTCGCATCCGTCCGGGTGAAGGGGTACATGGCCTCTGCTGCATCGTTGCCATAGAGACCTGCCTTTGCAGCTCCGGACCGCAGCAACCAATCGCCATTGTAGAAGGCCTCGTCGCCAAGAAGCGAGCTGACGTTCCAGCCGTTGATGGGTTTGTTTCCGCTGGCCAGCCATTTGTTGATTTTATCGTCACCCTGCTTCATGCCTATCAGCATTTCGGCTTTGTGTTCGAGCGATAGATCCTTCAACTCGAAGGTCTTGCCGGGACCGATGCCAATCGTCGCCAGTTTCGCACGGATTTCCTTGTCCCTTGGCGTCTCGGGGACGTATTGCAGTGCCGCGTCGAGATATTCGAAGAAGTTGTCCTTGATTCCGGCAGTGGTGGCCGGCAGGAAATCGATCTTCGGCGCGGGGGGCGGGGCGGGCTGTTTGAGGAAGGCGGAAAGCGGCTGCGCCTTGTAGCCGGCCTGCACCTTCTCCACGTTCGGCATATCTTCGACGTTGATAAGCTGGGTCCGAAAGTTGGCGAATACGAACGGGGTGGTCGAGGAAAAGACTTGGCTGATGCCGGCCGGCTTCTCGCCTTTCCAGTCGGGTCCGACAACCAGATAGGAACCCGGAACGTTTCCCGTGGCGCGGCTACCGATATAGCCAAAGTTATATGTGTTGCCGTCAATCAACTGCACCGAATAATAGCGCTCCTTCTCTACCGCCGGCACGGTGATCACCATCGGCTCGGCACGCAGATCCAGCCACAGAATGGAGTATGGCGTGTCACTGTTCGGCGTGATGATTGCCGTGTCTTCGTAGGTCGCGACGTGGTGCATGTTATCGATTTCGTTGAACGGCGCCTTGAACTGGCTGGACTTCGGATCGACGGCGAACTCGTTCATGACCGCATAGTTCATCACGAGCGGCAGGCCGTAGATGAAGCCTTCCTCGGCGATGTCCTTGGCCTCGACGATGTCAGGATAGCTCTGCGCCATCAGCAGGCTGGGCCTCGCAATCGCGGCGCCGGCGGCGATCACCGCGGCTGAGCGAAGTAGATCTCGCTTGGTCAACATTTGCCGTACTCCTTTATTGTTCGATGAGCTATCGAACTCGTGTGTTTCATAAGTTTCGTGCCGGCGATCGGGTTCGACAGCTTCTTGGCCAGTTCCTGCGTATCATCCTGGGCCAATGCGGTGCTGGCAAACAGCAGCGCTGGAACGAGGAGAGCCGCCGTGCGGGAACCATTCGCCATCGGGATCACCGATCCGGCCGCGGTTTCACGACAACGTCCTTGTCCAGCAGCGCGGCTTCGACTTCCGCGACCAGCCGATCTATCAACTCCTGCCATTCGGCCTTCCTTGCCTCGTGCAGTGCCGGCGCAACCTTGCCGACCGTCGACAGCGCCAACTCGGCTTCCGCGAGTTCCTCGCACATGTCGCAAAAGGCCTCGCTCCGGCCCATCAGCCTGCGGATCGCGAGTTCGAATTGCGGAAACCGGCGAAGTGCTGCCGAAAATCCCTCTCGCTTGTCGGTCGACCCGCTTTCCTGTGCCATTGGCGCGATCCATTGATTGCGCCAGATTAGGCCGAGACTATTGCTGGAGCGAGAAGCAGTATGTAAATTACGTGGGCGACCAGGTAATTTACATAGAAAAAGTACGGCAGGGTCGCGTTACTTAAGAACTTACTAAAGAACAAGTAGTGGGGGTTCGGTGGTTCAGGCGGAAGCATCGGCAGGAAGGGAGGTCAATCTCCCTGCGGAAGACTGCCGTGCCCAGCTCAACCGGATCTTGAAGAGCGCCGACTTTGAGGCGACTGACCGCGAGCACCGCTTTCTCAGTCATGTGGTGGAAGAGACGCTGTCGGGGCGTGGCGGCCGGATCAAGGCCTACTCGATCGCCGTCGAAGTGTTCGGCCGCGATGAATCTTTCGACCCGCAAACGGATCCGATCGTCCGCATTGAAGCAGGCCACCTGCGCCGTTCGATGGAACGGTACTATTTGACCGCGGGACAGTCCGACCCAATTCTCATCACGATTCCGAAAGGCGGCTACGTCCCTGCATTCCTCCTTCGATCACAGCCGCCCATTACGGACCTGCCGGAAACCTCCGTTGCTTCAGTAGCCGCCGTAATCTCGTCCCGGCCGAAGGCGTTCCGCCTGTGGGGAGGAGGGCTTTTGGCGCTGGTTGCAGCAACGGCAGTGGCCGCCGGGGCATGGCGGTTGAATCCGAGTGAAACCAGGCCAGTCACGCCCGAAATGCCCCGCGTGCTGGTGGAGAAGTTTGACGACCTGACCGGCACGCAAGCCTCGGCAACCATAACGAGTGGATTGGCGCAGGAAGTCGCCGGGCAGCTTTCCAAGTTCAAAGACATCGTCATCCTCCAGTCGGTCGAAACCGCACCGGGCAAGGAGACCTTGCCGCCGCGCTTCGTCCTGTCCGGAAACGTAAATCTGGAGCCCGACGCCTTCCGGCTTCAGGTCAGTTTTCGCAACCGGGCCGACGGCTCGATCCTGTGGGCGAACAGCTACGACGGAGAAACGAAGGTCTCCGGTATTCTGGACGCCCAAGCCGACATAGCCAGGAACGTGGCGACAAGCCTTGCCCAAACCTATGGGGTGATTTCTCAGGCGGACGCATCTCTCAACCCCTCGAATCCTCCCGACGATTGGGCTGCCTACTCCTGCACGCTTTCCTACTACGCATATCGAGCCAGCCTCGATCCGGAGACGCGTTCATCGGTCCGCACGTGCCTCGAAAAGGCCGTGAAGCGCTTTCCGGGCTACGCAACCGCCTGGGGTCTGCTGTCGCAAATCACCATTGATGAAGTTCGATTCGAATTTCCATTTGATCCCGCGTCGCAACCGGCGATCGGTCGTGCCCTCACCATGGCGCGGCACGCTGTGGAACTGGACCCTCGCAATCTCCGCGCTCTGCAGGCAGAAATGTTTGCTCTCTATTTGAGCAAGGAAATCGACTCAGCTTTAAGGGTGGGCAGTCAGGCCCTGGCCATCAACCCGAACGACACCGAGCTTATGGGTGAGTACGGATATCGCCTGGCGTTGTCCGGTAATTGGGATGGCGGGTGCCCGTTGGTTGCTGAAGCCCGTGAACGCAATCCCGGTCCCTTTGCCTATTACGAATCAGCGCTTGCCCTTTGCGCCTATTTCCGCGGCGACTATCAGCACGCGGCCATGTGGATAAAGAAAACGACGGCTCCGAAAAATTCTCTCTATCACGCGATTGCAGCCGCGATCTTCGCCGAAGGCGGATACGAGGTCGATGCCGAGCGCGAACGTGCCTGGCTCGAAGCAAATGAGCCGGCCTTGTTGAAGAACTTGCGGCAAGAAGCATCGACGCGGTTAGCCCGTTCGGAAGATGTCGAATTTCTGCTTGGCTCGCTGAGGAAAGCCGGTCTCGACATCGAGGACTGACTTCCAATCCTGCACGTAAGATACAGTAAATTACCTCCTGCGCCGAAGCAGAATGCGCCAACGTTTGCGGCAGAAGTCATGTGGAGGCTGTAATGAGACGCCATGTCGGCAAAGTCGGAATATTGATCGCTCTGTGCGTGGCTTCCTTGCCAGTCCAAAGGGCCTTCGCACAGGCTGAAGTCGAGGGAGACGCCGCCAAGGTTCTTGGCGCGATGTCGGAGTACCTTGGTTCGCTCGAACGCTTCTCGGTTGACTACGACGTGGAGACGGAGGTCGTGTCCTACGACGGGGCAGAAGCTTCAGTTCGCCAGCTCGGGTGAGATAAAGGTCCAAAGGCCCGACAAGCTCCACGCCTCGCGCAAAGGTGCGATCGCCGACCTGGAACTGATCCTCGATGGCAGCGCGCTAACCCTCTATGGCAAAAATGCGAGTGCATTCTTCCAACTGCCCGCCACCACTATCGAGCAAGCTGTCGACGCCCTTCGCAACGATGTTGGTTTCGATGCGCCCGGAGCCGACCTTCTCTCCGATAAGCCCTTGCAGCACGCCGAAACGGATACCGCCAGCGGCACGCATGTTGGGATGGCATTCCTCAACGGAGTTGAGGTTCACCACCTCGCCTTCAGGGGCAAAGAGGTCGACTGGCAGCTTTGGGTAAGCGACGGCGAGAAACCCTTGCCGCTCAAGTATGTCATCACCAGCAAGTGGGTGGCGGCCTCTCCCGAATATTCGATCGAGTTCAAAAACTGGAACACCGCGCCATCACTCGAGGATTCAGCCTTCGTTTTCACGCCTCCGAAGGATGCGAAGAGGCTCGACGCCCTTACCGCCGACGCGACCGGCGAAATCGACTTGGCCAAGGAGTGATGATGATGAGATTTAGACTTCGCAAAGGCATGGTCTTTGCCCTGTCTCTAGTGACTTTCCTCCAGATCGATCCGGTGGCGGTCGTGACGTACCATTCATTGCTATCGGAAGCCAATGCAAGAATAGGACGCCCCGCCACTCCGGGCAGCGTCGCTGGCGTGGCTCGCCGCACGACCCGGCGGACTGTTCGGCGGTCGGCAATCTACATCAGCGCGCTCCCCGCAGGCTGCGCACGGGTGACCGTCTACGGCACATTGGTTTGGCGATGCGGCGGGACCTACTATCAGTCCTCCGGGTCGAGATACGTCGTCGTCTATGTGGACTAGCAGTCGCTCCCGAAGCTCTCTCGATCGTGTTGGTTGGGCTTCCCGTGCTGGATGCGCTCGGGCATTTTGGGGGCCGTGGCGCTGATCTTGCCGCCAAGAGCCTGCTCGCGGCCAAGGAACGCATCGAAGCGCGCCTCGAGACGGCCATGGACGAGCGGGATCTTTACCTCCCCCATTTCCTTGGCACCAACGGCGCAGCAAAGCTCCTGTCGAGCGCCGAAGAGAAGCCCGACGCCAAGGCCAGCAAATTCTTCCCCAAGGCGGCGCGGTTCAACGGCTCGATGTTCAAGGCAAAGCGCAAGCAGCTCACCGTCGGCCAGTTTCACCAGCGCATGCGCTCCTTCATAGAAGCCCGCATCGGCAAATACAGCGATGTCGAAACCCGCGTGAAAGCGGCTGCCCTGGCGCCTTGGACAGCAGCCGACATCGAGAGTCTCATCTACGGTTTGGGCGAACGGCTGGCGGGGGCGATGCGGCGGTAGGAAGCGCGCCGAAGAACGGCCGAAGTGCCGCACGAATTTACTCGGTCTGCGACACCGTCATCGCTGTGTTCGCGATGGTAATTTGCAGCCATGGCGATGACGATCTCCCTTCTCCCCTTGAGGGAGAAGGTGGTGGCTTCTGCTGCCTAATGCCGAAATCCTGCGCTCAGAACTTCGCCCCAGCCGCCGTCGATCTTGCTACCCCCGCCCTAGCGATTTGCCATGAGCCTCAAACGTGCGATCGAGTGCGGATAGCTGTCGATAGAGTTCGTCCAGCATGTCATCCACGACATCCATCTTCTCGCTGGCCAGGGCAAAAATCTCCTGCGAGGCTCCCCGGACCTTGGGGTCCGAAACATCGCCCATGATCAGATCGATACCGTCATAACGATAGCGCGCGTGGGCGAGCGCATCTTTGATGTCGATCACCTGCTTGCGGAGTGGATCGAGCACATCTGCCAGATCGACCATTGCTGCATCTCCAAATGGCGGGCCTTTGCGTTAATTTATCACGGACCGCTCGTACAAGGGACCTCAGTCCTCATGATGCCATGGAAATGACCGCCTTGCTTCCTCCTTCGGCCCACCCATCCATCAGGCCGCGAAAACACGCGTGGGCAGTATGAAGCCCGACCTCATTCGATTTTGCGATGTCAGCGTAACAGTCGATTCCCGGAATAGGCGGCAGTTCGCCATGGACGTGCCACCATAAGTCAAGAATGGGCTGGCGGCGGCCATTGCTTCAGGTGTTTTCTGCAAATCACCTGAAGCAACACGATAGGCCATGACGCCCCTGTTATCGAAGGGCGATTTTCCGAGAACCGTAGATGGTGGTAATAACCAAGAACTTGGTTTTGTACCGCCACCCTCGATTACCCTGAATTTTGGTCGGATGGGCTCAGCCATTACGGACAGCCCAAACCCAGCCTAGCTCAACTGCACCCACTCGTCGCGCCACACGTATCGCACTTCTCGCAAGTCCCGTTCCGCACCATCGTGAAATTGTGGCACTCGGAGCATTCGTTGCCGGTGTAGCCCTGCATCAGCGACTGCTGGCGGCGCTGGGAGGCGAGTTTTTTCGCCTCGGCGGCGGCTTCGGCCGCGGTGTCGGTGAACAGCGCTGAGGCCGGCGAGGTTTCGTCCTCCACGGCTTCTTCCGTCAGTTCCCTCGCCCGCTCCTCATAGTCGCGCTTGAAGGCGGTCGCCCCTTCGCTGACCAGCGCGGGCTTGACCGCCAGGCCGGCATTGGCCGAGGCCGACGATAGCGCCCGCACATTGGAGCCGGAGAAGGCGACCGGGGCGGAGCGCACCGGCTGGCCGGTTCCACCCTGCCCGCCGGCAAAGCCCTTCGGGTCGGGGCCCGCAACGCCTTGGCCGGAGACGACCTTGAGCGGCGAGGCGCCGCGGGTCAGGCCCTTGGAGAAGGGCAAGGCCCGGCCTTCCGAAATGCCGCGGCCAAGTGCGGTCTTGTCGAAGTCGGACTGGTCGACATGAGCGAGGTCGTGGCGATCGAGATAAGAGACGGCCAGTTCGCGGAACACGTAGTCGAGGATCGAGGTGGCGTTCTTGATCGCGTCGTTGCCCTGGACCATGCCAGCCGGCTCGAACTTGGTGAAGGTGAAGGCGTCGACATATTCGTCGAGCGGCACGCCGTACTGCAGGCCGATCGAGATGGCGATGGCGAAATTGTTCATCATCGCCCGGAAGGCCGCGCCCTCCTTGTGCATGTCGATGAAGATCTCGCCGAGACGGCCGTCGTCGAACTCGCCGGTTCTGAGATAGACCTTGTGGCCGCCGATCACCGCCTTCTGGGTGTAGCCCTTGCGGCGGTTCGGCAGTTTTTCGCGGTCGCGCGAGACGCGCTCGATGATGCGCTCGACGATCTTTTCGGTGACGGTGACGGCGCGGGCGGCGGCCGGCGAGGCGATCAGTTCCTCGACGATGTCGTCCTCATCCTCCTCGTCGTCGGCGATCAGCGAGGCGTTGAGCGGTTGCGAAAGCTTCGAGCCGTCGCGGTAGAGCGCGTTGGCCTTGAGCGCCAGCTTCCAAGACAGCATGTAGGCGCTCTTGCAGTCCTCGACCGTCGCCTCGTTGGGCATGTTGATGGTCTTGGAGATCGCGCCGGAGATGAAGGGCTGGGCCGCCGCCATCATCTTGATGTGGCTCTCGACCGAGAGGTAGCGCTTGCCGATCTTGCCGCACGGATTGGCGCAGTCGAACACCGGCAGGTGCTCGTCCTTCAGGAGGGGCGCGCCCTCCAGCGTCATCGCTCCGCAGATGTGGATATTGGCGGCCTCGATTTCTTTCCGCGAGAAGCCCAGCGCAGGCAGTATCTCGAAGGAGAAATCGTTGAGCTGTTCGTCGGTGAAGCCGAAAGTCTCCTTCACCCAGTCGGCGCCGAGCGTCCACTGGTTAAAGACGAATTTGATGTCGAACGCCTGGCCAAGCGCTGCATTGACCGCCGCGATCTTCTCGTCGGTGAAACCTTTAGCGCGCAGCGAGCCGGGGTTGATGCCGGGGGCCTGGTTCAGATTGCCGTGGCCGACGGCGTAGGCCTCGATCTCGGCGATCTGCGCCTCGGTGTAGCCGAGCGTGCGCAGGGCTTCCGGCACCGCGCGATTGATGATCTTGAAATAGCCGCCGCCGGCAAGCTTCTTGAACTTCACCAGTGCGAAGTCCGGCTCGATGCCGGTGGTGTCGCAATCCATCACCAGCCCGATCGTGCCGGTCGGCGCGATCACGGTCGCCTGCGCGTTGCGGTAGCCGTGTTCCTCGCCGAGTTCGATCGCGCGATCCCACGCGGCGCGGGCGTGTCTGATCAGCTCGGCCTGCGGGCAGTCGGAGGCGACCAGCGGCACCGGCGCGACCGACAGCTTTTCGTAGCCGTCGCGGTCGCCATAGGCGGCGCGGCGGTGATTGCGCATGACGCGCAGCATGTTGTCGGCGTTGCGGTCGTAGTCGCGGAAGGCGCCGAGTTCGGACGCCATTTCGGCGGAGGTCGCATAGGCGACGCCGGTCATGATGGCGGTCAGCGCGGCGCCGATGGCGCGCCCCTCGGCCGAATCATAGGGGATGCCGGAGGTCATCAGCAGGCCGCCGATATTGGCGTAGCCGAGGCCGAGCGTGCGGTATTCGTAGGAGAGCTTTGCGATCTCCTTGGACGGGAACTGCGCCATCATGACCGAGATTTCGAGCACGATGGTCCAGAGGCGCACGGTGTGCTCGTAAGCGGCGATGTCGATGTTGCCGCCATGCTGGCGGTAGGGCAGAAGGTTGATGGACGCCAGATTGCAGGCCGTATCGTCGAGGAACATGTATTCCGAGCACGGGTTCGACGCGCGGATCGCGCCGGCCGACGCACAGGTGTGCCAGTCGTTCATCGTCGTGTTGAAGTGCAAGCCCGGATCGGCGGACGCCCAGGCGGCATGGCCGATTTTTTCCCAGAGTTCCCGCGCGGGCAGCGTCTTCATGACCTTGCCGTCCTTGCGGGCAAGCAGGTTCCATTCGCCGTCCTGCTCGACCGCGCGCAAAAAGTCGTCCTTCAGCGAGACCGAATTGTTGGAATTCTGGCCCGAAACCGTGAGGTAGGCCTCCGAATCCCAGTCTGTGTCGTAGGTCTTGAAGTCTATTCGTGTGTAGCCCTGCTTGGCGAACTGGATGACGCGCTTGACGTAATTCTCCGGCACCGAATTCCGCTTCGCCGCCTTGATCTCGCGCTTCAGCGCCGGGTTCTTCAGCGGGTCGAAGCAATCCCCATTGTCGGCCTCGCAATTGATGCAGGCCTTCATGATGGCCGCGAGGTGCTGCTTAACGATCTTCGAGCCGGTGACCAGCGAGGCGACCTTCTGCTCCTCGTTGACCTTCCAGTCGATATAGGCCTCGATGTCGGGGTGATCGACGTCGACGACCACCATCTTGGCGGCGCGGCGCGTGGTGCCGCCCGACTTGATCGCGCCCGCGGCGCGGTCGCCGATCTTCAGGAAGCTCATCAGGCCGGACGAGCGGCCGCCGCCGGAGAGCTTCTCGCCCTCGCCGCGCAGGTAGGAGAAATTGGAGCCGGTGCCGGAGCCGTATTTGAACAGGCGCGCCTCGCGAACCCACAAATCCATGATGCCGCCCTCGTTGACGAGGTCGTCGGCGACCGACTGGATGAAGCAGGCATGCGGCTGCGGGTGCTCATAGGCCGATTTCGACTTGGTCAGCTTGCCGGTGAACGGGTCGACATAGAAATGCCCCTGGCCGGGGCCGTCGATGCCATAGGCCCAGTGCAGGCCGGTGTTGAACCACTGCGGCGAGTTGGGCGCGACGCGCTGGGTGGCGAGCATGTAGGACAGTTCGTCCTTGAATGCGCGGGCGTCGTCCTCGGACTTGAAGTAGCCGCCCTTCCAGCCCCAGTAGGTCCAGGTGCCGGCCAGCCGGTCGAAAACCTGGCGGGCGTCGGTCTCGGAGCCGTAGCGGTCCTTCTCCGGCAGTTCGGCGAGTGCGGCCTCGTCGGGCACCGAGCGCCACAGGAAGGAGGGAACGTCGTTCTCCTCGACCTTCTTCAGGCGCGCAGGAACACCGGCCTTGCGGAAATACTTTTGCGCCAGGATATCGGCGGCGACCTGCGAGAACTGCGCCGGCACGTCGATGTTGTCGAGGCGGAAGACGACGGAGCCGTCCGGATTCTTGATCTCCGAAAGCGCCTTGCGGAATTCGATGTCCGCGTAGGCCGATTGCCCGTCCCTGGTGAAACGCCGCTCGATGCGCATTGGTCCGTCCTCAGTCCCTATATATAGCACCTATCCACGGGAAACCCTCGCGGTTTCCGCATGAAGGCGCGTGTCCTTCAAATGCCGGCCTCTTGCGAGGCCGGAAGCTCGCGATCTCCGGCTTTCGCCGCGGCCGTCCCGGCCGAAAACTTTCGGCGTCGGGCAGCCCGGGCAAAAAGCCCGGAGCGTTCGCCCCGGCACCGGATGATGATTCCCTGGTGAGAGACGTCACCTTATCTGGTGTCGAAGCATCGCTGCAAACGCTAAATATAGTGTTAACAGCCTATTTAATCCAGTGCCGCACAAATGTCCCACGCAACAAAAATGCCGCGAAAATCCCATGCGTCAACCCGCCGACTGAACGGGCTGGTCCGCCAAAACGCAGGGGAAATCCGGGAAAAAGACCGGTGCTGTCACTCGCCGGCCGCGCCCTCAACAGGAGCGCTGATCCATAAAAGGCGACTCGTTTCCGTCCGTCAAGGATTCGTTTCTGTAACTTTTATGACCCCAACATCTTGTGTGCCGGCTATGTGGATATCGGGGATAGGAGACGCCAAAAAAAGACGCGGCGTCGGGCAAGCCGGGCGCCGCGTCCTGATCCGGCGTCGATGGGCTGGCTACTTCGCCGCCTCGACCTGCTCGGCCCAGCTCTTGACCGCCGTCTCGCCGTTCAGGAACGGAAGCACGGTCCCGGCCAGCTCGGGCGCAAAGAACATATCGTAATGGGTGCGGTTCGGGATGATCGCCAGCCGGTTCTGCGACAGGTTCTCGCGCATCCAGCCGGCATCCTTCAGGCCGCCGCCGAGCAGCTGGTAGAATTTTATCACATGCTCGGGCCGGTACATGTCGCTGTCGCCGAACACCAGCATGACCGGCATCTTCAGTTTTTCGACGTCGGCGGACCAGTCGTAGGGCTTGCGCATGAGATTGCCCATCTGGTCGAGCAGCTTCGGAAATTCCTCGGGCTTCGGGGCGACGGCGACGTAGGACTGATACATCGGCGTCTCCTTCATCATGTCGGCCATTGCCGCGCCGACCTGGACCTGCTGGGCCTTGATCTCGGGATAGAAGCCCTCGTCGGAGTAGCCGGCCGAAACGATCGCCAGATGGCGGACCCTGTCGGGATGCTGGACCGCAAGGCGGAAAGCTGCCCCGCCGCCGAAGGAGTAGCCGAGCGCGTCGATCTTTTCGTAGCCGAGTTCGTCCAGCACCACCGCCAGATCGTCGCCGATGTCGACCAGGTCGATGTCACGCTCGCCGAGCGCGGTGCGTCCATGGCCATGAAGATCGACCGCGATCACCTGCCTGCGCTCGGAAAGAGCGGGCAGCATCGGCCCGAACATGTCGATAGAGCCCAGCCCGCCATGGAGCAGCAGCAGCGGCTCGCCCTCGCCGTGGATCTCGTAATAGTAATCGACGCCATTGGCGGCGATACGGCCGCTCTTCACCGGGTCCGATGCAGCTTCGGCTTTCGTCGCCTCTTCGGCTCGGAGGATGGACGGCGCGGCGAGCAGGGCTGCGGCGGAGGCAAAAAGGGCAATCAGCGTAGACTTGATCATGTCGGTCTCCTCGGATTTGCAGGCCGGCTCGATGGCGCCTGCCGGTTACATCCCAAGGACGAGCGGAATCGGCTCATTCCGACAACGGATGGAGAAGAAATTTGGAGCGTCAGACCTTCGCGAGCGCTTCGGCGGCCAGTTCGGGAACACGCTCGTCCGCGTCGCCCGTCGCCTCGAGATAGGTCATCGGGGTGCGCAGCGTCCACAGAATGCCGTTGGGGAGACGGGTGAGCGCGCCTTGCCCGCCAAGTGCCGCCGGCGTCACCTTTTCCAGCACGATCCTGCCAAATCCATGTTCCGAAACCTCGGGGACCGCAGGGCCGTCAACCTCGGTCCAGATGAGGCAGAAGTTTTTCTTTCCGTCCGTGCCAGCTTCGAGTTTCCATTCGACGGTAATGCGCCCGCCCGACGCGGAAAGGACGCCGTATTTGGACGAATTCGTCGCAAGTTCGTGGAATGCGATGCCGAGATACTGGACGGCGTTCGGCTGCAGCACGATCGACGGGCCCGACATCGTGATGCAATCCTCGTTGCCGAACGGCTTCACCTGCGCCAGGAGCAATTCGAACACGGTCGCTCCGCGCCATTCCGCCAGCACCAGAAGATCGTGCGAGCGGGCCAGCGCCATGATGCGGTCCCGCACCTGATTCTCGAATTCGAACGAATCGCGGGAGCGCTTGCTGGTTTCCCGGATCATCGAGAGAATCACCGCATACTGGTTCTTCACCCGGTGGTTGACCTCGCGCATGAGCATAAGGATGCGGTGCTGGCTTTCCTTCCGCTCCGTGATGTCGCGCGCGATCTTGGAGGCGCCGACCACCCGTCCGGCATGATCCTTGACCGGCGAGACCGAGAGCGAGATGTGAACCAGGGATCCATCCTTGCGGACCCGGACAGTTTCATAATGATCGACGCGGTCGCCCTTGCGGATGCGCTCGACTATGCTTGGTTCCTCATTGCGCCGGTCCTCCGGGATCAGCATGGTGATGTGGCGGCCAATCGCTTCCTGTTCCGTATAGCCGAAGAGCCGCTCGGCTCCCTTGTTCCAGCTCGCGATGATGCCGTCGAGATTCTTGCTGATGATGGCGTCTTCGGACGATTCGACGATCGCGGAAAGCCGCATCTCGCTGTCTTCCCGCCGCTTCTGCCCGCTGAGATCGACCAGCATGTTCAAGGCGCCGATCACTTTTCCGTCGGCGTCGCGCAGCAGCGTCGGAAAGGGCAGGAAGGGAACGCGGGTGCCGTCCGGCCGCTCGGCTATCGCTTCGCCACCCCTGACATCGCGCCCTTCCCGCAACGACACGGCCATCGGGCATTCGTCATGCCTCATTGGCCTGCCGTCGGGCCAGTAGAGCTTCCAGGAGCCGCACCATTCGTCCTCGCCAACCCGCGGGCGATGGCCCCAAAGCGCTGCCGCAGCTTCATTGTAGAAGGTGATCTTTCCCGACGTATCTGTGATGTAGATTGCCGCCGGCAATGCTTTCAGCACGTCGTTGCCGAATGGACCCGGCATCTGCAGCGCGTCAAGCGGACCAGCCATGTCAATTTGCTGGATATTCAAGAACGTCTCCCATTACCGCGGCCGCGGCGCACGCGAGGCTTACAAAGTTCTGCTGGATGGTCTGCAATGAACCCCCGCTCCGCCCGCCCTGATCCCAACGCGAAGGAAGACGGAACCGGGCAGCCAATGACGGCGATGAACGCCGGAGGCGTGGGATGGTTCCTTCGCCGGCGCAAATTTTACGGCGCGCCGCGCGGTGTGTGGGGTTCCGGTCACAGTGACCTGAACCTCGCTAGTAGTCCTTCTCGTAGAATATGCCGACGCCGGAATCGCCGCCTGCCCCGACCGAGCCGCGCGCCTTCAGATTGTCGGTGATATCGAGGTTGATGGTGGCGCGCGTCGATCCGCGGGCGCCCGCTTCGACGCCGAGATAGATGTTGTCCTGAATGTAGCGACCCGCCCGCAAGGCGGGGTTGCCTTGGGCGTCGGTGACGATATCGATATCGTCCAGGCCCGTGGCGGAGCGCAGGCTGCCGAGCAGCGATGTATTGCCGCCGCCGGCCAGTTCGGCGGCCGCAGCGGCAAGTTGCGCGATCTGGAAAGGCGACAATTCGTTGATGCCGCGGTTGAAGATCAGCCGCGCCAGCACCTCGTCCTCGGGCAATTGCGGCTCCGAGGAAAAACTGATGTCGGGATCGGAGACACGGCCGCTGACCGTGACGAACACGGTGATGTCGTTGCCGCTAGAGCGCGCCACGAAGTTGATGAACGGATCGAGGTCGCCGACCAGCGTCACCGTGCCTTCGTCGAAGGTGATGCGCTGGCCGAGGATGGAAAGCCGGCCGCGGATCAGGTTGAAGCCGCCGACCGGCTGGATGTCGGTCGCCGGCCCGGTCAGGCGCACCGTGCCGCCGAGTTCGGCGTCGAGCCCGCGCCCGCGCACGAAGATGCGGGTGGGCGCGCTGACCGCGATGTTCAGCCTGACCACACTCGGGCGCGCGGTGGGCGTCGGCGTGCCGTCGCCTGCCCTCGCCCGGCGCAGTGTCTCAGCCACCGGTTTCGGTGGGTCGATGTGGGTGACGTCAATGGCAGCCGCTCCGCCGCCCAGGCTTTCCGGCACGGTGATCTCGGCGCGCTCGACCGCGATGTCGCCCGAAACCAGCGGGTCGCGGGTCAGCGGACCGGTCAGCGCCAGGCTGCCGCTTAGCGTCGCCACGACGAGGCTGCCGTCGGCATAACGCGCCTGGTTGAGATTGATCCTGATGTCGGCGGGGAAACCGGCTTGCGCGTTGGTGGAAACCGAACCTGACGCGGTGATCGTGCCGCCGGCAGCGATCGCCGCCGAAGCGTTGCGGATCGTCACCCGGTCGCCGTCGATCGCCGCCGACACCGCGATATTGCGCAACCGGATGTTGGTTTGCGGGTCGATGAATTGCGCGCCCGAGGTCGAGACCGTGCCGCGGATGGTGGGCTGTCGCAGGCTTCCGGAAATGGTCGCGGCAAGCGACACCGTGCCGGAGGCCTGGGCGCCGCGCTCCGCGAGGAAGCGATTGGCGAGCGACAGCGGCGCTTGGCCGTCGACGGAAACCGAGACGCCGGTTCCCGAGAGCGGCAG
Source organism: Pseudaminobacter sp. (assembly GCA_035941355.1). Taxonomy (GTDB): domain Bacteria; phylum Pseudomonadota; class Alphaproteobacteria; order Rhizobiales; family Rhizobiaceae; genus Allomesorhizobium. The sequence continues at coordinate 179,423 of DASZDZ010000059.1, forward strand.
TCTGCCGTTGGCGTTGAGCGAAAGCCCCTGCGGGCCGCTCACGCGCGCCGAGGACAGCGTCACCACCTCGTTGGCGAAGCTGCCGGAAGCGGTCGCATCGAGCGGCGACAGTCCGGCGGCGTCCAGCGCGGAGGCGCGCAGGCCAGCGCCGCGCAATTCGAACGATGCGGCGGGCCGGGCGAGCGGCCCCGTCACGCGCGCCGTGCCCGAAAGGCTGCCGCCGAGATTGCGGCCGGGAGCGGCGGCGTTGAGAACGGCCAGCGGGAACGCATTCAGGGCGACATCGAGCGCCAGCGCTCCTCCGGCCAGCGGCACGCCGCCCCTGACGGTGGCGCGCAGCCCTTCCGGGCTGGTGATCGCGGCGTCGACATTGAGCCTGTCGGCGGTCGACGTGCCGGTGGCGTCGAGGCTGACTGTGCGCAGCCCAGCCTCGCGCAGCGCGGCGGCCGCGATCGACCTGCCTTGCACATTGAACCGGATGTCCGGTCTGGCGCGCGTGCCGCCGATCGTTGCCGTGCCGTCGATGGTGCCTCCCAGCGCCAGGTCGGGACGGATCGTGTTGGCGGTCGCCAGCGGCAATGCGGCGATCGTGACGGAAAGATCGAGGCTTTGCGAGATCGTGCCTCGCGCGCTGACGCGTCCGCCTCCGACGTCGAAGGCGAGATTTCCGACGGAGATA
>DASZDZ010000060.1:0-2873 GCA_035941355.1 Pseudaminobacter sp.
TATCAGGCAGAATGGCGGTGACCTCCCGGCGTGGGTTCGGTATCCACGTCTCCGAGGGCGTCCGACGGGCCGGCATGCTGTGGGTCAGGCACCAATGCGTGATCGCACAGGAGGCGGATCATCCGCGCGTCATTGTCCATGAAAAGAACATGGAGCGGGGCGCGTGACCGGTCGACCGTGGCGACAGACACCGGACGGGCGGGCATGGGAGTGCCTGTTCTTGTCTTACGAATTCGTGCGGCGCTTTCCTGCCCGCCCGTCTTCCCGACTTTTCCCCCAATGGCCAGGGCCGAAAGGCAGCGTGGCGATGATGAAGGACGCCGCCACCAACCGGGCTCTGATAACATGACAGTAAAACTCATACTTTCCAGTTACTTGGAAAAATTTGACCGATTGATAAAAAAACAAAACGTGCTAGCCTTCCTCAAAACCAATAAATGGGGAATTCTGAAAATGGCCGAAGGTTTATTCAGGGAAGGCATAGCCGGCGGCCGGCTCGCGCCGGAAAAATACGCCGAGAATTTTTCGGACCTGCACCCGCCGCTCGATCATCACGAGGCGCTGGTCGAGGCCGACCGTTGCTATTTCTGCTACGACGCGCCGTGCATGAATGCGTGCCCGACTTCGATCGACATCCCGCTGTTCATCCGCCAGATCGCCACAGGCAATCCGCTCGGCTCGGCCAAGACGATCTTCGACCAGAACATTCTGGGCGGCATGTGCGCCCGCGTGTGCCCGACCGAAACGCTGTGCGAAGAGGTCTGCGTGCGCGAGGTTGCGGAAGGCAAGCCGGTGCAGATCGGCCGGCTCCAGCGCTACGCCACCGACGTCGCCATGGCGAAAGACAAGCAGTTTTATGAGCGCGCCGCGCCGTCAGGCAAGAAGATCGCGATTGTCGGCGCCGGCCCGGCTGGCCTCGCCGCTGCGCATCGCCTGGCCCGCCACGGCCACGAGGTCACCGTTCTGGAAGCCCGGCCAAAGGCCGGCGGCCTCAATGAATACGGCATCGCCGCCTACAAGAGCACCGACGATTTCGCGCAGGCCGAGGTCGACTATGTGACGGCCATCGGCGGCATCGAGATCGTCAACGGCAAGGCGCTTGGCCGGGACTATTTCCTGTCCGATCTCACCTCGACCTACGATGCGGTCTTTCTCGGCATGGGCCTTGGCGGCATCAACGCGCTCCGCGCCGAGGGCGAGGACAGCGAGGGCGTCGAAAACGCTGTCGAGTTCATCGCCGATCTTCGGCAGGCTCAGGATCTGGCGGCGCTGGAAGTCGGCCGCCGCGTCGTCGTGATCGGCGGCGGCATGACGGCGATCGACGCCGCCGTCCAGTCGAAGCTGCTCGGCGCCGAGGAGGTGACTATCTGCTACCGCCGCGGCAAGGAGCACATGAACGCGTCGGAGTTCGAGCAGGATCTGGCGACCTCGAAAGGCGTGATTATCCGCCATTGGCTGCAGCCGAAACGGGTCGTCGTGCAATTCGGCAAGGCCGCCGGCATCGAACTCGAATACACCGAGCTGGTCGACGGCAAGCTGATCGGCACCGGGCAGACGATGCATATCGAGGCCGACCAGATTTTCAAGGCGATCGGCCAGACCTTCGATCCGGCCGGCCTGAACGGCAGCGGCGCGGCAATCGCAATGAACGGCGGCAAGATAGCCGTCGACGCCGAAGGCCGCACCTCGCTGGCGAAAGTCTGGGCCGGCGGCGACTGCATCGCCGGCGGCGAGGATTTGACAGTATCGGCCGTCGCGCAGGGGCGCGACGCGGCAGAAAGCATCCACCGGGCACTCACCTCGAATGGGAGGGCATGAGCATGGCAGATCTCCGCAACAATTTCGTCGGCATCAAATCGCCGAACCCGTTCTGGCTCGCCTCCGCGCCGCCGACCGACAAGGCCTACAACGTCATCCGCGCCTTCAAGGCTGGTTGGGGCGGCGTGGTGTGGAAGACGCTCGGCGAGGAGGGGCCGCCCGTCGTCAACGTCAACGGGCCGCGCTACGGCGCGATCTGGGGCGCCGACCGTCGCCTGCTCGGCCTCAACAATATCGAGCTCATCACCGACCGCGACCTGTTCGTGAATCTGCGAGAGATCAAGCAGGTCAAGAAGGACTGGCCCGACCGCGCCATCGTCGTTTCGCTGATGGTGCCCTGCGTCGAGGAAAGCTGGAAAGCGATCCTGCCGCTGGTCGAGGAAACCGAGGCCGACGGCATCGAGCTCAATTTCGGCTGCCCGCACGGCATGTCGGAGCGCGGCATGGGCGCGGCGGTCGGGCAGGTGCCGGAATACATCGAGATGGTGGTGCGCTGGTGCAAGGCCAACACCCGCATGCCGGTCATCACCAAGCTGACGCCCAACATCACCGACGTGCGCAAGCCTGCGCGGGCCGCATTTGCTGGCGGCACCGACGCGGTGTCGCTGATCAACACCATCAATTCGATCACCGGCGTCAATCTCGACAGTTTCGCACCGGAGCCGACGATCGACGGCAAGGGTTCGCATGGCGGCTATTGCGGCCCGGCGGTGAAGCCGATCGCGCTGCGCATGGTCGGGCAGGTCGCCCGCGACCCGGAATGCCGGGGCATGGCGATCTCGGCGATCGGCGGCATCTCGACCTGGCGCGACGCGGCGGAGTTCATGGCGCTGGGCGCCACCAACGTCCAGGTCTGCACCGCGGCGATGACCCACGGCTTCAAGATCGTCGAGGACATGTCGTCCGGCCTGGCCAACTGGATGGACCAGAAGGGCTATGCCGGCACCCGCGCCTTCCAGGGCCTGGCGGTGCCGAACTTCGTCGAATGGCTGGATCTGAACATCAACTTCAAGTCGATCGCCGCCATCGACCAGGACGCCTGCATCCAGTGCGGC
>DASZDZ010000061.1:0-63841 GCA_035941355.1 Pseudaminobacter sp.
TGGATGCCGACCATGGAGGCCGATGTCCGGCCATTTCTCGATGACGGCTCGGTCGAGAACGTCGGCATCAACCTCGAAGGCGCCAAATACACGCTCGCGGTGCCATCGTATCTGGCCGAGCAGGGGCTCAAGGACTTCGCCGACATCGCCAAGTTTCGCGACCAGCTTGACGGCCAGATCTACGGCATCGAGCCCGGCAACGACGGCAACCGGCTGATCCTCCAGATGATCGAGGACAACGCCTTTGGCCTTGAGGGCTTCGAACTGGTCGAGAGCTCGGAGCAGGGCATGCTCGCCCAGGTGGCGCGCGCGGCCCGCGGCGAGGACCCGATCGTGTTCCTCGGCTGGGAGCCGCATCCGATGAACGCCAACATCAAGATGGCCTATCTCTCGGGCGGCGATGAGGTGTTCGGCCCGAATTTCGGCGGCGCCACCGTCCACACCAATGTGCGCGCCGGTTACGCGACCGAATGCCCGAATGTCGGCGCGCTGCTCAAGAACATGGTCTTTTCGCTGCAGATGGAAAACGAGATCATGGGCGCGATCCTGAATGACGGCGCCGACCCCAAGGATGCCGCCACCGCATGGCTGAAGGCCAATCCGGACGCGGTCACGCCCTGGCTCGCCGGCGTCACCACCATCGACGGCGGCGACGCGGCGGCTGCGGTCAAGGAAGCGCTGGGAAGCTGAGAACCTGACGACCGGCGCAGCGCAGCGAGGGCTGCGCGCTGACGATCCCCTCTCCCCATCCTGAACTTGTCGAAGGATCACGGGGAGAGGGTAAGGGTGAGGGGCGGCGCAACCGTCTCCGAATTGAGAGGGTGCATGGATCCGATCTCCGACTTTATCGCCAGCTTCAAGATCCCGATCGGGCAGTGGGGCAAAACCTTCTTCGATTTCCTGACCACCAATTTCGAGTGGTTCTTCGACAGTATCGCCGACGGGCTCACCGTCGTGCTCGACGGGCTGGTCGATTTCCTGCTGCTCGTCCCGCCGGTCCTTCTCGTCGCGGCCATAGCCGGCCTCGCCTGGTACCTGCAGCGCTCGTGGAAGCTGGCGCTCGGCGTCGCGATCGGCCTGCTTTTCATCGTCAATCAGGACCTCTGGCAGGAAACCGTCGAGACGCTGGTGCTGGTGGTGGCCGCCGCAGCCGCCTCCATGGCCATCGGCGTGCCGATCGGCATCTGGGCCGCGCATAACGAGCGCGGCTATCGCTATATCCAGCCGGTCCTCGACCTCATGCAGACCATGCCGACCTTCGTCTACCTGATCCCGGTGCTCATCCTGTTCGGCCTCGGCATCGCGCCGGGCCTCATCGTCACCGTCATCTTCGCAGCGCCCGCGCCGATCCGCCTCACCTATCTCGGCATCACCTCGGTGCCCAAGCCGATGATCGAGGCCGGCGAGGCGTTCGGCGCGACAAAACGCCAGCTCCTGTGGAAAGTCGAGTTGCCGGCAGCACTCCCCACCATCATGGCCGGGCTCACCCAGTGCATCATGCTCTGCCTCTCCATGGTCGTGATCGCAGCGCTTATCGGAGCCAACGGCCTCGGCAAGCCTGTGGTGCGCGCGCTGAACTCGGTCAACATCCCGCTCGGCCTCGAAGCCGGCCTCGCCATCGTGGTGCTCGCCATCATCCTCGACCGCATCAGCCGCATCGGCACGGGAGCCGCCAAATGACCGTCGCCGTCGATTTCAAGCATGTCGACATCGTCTTCGGCCCCGACAAAGGGCCGGCGCTGGCGATGATCGACCGCGCCGCGACGCGCCAGGAGATCCTGGAAAAGACCGGCTCGGTGCTCGGCTGCGCCGGCGCCAATTTGACCGTCAACGAGGGCGAGATCTCCGTCCTCATGGGCCTTTCGGGTTCGGGCAAATCCACCTTGCTGCGCGCGGTCAACCTGCTCAACGTGCCGGCGCGCGGCCATGTGCTGGTCAAGGACGGCGACCGCATGGTCGACATGGCCACTTGCGACGCCGCCACGCTGCGCCACATCCGCCAGAACCGCGTCGCCATGGTGTTCCAGCAATTCGGCCTCCTGCCCTGGCGCACGGTGGAGGAGAATGTCGGCTTCGGGCTGGAACTTTCCGGCGTACCTGAGGCCGAGCGCAAGGCGCGGGTCCTGAAGCAGCTCCAGCTTGTCGGCCTCGACCAGTGGGCGAAGAAATACGCGCACGAGCTTTCCGGCGGCATGCAGCAGCGCGTCGGCCTTGCCCGCGCCTTCGCCACCGAAGCGCCGATCCTGCTCATGGACGAGCCGTTCTCCGCGCTCGACCCGCTGATCCGCACCAAGCTGCAGGACGAACTGCTGCAGCTCCAGAAGACGCTGAAGAAAACCATCATCTTCGTCTCCCACGACCTCGAAGAGGCGCTGAAGATCGGCAACACCATCACCATCATGGAGGGCGGCCGCATCGTCCAGACCGGCGCGCCGGAAGACATCGTGCTCAGGCCCGCCAACGACTATGTCCGCGACTTCATCGCCAACGTGAACCCGCTCTCGGTGCTCACCGCCTGGAACGTGATGCGCGACCGCCGCGACCTCGAAGCCGCGGGCGAGGGCGGCTGGGTCTGGCTCGACCGCCGCCAGACCACGCGCTTCAGGATAGACACGGACGGGCTGGTGGCTGCAGCCGAGCGCGACGGCCGGCCGGCGGTGTGGGTCTCCTGCGACGACATAGAGCGCCTGCCGGAAGACGCACCGCACGTCTTCTGGGCGCGCCCCAGCACCACGCTCAAGACCGTCATGCTCGCCATGCACCGCTCGCAGACCGCGCCGGTGGCGCTGTTCGACGAAAGCTCGCGCTTCGTCGGCGCGATCGGCGTGCGGGACGTGCTGAGCGCGGTGTTGCGGCGGTAGTTTTCTTCCCTTCTCCCCTTGTGGGAGAAGGTGCCCCGTAGGGGCGGATGAGGGGTATTCCAGCCTAGCGCTCCGTCCCTCATCCGCCTTTCACTCGTTCAGGCACCTTCTCCCACAAGGGGAGAAGGAAGGGAGATTTAGATGCCAGACTTCCTCTTCAACGGCCCCGCCGACGCCAGGACCACCATTCTTCTCGCCCATGGTGCGGGTGCGCCGATGGATTCGGCCTGGATGAACGCCTTCGCCGAGCGTCTCGCAGCAATAAACATCCGCGTAGCGCGCTTCGAATTCTCCTACATGGCCTCGCGGCGCACGGGCGACGGGCGAAAGCCGCCGCCGCGCGCCGAAACTCTTCTCAGCGAATACCGCGCCGCGGTCGAGCAAATCGGCCCGGCGCCAAAACTCTTCATCGGTGGTAAGTCGATGGGCGGCCGCGTGGCGAGCATGGTCGCCGACGCGCTTTTTCGCGACGAGAAAATCGCCGGCCTCGTCTGCCTGGGTTACCCGTTCCATCCGCCCGGCAGCCCGGAAAAGCTGCGCACCGCGCATCTCGAAAAGCTCTCCGCGCCTGCGCTGATCTGCCAGGGCGAGCGCGACCCGTTCGGCACGAAGGAGGAGGTGGCGGGATACAAGCTGTCTCCCGCGATTTCGCTGTTCTGGCTGGAAGACGGCGACCACGATCTCAAGCCGCGCAAGGACTCGGGCGCGACCGCGAAAGGCAATCTCGACGCGGCGGCGGAGAGGGTGGCGGAGTGGGTGGCGAGGGACTGAGTGGCAGGAATTGACCTAAAACGTCATTCGGCCCCGTTCACCACACATCGCAAATTTGCGTTCTAAGCATCGTGCCTTGGCTTCGACACTTGATGCCCCTTTTGGAGCAGGCGAAATCATTATTTTGTAAGCATGTCGCACTTTGAACTAAATGTGTCATAAAGCAGGCAAATAACATTCACCCATTGACGTCTTAGGCTGCTGGCTTCTTGACAGATTGCCTATTGTTTTGCATGGTTTCTCCGAATTCGGCCAGTTCGAGGTTATATTGCTGCTGGGAGGGAAGAGATGTCGGCTAAATCTACGGAAGTTCATCTTGGAAATGCTACGAAGCTGCCTCAGGCAATTGATGACAGCTTTAATCTCTTCGACACGAACGGCACAAGCGGATGGTATACGCTTGACGTCCTGAACAATGACAAAGGCGGCAATGCAAAGCACATTGTCTCCATCGACGGCCTTGGGGTGCTCGGCCAGGATTATACGATCAACGACGGCGGAACGATCAGCGTCCACCTCGACAATATCGATCCGGGAACCATCGCGGCCCTGAATTTCAGCTATACGATCCAACTGGGGAACGGAGCGCTCAGCACCGCTGACGTGCAACTGCAGGTCGCGTCGACTGAAAGCTTGCTCGAGAACGGCAGCTTCGAAAACCCGGACGATTTGCCCGCCCCCGCCGGCTGGACGACCACGGACATCCCGGGTTGGACCAACACCAACGGCAGCGACATCGAAGTCTGGGCGACGGGGCACGGCGGCATCGATGCCACCGACGGGACCTATCTGATTGAAACTGATTCTTACAGCAACGTATTCGACGCCATCCAGACGACGATCGATGCGGCAACCGGCGTGACCTACGAATTGACGTTTGATTTCGCCGCGCGCCCGGACGGCCCCGGGAACACCACCGACAGCTTCGAGGTTTGGTGGAACGGCAGCCTGGTCGGTAGTTTCAACCCGGCATCGACGGATTTCCAGAGCGCATCGATCGATGTCGTTGGAGCCGCCGGAACCGACACCTTGGAAATCCGGGAGGCAGGGGCGAACGACTCGTATGGCGCTCTCGTGGACAATGTCAGCCTCGTCATAACAAATGGCGATTGGATGGCGTGAACTGCTGACGCATTCAGGCCGCGTCCAATCAAGCGATCCAGTCGACTTGATCGCGCTGCTGCCCGAGTAGCCGACCCAAGATGCGCCCGAATGTATGTGCTTTCGGGCGCACCTCGCATACGAAGGCAGCAGCGGGTCCGCCACCGGCCCTTCGATCGATGTCACGAAGTGGCGCAAGGCTGGCTTTCGAATCCATCGCGGTTCAAGCCGAGGCTAGACCTCGCCAAGCCAACCGTGCGAAAATTAGGCTGTGATGTTGTCAGCGGCCTGAATGCCCATGCCCTCCACCGTCACCGCACCAGCCACGACTCTCCAAGCCGAAAGAAGCCGGTCGTGGAATGCGCCTTGACCCTAGGAGATAAACGCTACAACCTTATCTTGACCGTGACCACCCGAAGCCGGAGAAGCGCCGTGGATGACAAATCTTTCGAGCTGCGGGAGTTGGTCAAGTTCACGGCGCATGCCGCGTCCTGCGCCGCAGCCGTGTTCTTTCTTATTCGCGCAGCTTTCATCATGCTTCGCTCAGGCAGAGAATGGTTTGCCGCGGCTCTGCTGCTCGGACTTTGCGCCAGCGCGAGCGCCGATGACGTGCTTTTCGAGAATGTCCGTATTTTCGACGGAAAAGGCGCCGCGCTTTCCGCTTCGTCGAACGTACTGGTCCGGGGCAATGTGATCGAACAGATCTCGACAGGTCCCATCGAGGCCGAAGGCGCCGAGCGCATTGCCGGCAACGGGCGAACGTTGATGCCGGGGCTGATCGATGCGCACTGGCATGCGATGCTGATCGCGACCGGGCCGGCAGAGACGATGAACGACATCGGCTTCGCCACTCTCGCTGCCGGCGACGAGGCGACGGATACGCTGATGCGCGGCTTCACTACCATTCGCGATGTGGGCGGGCCGGCGTTCGGCCTCAAGCGCGCGATTGATCAGGGCATCATCGCGGGGCCGCGCATCTATCCCTCCGGCGCCATGATCACCGTGACCAGCGGGCATGGCGATTTCCGCCAGATGAGCGACCTGCCTCGGAAGCCAGGCTTGTTCACCCCCATGGAGATAAACGGCGGCAGCATCGTCGTGGACAGCCCCGACGAGGTGCGTTTGCGTGCCCGCGAGCAGTTCATGCAAGGGGCCGTGCTGTTGAAGGTGACGGCGGGCGGCGGCGTATCTTCGCCCCACAGCCCGCTCGACGTCACCACCTTCACCGCGCCCGAATTGCGGGCGGCCGTCGAAATTGCCGAGAATTGGGGCACCTACGTCGCCGCGCACGCCTTCACGTCGGAAGCGGTTCAAATGTCCATTGCGGCCGGGGTGAAATGCATCGAGCACGGCCTCCTCATGAGCGAGGCGGACGCCAAGCTGATCGCGGAAAAGGACATTTGGCTTAGCTTGCAGCCGCTTCATGAATTGATGAGGACAAGCCTCCGGGAGGGTTCGGTCGAGCGGGCCAAGGCCGATGAAGTGTGGCCAGGCATCGATAGGACTTACAAACTGGCGAAGAAGTACAAGATCAAGACGGCGTGGGGCACCGACGTCTTGTTCTCCCGCGCGATGGCGGCACAGCAGGGGGCTATCCTCGCTTCGCTTGCCCGTTGGTACACGCCTGCCGAAGCGCTCGCCATGGCGACCGGGACCAATGCCGAACTGCTGGCGCTGTCGGGCAAACGCAATCCCTATCCCGGAAAGCTCGGCGTGGTCGAGCAAGGCGCGCTTGCCGACCTCCTGCTCGTCGAAGGCAATCCGCTGGAGAACCTCGACCTGGTGGCCGATCCTGGCAACAATTTCAAGATCATCATGAAGGACGGTCGCATCTACAAGAACACGCTGACCGAGTGAGGAATAACTGAACCTGCTTGCCGAGTAAGCGAAGGCAGCCGTCGACTCGAATGCAGCTCTTCTTGAAAGTCGCGGAGGTTTGCTGGTGGCCCAAGGCTGACTTCCGAACCAAATCGCGGTTCGTTGAAGGTGGACCTCGCACGCCAATTATGCGAAAATTCTGGTTGTGATGTTGTCAGCGCCTGAATGCCCATGCCCTCCACCGTCACCATCCCCCGCACCAAACCCCGCCTGAAGACCGAGCGGCCGAAGCTGCATAAAGTCATCCTGATCAACGACGATTTCACGCCGCGCGAATTTGTCGTCACCGTGCTGAAAGCCGAGTTCCGCATGAGCGAGGACCAGGCGCACCGGGTGATGATCACCGCGCACCGGCGCGGGGTCTGCGTCGTCGCCGTCTTCACCAAGGATGTCGCCGAGACCAAGGCGACCCGCGCCACCGACGCCGGCAAGGCCGCCGGCTACCCGCTGATGTTCACGACCGAGCCCGAGGAGTAGGGGGCGGGCGATTCGCCCTTTTCAGCCTTGCTCATGTGCCTTCACCGCTGCACTAGTCCCGCCGTCACGGCATGGATCCTCGGGCCTGCGCAGTTCGCTTCGCTCCTGCTCCGCCCGAGGATGACGAAGGTTGGGGCGATCCCGCCAATCACATAGGTTCGCGACTGGCAAAACTCTTGTGCATTCGTCATCCTCGGGCGGAGCAGGAGCGAAGCGACGTAGCGGAGACCCGAGGATCCATGCCGTACCCTCGCGGCAGTGCTCCGGCGATAAAGAACGCGACCCTCGAAAGCGGCAACGACACCACCCACGTATGTGGACAAAACCGGTCCGATCATGGCCGATTTTGCCGCTGCCGAAGGTTCCTCGCAACGATTTCAAGCGCTTGGCGATTTAACAAAAGAATCTTTTGTCCACACCCCCTGCCACTCCACCATGCTTCATCCCGGCAGCTTGCTGGTGGGAACGGGTGTGCACGACCGGCATCCAGGCAAGTGTGGCGCCGGAGATGACTCCCGCATGGTCGTGCGGGGCGCTCCGGCCCCGGGTCGAACCTGTGCGCCCGCGCCTTGTCCCAGAATACCGGGACAAGGCATGGGCCGGGAGCGGCAAGGGGAGAAAACGCCGGCGGCGCATGGCAGCGCGTCAAATAACTAAATTAACCGGCGTGGTTGCCATGCGCCGCTTCCCACAATGGCCAGGGCGGCAACGCAGCGTGGCAAAGGAGAAGTGCGCCTCTCCCTTCTCCCCCTGTGGGAGAAGGTGCCTGAACGAAGTGAAGGCGGATGAGGGGTGTTGGAGGGAATGAGGCGGAGAAAGATGGAACTCACGCAATGTCGATGCGAGGACAATCAGTCCAATACCCCTCATCCGACCTCCCCTTCGACAAGCTCAGGGTCGGCCCCACAAGGAGAGAAGGGAGAACAGCCCTACAACGGGGAACCGCATCCGCCTGCCTTCGTTGCCCTGGCAAGCACCAGCAAAGGAGGCAATCATGGCCGACGAGACCCACAAACTGCAGAAGGATCCGCCGGAAGGCTCGCGCAAGGTGATCGAGCGCGAACTGGAGCGGCAGGAACACAACCGCGGCAGGGAGGGGCCTGTCGAAGACGGAGACAAGCGGCGCGAGGACAGCCAGGACCGCCAGCGGCATGTGAAACAGGGCGGTTAGTCGATCTCGGGGCGCTCGAAGTCGCCGGTGTCGCGGTTCATCACCCAGAGCTCGCCGGCCGAGATGTCGAACCAGGCGCCCGAAAGCGTCAGCCGGCCCTTGTCCTCGAGGATTTTCACGCAGGGAAAGGTCCGGAGATTTGCGATCGAATAGCGGATCGAGATGCGCTCGAGCGCTGTCTGGCGCTCGCCGGCGGTCATCATGGTGTTTTGCGAGACGATGTCGGCCGCGGGCGCCACAAGGCTCATCCACTTGCCGATGAAGTCGCCCGGCGAAAGCGGAGCGGCCTCGGTGTCAAGGGCGGCGCGGATGCCGCCGCAGCGGCCGTGGCCCATCACCACGATGTTCTTCACCTTCAGGCTCTGCACGGCGAATTCGAGCGCGGCAGAGGTCGCGTGATACTCGCCGTCCGGCGCATAGGGCGGCACCAGATTGGCGACGTTGCGGACCACGAAAAGCTCGCCCGGACCGGTGTCGAAGATCGCCTCCGGCGCCGCGCGGGAATCGCAGCAGGCGACCACCATGGTCTCGGGCTCCTGGCCGTCGCGGGCCAGCGCCCGATAGCGGCTGCTCTCGGCCTGGTAGCGCCCGGTCATGAAGCTGCGATAACCCGCAAGCAGGCGTTCCGGCAGATGCGTCATGAAAAAGCCAGTAGCGCTTATGGGCGGCGCGATCAACGGCCTTCGCGATACCACATCGAGCCGAGCGCGAGCAGCAGCAAGGCGAGCCCGAAGAAGCCGCCGAACAGCGGTACCCGGCTGACCGATTTGAGCAAGCTGTCGTTGGTCGTCTTGAGGCCGATCCAGTCGCGGCCGGATGCATCGGTCGAGCCGCGCACCGGCACGATGCCGGGCAGCGTCTGGGCGGTCAGCGAGGCGAGCCTGCGCACCGAGCCGCCGCTTTCCTCGGCAGCCGGACGCAGCACCTCCTCGGTCGAAACCGTGTCGGCGAATTCCGGAGCGTTGACGGGTCCGATATGGGCGAGCGCGGTCAGGTCGCCATTGGCCACCTGGTATAGGCCGATCTCGTCGGTCTCCACGCTGCCCGAGAAGATGCCGGGCTCGGCGGACGTCAGCGGCACGTCCAGCGGCTTGCCGGATGGGGTGATGACCTTGGCCGGGCCGGGATCGTCGCTCATCGTCTGGCGGCGTATGTCGAGCACCATGCCGCGGCCGCCTGCGGTCAGGCGCTCTTCCTCGAGGTCCGGCTCCTTCATCAGCCAGTGCGCGATGCGCCGGTACAGCGAGACGTGCGGGCCGCCGCCCTCGAAGCCGCGAGCCCACAGCCAGCCCTGGTCGGAAAGGAACATGCCGACGCGGCCTTCGCCCTTGCGGTCGAGCAGCAGCAGCGGCCGCTCGCCGGCGCCCTTCATCACCACCTCGCCCTCGGGCTGCTCGATGCCGACAAGGCGGAACCAGCGGCTCCATCGCGGCGGCTCGGCGGCCGAGCCGTCGAGGCCGCGGGTGACGGGATGACGCTTTCCGGTGTCGGTCAGGCGCGGATAAAACGCCTCTTCCACGACGTCGCCGGTCGGCATCGCCGGCAGCGCCGCCATCAGCGGGGTGCGGGCGATCGACTGCTCGCCGGCATATTCGGGCCCGGCGGCGATCAGCAGCGCACCGCCGCGCTCCACATACTCGGCGATGTAGTCGTAATAGAGGATCGGCAGCACGTCGCGGTGCTGGTAGCGGTCGAAGATGATCAGATCGAAATCGTGGATTTTTTCCACAAAGAGTTCCCGGGTCGGGAAGGCGATCAGCGACAATTCGTTGATCGGCGTGCCGTCCTGTTTCTCGGGCGGCCGCAGGATGGTGAAGTGCACGAGATCGACCGAGGCGTCGGACTTGAGCAGATTGCGCCAGGTGCGCTCGCCGGCATGCGGTTCGCCGGAAACCAGGAGCACGCGCAGGTTCTCGCGGATGCCGTCGATTACGGCGACGGCGCGGTTGTTGGTGTCGGTGAGTTCGCCCTCGATCGGATCGATCGCGAGTTCGACGATGTTGCGCCCGGCGCCGGGGATCGTCACCTGCAGCGGCGTCGTCTGGCCGATATTGGCGCGCTCTACCGAAACAAGCTGGCCGTTGATCGAGACGCGGACATCGACCGGGCCCCGCTCGTTGCCGGTGGCGATGACGCGATAGGTCATGTCGAGCGGCTTGCCGACGATGCCGAAGCGCGGCGCGTTCTCGAAGCGGATGCGGCGGTCGCGCTCGCCCTCGTCGCCGGTAATCAGGGCATGCAGCGGTGCGTCGAAGCCGGGAGCTGCCTGCGGAGCGTCGTGGACCTGGCCGTCGGTGACCATGATCGCGCCGGCGATGCGCGACGGAGGCACGTCGCGGAAGGCGCTTTCCAGCGCGCCGAACAGGCGGGTCTCGGTGCGCTCGTCGGCGGCGTCCTCGCGGCCCGCCTCGACGACCCGCACGTCGAACTGCTTGAGGCGCGCCAGCCGCTCCTGAAGCCCGGCGACGGCCTGCGTGGTCTCCTCGCTGCGATTGCCGATGTCCTGGCTCTGGCTGCGGTCGACCACCAGCGCCACCACGCTTTGCAGCGGCTCGCGCTCCTCGTCGAGCAGCACCGGGTTGAGGAGTGCCGCGGCAAGCGCAAGGAGCGCCGCTACGCGGAACAGCGCGCCGCGCTGGCGAAACCAGAGGCCGGCGAGAACAATCAGCGCGATCGGCACCAGCACGGCGGCAAGAAGCGGCCAGGAGAGGAGCGGTTCGAAGGCGATCGACCAGTTCATGTCATTGCCCCAGCCGTTCGAGCAGGACCGGCACGTGCACCTGGTCGGATTTGTAGTTGCCGGTCAGCATGTACATGACAATGTTGACCCCGGCGCGCAGCGCAAGGACCCGCTGCATGGGATCGGCCGGCACGGTCGGCAGCATGGCTTCGCCATTCTCATCGACAGCCCAGGCCCCGGCGAAATCGTTGGCGGTGATCATGATCGGGGTCACGCCGTCGCCGGTGCGGACCGGGCGGTTGTCGGTGTTCTCGGCCTCCAGCGAAGCCTCGACCCAGAGCGGGCCGCCGTTGAAGCGGCCGGGAAATTCGGGAAGGATGAAGAACGCCTTGGTCAAAACATGATCCGGCGGCACCGGCTCCAGCGGCGGCACGTTGAGGTCGCCCAAAATTTCGCGCAGCCGCTCGTTCGCCGGGCTGGACGAGCCGGAATCGAGACCGGTCGAGAACTGGTCGCGCGTGTCGAACAGGACCGTTCCGCCCTGCTGCATGTAAGCGTCTATGCGCGCGATTGCCGCTTCGGTCGGCATTGCCGCGTTCGGATCTATTGGCCAATAAATGATCGGGTAGAAGGCGAGTTCGTCCCTGGCGATGTCTACGCCGGCCGGCTGGCCCGGCTCCAGCGCCGTTTTCTCGACCAGGAAGCGCGACAGGCCCGCCAGTCCGGCGCGGCTGATGGAATCGATGCCCGCATCGCCGGTCAGCACATAGGCGAGCCTCGTCGTCGAGATCGCGTCTATGGCGTCGGTGTCGCCGGGCTTCGCGTCCTGGGCATCGGCGTGGCCGGAAAGGGCGAACACGCCGATGACGGCGACCAGCAGCGCGGCGACCGAACCCGACGTGCGCCCCGCACGCTTCGGACGGCGCGAAAACACGCCGCCCATCCAGAAAACAGCGAGCGTGTCGAGCACCATGAACAGAAGGGCGGCGGCCACGAGCGGCCCTTTCAGATTGCGCGATTCGTCGAAAGCATAGCGCATTTCGGTGACCGGCGCCTGGATGCGCGGGCGAACCAGCGGTGCAAGCACAGTTTCGGCATCGAGGAGGTTATGGGCGAACACGCCCTCTTCAGTCCCGTAGAGGCCGGGCGGATTCTCGATCGTCACCGGGGCCTTGCCTCCGCCGACGGCCAGCGGCCGTGCGTCGGGCGTCGGTGGAACCAGCGCGCCGTTTGCCGCGATCATGCGGTAAGGCGCGAGAGAGCCGGCCTGTCCTTCCGCGCCGGCGGCGGCGCTGCCCTGGTTGCGGGACAACTGGACGATACGGCGCAGCATCTCGACGAAGCTGCCGGAAATCGGCAGGCTCGACCAGGTCGCCTCGGGCGTGATGTGGAACAGCACGACCGTGCCCTTCTCGCGCCGGGCGCCCGTCACCAGCGGCGTCCCGTCCGCCAGATTGGCCCAGGTGCGCTCGACGATATCGGCTGTCGGCTCGGCCAGAATCTGC
Source organism: Pseudaminobacter sp. (assembly GCA_035941355.1). Classification (GTDB taxonomy): domain Bacteria; phylum Pseudomonadota; class Alphaproteobacteria; order Rhizobiales; family Rhizobiaceae; genus Allomesorhizobium. The sequence goes on from DASZDZ010000061.1 coordinate 12,445, forward strand.
CTGCTGACCGTGACCTCCGACGGCGGAGCCAGGTCGCCGAAGGGACCGGTCGACGGAAATTCGGTGACCGGCTGCGGCTCGGTCCAAGACAGCGCTCCACCCAACGAGCGCTCGCCCACGCGCAGTCGCACGGGCAGCAGCTCCTCGTCATTGCCGGCGGCGGCGAGCCTGGAGCCGGCGAAGCGCACCAGCGTGCCGCCGTTCCGCATCCACTCGATCAGCCGGGTACGCGCGGTGTCGGGCAAGGTGCCGACATCCGCCATCACGATCATCGCCGGCTTCTGCTCGAGAAGCTGCGGAATGGCCTCGGCCAGATCGGGACTGGACGGCTCAACGAGATCGGCGAAGGGTTCGAGCGCGCGGCGGATGTAGTAGAGCGGCGACAGCAGCGGCTGGGCGCGGTCGGCTTCCGACTGCGACAGAAGCCCGACGCGGCGGCGCTTGGAATTTTCGTCGAGCACGCGGACCGCGCCGGCCTGCGGCTCGCCGTCGATGGCGATCGAGGAAAAGTCGTTGCGCAGTTCGAACGGCACCTGCAGGCGCCCGGTCGCCTCCGCTTCGCCCGCGCCGAAGGTCAGCACGGCGTCGGCGATGCGGCGGCCCTTGTCGTCGAACGCGCCGGCCGTGATCTGGCGCATCGTCGGGTCGGCTGCGCGGACGGCGGAAATCCGGAAGCCGTCGACTTCATTTTCGGCGGCCGTAAGCCCGATGGACGAAAGCCGCTCGGGAACGGCCCAGACCACATTCGGTGCGTTGCCAAGCAGGCCGGCGAAGGCTGCTTCATCGCCCTCGGCGGCCAGCCCGTCGGCCAGCACGGCCACGCTCGCGCCGGGCAGCGTTTCAAGCGCCGCGGCGACGCGCGCATAGACGGCGGGACGGTCGACAGGCACCGGACGCGGCTCGGTGGCGCGCAGCCGGTCCCGGGCGGCCTCGGCGTCGAAGGGTCCGATCTCGGCATTGGGCTTTTCGGCCGTGAAAGCAAGGACGACCGGAATGCCGGTCGAAGCCGCATCCGCGATAAGCCGCTCGGCGGTGGCGACGCGGCGGTCCCAGTCGGGGGCGCTGGCCCAGCCATTGTCGACGACCAGTGCGAGAGCGGCGCCTCCGGTCGGCAGCTTCTCCCTCGGGTTGAACACTGGTTCCGCCAGCGCCAGCACGATCAGCGTGGCCATCAGCAGGCGCAGCAGCGTCAGCCACCATGGGCTCTGGTGCGGCGTCTCTTCCTTTTTCATGACGCGCGCCAGGATCTTCAGGGGCGGGAATATCTCCATCTGCGGCTTCGGCGGCGTCAGCCTCAGCAGCCACCAGATGACCGGAAGCGCCAGCAGTCCCCACAGCACCGCCGGAAATCCGAATGAGAGCGGCAGCCAGCTCATGCGCGCACTCCCGAGGCATAGCCTCCGTCCGCGGTCATCGCGGCATGCACACGCACCAGCGCGTCGGAGGCGAGGCGATCGGTATGGTTGACGGTGAAGCTCCAGCCGAGGCGCTTACACCAGGCGGCAAGCTCCTGCCTGCGGGCCGTGTACTGCCAGCGATAGGCTTCGCCCAGCGTCTCGGCGCGGCCGGCCGTCAATTTCTCGCCGGTTTCGGGATCGGTGAATTCCGTGCGGCCGGAGTAGGGGAAGTTTTCTTCCGCGGGATCCGCAACCTCGATTAGATGGGCACGCACGCCATGACGCGCCAGAACGTCGAGCCAGGCCATCGTCTCTTCGACCGGATCGAGGAAATCGCTGGTGATGACGATGTCGGAGAAGCGGCGGATCATCGAAAGATCGGGCTTGGCGGCCAGTTCGCTCGCGTGACTGAGGTGCGACGACAGTCGTTCCGCGCCGTTGCGGGCGGTGAAAGGATCGGTGAGGCCCGGCCAGGCGATTCGCTCTCCACTGCGCGACAGCAGATCGGCCATCGCCAGGATCAGGACCATTGCGCGCGATTCCTTCGACACGGTCGCGCCAGCGGATTTGTAGAGCATCGACGGCGAGGGGTCCGCCCAGAGCCAGACCGTATGCGCGGCTTCCCATTCGCGGTCGCGGACGTAGGTGTGGTCGTCCCGAGCCGAGCGGCGCCAGTCGATCCGCGCCATCGCCTCGCCCTCAACGTAAGGCCGGAACTGCCAGAAATTCTCGCCGATGCCGCGTTTGCGGCGGCCGTGCCAGCCGCCGATCACAGTGTTGACGACGCGGCGAGCCTCGACCAGCAGGTCGGGCACCAGCGAGGCGCGCAGTCTCGCCCGGGCGAGCGCGTCGCGCGTGGGGACCGGGGAGGAGGCCTCGCCGACCCGCGCCATCAGAGGCCTTTCACCAGCCGCGCCACCACGTCGCGCACCGACATGCCTTCGGCGCGGGCTGCGAAAGTCAGCGCCATGCGGTGCTGCAGCACCGGCTCGGCCAGCGCCTTGATGTCGTCAATCGACGGCGCCAGCCGTCCGTCGTAGAGGGCGCGGGCGCGGGCGCAGAGCGTCAGCGCCTGGCTGGCGCGCGGGCCCGGCCCCCAGGCGACGTGCTTGTCGGTGTCGGCGTTGCCCTGGCCGGGGCGAGCCGAGCGCACGAGGTCGAGGATAGCTTCGACCACGCTTTCGGGCACGGGCATGCGGCGGATCAGCTGCTGGATCTCCTTCAACCGCTCCGGCGTCAGCACATTCTGTGCTCGGGCGTCCTCGGTGCCGGTGGTTTCGAGCAGGATGCGGCGTTCGGCGGCGAGTTCCGGATAAAGGATGTCGATCTGCATCAGGAAACGGTCGAGCTGGGCCTCGGGCAGCGGATAGGTACCCTCCTGCTCCAGCGGGTTCTGCGTCGCGAGCACATGGAAGGGCGAAGGCAGGTCATGACGGGCGCCGGCCACAGTCACGTGATATTCCTGCATCGACTGCAGCAGCGCCGACTGTGTGCGAGGGCTGGCGCGGTTGATCTCGTCGGCCATCAGCAGTTGCGCGAAAATGGGGCCGGGAATGAAACGGAAGGAGCGTTTTCCGAGTTCGTCCTGCTCCATCACCTCGGAGCCCAGAATGTCCGACGGCATCAGGTCCGGCGTGAACTGGATGCGGCGGGCATCCATGCCGAGCACGATGCCGAGCGTCTCGACAAGCTTGGTCTTGGCAAGGCCTGGAACGCCGACCAGAAGCGCGTGGCCACCGGCCAGCAACGCCACCAGAGTACGTTCCACCACGCTTTCCTGGCCGAAAATGACGCGGCCCACGCCATCGCGAACCCGCGAAATATCGGAGAGCGCCTTTTCGGCCTCGGCGATCATTTCCTTTTCGCTGATCGGGGCTTGCTTGATGATGACGCTCATGCCGCTTCGATCCTCATTTGTCTGGAACGCCGGCCGGCAGTTTTCCAGTGCCGCGATTCGCACATGACGACGTGCGCTTGAATGAACTTAAATCACTCAATTAGGCTGACAAGCGGAACAACAGTGACTATTTCGTGACGATGGACACTTACGGGCGATCCGGGAATGATACTCCCGCTGGGGTTGGCGACACTGCGGACCTGTCCGCGCTGATCTCGCGCGCCACCCGGGCCGGCAAGGGATTGCCGCCCGTGGAGCGCTGGAATCCGGATTTCTGCGGCGATCTCGATATGGAGATCAAGGCGGATGGCACTTGGTTCTATCTCGGCACGCCGATCGGCCGCATGCCGCTGGTCCAGCTTTTCTCGACGGTGCTGCGCAAGGATGCCGACGGCAAGACCTATCTCGTCACGCCCGTCGAGAAGGTCGGGATCAGGGTCGCAGATGTCCCGTTCATAGCTGTGGAAATGAGCGTGACGGGCGAGGGCGCCCGCCAGGTGATAACCTTCCGCACCAATGTCGGCGATGTCGTCGAAGCCGGACCGGAGCACCCGCTGCGTTTCGTCGACGAGGACCAGACCGGCGGGCTAAAGCCCTATGTGCTGGTGCGCGGGCGGCTGGAAGCGCTGGTGGCGCGGCCGGTGATGTACGAGTTGGTGGAACATGGCGAGGAGATCGAGGTTGACGGCAAGATGATGTTCGCGGTCCGCTCCAGGGGCGAGACCTATCCGATCATGCCTGCCGAAAGGCTGAAAAGGCTGAGCGCCTGACCGTGGATGCGTTTGTTCCCATGCCCTATTCGGCCGCCGATTTCCGGCAGCGCGCGACCGCCGAACGCGTTGCAGACGATGAGGAGTACGGCGATCACCGCTTCAATCCGCAGCACGGACATCTGATCCGGCGGACCGACCTGCGCGATGCGGCGGTGCTCGTCCCGGTCGTCGACCATGGCGACGAGGCAACCGTGATCCTGACGAAGCGAGCGGAAAAGCTGCGCAATCATTCCGGGCAGGTGGCGTTTCCCGGCGGCCGCATCGATCCGACCGATCCGACGCCTGAGCATGCGGCGCTGCGCGAGACGATGGAGGAGATCGGGCTCGACGCCGAGCATATCGAGATCATCGGCCGAATTCCGGACTATGTGGCGGGCAGCGGTTATCGCATCGCGCCTGTTCTCGGCATCGTCCGGCCCGGTTTTCACCTGACCATCAACGAGCATGAGGTCGATGCGGCGTTCGAGGTGCCGCTGCGCTTCCTGATGGATCCGGCCAACCATGAGCGCGGCAGCCGGATGTGGGACGACAAGGAGTGGTTCTACTACGACATGCCCTATGGCGGGCGGCGAATATGGGGGGTGACGGCGGGCATCATCCGCACGCTTTACGAGAGGCTCTATACGTGACGGGAACAACAGTGATCGCCGGCGCGGACTGGCTCGCCAGGGATGAATTGCAGCGCTTGCTGAAGGCGCTTTCCGCACAAGGCGAGGAGGCGCGCATCGCCGGTGGCGCGGTGCGCAACGCGCTTTTTGCCGAACCGGTTGCCGACATAGACATCGCCACAACCAACCTGCCCGACGAGACGGTGCGCCGCGTGGAAGCCGCGGGTTTCAAGGCCGTGCCGACTGGGGCCGAGCATGGCACGATTACGGTGATCGCCGGCGGCAAGCCGTATGAAGTCACAACGCTGCGCGCCGATATTGAGACGGACGGGCGGCGCGCGAAGGTGCGGTTCGGGCGCGACTGGGCCGAAGACGCGCAAAGGCGCGACTTCACCATCAATGCGCTTTACGCGGAGGCGGACGGAACCGTGGTCGACCTGGTCGGCGGACTGGCCGATATCGAAAGCCGCACCCTGCGCTTCATCGGCGAGCCCGAAGATCGCATCCGCGAGGACTATCTGCGCATTCTGCGGTTCTTCCGTTTCTTCGCCTGGTATGGAGCGGGACGGCCGGACACCGAGGGGTTGAAGGCGTGTGCGCGGCTGAAGGAGGGGCTCGACCAGCTTTCGGCGGAGCGCGTCTGGAACGAACTGAAGAAGCTGCTTTCGGCGCCCGACCCGTCGCGTGCGCTGCTCTGGATGCGGCAGGCCGGCGTGTTGACCCGCGTTTTGCCGGAAAGCGAAAAATGGGGGATCGACGCAATTCATCCGCTGGTGCGGGCCGAATTGGAACTGGGCTGGGCGGCAGATCCGCTGCTGCGCCTCATGGCCATCGTGCCGCCGGATGCCGCCCGGATGGCGGGATTGGCGGAACGGCTGAGATTGTCGAACGCGGAGGCTGAGCGGCTGACGAATTGGGCTCGAACGGTTCAGCCAGTCTCGTCCTTGCCGGAGGATGCCCTGGCCAGGCAGTTGTATCAGAACGACCGCCGCGGCTTCATCGATCGCCTGCGGCTGGCGCTGGCTTCGGCGAGAAGCCGCGGGGCGGAAGACGACAAGGCGCTGATTGAAGCGGGCGGATATTCGCGCCTGCTGGACTACGCCGAGGGCTGGCAGAAACCGGAATTCCCAATCAGGGGCCGCGACCTCGCAGCCCTGGGCGTCGAAGCAGGGCCGCGCCTTGGAGAGATCATGCGCGACCTGGAAAAACAATGGGTTGAAGAGGGTTTCCTGCCGGATCGCGGCGCGCTCATCGAACGCGCCACGTCACTCTTGAGAAACTGATTCAAGCGGCTGACGATCCGATTCAATTTGCTCGCGCGCAGAATCGGATGCCGGGTCTAACCCGTTGTTGAATAAGCCGTTTCAGGCGGCGTCCCGAACTTTTTCAATGCGCGAGCGAATTGCTTCTATCATCGTCTCGCGAATAATCGTCTCGCCATGTATCTCGCGCATGTGTTCGACGGCGCGCCGCATAATTTCGGCCTCTTCCTCGTGGCGTGTGTGCCAGTCGCAGCCTGGAACGAGCGATCCGCAGTGAAATTCCTTCATCGGTTTCTCCTTTCTCGTTTCTGGCGGGAAACAGAATAACATGGAATTCGGCGATAAGTTGCCGAGGGTGGGAATTTTCCGTGGAAGCGTGGATGTGTCTTGCCCCGGGCCAGCGCTCTGGTCAGCGGTTGAACGAGACGGCGCTGGAAAGGGCGAGCCATTCGCTGACGACCGCAACGTCGTCGTTGCCGAGATCGTGTCCCGAGCCGATCGTGCGGGCGTCTACCCGGCCGCCATGCTCGCGCAACATCGCTTCAAGCGCGGGCGCGAACGGCGCGTAAGTTCTGTCGGCGGCGCCCGCGACGGTGAGAAAACGCGCGCCGGACAGATCCACCTCGGGAATGCTTTCCAGCACCGACATGGGGCGCAGCAGCACCGCGCGCTCAACAATGCCAGGATGCAGTAGCGCCATCGCGGCCAGGAGGTTGGCGCCGTTCGAATATCCGATGAAGGTGGTGTGCGCGAGATCAAGCTTCTTCGCTTCGACCGCCTGGCGCAGAAAAGCTGCAAAGGCTCCGGCTTCGGAGCGGATGTCGTTCTGGTCGAAACGGGTCGGCGTCAGGCGACGATACCAGCGGGTCACGCCGTCCTGGATGAGCCGGCCGCGAATGCCCATCAACACGGCGCGGGGATCAATGCGCGAGGCAAGATCCATCAGCGTCGTTTCGTCTCCGCCGGAGCCGTGCAGCAGCACCAAGGTATCGGCCGTCGCCTGCTTCGGCTGCCTGTGCAGGACGAGGAAGCGTTCCGACCGCTCGATCGCCGATGTGTCGGCGGCCGGGAGCAACCTGTCGCCTGCGCCGCCCGAGCGGTCCGGAGCTATGGGCACGGTGGTTTTCCTTGCCGGGGAGAGATCGGCGCAAAACTGCTGTGTCTCCGCGACGAGGGCAGGGTTCTTCTTTTTTGCCGCCGCCGCGATCTTTCCCGGCGATCTGTTGCGGTCGCAATCAGACAGGTCGCTGGCATTGCCCAAGCTCCCGAAACCCAAGGTGATGACGATCGACAGCAAGCCGATGATGCAGTTTCTGGCCACTGGCCGACCCTGTCAGCTAAACATTTCAAATCTGGAGCTTGCCGTCCCGCCATGATGCCAGCCGCAGCCGACATGCCTGCGGGAAATTCGCCTTGCCCCAACCTTATTTGCTTATAGCGGTCTCTTGCCGGCTACTCATCACACGATTTGATGATCCGGGAAGAAGCCTGGCCGGTGTATCCCGAAGGCCACTGGCTACGGCCATTTCACTTCGGGCGGCAGGCTCGACAAGATCGAGTTGACGTTGCCGCCGGTCTTCAGGCCGAAGATGGTGCCGCGGTCGTAAAGCAGGTTGAACTCGACATAGCGTCCGCGCCGAACGAGTTGCTCCTCGCGGTCGCCGTCGGTCCAGTTCAGGTTGAAGTTGTTGCGCACCAGATGCTGATAGACGACGAGGAACGAACGGCCGACATCCTGAACGAAGCGGAAGTCGGCGTCCCAGCCGCCATTCTCCCTGGACGAATGCAGCCAGTCGAAGAAGATGCCCCCAATGCCGCGCGGCTCATTGCGGTGCGGCAGGAAAAAATACTCGTCGCACCAGGCCTTGTACTTTTCGTAATCGGCGACGCGCGCATTCTTCCCGCAGGCAAATTGCATGGCCTTGTGAAAGGCGATCGTGTCGGGATCATCCTGCGTGCGCCGCCGGTCGAGAACGGGCGTCAGGTCGGCGCCGCCGCCGAACCAGTGGCGCGACGTCACCACCATGCGCGTGTTCATGTGGACCGCCGGGACATTCGGGTTCCACGGGTGGGCGATGAGCGAAATGCCGCTCGCCCAGAAGCGCGGGTCTTCCTCGCCGCCGGGCATCTGCTTTCGGAATTCAGGCGAGAACTCGCCGTAGACCGTCGATGTATGGACGCCGACCTTCTCGAACACGCGGCCGCGCATCATCGACATGATCCCGCCGCCGCCTTCGCCTTCGTCGCGCTGCCACGGCGTGCGTTCGAAACGGCCGGCCGCCCATGACGCCTGAGGGCCGGTTAGGTCGTCCTCTATCTTTTCGAACCCTGCACAGATGCGGTCGCGCAGTTCCTCGAACCAAGCCCGCGCGCCGGCCTTCCTGTCTTCGATGTCGTCCGGCAGCCCAGCCGGTATTTCGGGGCGTTCCATGCGCAGTCTCCGCATCCTGCCGTTTCCACAGCCCGCTGGCATGCAAAAATGACTCGTTTTTTCCGGCGCGATCCCTAATCTCTAATCGTTCAGGGTCAAGGAGTTCCTGTGCGCACCCCGTCGCGGCCACCGCTCGATGGACTGAAGAAAAGGCTCGATCAAGGCCGGGCCGAGGGCGGGCGCATGCCCCGCGACGGGTTCCTTCGCGAGACTTTCGTCCTGCCGCGCAACGATGCCCGCAAGAAGGCCAAGGAATGGTTCGACCGCTGGCCAAAGCAGGCCTACTGGACCTCCATTGAAAGCTGGTTCGAGCGCCCGGGCGACGTGATCGAGTTTACCATCAGGCGCCTGCCGAGTTCGGATTAGGATGTATTGAGATTCAGGTGGTGCCGGCCTGCGAATGGCGGCTTTCTGCGCTTCCGGTACTCACGTACCTGAATGTACGCTCCGTTCCGGTTCTCGAAATCCGCCATTCTGGTCGCTGCGCGCCCATCTTCGATTCCGGCTCGGCCTGACCTGAATCTCAGTACACCCTAGGCGCGACCACCAGCCGCCGCGGGCCCGGGCCTTCCTCGGCCAGCCGGTCTCCCGGGTTGCGCAGTTTGCAGCGGTCGATCGACAGGCAGCCGCAGCCGATGCAGTCGGTCAGCCCGTCGCGCAATTTCTGAAGCTGGAGAATCCGGCGATCGAGATCGGCGGCCCATTGCTGCGACAGAACGCTCCAGTCGTCGCGTGTCGGCGTCCGGCCGCCAGGCAGCGAGGCAAGCGCCTTGCCGATTTCGGCCAGCGAAATGCCGACTTCCTGCGCCACCTTGATAAGCGCGACCCTGCGCAGTACGTCGCCGCCGTAGCGGCGCTGGTTGCCGGCGGTGCGGTGGCTTTGGATCAGCCCCTTTGCCTCGTAGAAATGCAGGGCCGAGACCGCCACTCCGCTTCGGGCCGCAACCTGGCCGACCGTCAGTTCCTTCGCCATGCCGATTTCCGCTTGACCTCAACTTAAGTCGAGGTTGTAGCAAGCTGTCCCTGAGAGTGCAATCGAAGGGAAGAACGATGTTCATGGAGGCAAGGGTAGGCTTTTGCGCAGGTGCGGGCGGACGCGGTGACTACGCGTGGCGCATCGGCGTCCGGTTCACATTGTCGTCAGCCGATCTGCCTGGTCGCTTCGCCGGCAGCCATCGCGGCGCTGAGCGCGACGTTCAGGCTGCGCCCGCCACCTTTCATCGGGATCAGCAGGCGTTCGTCGGCGCTGTCGCGGACGTGGTCCGGCACGCCGGCCGATTCGCGCCCGAACAGGAGAATGTCACCATCGGCGAAGCTGAAAGCGGTGTAGGGCAGGGAGGCCTTGGTCGAAAACAGCAGCAGCCGACGTTCTTCGCTTCGCCGCCACTGCTCGAAGCTCGCAAAATCGACATGGCGGGTCAGCGCCGCCATTTCGAGATAGTCCATGCCGGCGCGCCGGAGATTGCGGTCGGAGAGATCGAATCCGGCCGGTTCGATGATGTCGACAGCGAGCCCGAGACAGGCGGCCATGCGCAGAATGGTGCCGGTGTTGCCGGCTATGTCCGGCTGGTAGAGCGCGATGCGAATGCCATCCGCCAATATGGTCTCCTGCTAATTAGTGGCCAAACCGCAACACAACCTGCGGCTTTGCCGGGATCGCGATCTTCCGCATGGTCAAAATGGCCGAATGGGTCTATAGAGCCGCCATTGTCAACTCGAACCGAAGGAGGCGGACATGGAATTCATGATGACCATAGATATCCACCGCCCCATCCGCGGGCTCAGCGCCCTGGCGGTTTCGGTTCGACGCTTTACCTGACACTTCAAAGCTTCATCGTCTCGATTCCCGCCGGACCTTTTCATGGTTTCCGAAGGAATCTTGCTATGTCTTCCAATATCGACAAGGGCCAAAAGGCCCCTTCCGTACTTGAGCGCCACCAGAGCCTTCGGGCCGTGGACGGTGCATCAAATCTGAGCCGGCAAAAGCTCGAGGTGTGGGAATTCGCTGTCGGCAGTCGAAGTCCGGTGGCGCATCCGCCAGGCCGGGCTGCTCGCTCGCATCGGGGCAATCTTCCCGATATCGACATGTCACAGGCGGTCCCGTTCCCGACCAAGCCGTCGCGCGTCAGCATGGTGGCGGGATGGATCCGCAACGTGTTCCGCGACCCGGCCAAAGAAGAACGGCGCCACCCGTTTGTCAGGAGCCTTTGACGGGCGGATCGGCGAAACGGCCTCGACCCATTAAGGTGTCGAGGCCGAATCTTCGCTGGAATCAGGCCGGCCAGTATCCATCTTAGCTACGTGCCCGCGCCTCCATTATCGCGGTCGCATGAGCGCCTTGAAAGACGAAGACATGTTCCGCTGGTTTGAACAGAAGCTCGATCCATTTCCGCCGCAGGAGCCGGTCGAACCGCCGAATACGCTGGTCGCCTTCTGCCTGCATTACACGAAGGGCGCATGGCCCTACATCATCGCCGCCGCGATCCTGATGTCGGCGATCGCGATCACCGAAGTCTGGATGTTCGCCTTCCTGGGCAACATCGTCGACTGGCTGTCGGTGCAGAACCGCGAGACGTTCCTGGAGACCGAGGGCTGGAAACTCGCCGGCATGGCCTTCATCGTGCTGATTGCGTTGCCGGGTACAGTGCTCCTGCATTCGCTGATTTCGCAGCAGACATTGATGGGCAATTACCCGATGCGCATCCGCTGGCAGGTGCATCGCTACCTGCTCAAGCAGTCGATGACTTTCTACCAGGACGAGTTTGCCGGCCGCATCGCCACGAAGCTGATGCAGACGGCGCTTGCCGTCCGCGAATGCATCATCAAGCTGATCGATGTCCTCAACTACGTCGTCGTCTATTTCCTCGGCATGCTTTTCATCGTCGGCTCGTCCGACTGGAGGCTGGCCGCGCCGCTCGCCGTCTGGCTTGCGTGCTACGTCGGGCTGCTACGCTACTTTATTCCGTATCTCGGCGCGGTTTCCCAGGAACAGGCGGATGCCCGCTCGGTCATGACGGGCAGGGTGGTCGACAGCTATACCAACATCCAGACCGTCAAGCTGTTTTCGCATGCCCGGCGCGAGGCTTCCTTCGCACGGGAGGGCATGGCGACTTTCATGGACACGGTCTACCGCTCCATGCGGCTCGTGACCCAACTCTACGGGGCGCTCTACATCCTCAATTCGCTGCTGCTCTTCTCGGTCGGGGCGCTGTCGATTTGGCTGTGGCTCCATGAGGCGGTATCCATCGGCGCGGTCGCCGTAGCGATCGGCCTGGTCTTGCGGCTCTGGGGCATGTCGCAATGGATCATGTGGGAGATGTCGGGCCTGTTCGAGAATATCGGCACCGTGCAGGACGGCATCAGTTCGATTTCGCTGCCGCGCCTTGTCGAGGATAGGCCGGGCGCCAGGGACATCGAGGTGAAGGCAGGAGAGATCGAATTCGAGAAAGTCCGGTTCCATTACGGCAAGCGGAAGGGCGTCATCGAAAACCTGTCATTGAAAGTCCGTCGCGGCGAAAAGGTCGGCATTGTCGGCCGCTCGGGCGCCGGCAAGTCGACCTTGGTCAATCTGCTGCTACGTTTCTATGACCTGGAAAGCGGCCGTATCCTGATCGATGGGCAGGACATCTCGGCGGTAAAGCAGGACAGCCTGCGCGCCAATATCGGCGTGGTGACGCAGGATACCTCGCTTCTGCACCGCTCGGTGCGCGACAACATTCTCTACGGCCGGCCGGACGCTACCGAGGAGATGATGGCGGAAGCCGCGCGGCGGGCCGAAGCGCTTGACTTTATCGACAGCCTTGCCGATCCGAAAGGACGCAAGGGGTTCGACGCTCATGTCGGCGAACGCGGCGTCAAGCTCTCCGGCGGCCAGAGGCAGCGCGTCGCGATCGCACGGGTCATGCTCAAGGACGCGCCGATCCTGATCCTGGACGAGGCGACGTCGGCGCTCGATTCCGAGGTCGAGGCCGCCATCCAGGAGAACCTCTACCGGCTGATGGAAGGGAAGACTGTGATCGCGATCGCGCACCGGCTGTCGACCATCGCTGCGATGGACCGGCTGGTCGTCATGGACGAGGGGCACATCGTCGAGGACGGGACGCATGAGGAACTGATCGCGCGCGGAGGCCTCTACAGGCAATTGTGGCAGAGGCAGTCCGGCGGCTTCCTGATCGACGGCGACCCGGCGGAGCCGACGCTCCTGAAGGGGCAGGCCGCGGAGTGAAGCGCGCAACGCCGTTTGCCGGAGGAATTTTCGAGCGGCCTTCCTATATTGGTTCGGCGCTTGCCGGGTTGCGGCTTGGCAAGCATGCTTTGCTCTGGATAGCGAGACGGAATGGCTGACGAAGGATTTCGCGACAGGCTGTGGCAGCGCTTCGAAGGCGCGGTGGATCCATTCCAGGACACCGACCGGGAAGTGCTGCCGTCCACCGCCTGGCGGTTCATCCTCTATTTTGCCCGTCAGGCGACCGGCCCGTTCGTGCTGCTCCTGGTCGTCGGCGGCGCGGCTGGCGCCGTCGATGCAGCACTCTACTGGTCGGTCGGCTGGCTTATCGACCTGCTCGACAACTCGAATCCGCAGACGCTGTTTGCCGACCACTGGCCGGAGCTTGCGGCATTGCTGGCGCTGCTTCTGGTGGTGCGAACAGTGGTGATGATCGCTTCGGCCATCGTCGAGCAGCAGATCGTGGTGCCCGGGTTCTATTCCATGGTGCGCTGGCAGGCTTTCCGGCGCGTCATCGAGCAGCCTTACGATTTCTACCAGAACGATTTCGCGGGGCGCATCGCCACCAAGATCATGCAGGGCGGCGAGGCGGTCGGCGACTTCATCGTCAACATTCTCCAGACGATGTGGTCGTTCCTGACTTTCATTGTACTGGCCATCACCATATTGGTTTCGGTCGACCCGATGATGGGCCTGGTGGTCGCGCTGTGGTTTGCCGGATACGCCTCCATTGTCTATTTCCTGCTGCCTGAAATGCGCAGCGCCGGCCGCGCCACCGCGGACGAGCGCTCCATCTTCAACGGCCGTCTAGTCGACGCCTTCACCAACATCATGGCGGTCAAGCTGTTCGACAGCGGAAGGCGCGAGCACGCCTATGTGCGCGACGGGCTGGAGCGGTTCCTGCGCGCCGTGATGCGGCTCACGCGCGCCGTCACCACGGTGCGGTCCTCGGTCGCAGTGATCAATGGCGCGATGATGAGCGCCATTGCGGCGATCTGCATCTACAAGTTCACCGAAGGCGGAATATCCACGGGCGCCATCGCCGCGGCGCTCGGTCTCGTCTTCCGGCTGAACCAGATGTCGGGCTGGATGATGTTCAACATCAACGGCCTGATCCGGAATTATGCCACCGTGCAGGACGCAACGCGCACCATATCTGTGAGGCCGGCAATCCGGGATGCTCCCGGCGCCAAGGTGCTGCCGCGCGCCAAGGGCGACATACGCTTCGAGAACGTGTCGTTCCACTACGGCAAGGGCGGCGGCATCATCGACAATCTGAACCTGCATGTCCGGCCGGGCGAGCGCGTGGCGCTGATCGGCCCGTCGGGCGCGGGCAAGACCACCATCGTCAATCTGGCGCTGCGCCTGTTCGACGTCGAGGCGGGCCGCATCCTGATCGACGGCCATGACGTCCGCTCGGTGACCCAAGGGTCGCTGCGCGAGCAGTTCGGCGTGGTCAGCCAGGACGCAATGCTGATGCACCGTTCGATCCGCGACAACATCGGCTATGGCCGGGCCGGAGCGAGCCAGGCCGAGGTCGAGGACGCGGCGCAGCGCTCGGAGGCGCACGACTTCATCCGGGGCGTTTCCGACCCGAAGGGCCGCAGGGGCTATGACGCGCATGTCGGCGAACGCGGCGTCAAGCTTTCGGGCGGACAGCGCCAGCGCGTTGCGATCGCGCGCATGATGCTGAAGGACGCGCCGATCCTGATCCTCGACGAGGCGACCTCGGCGCTCGATTCGGAAGTCGAGGCGGCGATCCAGGACAATCTCTACCGGCTGATGGAGGGCAAGACCGTCATCGCCATCGCCCACCGCCTGTCGACGATTGCGGCGCTCGACCGGCTGATCGTGCTCGACAAGGGCCGGATCGTCGAAGAGGGGACGCATGATGCGCTGATCGCGCGTGGCGGGCTCTACGCGCAGCTCTGGAAGCGGCAGTCGGGCGGCTTCCTCGGCAACCGGCTGGCGGCGGAATAGCCCGATGTCGGTTCGGCTGCCCGAAATGTTCGGCGTTTCCGCGATGGGCGAGACCGGCCTGAGCGCGGTCGACCAGGAGATCTTGGCCGAAAAGGCGGCTTCGCTCGGCAATGCCGGCCGCAAGGTGGAGGCGTGCCTGGAGAAGCTAGCCTCGCACCGGGGCGACAGCGAAGCGCGGATGGCTCTGGTCCGGAGCGCGGCCGACGCCGTCTACGCCTATTTCGTCCAGCGCGAACTCTGCGGCTTCCGCCGCCACGACGACGTTATCCGCGACTATGCGATACCGCGGGACGTGCTGGTCAGGCTAGGCGCGAAATAGCGCGCGCGAGACCTCACTCCAGCCATTCGGTGACGAACTTTTCCGAGGCGTGCACGTCGATCGTTACCAGCGCGTCAGGACCGAGATTGCGAAACTTGTGCGGCGTATCGGCCGGAACGACCAATATCTGGCCGGCGCTCGCCTCGATCTCGCTGTCGCCGACGGTAAAGAGCGCCCGTCCGGACCGGATGATGAAGGTTTCCGGGTAAGGGTGCTTGTGGAGTCTCGGCCCGCCGCCGATCCTGTCGAAATCGTTGAAAACGATCGAAATGCCGGCGCCGTAGGGCATGCCCTGCATTTCACCATGCCAGCGGCCGCCTTCGGCCCAGGCTTCCTTGTCGATAACATGCGCCATGCGGCGGAAGATACGCCGACGGGTTTGATCCTGTCGAGCCGCGGGCGAACCCCTATCCTCGCGCCCGCCGCGTGAGGTAATCGAATGCGAGGCTGAAAACGTACCAGGTGGCGAGGAACGCAACGCATTCCAGCGCAAAACTTCCAAACTTGTAGAACAATTCCGCGATCACGAACGCGATTGCGAGCGGGGCGAGTTCCCGTTTAGCGGCGGCGTTGACGCCAATCGTCTGGATCAGGGTGAACATTCGGCTCTCCTTTGCTATCAATGCACAATCGGGCCGGGCTCGGGTATCCCGCCGGCCGGCCGGCAACCGTCGATTGCCGGATGGATCTCCCACTGGTTTTCGGGGCGTGATTGGGACTCGACAGTCAATTCGGACTGGGCCTCCGAAACGGCGCCGCACCACTCCCTGGCGCGCACCTCGATGTCCGCCGGGCAGCCGGTCAGGCCGCCGCCGCTGTTCTCGATCCGTTGGCAGTGCTTGATCGGGTGGATTTCGTTCCAGCCTTCGTGAGCGGTGTCGTAGACCCAGGTGCCCCTGACCACGAGGACATCGCGATAGCTGTGCAACTCGTCGAGTTCGGAATTTACGTCGGTTGGCGAGCCGGTGTCGTTGAGAGCGATGATGGCCGCGATGCCTAGTATGGCGGCGGCAATCACCGCCGCGATCACGCAGGCGATCCATCCGATGATCGGGATTGCGCAGAAGACGGCTCCCACCACGCTGACCGCCAGGGCGGCGACCGCAGCGTCATGCAGAACCTTGACCCCGCCGCCCTCGAACTCCGCGTGCAATACCGGCACGGTGACCAGCTTGGGCGTGGCGTTGACGTTTGCCAAAAACGGCGCGTCGGAAAACTCGCCAGTGTAGTCCTTGAATTTGTTTGCATCGAGCTGGCGCATGATCAGGTCCTTCTGGAACCCGCCGAAGTATCTGACCAGGCATGGATCGGCCTGGTTCTTCTTGTCGGCAATCACGCAGTCCTGCGGCGTGTCGGGAGCGAGCAGCAGGTCGATCGAGTAGTCGGTATCGAAGGCGTCGAAACCGCTCTTCTCAGACGGTGGATGCGTTTCCACCAAAAGACCGACCGCGCAGCGGTCGCCGCCCAGGCAGACCAGCCGGTCATATAGCCACCAGCGGCAATAGACGATGACGGCAGTCGTTGCCGCAACCCCGATCACGCCCCAGCCGACACCGACCAGGAGCAGCGCGACTGCGGCGATGGCAGTGACAATCAAGCCCGGCGCGAGCCCGACATGATCGTCCGGCTTTACGCATTGAGTGTGCTGGACATAGGGCATGCCGCGCCTCACACTTTCTCGACATAGAGTGTGACGCCGCCGGCCAGCCCGATGGCGTCGAACGCATCGACATTGACAGGCTGCCGGCCCGCGAATGCCTCGGGAGGCGTGACCGTAACGCGGACTTCGATCTCGTCGCCTGGTGCAAGCGTCGGCGCCTTTGGGTCGAAGGCGACGCTCCAGCCGGGCGGCAGGGGATGGTTCTTTCGCAAATGCCGCGACGGGACGGGCAGCGCCGGGAAGGTTTCCGGCCTTCCGGCAACGACTGGAGCGCGGTGAAATTCAAGCCGGCGTCGTTCCTGGTCGCGCCCCTGGCGCTCCTTGCCTCGATCGACGACGCGGCAGGATTCGGGTTCGGGTATCGCATAGGAATCCACCTCGAACCGAAAGGTCTGACGCTCGCGCCGCGGATTTCCGAGCAGGAATGTGAAGTGGGCCGGTGACTGCGCCGTTCCGACATTGGTGTTTTCCTGGCCGAGATTGTTCGCGGGGTTGAAATCGTCGAACCAGTCGAGCAGGACCTGAATGCAGAAATGGCCTGCTACATTGGGTGTGCGCCAGCGAGTCCTCGCGAAAGCCGGACAGTTTGGTCCGCCCTTCACGCCGAGATTGGTCGTGGCGGCGCCGATTCCCTGTTGGCTCACCCCGATGCCGAAGCCATGAACCGTGAACTTCACCGGAAGACCAACGACGGGGGCCGATTCCGACCCGTTCCAGATCCGGGCGACGACATCGTATTCGGTATCGGGAGCGAGCTGCGAGGAGGCGACGGTGAGCGCGGGGTTGGGCGGCGCGTTCGGATCGAGCGGTCCGGCGACGGTTTCAAGGGTGATATCCGGATTGTCCCAGGTCACCGCCAGACCGAGACTCATGAGGTAAGCTTGCGAATAGATCAACGGGTCGGGGCGCTTGAATTCCGGCCGCTTGATCGTCGAGCAGTTTCCCGGATCGCGGTTCTTCCTGCTGTGGCTCAATCCGAGCCTGACGAGGCACCTTTGGAATACATCCCAGAGGCGGCGAATTAGATCGATCAGAGCTCGTAAGCTATCGAAAAGAACCGATCGAACAATAGCGGCAAACAACGCAGCAAGCGAAGCGATTTGTCGCATAGCAAATTATCCGCGCAGCCAGCAAACGCTGAGCCGTATTTCTATTTTCAATACCCCGTCGATTTAAATAAACCCCGTATAATATTGATCGTGTTCTTTGGTTTTTGCAATATCAAATATGCAACGGCGCGTTGAATCCCCTTGAAGCGCCTAGGTTGGGCATCCCGTTCCGCGGTCCTGGAAGTCCTTGCGACAATCTGCCATCACCCCCTTGCGCCGTCTGGACAAGCGCAGGCTTCACGCATAAACCGATGCCGAATGCCGGAGGGGTCGCCGGCCCGTCCGCAATGCGCGGAGGGCAGGCCGACAGAGCGGGATCTGGCTCTACATCCGGCGAAGGCAAGGCGAAAGGATCATAGCCCCGTGAGCGCAAACGATACGATCGACCCGAGCCGCCGGGATTTCCTTTACATCGCCACCGGCATGGCCGGCGTTGTCGGCGCGGGCGCCGTCGCATGGCCGTTCATCGACCAGATGCGCCCGGATGCGTCGACGCTGGCTCTGGCCACGATCGAGGTCGACGTCTCGTCGCTGCAACCGGGCATGTCGCTGACAGCCAAATGGCGCGGACGGCCGGTCTTCATCCGCAACCGCACGCCGGAAGAGATCGAAGCCGCCAAGGCGGTCAAGCTCGAAGAGTTGAAGGATCCCGTTGCCCGCAACGCCAACATCAATCCTGATGCTCCGGCAACCGACGCAGACCGTTCTGCCGGCGAGGGCAAGGAAAACTGGATCGTTATGGTTGGCGTCTGCACCCATCTCGGCTGCGTGCCGCTCGGACAGGCCGGCGATTTCGGCGGCTGGTTCTGCCCTTGCCATGGATCGCATTACGATACTGCCGGACGTGTCCGCAAAGGTCCGGCGCCGGAAAACCTGGCCATTCCGACATACCAGTTCGTTTCCGACACCACGATCCGGGTCGGCTGAGGTTTCCGGGGGATTATCATGAGCGGTGGACACTCGACTTACACGCCCAAAACCGGCCTCGGCCGCTGGTTCGATGCACGCATGCCTTTGCCGCGCCTGGTGTACGATTCGTTCGTATCCTATCCGGTGCCGCGCAATTTGAACTACGCCTATACGTTCGGCGGCATCCTCGCGATCATGCTGGTGTCGCAGATCGTCACCGGTGTCGTGCTGGCAATGCACTACGTGGCCGAGACGAGCCTTGCCTTCGCGTCGGTCGAAAAGATCATGCGCGACGTGAATTCGGGCTGGCTTCTACGCTACCTGCATTCCAACGGCGCGTCGTTCTTCTTCATCGCGGTCTACATCCACATTTTCCGCGGTCTGTACTACGGCTCCTATAAGGCGCCGCGCGAGCTTCTGTGGATTCTCGGCTGCATCATCTACCTGCTGATGATGGCGACGGGCTTCATGGGATATGTGCTGCCTTGGGGCCAGATGAGCTTCTGGGGAGCGACGGTCATCACCGGCTTCTTTACAGCGATCCCGCTGGTCGGCGACTGGATCCAGCAATTGCTCCTCGGCGGCTTCGCGGTCGACAATCCAACGCTCAACCGCTTCTTCGCCTTGCATTACCTGCTGCCTTTCATGATCGCCGGCGTCGTCATCCTGCACGTCTGGGCGCTGCACGTTACCGGGCAGACCAACCCGACCGGCATCGAAGTAAAGTCAAAGACGGATACGCTGCCGTTCACGCCTTATGCGACCATGAAGGACGCGTTCGGCATGCTGGTGTTCCTGCTGGTGCTGGCCTACTTCCTTTTCTACATCCCCAACTTCCTTGGGCATCCCGACAATTATATCGAAGCCGATCCGCTGAAGACGCCGGCCCATATCGTGCCGGAATGGTACTACCTGCCGTTCTACGCGATCCTGCGCGCCATCACCTTCAGCGTCGGCCCGATCGATTCCAAGCTCGGCGGCGTGCTGGCCATGTTCGGCGCCATCGCTGTGTTGTTCTTCGTGCCCTGGCTCGATACGTCGAAGGTGCGTTCGGCCGTCTATCGGCCCATGTACAGGCTGTTCTTCTGGCTGTTTGTGGCAGACGCAATCTTCCTAGGCTGGCTCGGTTCACGTCCTGCCGAAGGCGCCTACGTCGTGATGTCGCAGATCGCCACCCTGTATTATTTCGCCTTCTTCCTGGTCATCATGCCGGCTCTCGGTTTCATCGAGACGCCGCGGAAGCTGCCGAATTCGATCACCGAAGCCGTGCTCGACAAGAACAAGACGGGCGGCGCCGGGCAGCTGGCTCACGCGACCGCGTCGCCGGAAATCAAAGGCTAAGCTGAGAATCTTGAGAGGGACTTCCGTATGAATAAGATTCTCAACGGTCTTGTCGTGCTGGGCTTCGTCATGGCCGGCGCGCTGGGCGCGGCAACCGCCCAGGAGGAACACAGCGAAGCGGAGCCGACGCACTTCCCGATCCACAAGCCGGAAGAGCAGAGCTGGTCGTTTGCAGGGCCTTTCGGCACCTACAACAAAGGCCAGCTGCAGCGCGGCCTGAAGGTCTACAAGGAAGTCTGCTCGGCCTGCCACTCGATGAATTTGGTGGCGTTCCGTACGCTTGAGGGGCTCGGGTACTCGGAAGCCCAGGTGAAGGCGCTCGCAGCCGAATACGAGGTGACCGACGGTCCTAATGCCGATGGCGAGATGTTCACGCGGCCGGCGCTCCCCTCGGATTACTTCCCGTCGCCATTCCCCAACAGCATAGCGGCAGCCGTAGCCAACAACGGCGCCGCGCCACCGGACTTCTCGCTCATCGCAAAGGCGCGGGGTGTCGAGCGCGGCTTTCCACGGTTCGTCTTCGACATCTTTACGCAATACGCCGAGGGCGGGCCCGACTACATCCACGCGCTGCTGACCGGTTATGATCAGGAGCCACCCGCCGGCATGGAGATAGCCGAAGGCACCTACTACAACCCCTACTTTATCTCCAGCAAATCGCTCGCCATGGCGCCGCCGCTTTCGGACGGCCAGGTGACCTATGACGACGGTTCGCCCGAAACCGTGGATCAGTATGCCCGCGACGTCGCCGCATTCCTGATGTGGGCCGCCGAGCCGCATCTCGAAACACGCAAGCAGACCGGCTTCAGCGTCATGGCTTTCATGGTTCTATTCACCGGCCTGGTCTACCTGACGAAGCGCAGGATCTGGGCTGGCGTGGCGCACTGAAACGCAATCATCGGCGAGATATCTGAAGGGCGCTCCGAAGCGCCCTTTTCTTTTCGATCCGGCGCCGGCAAAACTAGACCGCAACGGAATCCCTACCATGAAATCCTCTCTCGAAGACACGCTCCTCTCCGCGATCCGCACCATTCCGGACTACCCGAAGCCGGGCATCATGTTTCGCGACATCACGACCCTGCTCGGCAATGCGCGCGCGTTCCGCCGCGCCATCGATGAACTGGTGCATCCCTACGCCGGGACCAAGATCGACAAGGTTGCCGGCATCGAGGCGCGCGGCTTCATCCTAGGCGGTGCAATCGCCCATCAGCTTTCATCCGGCTTCATCCCGATCCGCAAGAAGGGGAAGCTGCCGCACGAGACCGTGCGAGTCGCCTACAGCCTCGAATACGGGCTGGACGAGATGGAGATGCACAAGGACGCCGTGGTGGCTGGCGAAAAGGTGATCCTCGTCGACGACCTGATCGCTACCGGCGGGACGGCAGACGGCGCTGTCAGGCTGCTGCGCCAAATGGGCGCCGACATCGTCGCCGCCTGCTTCATCATCGATCTGCCTGAGCTTGGCGGGCGCAGGAAGCTCGAGGCGCTGGATGTGCCGGTCAGAACGCTGATTGCGTTCGAAGGGCATTAAGAGGAAGCGAGTAGGGAGTAGGAGTAGGGAGAGGGCTTGCCCTCGGTTCGGCCGGGAGTACTCACATTCGCTATTCGCTATTCGCTATTCGCTATTCGCACGAGAACGGCGCTTTCGAACTCCAGTACCTTGTCGCCGGTCGAATCGAACGCGTCGGCGCGGATGGTCAGGAGCCGCCAGCCCGGGCGCGAGGCGATGGGCCGGTGCGCGACGCCGGTGCGGGTGAATGTGACGGTTTCGCCCGCATAGACAGGCTTCAGCCATTTCAGGTTCTTGAAGCCGGGCGAGGGGCCGAATTCGGGGAGCGGGCCGGGGCCTTCCCATCGCCGGCCCTCGGTCTCAATGCGGGTCGCGAGATTGTATTTCATCCAGGTCGCGGTCGTATGCCAGCCTGAGGCGCAGAGCCTGCCGAACACGCTGTTCTTCGCGGCCTCCTCGTCTACATGAAAAGGCTGCGGATCATATTTTCTGGCGAACGCCTTGATTGCCTCCGGCTCGAACTTGTGGGAGCCCAGGGTCGTGGCGACGCCGATACCGAAGAATTCATCCAGCGTCACGCGGCGGCCTCGCGCTTCAGGAACATGCCGGTGTGTTCGAGCTCCAGCACCTGCTCGCCCTTCTGATTGAACAGTTCATGGCGGCAGGTGACGAAGCCGAGGGTCGGGCGCGATTTCGAGAGGCGCTTGGCTAACACGGTGCTTTTGCCGGTCAAGGTATCGCCGGCCAGAACCGGCCGCTTCCAGCGGACATAGTCGATGCCGGGCGCGCCCTGAGAGGTCGAATCGAGCAGGAAGGCGTCGCACATCATGCGCATGAACATCGCGCATGTGTGCCAGCCGGAGGCCGAAAGACCGCCCAGGATGCTGGCTTTGCCGGCGTCCTCGTCCAGATGCATAGGCTGGGGATCGAATTCCGAAGCGAACTCGACGATCTCTTCAGCGGTGACGAGCTTGGAGCCGAGATCGACGGAGCCGCCTTCGACGAAATCGTCATAGGCCCATGTCTTGCCGGTCACGATCGGAATCCTATTCGAATCACAGCGACAACATACCGGGGTGGCTGCCTCGTGCAAGCCGCTAGGGCAGTGCACTTGCCCGGTTTTGCCGCTGCGTTATGATAAGCCGACTACTGAAGAAAGATTTGCGGCGAATGCCCCTAGAGCAGCACCCTTTCCGGCACGGCCGTCAGGAATCACATGAGACGGTTCGCGAAATCGACGCGGTCATAGCCTGGGTGGATGGGTCCGAAGCCCAACACCTCGCAAGCCGATTGAAGCATAGGGGTGGCCTTCGGCGGTCGACCCGCTTCGCCGACAGCGGCGAGATCTATTACTGCATCGCGTCGATCCTGAAATATGCGCCCTTCATAAGGCGGATATGGATCGTGAGCGACGCCCAGTCTCCGAAATTCCTCCGGGAATTTGCCAAGGCAGGCCTGTGCGAACCCGACTTCATCCAGGTGGTGGACCACACGGCGTTGCTGTCCGATTTCCCCGAGGTGCTCCCGACCTTCAATTCGCGGACCATCGAGGCAGTGCTTTGGCGCATTCCAGGGTTGAGCGAGAGGTTCGTCTATTTCAACGACGATTTCTTCGCGAACCGGCTGCTTAGGCCTGAAGAGTTTTTCGTGGACGGGCGGCCGGTCCTGCGCGGGGAAAGGGCGAGGCCGGAACGCAGGCTGATGAGATCTCGCGTTCGGCGGCTGATGCGAACACTCGGCCTTCGCGTGCCGAAAGTGCGCCCCACCTTCCGCCTCGCACAGGAACTGTCGGCAAACCTTTTGGGTGTGACCGGGAAGTTCATGATGATCGGCCATCATCCGCATCCGATGCGCCGAAGTGTCCAGGAAGCGTTTTTCGCCGCCAGGCCCGAGCTTTTACGCGAGCAGGTGGGGCATCGGTTCCGTGACATTGCCCAGTATTCGCCCGTCGCGCTGGCGAACCATCTGGAGATCGTCGGTCACGGTGCGACTTACCAAAAGCCGGTGAAGGTGGCCTACGTGAAGCCTGGCCCAAATGAGAGCGGATGGCGTTTCCTCGGCCAGATCAGAAACGAAACGGCGCCCTTCGGCTGCATTCAAAGCCTGGAGAAATTCGATGCGGACGCGTTCAGGGCGGTTCGCCGGCTGATGCGGGAGAAACTGGGCAAGTTCCTGCCCTCGACGATCGAACTAACGGACGTGCCGGAGGAGAGTCGTCGAGTGGCGGAGAAGCGGGCCGCCGCCAACGCCGGGCTGCAGACCGGATATCCGGCTGCCGAGTAAGACGTTGGCTAATCGGCGCAATTCAGAGCCAGCCGCGGCGCTTGAAATACCAGAAGGGAAGAACCGCCGAGATCACCATAAGAAAGAGCGCGAAAGGGTAGCCGAGAAGCCATTTCAGCTCGGGCATGACATCGAAATTCATACCGTAGACCGACGCGACGAGCGTGGGCGGCAGGAATACGACGGCAGCCACCGACACGATCTTGATGATGGCATTTTGCTCGATATTGATCATGCCCAGCGTCGCATCGAGGAGGAACGTTATTTTCTGCGACAGGAAAGAAGCATGGTCGGAAAGCGACGACACGTCGCGTGACAGCGTTTTCACCCTGGCGCGCAAGTCCTTGTCGTTCTTGCGCGGCACCGTCACCTGACCGAAGAAGCCGGAAAGCCGCTGGAGCGAGAGAAGGCTGTCCTGAATATTGGACACCAAATCTTCCTTGCGCCCGATGCGGCGCAGGATGATTTGAAAACCACGGTCGCGCTTCGACGCCTTTTTCTCGGCGGGATGAAAAATATCGTGTGAGATTTCTATGACTTCGCTGCCTGCCCGCTCAAGCACGTCGGCGAGGCGGTCGACGATTGCCTCAAGCAGGGCAACCAGGACGGTTTCGCCGTTGGTGCAGCCGATATCGGCTTTTTCCGCTCTCATCGGGAATGTCTGGAAGGCGCGCGGCTCATGATAGCGCACGGTGATCAGCCGGTTTTGAGAAAGCACGAACGTCACCGGCGACATGACAGGCCGGTCGCCGTCGGCATGCGCAGGCAGCGTCGCGGTCATGAAGAAAGCGCCGTTCTCGACGTAGAGCCGCGAGGATATCTCGATCTCCTGCATCTCCTCGCGCGTCGGAATGCCGACGCCGATCCAGTTTTCGATCGTCGCTTCTTCTTCCTTCGTTGGCTCGAAAAGGTCCGCCCAGACGACCTGTTCCTTGTTCGCCAGAAGGTCGTCGACGGCGTGCAGCCGCTCGTTGTCGACGACGAATGCCTTGATCATCGCCGGGTCTCCTTGCTTCGACCGAGGGCCGCGTCAGTGGACGCGGAGTTCGCTACGTATTGAACTTGAACAGCATCACGTCGCCGTCCTGCACGACGTATTCCTTGCCCTCGTCACGCGCCTTGCCGGCTTCCTTGGCCGGCACTTCGCCACCGAGCGTCACGAAATCATTATAGGCGATTGTCTGCGCGCGGATGAAGCCGCGCTCGAAATCCGTGTGGATGACGCCCGCTGCCTGCGGCGCCTTGGCACCCTTATAGACGGTCCAGGCGCGGGTCTCCTTCGGCCCTACGGTGAAGAAAGTGATGAGCTGCAGCAATTCGTAGCCGGCGCGGATGAGCTTATCCAGGCCCGGCTCCTCCAGGCCGAGGTCGGCCAGGAATTCTTTTGCTTCCTCATCGGCGAGCTGCGCCACTTCGGCTTCGATCGCCGCTGAAATGACCACGGCGCGCGCTCCCTGGCCGGCGGCCATCTTCTCGACGGCGCGAGTGTGCTCGTTGCCAGTTGCGGCATCGGCCTCGGAGACATTGCAGACATAGAGGACCGGGTGCGAGGTCAGAAGATTGAGCCCTTGCAGGATGCCTAGATCCTCGGCTGCGATCCCCTCGAGCAGGATGCGCGTGGGCTTGCCGTCCTGCAGCAGCGCCAAAGCCTGCTCCATCATCGGCAGCACAGTCAGCGCTTCCTTGTCCTTGCCGCTTGCGCGCTTGCGGAACTGTACGATGCGGCGCTCGAGGCTTTCGAGGTCGGCCAGCATCAGTTCGGTTTCGACAGTTTCGGCGTCGGCGACAGGATCGATCCTGCCTTCGACATGGGTGATGTCGTCGTCCTCGAAGCAGCGCAGCACATGCACGATGGCATCTACCTCGCGTATGTTGGCCAGGAACTGGTTGCCCAGCCCTTCGCCCTTCGATGCCCCGCGCACCAGGCCGGCGATGTCGACGAAGGAGATGCGGGTGGGGATAATCTCCTTAGACTTGCCGGCGGCGGCGAGCTTCTGGAGCCGCGGATCGGGCACCGCGACCTCGCCCGTGTTCGGCTCGATGGTGCAGAACGGATAATTGGCCGCCTGCGCGGCCGCCGTCCGCGTCAGTGCGTTGAAAAGCGTCGATTTGCCCACGTTGGGCAAGCCAACGATGCCGCATTTGAAACCCATGGTCCGAAGTCCTAGCGAGATGAGAAGATTTGATCAGGGCTATGGGCGAAAGGGTTGACGATCGTCAACCCTTGGATTGCCTGCAAATCCTCGGACGGGGAGAATCGGCAGCCGACCCATGGCCTCGTCAACCTTTGTTGCCAAAGAGCCTTTTCAGCATTGCGGCCATCGGCCCCGTCTCGGGAGCCTTGACCGCAGGCGCTTGCTGGCGCGCCTGGCGGATATGGCTCTGCTGTTTCGGGGCAGGCCGATCCGGCTCCGGCTTCGCCTTGCCGCCGCCGGGAACAGCAAGGCTGACCTTGTTCATGAAACTTGAATCGTCGCCTTTGACCAGGAGTTCGGCACTGCCCGCGATCGCATCAAGCAACGGTTCCAACCACTCACGATCCGCCTTGGCGAAGTCGCCCAGCACGTGGCCGTGCACCAGTTCCTTGACGCCCGGATGGCCGATGCCGATGCGCACGCGGCGGTAGTCCTTGGCGATGTGCTGGTCGATCGACCTTATGCCGTTGTGGCCACCCGCTCCGCCGCCCACCTTGACGCGCACCTTGCCGGGAGCGAGGTCGATCTCGTCGTAAAAAACGGTCAGGGCCGAGGGTTCGAGCTTGTAGAACCGCATCGCCTCGCCGACCGACTGGCCGGAAAGGTTCATATATGTCTGGGGCTTGATGAGAACGATCTTTTCGCCGCCGAGATTTCCCTCGGCGACAAGGCCCTGGAACTTCTTCGACCAGGGCGAAAAATCATGGCGGCGGGCAATCGCGTCCGCCGCCATGAAGCCGACATTGTGCCGGTAGTTGGCGTATTTCGCACCCGGATTGCCAAGACCAGCAAAGAGAAGCACGGTTTCGGTCTCCGGGTTGCGAGATTATTCCTCTTCGGCCGCTTCTTCTTCCGTCTCGGCCGCCGCCTCTTCTGCAGCTTCCGGCTTCATGGCCGAGGAGCTTGCGACGGTCGCGATAGTGAAGTCGCGGTCCGAGATGACCGGCTTGATGCCGGCCGGCAGTTTGACCGCCGAAATGTGGATCGAATCGCCGATGTCAGTGCCAGTGAGATCAACCGTGATGGAATCGGGGATCGCATTGGCCGGGCAGTGGAACTCGATTTCGTGGCGCACGATGTTGAGAACGCCGCCGCGCTTGATGCCGGGCGACTTCTCTTCATTGATGAAGTGGACCGGCACGTTGACGTTGACCTCGGTGTCCTTGCCGATGCGCAGGAAATCCACGTGCATCGGGAAGTCGCGGACGGGGTCGAGCTGATAGTCCTTGGGCAGAACCTGGATTCTCTTGCCGCCGACGTCGATCGTCGCGATGGTGGTCAGAAAACCGCCGCCGTGAATCTTGTAGTAGACGTCCTTGTAGGACAAGGCGATTGCCAGGGGAGGCTGCTTGTCGCCGTAGATAACTGCAGGCACTTTACCGTTGCGGCGAACTTCACGGGCGGACCCCTTACCGACCTGTTCGCGTGCTTCGGCCTTGAGCTCGTAAGTGTCGTGGCTCATGGCATTTCCTTTCGGGTTACTGGAGCGTCTGCGGCGGGCGCCTGCCCGATCCCCAAACGTCGAAAGCCGCCGGATGAGGCGGCCTTCCGCCGCGTTGCCTCCAAGGGTGTCTACGCGGGTGGCGGCTCTATAGCCGAAGGCGTTCCGGAGCGCAAGTTTGTGCAGAATTCCGGTCTTGTGCAGCAAGTGCACCAAGCTACTGAGGCTCGTTCGGCCTTGTTGAATACAGGTCGGCCCGCTTCATTAGCAGGCTGTTCGGGTCGAACGAAAAATAATTTCGAACGCCGGGAACCTTATTGGGGGCGGCGCGTTTCGGACCGCTAACGTTTGTAGTTGAAGCTTCAACGTGGGCACGGACCGGCGGTCGCGACCCCAAGCCCCCCGCCCAGCGATCGTCGGTCCATCCCCCAATTTCCTGAAATCACCGCCGTCGCGCTACCGCGAGTTTGGTGCTCTTGCTGCATGCATAGGCCGCAGAATTCTACGACGCCTGCGGTTTCGGGCGCTTCTTCTTGGCTTTCTTCGGCGGCGGAGCGCCGGTCGAAGCCTCAGGCCGTGGCTTGCCCTTCGGCTTGAACTTTCCCTTTTTAGCGCTGTTCCATGAGGGCGGCGCGGCTTCGTGGGAAGGCTCGGTTCTGGCCGGGACCTTGCCATCGATACGCTGGATGGTGACGCCCTTTTCTCCGGTTCCGTTTTCCTTGACCGCCGCCCAGAAAGTTTCCGCCTTTTCGCCGGCGATCTCGAACTGACTTTCCGTGTCGAGGATTTTTATCGACCCAACGGCGCGTTTGGTTACATGGCCGGCCTTGCAGATCATCGGCAAGAGCCAGCGCGGCTCCGCGCGATGCTTGCGGCCGACGGAAACGCGGAACCAGACGCCGTTGGTGAAATCGCTGCGATCCCGTGGCGCGGCTTCCGGGCGCGACTCGGGCGGCCCGCGCTCCGCAAAACTCGAAGGGGCGTCGAGAAGCTCT
Organism: Pseudaminobacter sp.; assembly: GCA_035941355.1. Classification (GTDB taxonomy): domain Bacteria; phylum Pseudomonadota; class Alphaproteobacteria; order Rhizobiales; family Rhizobiaceae; genus Allomesorhizobium. The sequence continues at coordinate 40,780 of DASZDZ010000061.1, forward strand.
TCCGGGGCAGGGCGCGCCGCCAGTTGAAGGCGGAGATAGGCTGCGGCGATGTGCTCGGCGCTGTGAGCGTTCATCAATTCCCTGACGAATGCGATCTCATCCTCGCCCGGCGTCACCGCCAGGGCCGGGTCCTCGAGAATACGCTCCTTGTTGTGCCTTTCGATATCGCTCGCTGTAGGCGCGGGCACCGTCCGCGCCGAAAGCTTGGCCAGCTTCAGCACGCGCGCCGCGGCATTGCGCCGATGATAAGGCACGATTAGCGTGCAGATGCCCTTGCGGCCCGCGCGACCGGTGCGCCCGCTGCGATGCAGCAGCGTGTCGGGATTGGTCGGCATGTCGGCATGGATCACAAGGTCGAGATTGGGCAGGTCGATGCCGCGGGCGGCGACGTCGGTCGCCACGCAGACGCGCGCGCGCCCGTCGCGCATCGATTGCAGCGCGTTCGTGCGCTCGGCCTGGCTGAGTTCGCCCGACAGCGCGACGACGGGGAAGCCGCGATTGCCGAGGCGGCTGGCCAGGTGTTTCACGGCTTCGCGCGTGTGGCAAAAGACGATCGTGTTCTGTGAATCGAAGAACAGCAGCGTGTTGATGATGGCGTTCTCGCGGTCCGCGGGCGCTACCAGGATCTGCTGATATTCGATGTCGCTGTGCTGGCTGCTTTCGCCGGTTGCCGTGATACGCAGCGCGTCGCGCTGGAAGCGCTTTGCCAATTGCGCGATCTGGTTGGGAACGGTGGCTGAAAACATCAGCGTGCGGCGCTCATCGGGCGCAGCGGCGAGAATGAATTCGAGGTCGTCGCGGAAACCCAGGTCGAGCATCTCGTCGGCCTCGTCGAGCACGACGGCGCGGAGTTCCGAAATATCGAGCGAGCCGCGCGTGATGTGGTCGCGCAGGCGGCCGGGAGTGCCGACCACAATATGCGCGCCGTCGGCGAGCGCCCGGCGCTCGGTGCGCATGTCCATGCCGCCGACGCAGGAGCCGATGCGCGCTCCGGTTTCGCGATAGAGCCATTCGAATTCGCGGCGAACCTGCATGGCGAGTTCGCGCGTCGGCGCAACAACCAGCGCCAGCGGCAGACCGGCCGGGCCGAACCGCGGAGAGCCGGCCAGAAGCGTCGGCGCAATCGCGATGCCGAACGCTACCGTCTTGCCCGAGCCTGTCTGCGCCGACACCAACAGGTCGGCGCTCTGCGCTTCCGCGCCGAGCATCGCGCTCTGCACGGGTGTCAGCTTGTCGTAGCCACGGGCCGCGAGCGCAGCCTTCAGCGGCGGCGCCATAGTGTCGAAGTCGGTCATGGAACGAACTTTCATCGTAAGTGTCGCGGCGGCTCATGTTTGAGCGGGCCGCACAATCGCAGACGGTTTCAAGACCTCTCCCTAAAGAGTCGAGGCGAGACCGGCAAGCCGTCAGCGAGGGTGCGGCTTTATAGCGTCCGCCCTGAAATCGTCATTGAACATGCTCGCCGGCGGGACTAAGGTCCTGATATCGGGGGCATGGGTGGACTCCCCGCTGAGGCTTCGGCCCAAGCTCCGCCTTCGCATATTTGCGCGGAGGAAAAACCATGCCTCGAAGAATCTTAGCCCAGGAACTTGTTGCGTTGACCGGCACCGACCGGTTTCCACACGTCGTCGACGTGAGGCGCGAAAGCGTTTTCCGGAGTTCCGGCAAACGTATCGCCGGCGCGGTATGGCGCGATCATTTGAGAACCGCCGAATGGCTGCCCGATTTTGCCGATGGCCGCCCGATCGTCGTCTACTGCATTCGCGGCCACAATGTCAGTGAACTGGCCGCCGCGCTGCTGGCTGCAGAGGGCGCCGATGTCGCGATGCTGGAGGGTGGCATGGAAGCCTATGAGGAGGCCGGCGGCGTCATGATCACGCGCGACGGACCGGGCGTGGATGTAGCAGGCGGCCCAAGCATCTGGGTAACGCGTGAGAGGCCGAAGATCGACCGGATCGCCTGTCCGTGGCTTATCCGCCGCTTCATCGATCCGTCTGCGATATTCCACTTCGTTGCAGCGGAATGGGTGAAGGATATCGCCGAAGAGATTGGCGGGATCCCCTACGACATCAAGGATGTGCATTACTCTCACCGTGGCGCCGAATGCACCTTCGACACGCTGATTTCCGAATTCGGGCTGACCGATCCCTCGTTGCTTCATCTTGCAAGGATTGTGCGTGGGGCCGATACGGCGAGCCTGGAACTGGAGCCGCAAGCGGCCGGGCTCCTGGCGATCTCGCTCGGGCTCTCGGCGATCGAAGCGGACGATCTGGCGCAACTGGAAAAAGGCATGATCATCTACGACGCACTCTATGGCTGGTGCCGCCATGCCACCAGGAAACGCACAACCGGCCAGTGAAGGCGACGTAGCATGGACAGTCAAACAAGTCGGCCCGCCAGCCCGTCATTTTCGGAAGCGACGGGAACCTTTGCAAAGATAGGGCTTCTGTCGTTCGGCGGCCCGGCCGGTCAGATCGCGCTGATGCATCGTATTCTGGTCGACGAGAAGCGCTGGCTCGATGAGCCACGCTTCCTGCATGCGCTGAACTATTGCATGCTGCTGCCCGGACCAGAGGCCATGCAATTGGCCACCTATGCTGGCTGGTTGCTGCACGGTGTGCGGGGCGGGCTGGTCGCCGGGCTGCTTTTCGTCCTGCCCGGCGCGATCGTCATAACGCTTCTCTCCGCGATGTACCTGACGGTGGGCGATGTACCGCTGGTGCAAGGGCTGCTGTTCGGGTTGAAGGCTGCCGTGCTCGCCGTCGTGCTGGAGGCGCTGATCAAGGTGTCGAAACGGGCACTGAAGAGCTGGGCCATGGTCGTCCTGGCTATCGCGGCGTTCGTCGCGATCGCATTTCTGAAGCTGCCCTTTCCACTGATCATAGCCGCAGCGGCGCTGATCGGCGTTTTCCTCCGCAAAACGGGCGCTACGGCTGAGACTAGCGGAAAACTCGCGGCCACCGAGCCGCTTATTGAAATGCCGGAATGGACGCGGCCGAATTGGCGGCGGTTCCTTGTCACGCTTGCCGTCTGGCTCGCGATCTGGTTCGTCCCGCTATTAGCGCTCCACGCATCGCTCGGCAGCGCCAATGTTTTCTCTGCCGAAGCGTCATTCTTCTCGAAGATGGCCGCCGTCACCTTCGGCGGCGCCTATGCGGTGCTGGCCTATGTGGCGCAGCAGGCGGTCGAGATCTACGGCTGGCTTCGGCCGGACGAAATGCTGACCGGCCTCGGCCTCGCCGAAACCACGCCTGGTCCGCTGATCCTGGTGCTGGTGTTTGTTGGCTTTTTGGGCGGAGCCCGCCTCTCCGGCCTCGACGCTCTGACCGGCGGCGTACTGGGCGCAGCAGTCACGCTGTGGTTCACCTTCGTGCCGTGCTTCCTGTGGATATTTGTCGGCGCGCCCTATGTCGAAACGGTGCGCAATGTGCGCTGGCTCGCCAGCGCGCTGTCGGCTGTCACCGCCGCGGTCGTCGGCATCATCGCAAATCTTGCGGTCTGGTTCGCGCTGCATGTGCTTTTCGGACATGTCGGCGAATGGACGCTTGGGCCATTCGTCCTGCCGGCGCCAGATTTCGCCACGATCGATCTGGCAGCGGCAGCCATAGCCATAGCGGCGGGGATCGCGCTCATCCGCTATCACCAGAACATGATCGCAGTGCTCGTTGCGGCCGCCTTAGCCGGAATGGTTTGGACGTTGGCGTAGTCGGAGCATCGTGCCGAAAAGTGTATGCCGGTTTTCGGCAGAACGATGCGAAAACAAAAGCCAGAGCGAGATGCCCGATTCCGAAATCGGGCGGCTTGCTCTAGTCGAACAGGCTTGAGACCGACTCCTCGGTCGCCGTCCGCGAGATCGCCTCGCCGATGAGGTCGGCGATCGAGACGACGCGGATGTTGTGCGCAGCCTCTATTGCGGAGGTCGGCTGGATCGAATCCGTGATCACCAGTTCCTGCAGCTTAGACGCTGCTATGCGGGCGGCTGCGCCGCCGGATAATACGGCGTGGGTGATATAGGCGGTTACGCTGGTCGCGCCGCTGGCGAGCAGCGCGTCGGCGGCGTTGCAGAGCGTGCCGCCGGAATCGACGATGTCGTCGATCAGCAGGCAGTCCTTGCCGCGAACATCACCGATGACATTCATCACTTCCGACTCGCCGGGCCGCTCGCGGCGCTTGTCGACGATCGCCAGTTGCGCGTCGAGGCGCTTGGCGAGAGCGCGGGCGCGCACGACGCCGCCGACATCCGGCGAGACCACCATGACATTGGCAAGCTGCTTGTATTTCGCCTTGACGTCGCGCGCCATCACCGGGACTGCGAAAAGGTTGTCCGTCGGAATGTCGAAAAAGCCCTGGATCTGACCGGCATGAAGGTCGAGCGTTAGCACGCGGTCGACGCCGGCGCGGGTGATCATGTTTGCAACGAGCTTCGCCGAGATCGGCGTGCGTCCGGAAGCGCGGCGATCCTGGCGGGCATAGCCGAAATAGGGGATCACGGCGGTGATGCGCCGCGCCGAGGAACGCATGAACGCATCGATCATGATGAGAAGTTCCATCAGATGATCGTTGGTCGGAAACGATGTCGACTGGAGAATGAAGACGTCTTCGCCGCGTACGTTTTCCTGGATCTCGACGAAAATCTCCTGGTCGGCGAAGCGCCGGACGGTGGCCTTGCCGATCGGCACGTTGAGATAGCGAGCGACGCCTTCGGCCAGGACCCGGTTGGAATTGCCCGCGAAAAGTTTCATGCACCGTTCCTGGTAGGGAATATGACGCGGCTTTTAGCGGCCTTGGCTGCTATTGCAAGCGCCGGCTGGCTTTTTCGTTCGGCAATCCAAAGAATCGGTTGTCGCAGCACGTCGACATTCATCCGGTGCGCGCGGCCAGCCAGGTGGCGAGCTGGTCGATGGTGGCGTCGGCGATCGTCTGCATGGTCGCCGGCGAAACGGCCGACCAGCCTTCCGAGCCGCCCGACGGCGCCTTCTGCTGGCCGGTTATGCGATGAACCCGGTTTCCCGCCGGGTCGTAGACGTCCCACACATAGATGACGGTGGTTTCCTTGCCCTCGGAAAGCGGGGTGAAATAGCCCTTCAGCACATGCGTCGTCGCGGTGTCGCTGCTGCGGGCAAGCGCGATGCCGCGTTCGCGCGCGCGGCTTGCCAACCGCTCGGACAGCACCGACGCGGCTTCGACCGAAGTTCCGACGATCGGAGCAAACTGGATGCGGGCATTGGTTGCTATCGCTGCGCTCTGCGTCGCGGTAGGCGTGGTCGAGGAGGTGGCGGGAGCTGGCGCTACCGGTTGCACCGAGGCGACATCGCCCTGCGCCGGCGGCTGCGGGGCCATAGCTGAGGGCTCCAGCACGTCCTGGGTGCTGTTGCAGGCTGACAATGCGACGGCAGCGAGCAATGACACGGCCAAAAATGGCAAGCGTCTCATTCTCTCAAACCTCTCTGCGCCCCTCGCGCCAACCGGAAACCCCTTTCGCATTCCGGATTCACTTCACGATCAAGTCGAGATCATGGCGCGAAAGCGGCTTGGGCTGCGAATCCGTGGTCAGATAGGTGCGGCCGAGCGTCATCGCGGTCTCGGTCTCGGAATCCATGATGATCATATGTGCAAACAGCGTCATGTTCGGCGCGATCGGCTCCGGGTTGCCCTGGTAGAACATCGGCATGTCCATCCATGACGGCGTGAAGCGGGCGCCCAGCGAATAGCCGCAAGCGTTAAGCCGATGCTTCGTCAGGCCATGCGCCTCCAGCGTGCGGGCATGGGCGTCGAAGACGTCGCCGAAAGTGTTGCCGGGCGTCATCGCCTTCTCGACTGCCATGAGCGCGTCGCGCGAGGCGTCGAACAGTTCCTGATGGCGCTTCGACACCTTGCCGGTGAGAACGGTGCGCATCATCGCTGCATGATAGTGGTGGAACACGCCGGCCCATTCGAGCGTCAGCTGGTCGTTCTTCAGGAGCTTGCGGCGACCGGCCTTATAACGGCAGAGCAGCGCGTCGGCGCCCGAGCCGATGATGAACTCGTTGGCCGGATAATCTCCGCCACCGGCAAAGATCGCGCCCTGCATGGCCGCCAGTATTGCGCCTTCGTCGGCACCCTGCTTGATCAGCTTGAGCGCCGCGTTGAAGGCGTCGTCGGCGAGATTGGCCGCTTTTTCCGCTTTACTGATTTCGGCCGGGCTCTTGAACAGCCGCAGGCGCTGCACGATGCCGGAGGCATCGGCGATCTGGCCGAATGTCTGCAACTGGTCGTCGAGCCGGCGTCCATTGAAAGCGGTCAGCCCGTGTGTGTCGTATTCCACGCCAATGCGGGCGCCGAGGAGATCGAGCTCGTTCAGCAGATTGCGCAGGTCGAGCGCTGGATTGGCGTCAACGCGGTCGGTCCACACCACGATGTTGTCGATCGTGGAGGTGTGGCGCGCCTGGCGCAGGTCGGCCGACCGCGTCAAAAGCACCATAGAGCCGTCCGCCTTCAGGACGAGGCATTGGAAAAAGCAGAAGCCGAACGTGTCGTAGCCGGTCAGCCAGTACATGCTCTCCTGGGCGAACAGCAGGATGGCGTCGAGCTTCTTCTCGGCCATCTCGATCATCAGCCGGTCGCGCCGTGCGTCGAATTCCGATCGTTCAAAATGCAGCGCCATCAAGTCTCCTCCAGAACGACAGCTGAAATCTGCCTGCCATAATCCGCCTCTTTGCGGTGCGTCGAGCGGCGGTATGAATAGAACAGCTCTTCCTCGGCATATGTGCACCGCCCGAGACCATTCGCCGAGACGCCGGCCTTGCGCAAGCGATCGAGGGTGTAGCGGTTCAGGTCGAACATCGAGTGTCCGCCGTTGCGGGACGGCGTGAAATAGCTTTCGTTTTCCCTGTCGGCTTCGGTGAACCGCGCGACGAATTCGGCTCCCACTTCATAGTTGTCGGGGCCTATTGCGGGACCCAGCACGGCAATGATGCGTTCGCGAACGGCTCCGAGTTTTTCCATCGCGGCGACAGTGTTTTCGAGAACGCCCGTCAGCGCGCCTTTCCAGCCGGCATGAGCCGCGCCGATCACGCCCCGTTCGGCATCGGCAAACAGAACCGGGCCGCAATCGGCCGATGAAGCACCGAGCGCCAGGCCCGGCCGGTCCGTCACGATCGCGTCGGCCTGCGGCCGCGGGCCCGAAAACGGCTCGGTGGCGACGATCACGTCCGGCGAATGAACCTGATAGGCCGACAGCAGCGAATCCGGCGCGATCCCCATCCACTCGGCTACGCGGCGGCGGTTTTCCCGCACCAGCGCAGGATCGTCGTTCGATCCGACACCGATGTTGAGGCCGCGATAGATGCCTTGCGAAACGCCGCCGACACGGGTGAAAAAGCCATGGCGGACGCCCTGCGCCTCGGCTTTCGCGAGCAAAGGTGACCGGAGCGGCTCCAGCTTCGAGTCGGTTCTCATGCTCCGCCTTGTTGTCTCCGAACGCCATTGCGTCAAGGCAAATTCGCCCTTGTCCGCTGGTTCGCGCTCCCGTGGCGGGACAGTGGGGCAGGGGATTTGCCGAGTCAATCGGGCGTCCGGAAGGGCTGAATGGTCGTCCCGCGCGGCGCAATGGCCAACACCTTGAACAAGGCGCCCATCTGATCCGGCCCGGCGAGACGCTCGACCTCGCCTGAAAGACGCTCGCGCGCCGCATGGTCGGCATCTGCGCCGAGACGCCCGGCGCGCTCGAGCAATCCCATGCCAAGCAGGAAGTCGCCCTGCGTCATGATTTGCGCATGGAGACCTCGCCGGTCAGCCGCCCCTGCAAGGGCGGCAAAATCGACATGTGCGGTCAGGTCCGCCTCGCCCGGATTGGCAAGAACGTCCTCGTATCGATGCTTTCTCACAGCCTGCAGCGTGTCGCCGAACGCAGGCGACGTGTAGCCATAGTCGATGAACAGGCCGGCCCCCCCATGATTGCCGATCCGTTCGGCGATCGTTTCCATCAGCGCCGCGCGGGCTGGAGCAAGCTCGACGATTGCACCCTCCGGCGCACCGTCGGCATTCGGCGGCAGCAGGGACGGATCTGGCGCGCCGGCGCCCGCGACGAAGCTCAGACCACCGGATTCATCGAGGCCAACGGCTCGCTCGCGCCATTGGCCGCCGGCTCGGACATATTGCCGGATCGGAACGGCGTCGAAGAGTTCGTTTCCCACGATGAGCAGCGGCCGCGGAGGGAGCCCGTCGACGGAATCATGCCAACTCACGCTGGCGCTGATTGCTTCCAGCGTGTCTCTTTGGATCTCGGTCAGCCTCGGGCTCGTCTCGATCATCGCAATGTCGGCATCGGCGGCGAAATCCGGATCGAGCTTGGAAAGCGCGCGCAGCGCATCCTTCATCAGCGTACCGCGGCCGGGGCCGATTTCCGCCACGGTGACGGGCGCCGGGCAGCCGATCGCGTCCCAGGTGGCCCGCAGCCATACGGCGACCAGTTCGCCGAACATCTGGCTGATTTCGGGTGCGGTGATGAAATCGCCTGCCGCGCCGAACGGCTCGCGATTCGTATAGTAGCCACTGTCGGGATCGAACAGGCAAAGAGCCATATAGTCGGCGATGCTGATCGGCCCATTGACTTCGATCAGGGCAGCGATGCGATCCTTCAACCGTGTCATGCCGGGCTTGTCGCGGCGCTCCTTTTCGCCCGCGCCATTACCCAAACTCCAACGACGACCATTGGCGCCGACAATACCATGCCCATCGTCAGCCAGTCGCCAAGCAAATAACCGATGTGCTGGTCCGGCTCGCGGAAGAATTCGACGACGATGCGCGACGCGCCGTAGCCGGCGACGAACGCACCGGCGACGAAGCCCGGCGACTTCAGCTTGCGCAGTGGGTGGGTGAGAAGCCGCAGGATCAGGAACAGCACGAGCCCTTCGAGCGCTGCCTCGTAAAGCTGGCTAGGGTGACGCGCGAACGGTCCGCCATTCGGGAAGACAAAGGCCCAGGGAACGTCGGTCGGCCTGCCCCAAAGCTCGGAGTTGATGAAATTGGTGCTGCGGACGAGCCCCAGCGCGACCGGTGCGCCAGCCGCGACAACATCGAAGAAGCTCCAGACGTTGATGCCCCGCGAACGAGCAAACAGGATCATGGCGAGCGTCGTGCCGGCAAAGCCGCCGTGGAACGACATGCCGCCCTGCCAGACGGCGAAAATATCAAGCGGATTGGCCAGGTAACGCGCGAAATCGTAGAACAAAATATAGCCGATGCGCCCGCCGGCGACGACACCGATGGCGGCCCAGACCAGAAAATCGTCGAGGTCTTCCGGCTTCATCGGCAACGCGCCACCGGCCCAAAGCCGGGAATCGGTCACCAGCCGCTTGGCATACCAGTAGGCGAACAGGATGCCGACGATGTAGGCAAGGCCGTACCAGTGAATGGCCAGCGGTCCGATCTGGACGATGACCGGATCGATGTTTGGAAACGGCAGCGCCATGAGCGGCAGGAGCAGATAGTCGGTCAAACGCAACTCCGGACTTTGGGGCGATGTTCGCGGACCATGCGGGAGCGCTTTGGCAGGGTCAAGGCGGAGGTGGCATTCGTCGCGAGATGTGCCATAAGGGCGCCCATGTATAGAGAAAGCGACCTAGAGAACTGGATCCGATGGCACCTCTACAGAAGGTGGAAGAATTCGAAGAGACGTGGCGCGCTTAACGAGTTCCGCCAATATCTTCGGACACTACCCGCGGGTTCCATCTGCGTTGATTGCGGCGCCAATGTCGGCGATATTACCGATCTGTTACGGCGCAACGGGTCCCGTGTCATTGCCTTCGAACCGGACCCGGTCGCTGGCAAAACGCTCAAGCGCCGGTTTTCCGAAGATCCAGGCGTAACGATAATCGAAAAGGCCGTGGGCGGTGCAAATCGCAAGGCGATGTTCTACCAACGACCCGGCGTAGTTGACGACATCCGGAAAACCAAGGGATCGTCTCTTGTGAAAAAGAGCGCGCATCTGGAGGCCCCCGTGGCCGAAATAGATGTGATTGATCTGCCTGAGTTCATCATGAGCCTTGGTGACCCGTTAGCACTGCTCAAACTCGATATAGAGGGCGCGGAAGCCGAAGTCCTGGAAGCGTTGCTGCACAAGGGAGTTCACCGAAGCATCGGCCAGATCTACGTCGAAACGCATGAACGCTTCTCGCCAGAACTGGCTCGGCGAATCCAAGCCATCCGGCAGCAGATTCAGACCGACAAAATCACCAACATCAATTTGGACTGGATGTGAGGGCGGCTGCGGCAGCACAATGTCAGCAAGCCAAGATGGACGTTTGCGAGAGCGGTCTCGGCGATCTTGCATTCGCCGCCTTCCGCCATTACTTCGAATGACATCGCCACGAGGTTTTTGCCATGTCGACGACCGGACCGAACCGCATACTCGATGAACTTGCAAAGCTGGTGACGGATGCCGCAGGCGCGGCCCAGGGCGTGCGCCGCGAAGTCGAGACCGCCTTCAAAGGTCAGGCGGAAAAAATACTGAACTCCATGGATGTCGTGCAGCGCGAAGAGTTCGAGGCGATGCGCGAAATGGCCATCAAGGCCCGCGCCGAGGCCAAGCGTTTGGCAACGCGCATCGATGCGCTAGAGGCCCGCATCGCGGAGCTTTCCGGTGCGAAAGCCGCGGAGGCGGCTTCGCCGGCTGCTTCCAAGGCCAAGCCGAAAAAATAATTCATTAACTTTTCCACAAAGCCGAATCCGGAAAAGTGCTTTGCGCTGAATCGCTTATCCGGCTTGCATGAATCTTTGTGACAGCCGCTTTCCACACCCTTATGCCGCACTGCGCAAAAAGGGGCTGGTCACGCGACTCCGCATCAATACACTGAATTTGTTGCATGATTCGGAGCCGGATCATGCGCCGGGCGGCGGGGGTCCGGCTTGGGGCCTGTTGCGCCACACTGTCCTGCCTGCCTGAGTTCGCGAATTTTGTTCGTCGTGTGTGCCTTTCCCGCGGAGCGCGCGGTGGCGCTCCCGTAACGACAGGAAGCATTTCATGGAACTTCTCGAACTCGAGTTTGCCCGCGAAATCCACCCGGTGGATGTGATCGAGCATGTCGCGAACCACAATGACTGGGCATTCGAGCGCACGGGGGACGACGAAATATCGATATCGGTCGCGGGAAGCTGGACCGACTACCACATCTCCTTTTCCTGGATGGAGGATTTCGAGGCACTGCATCTGGCCTGCGCCTTCGACATCAAGGTGCCGGAAAACCGGACGCTGGAGATCATGCGGCTCCTGTCGCTCATCAACGAGCAGATGCTGTTCGGTCATTTCGACCTCTGGGAGCAGGAGGGAGCGATCATGTTCCGGCAGTCGCTGCTGCTGGCCGGCGGCGTCGAACCGTCCAGCCAGCAGGTCGAGGTGCTTCTGTCCTCCGCACTCGAGGCCTGCGAATGCTATTTCCAGGCCTTCCAGTTCGTCGTCTGGTCGGGCACGTCGGCAAAGGAAGCGCTTGCGGGCGTCTTGTTCGAGACATTCGGCACGGCGTGAGCATGACTGCAGCAGGCGGGCGCAAGCCCGAGATCAGCTTTGCCGATTTCGATCGTGTCGACATTCGCGCCGGCACGATCGTGGAAGCTGAGCCGTATCCGGAAGCACGCAAGCCGGCAATCAAGCTGAAGATCGATTTCGGCCCTGATATCGGCGTGAAAAAATCCTCGGCGCAGATCACCAAATACTACAGCCCGGAGATGCTGGTGGGACGGCAGGTCTTTGCCGTCGTCAATTTCCCGCCGCGCCAGATCGGCAAGTTCCTGTCGGAAGTCCTGACGCTCGGCTTTCCGGACGAGGACGGCGATGTGGTGCTCGGCGCCATCGAGCGCAAGGTGCCGGACGGCGGCAGGCTTTTCTGAATCGCAGCGGCACTGCCGGAACTTAGGCGCGGCTGATCGCTTATCATCCGTCGTTCATTCCGGCGGAGTTGCTTGTGCTGGATCTTTCTCGAGAGCGCGCCCCGAAGAAGATAATGCCCGAACCGGAGGCCTCCGCGAAGCTGGCCTCGCTCGTCCATGTCAGCGATGAAGAGCCGGGCATCAGGCGCCGCCGGTCGGGCAAAGGGTTTTCCTACACGACGCCTGAAGGCGAGCGGCTTTCGGATCCCAAGGCGCTTGCCCGGATCAAGAGCCTGGCGATCCCGCCCGCATGGACCGACGTCTGGATATCGCCCGTCGAGGACGGGCACATCCAGGCCACCGGTCGGGATCAGCGCGGCCGCAAGCAATACCGTTACCACCCGCGCTGGGCTGCCTGCCGCGACGAAGTCAAATATTCGAGCCTTGTGGACTTTGCTCAGGCATTGCCCCGGCTGCGCACCCATGTCGATGCCGATCTGAAGAAGCCAGGCCTGCCGCCGGAGCGGGTGATCGCCTCCGTCGTCTGGCTGCTCGACAATACCATGATCCGCGTCGGCAACAGCGCCTATGCACGTGACAACAACAGCTTCGGACTGACAACGCTGCGCGACCGCCATGTCAACGTCAATGGTTCCGAAATCCGGTTTGCCTTTAAGGGGAAGTCGGGCAAGGAATGGAATCTCAGGCTTATCGACCGGCGCATCGCAAAAATCGTCCGCGGTGCACAGGACCTGCCAGGCCAGCAGCTCTTTCAGTACAAAACTGCCGATGGCGGGCGCAGCGTGGTGCGCTCGCAGGACGTGAACGACTACATTCGCGAAGCAAGCGGTGCGGAGTTCAGCTCGAAGCATTTCCGCACTTGGGGCGGCACGATCTGCGCGGCCTCGCTCTTTGCCGCCACGCCGGTTCCCGACACCAAGTCGGCGGCCGCGCGGGTGACCAACGAAATCGTCGACCGCGTGGCCGCACGGCTAGGCAATACGAGAACGGTCTGCCGCAAGTGCTATATCCACCCGCTGGTGCTTGAGCGCTGGTCGGAGGGGCGGCTGGCCGAAGAAATGGCCGACGCCAAACGGTCGTTCCGCAAGCCGGTCGACGGACTGGGCGAAGAAGAAACCCTGGTTCTGAAGTGGCTATCCAATGCCGGAAATGGCGTTGCGTGAGGATGTCGTAGGGAAGCCGTAAATCGTTACCAGGTCATCCCGGCCTCGCCATGCGCCGTGCGCACATGATGCAGGAACAGCGCCGAGCACGACGACCAGCTATAGGCCATCGCCTTCGCGCGGGCATCGCCGCGCGGGATGGCGAGAGCCGCCCGGATTGCCTGGCCGAGATCGTCGGAAAGCGCTCCGCCAAGTCCGTCGCCCAGTACGTCGAGAGGTCCGGTCACCGGATATGCCGCCACAGGCAGGCCGCTCGCCAACGCCTCCAGAATGACGATGCCGAACGTGTCGGTCCGGCTTGGAAAGACGAAGAGATCGGCCGATGCATAGATGTCGGCAAGCTCCTCGCCGGTCCTGGAGCCGAGAAAGACCGCGTCCGGATATCGCGCTTTCAGCGCCGCAAGCGCCGGCCCGTCGCCGACAACCACCTTGCTGCCCGGCAGATCGAGATCGAGAAAGGCCGGCAGGTTCTTCTCCACGGCGACTCTGCCGACCGAGAGCAGGATCGGCCGCGGCAGGTCCAGCGCCTGCTTGCGGTCGGGGCGGTAGGTCTCGGTGTCGACGCCGCGCGTCCAGAGCCGCACATTGGTGAAGCCGCGTTGCGTCAGTTCATTGGCAAGCGAAGGCGTCGCGACCAGCGTTCCGGCGCCTGCATTGTGGAAGCGCCGCAGCCATCGATAGGTCCAGCTTTCGGGAACCGGAAAACGTGCGCTGAGGTATTCGGGAAACCGCGTGTGGTAGCTCGTGGTGAAGCTCAGGCCTCTCGCGATGCAAAAGCGTCGCGCCAGGAGCCCGAGCGGCCCTTCGGTGGCTATATGGATGTGGTCCGGCCTGGCCGCCTCGATGCGCCGCGCGATCCGGCACGGCGGGGCCAAGGCCAGCCGGATGTCGGAGTAGGAGGGGAGCGGGATGGTCGGGAAGCCTGACGGCGTGAGCAGTTCCACGCCGTGGCCTGCAAGGGTCAATTCCTGTGCAAGCTTATCCAGCGTGCGCACCACGCCGTTGATCTGCGGATGCCAGGCGTCCGTTACCAGCAGGACACGCAATTCGGCCGGCAGGATGCTCTCGTTGCGCTCCGGCCGACATCCGCCATCTGATACCGAATCGCCGACCGCCTCGCTTCCCATGGCGGCGTTTCAGCACCGTTTCGTGACAGTGGCATGAATCCTGGGGTGTAGGACGCTCCGAGGCCTAGGCGGGAACCCGCACGATGGCCCTCAGCCCGCCCATAGGGCTGTCTTCCAGCGTGATGTCGCCGCCATGGCTGCGGGCAATGTCACGGGCGATTGAGAGGCCGAGGCCGGTGCCGCTGGCGTCCAGGTTGCGCGCAGTGTCCAGGCGCATGAATGGCTTGAACACGTCTTCGCGGCTCTCGGCAGGGATGCCTGGGCCGTCGTCGTCGATGATCATCGTCAGCCTTCCGCGCGTATGGGTAGCGCTGACACGGATGTTCCGGGCATAGCGAAAGGCGTTGCCAACGATATTGGCCAGCAGACGGCTGAAGGCGCTCGGACGCACATGGATGTCCGGATCGCCGGACAGCGAGGTCGAAAGCGTGCGCTTGCGCAGCTTGGCCTCCTCGGCCAGCTTTTCGAAATAGACGGCTAGGTCGAAGCGCCCGGGATCTTCCAGCGCCTCGCCTCGCGCGAACGACAGGTAGCCTTCGAGCATCGCCTGCATGTCGTTGACGTCCTGGTTCAGCGCCTCGGTATCCGCTTTCGCGCCGCCCACAGCCAGCTGCAGCTTGAACCGCGTGAGGATGGTGCGCAGGTCGTGGCTCACTCCCGTCAGCATGGCCGTACGTTGCTCGAGCTGGCGCTCGATGCGTTCGCGCATTTGAATGAAGGCGAACCCCGCCCGTCGCACCTCTTCGGCGCCGCGCGGACGGAAGTCGCGCGGCATCGGCCGGCCCTTGCCGAAGCTCTCGGCTGCTTCGGCAAGCTGCAGGATCGGCTTGATCTGGTTGCGCAGGAACGGAATGGCGATCATCAGCAGCACCAGCGACGTGCCGACCATCCAAACGATGAAGATGTGGGTGTTGGAGGCATAGGCCTGGCTGCGGCGCACGAAGACCCGCAGTACCTTGTCCTCGAGCTGGATCCGGACCTCGACCACATTGGAGGCGCCCACCGTGTCGATCCAGAATGGACGATTGATCTGGTCGGTGATTTCCGCCGAGAGAATCTGGTCGAGGATGGAAAAGAACGGCTTCGGCCCTGGCGGCGGAAGCGGATCGGGCGGAAGTATGTCGATCTTCAGCCGTAGCCGCTCCTGGGCGATGCGGATCACATCGGCATAGTTGTCGCCCTCCGGAAAGGTTTCGATCATGTCGATGATCGCGGCGATGTCGCGGGTGACGGCCGTGGAAAGCCGCTGCGTCACCGTCTGCCAATGGCGCTCCATGAACACCAGCGTCACCACGGACTGCAACAGGATCATCGGCGTGATGATGATGATAAGTGATCGGGCGTAGAGCCGCTTGGGCAGATAGAGCGAGACCAGCCGCCAGAATCTTTTCCAGCTTTTCGGGACGGAACCGATGGCGCGCAGCATCCTGGCTGTGAAGCTGTTGTTCTCCGTACGATCCACTTCTGAAGCCGCCATCCATCATGCCCGGTTGTTGCCGGCGCCCGCCGTCGGGCGGGCGTCTCCCGGCAGTCTATTCCACGCTGGGTGGTTCCGAAAGCGAAAGGACCGTCGCTTGCGCCGTGCCAGTGCCAGCCGTCAGGAGCCGCCAACCGCAGGCACTGGTTGCGCGGCTGTGGTTACTCGACGCTCAGGCGATAGCCGATGCCGCGCACCGTCTGCAGCCAGACGGGATTGGCCGGGTCGCGTTCTATCTTGCGTCTGAGCCTGTTGATCTGCACGTCGATCGTGCGTTCGCCGACGTCTGCCTCGCCGGCGACCAGTTCGTGGCGCGGTATGGTTTCGCCCGCGCGCGCAGCAAAGATCGCCAGGATTTCCTGCTCCCGGTCGGTGAGCTTCAGCGGTTCGCCGCCTTTCTTCAGTTCGCGCCGGGCGATCTGGAAGGTGTAAGGCCCGAAAACCAGTTGCTCGACTTTCGGCGTCGCCGCAGGCCCGCCCCGGCGCAATATATTGTTGATGCGCAGGATGAGTTCGCGCGGATCGAACGGCTTCGGCAGATAGTCGTCAGCCCCGGCTTCGAGACCGGTGATCCGGCTGTCGGTTTCCGACAAGGCCGTCAGCATCAGGATCGGGACCGATTTTTCGGCCCGCAGCGATTTCGTCAGTTCGACGCCGTTTTCGCCCGGCATCATCACATCGATGATCAGCAGGTCGAAATCGAGACCTGCAAGCTGACGCCTGGCGTCGCCGGCATTGCCTGCAACCGTGATGCGAAAGCCGTTCTCGGTCAGGTACTGCTTCAGGAGGTTGCGGATTCGCGTGTCGTCGTCGACGACGAGCAGATGCGGCGCATCATCGTCCGGCGCTGCCGGGTTGTTGGCCATTTCAGTGCTTTCCATGGTCTTCCCCTGGCATGTTTCCCGGCAAATTGTCGATCTGGGCTCGCAACTCCGGGTTCACCATCGCCTTGAGGAATCTCTCGATTCCTTCGCGCTCAGTGGTCGTGGAGCTTTCCAATGCCGCACGGATGCGGCGTGACTGTGGCCGCGCCAGCGCCAGCGCCAGCGTCCGTCCCCTGGCGGTCGGGTAGAGTTCGCGCTGACGCCGATCGCGCGGGCCCTGGACCTGCGTGACGTGACCGCTGTCTATGAGTTGCTTGAGTACGCGGGCCAGACTCTGCTTCGTGATCTTCAGGACGTCGAGGAGTTCGGCGACCGTCAGGCCCGGCTTGCGGTTTACGAAATAAAGTACGCGGTGGTGAGCCCGCCCGAAGCCGTATTTGGCGAGGATCAGATCGGGGTCGGAGGTGAAATCGCGGTAGGCGAAGAAAAACAGCTCGATGATCGCGAGGTCGATGCCGTCCTCTCCGGATAGGGCGGTCCTGATTGGTTTGGCGCTTGCGCCACTGCTGTCTGTCATGGGGTTCCGAAGGCTTTCCCGAAATTTATGTCAGCTATGTTGACATATTTTTGCACCAATGGTAATTTTTGCCAAGCTTTTCGATGGATTGCGAACGAAAAGGCAAGCAGAAGTCGCTTTTACCGGAACTTCCTGAGTTTGCCTTGGCTTTTATATACGCCTACTCTGTGGGTCACGCGCCGGCTGCGGCGAGCCGGCAAAATCGACGATAAACGATATGCGGGCGACGACCCGCGGGAGGTTACGATGGCAGCGGTTCCTTTCGATCAGCTCGAAGGCTTCATCTGGATGAATGGCGAATTCGTCAAATGGACGGACGCCAAGATCCATGTTCTGACTCATGGCCTTCACTACGCCAGCGCGGTGTTCGAAGGTGAGCGCGCTTATGGCGGTGAGATCTTCAAGCTGACCGAGCACACCGAGCGGCTTCACGAATCGGCGCGCCTGCTTGGGTTCAAGATTCCCTATTCGGTGAGCGAACTCGACGACGCCTGCCGCACACTGCTCAAGAAACAGGGCTTCCAGGACGCCTATGTTCGCCCCATCGCCTGGCGCGGCAGCGAGCAGATGGCCGTTTCGGCCCAGAATAACCGCATCAACTGCGCCATCGCCATCTGGCAGTGGCCGAGCTATTTCGACCCGGCGCAGAAGCTCAAGGGCATCCGCCTGGACGTCGCCGAGTGGCGCAGGCCCGATCCGCGCACCGCGCCTTCGAAGTCCAAGGCTGCCGGCCTCTACATGATCTGCACACTGTCCAAGCACGCGGCGGAAGCCAAGGGCTATGCCGATGCGATGATGCTCGACTGGCGCGGCCAGGTCGCCGAGGCCACCGGCGCGAACATCTTCTTCGTCAAGGACGGCAAGATCCATACGCCAACACCCGACTGCTTCCTCGACGGTATCACCCGGCGCACGGCGATCGGCCTTGCCAAGGATCGTGGCCTTGAAGTGATCGAGCGCGCCATCATGCCTGACGAACTGGAAGGCTTCGAGCAGTGCTTCCTTACCGGGACAGCCGCCGAGGTGACGCCCGTTTCGGAGATCGGGCCGCACCGATTCGAGGTCGGCGAAATCGCTAGGACCTTGATGAGCGACTATTCCGCAGCCGTTCAGCCCGAGCACGCCATCGCTGCGGAATAGGGTTCGCGGGCGACGATCAAACAGGGCGGCTCTCGGGCCGCCTTTTTATTTCAGCGGAAGCTCATTTGACTTTCGTCCAATTCGGCGTCTGATGAGACGCGCCGACTCGAGGGGTCGGCCTATCATGGAGGGAACTACATGGAAGCGCTTCTTCCGATCATCATACAGGCAGTGACCGGCGCCATCGGCGGACTTGGCGCGGGAGCCGCGCTGAAACAAGCGGCGATGAGCACGGTGACGAAGGTGATTTCGGGTGTGGTAGGCGGTATTGGCGGTGGAC
Source organism: Pseudaminobacter sp. (assembly GCA_035941355.1). Classification (GTDB taxonomy): domain Bacteria; phylum Pseudomonadota; class Alphaproteobacteria; order Rhizobiales; family Rhizobiaceae; genus Allomesorhizobium. The sequence goes on from DASZDZ010000061.1 coordinate 59,233, forward strand.
AGATACTGGCGAGTATCCTCAGCGATCCGAACGTTACCGGCGCACTCACCGGCCCGCTCGGCGATGCGGTCGGCGGTGTCGTCGGCGGTGGCGTGTTGACGGCGATCGTCGGCGCCGTCATGGGCGCGATGAACAAGCGCTGAGCGGCAAGGCATACATTTCAAGCGGGCGGTCTCCGGGCCGCCTTTTTCATTTCACGGAGGCGATTTGCAACATCGTCCGCGTGGACGCGGCGGCCGGCCTTGCCTAAATGGAGGCTGAAAACGCGAAAGGACGGGTATGGGTCAGTTGAATGCCGGGATCGTCCCGGTCACGCCGTTCGAGCAGAATTGCACGATCCTGTTCGATACCGACAGCAAGCAGGGCGTGGTCGTCGATCCGGGCGGCGATGTCGAACGCATCCTGGCTGCGCTTGCCGACAACAACATCACCGCCACGGCGATCTGGCTGACCCACGGCCACATCGATCACGCCGGTGGGGCGATGGACCTGAAAGAAGCGCTGGGCATCGACATCATCGGCCCGCACGAGGCCGACAAGCCGTTGCTCGACAATCTCGAGAACCAGGCGAAACGGTTCGGCCTGACCGGAGCGGTGCGCAACTGCGTTCCCGACCGCTTCCTGAGCGAGGGCGAGGAGGTCGGCTTCGGCGAGCATGTCTTCGAGGTGCTGCACTGCCCGGGCCACGCGCCGGGCCATGTCGTCTATTACAACCGCGCGGCCAAGTTCGCCCATGTCGGGGACGTGCTGTTTCGCGGTTCGGTCGGCCGCACCGACCTGCCGGGCGGCAACCATGCCAGCCTGATCGCTTCGATCAAGGAAAAGCTGCTGCCGCTCGGCGACGACATCGGCTTCATCTGCGGACACGGGCCCGGCGGCCGGTTCGGCGAGGAAAGACGCAGCAACCCCTTCCTGACATGACAAAGGCCGGACCGCGCAAGACGGTCCGGCCCTTCATTGGTTTACCGCGGCTTTAGCCGGCGGTGCAAAAATGCCTGCGGCCGTCATAGCCGGTGAACGTTCCGGTGCGGGCGTTGAAGCTGCGGTAGCGGTCCTCGCAATAGCGGTACCATTCCGGCGTCCAGGGCTCCAGCGCGCCGGCATAGCCCTCGTCGACAACGTATTCGCGGCGGACCGGATAGTAGCGGCGGGCCTGATAATAGCGGCGGTCGCGCGGATAATCGTAATCGTCATAGACGCGGTATTCGGGCCGCGAGGCGTTGGCGGCGCCGACTGCGAGCGCGCCAACGGCGAGGCCAAGGATGCCGGCGGCCACGAGGTCGCCGTCCGAGGAGTGGTGGCGGTGCCGACGCCAGTTGTCGCCGGCATTGGCGGCGGGCAGGGCGGCAAAGGTGGTGGTGGCGACGGCGGCCGAGAGAATGGCGGTCTTGAAGATGCGGTTCATGTCTGTCTCCTTCGCGCCCGGCCGCAGGGAGGCGGGGCAGGCGTTGAACCGGAAATACGCCCCGGCATCTGAACGCAGGCTGAACGCGACACCAACCGCCGCGCCGCAATCCGTATTTCCCGGAAATGCGGCGCAATTCGGAACGGCGCGTCAGCCGACCGAGAGGTTGACCGCCTTCGGTCCCTTGCCGCGCTTGTCCGGCTCCGTCTCGAACGTCACTTTCTGCCCATCCTCGAGGCCGGTCAGGCCCGAAGCCTGGACGGCCGAGATGTGGACGAACACGTCCTTGGCGCCATCATCCGGCGTGATGAAGCCGAAACCCTTGGCATGGTTGAAGAATTTGACGGTGCCGGTCTGCGGCATGGGAAGTTCCCTCCTTGCGTGGTCCATGTCCGGCGGTCGAAGATCCGCGCGGTCCCGGACGCTTGCTGGGGGAGAGAAACAGACTTGTCGCGCCGGGGCTTTGCCAAAACCCTCTCGTTTCGCGATCCACCCGAAGTCCTATGCTGTCATACCCCGGGGCAGGCTATTCCAGTCTCCGGGCCGGCAAATGCCCGAAGCCGGAATTTGTCCTTCATTTTCGGCACATGGGCAAGCGAATCTTTCACGGCCGAAACGGGCGTTTCAGCACCGGCGCCGGACAGGCGAAAGGCGCGGCAGACCGTGCTGCCGCGCCTTTCAAAACTCGCTGGCGACGCATGATCTTGTCCGAAAAGTCTGCAACTTTCTCGGGATCATGCTTCCCGGCTCAGGCCGCGCTGAGATTGACCGCCTTCGGGCCCTTGCCCATGCGGTCGGGCTCGACGTCGAAGGTGACCTTCTGGCCGTCGACCAGCGTGCGCAGGCCGGAGGCCTCGATCGCCGAGATATGGACGAACACGTCCTTGGCCCCGCCATCCGGCGTGATGAAGCCGAAGCCTTTGGTTGCGTTGAAGAATTTAACGGTTCCACTCTGGGACATGGGAGAACTCCTTCACCCGTTTCGTTGGTCTGGTTCCTGCCGTTCCGCCGCGCCCCGGCGGCAGGTTCCTCTCAGTGCTTGGCGGTCGTGCATTCGCGCAACGTCGAACCCCCCGCCAACAGAAGGGGTCGTCAGAGATTCACAGTATCGGGGAAAGGTTTCGTCCAAAACGTTCCAGTCTCCGGGTCAGCAAATGCCCGAACACGAAATTTATCGCATGGAAATACATTTCAGGCAAGATGGCCGCGGCACGGCGTTGCATGCGATGGTTTCCAAATCGCGACGCGGCTTTGCCGCCCCGCGGTTTCGCGGGGGGATTGCATTTGCCGGCGGAATCGCAAGGATCGCAATCGCGGGGTTCCACAGCGACGGGCGGACGGGACCGGAGGAGAGACATACATGGAATCCAGAGCAGTCTTTTGGCGCGGCGCGTTGCTGGCGTTGGTGATGGCGGTGGCCGCCGCCTGTACGGTGGTGGTCGACGAGCCGGGGCCCGGGCCACGCCCGCCGCGGCCGGGACCGGAATTCTGCACCCGCGAATACGACCCGGTGTGCGGACGGCGCGGACCGGACCAGCAGACCTTCGCCAATGCCTGCCTGGCCGACCAGGCCGGCTACCGCGTGGTCGATCGCGGCCAATGCCGGCGCGATCCTCGCCCGCAACCCGGCGCCTGCACCCGCGAATACGATCCCGTGTGCGGGCGGCGCGGCTCGGAGCGGCGGACCTTCTCCAATTCCTGCCTCGCCGACCGGGAGGGCTACCGCGTCATCAGCGAAGGCGAATGCCGCTCCTCCGGCGGAGGCGGCGAGGAGCCGCGCTTCTGCACCCGCGAATACCGGCCGGTCTGCGCGGTCAGCCGCGGCAATGTGCGGACCTTCGGCAATTCCTGCGAGGCGCTCGCGGCGGATTATCGGATTGTCAATCCGAACGGACCCTGCTGAGAGGCATAGTCTCTCTTTCCTTCTCCCCTTGTAGGAGAAGGTGGCCGACCCTGAGCTTGTCGAAGGGGAGGTCGGATGAGGGGTGTTGGACGGAGCGCCACAGTTCTTGATTGATCGCATCGTGAGCACTCCACCCGCCTCATTCCTTCCAACACCCCTCATCCGTCTTGGCGCTTCGCGCCAATCCACCTTGTCCCACAAGGGGAGAAGGAAGAGACGGCGACGGCGCATTTCATCCGGGCGCCCCGGCTGCCGACCTGCTGCGCTTTTTCCCGCTTGGCGCCGCCGGGTCCGGTCCAAAGGCCTGCACGAGACGGGCGTGGATCGCTGCACGGGAGGCTTCGGTGCGAAAAGCCGACAGCGCGATCCCGACGAGCATATCGTCCAATCGCTCCCGGAGCGCCTCGGGCCACAGCGGCGCACACTCCGGTTCGACTTCACTGGCCTGACACAGGCCGGCGCGGCGGCAGGCATGGTTCGGGCATTCGGCGTGGAAGCCTTCGCCCGAGGCGAGCAGTTGCACCGCGGTCAGCACCTCCGGGCACGGCGACTTCCCGGGTGCGTACAGGTCGATCAGTACGGCTTTCATGTCGCGCGCGGCAGTGATCATGTCCTGGCGCATGTGCCGCAGCATCTTCACTTCGTCTTCCAGTTCCATTGCTGATCCTTTCAGGCAAGTTTTTCCGTCGCCACGCTGCGTTTCCGCCCTGGCGCTTTGAACGAGCCCTTCGACAGGCTCAGGAGTCGGGAAGCGGGGCGCTTGGCCTTGCCTACCGAAACTAAAATACGTGGCGCAGCTTCCGCGCCCCGCCGGTGTCTGTCGCCACGGTCGACCGGTCACGCGCCCCGCTCCATGTTCTTTCCATGGACAATGACGCGCGGATGATCCGCCTTCCCTCAACGAGCATTTGCGCTTCGCTCGGGAATGCCGGCCCGTCGGACGCCCTCGGAGCCATGGGTTCCGATCCCATGGCGGGAGGTCACCGCCGCCCTGCCTGATACCCGGTGCGCACCAGGTCCCGCCAGAACGGTGAGGAGATTATGCGCGAGGGGCGGGGGGTGTGGATAAAAGGTTCTTTTGCCGAATCGCCAAGTGCTTGAAATCGCTGTGTAGAATCTTCGGTAGCGGCGAAAACCAGCCAGGATCGGACTGGTTTTATCCACACTTCGTGAGTGGGCGTCGTTGCCGCTTTCCGGAAATCGCGTTCTTCACCGCAGGAGCACTGCCGCGATGATACGGCATGGATCCTAGGGTCTTCGCTACGTCGCTTCGCTCCTGCTCCGCCCTAGGATGACGAATG
>DASZDZ010000062.1:0-10580 GCA_035941355.1 Pseudaminobacter sp.
TCATCGACCCGAGGCACCCCGTGCGACCGTGGAAAGAACGGCTCGATCCGCCGCATCTGCGCCGGAGACAGGAGCAACAAATCACCCATGGTGGCCACCTCCAGCCACCTTGAATCACTGCCGCTCCTTCAATTCAACAAAATTAATGGGTCCTGACCCTAGCATTACAGTTGCGGCTAGCTTGAGGTTCTATCTCGCAATGTCCGACTCGGAATTGCGAGAAGTGTTCGAATCGAGCGGTCAAAAGCGACCTTCGGATCTTTTTGTCGTTGTTGGTGCACCGTTTGCGCTCTTGATGGCCGGTACGGCACTTTTTGGCGGGTTCGAATTCAACGAACCGTCCAAATTCGATCATATGACATCCAAGAAATGCCTTATGGCAGCTATTTGCTACGCACGTGGCGACGACCTTTTGATATTTGCGGCAGCCAGTCTGAAACTGATCGTCGTTTTTGGGATGCCTCTCGGTACAATTGCCGTTGTCGGCGCAAATATGACGCTACCCAAGAGATAAGAATCCCCACAACACAAGGACACCACATGACCTTGCCCGCCCCTTTCGTCTCCCGCGTCATGGAACTCGAGAAGGACTGGATCGACTATAACGGCCATCTCAACATGGCCTATTACAACGTGCTCTTCGACCGCTGTTCCGACGACGCCTTCGAACTGATGGGGCTCGGGCCCAATTACGCGAAGGAGCGCCGGCTGACCATCTACACGGCCGAAGTCCACATCTGCTACGTCCAGGAACTGCATCTCGGCGATAATGTGACGGTCACCTTCCAGCTCATCGACCATGACGAGAAGCGGCTGCGCGCCTATCAGGAGATCCGCCACGTCGACGGCTGGCTGGCCGCCACCTCGGAGCAGCTTGCACTGCATGTCGACATGGCCGGCCCCAAGGTCGCGCCCTTCCCGGCCGACATCATGGCGAAGGTCGAGGAAATGCGCGCCGCGCACGCCTTCCTGCCCATGCCCGAGCGTGCCGGCCGCTCGATAGGCATCCGGCGCAAGACCGCCTGAGCCGACCCGGCCCGTCGCCGTTAACCCTAACCGATTTTCACTGTGAACAATAAACCTGTTCGATTGTTTGGTAGTCGCGACTCATGAACAAAGTAGCCGAAGCGGAATGCAAGCGGGCGGCTGGGGCAAGAGTCGGCTTGAGGACGGACTATGAGAATCGATATCGAAAAGGCATCGGACAAGCTCGCCGACGATCCCCGCCTGACCGACTACGATTTCTGGCGCACGCTGAAGAACCTGAACAACGAGATCTTCCATATTGCCAACAACAACGACCCGATCCCGCTCGATATGATCCGCTGGCGCGTCATCATCAAGCAGGCGCGGATGAAGCGCGGTTACGGCTGAAGCCGCTACCCGTCAATCTGTTGGCTGCCGCCAGATCTCGACCACCCCGTCGGCGCGGCCGGTGATCGGGTCGGTTCCCGGCAAAGCAAGACCCGCGACCGCCAGCGCCGCAAGCTCTATCTCGATGTCGCCCGGTTTAACGATGTCGCCTCGCTGGCCCGGCGGATAGCCGCCGGCCATCTGGAAATCGGCGGAACCGTCAAGCCGCTTGTGGCCCACGCCGGCGGGCACGATGCAGACATCGCCGACGGAAACGTCCGCCGCGATGCCGGCATCTCCGCCGAAGCCGATACGCGCGTTTCCCGATACGCAGGCAAGCACTTCGTGGCCGAGTGTTTGGAAGTGCCAGAACGGGTACACCGTATAGACCCAGGTGCCGCTCCAGCCGTTCTTCTCGTACAGCGCGCAGACACTACGGCCGTCACGCGCTTCACGAGGAATGCGGTCCCGCCAGATCAGCAGGGGCAGCGGATTGTTGGGAATGCCGTCCGCCGGCTCGAAAATATGCTTTTCTGGAACATCGGTATTGATCATTACGCAGCGAGCTTCTCCTTGAAGAAAGCCACGGTCCGCCCCCAGGCGAGGTCGGCCGCCTCCTTGTTGTAGCGCGCCTCCGACGTATCGTTGTTGAAGGCGTGCTGGGCGCCTTCGTACATATGGATCGTGAATTCCTTGCCGGCGGCTTCCAGCGCCGCCTTATAGGCCTCGATCCCGGCATTGATACGCGCGTCCTCGCCGGCATAGTGCAGGAGCAGAGGCGCCTGGATCTGGGGCACGACGTCCGGGTTAGGCTGCGCTCCATAATAGGCGACTGCGGCAGCAAGGTCAGGCGAATTGACTGCGAGCGTGTTCACCGTTCCGCCGCCCCAGCAGAAGCCGACCGCGCCGACCTTGCCGTTGCCGGATTCATGCCCTTTCAGGAACGCCACGGTGGCAACGCCGTTGGCGACGGTCTTGGCCGGGTCGAGTTGCGAGAACATTCCGCGCGCCTGTTCCTCGTCCGCGGGCGTGCCGCCGAGCGGCGAAAGAAAATCCGGGGCCAGCGCCACGAAACCTTCCAGCGCCATGCGCCGCGCCACGTCGCGAATGTGCGGGTTGAGGCCGCGATTCTCGTGGATGACGATCACAGTGCCGAGCTTCCCGCCCGCATCCGCGGGCTGGACAAGATAGCCCTTCATGTCGCCGCCGTCGCCCGGATAGGTGATGTCCTCGGCCGTGAGCCGCGTATCGTCTTCGGCCACGACCGCGGCATGGGCCGAATTCGCGGCCAGCAGCGGCGCAATCACGGCGGCCGCCGCGCCCGAACCGGCGAGCTTCGTCAGCTTCTCCATGAAACCGCGGCGGTCCAGCGTCAGATGGGTGTATTCGTCATAGGTGTCGATCATCGCCTGCGTAATTGCCGGTGTGGTCATGGTCTTCTCCAGGTGCTGGCAACCCGCCTGCCGGAAACATAGCTTCCGCCCGACCCTGGTCCAGTAACGCATCGGTGATGATCGGCCGGAATCGGCGGACTGAAGCAACTCCGCATTTTCCACTTTGAGGCGAAGTAATTCTCAACTATGGTCCGCCAGGCTTTTGGCATGGGGGGAATATTGCCGATGGTTTTGTCACGCAGGGATGTCGTGCTCGGCGGCTTGGCGCTGGTCGCCGCGGGTGCGACAAGCAATATTGCGCAAGCCGCAGCTGCAAAATCCTTTTTCGCCGGCACCGCCAGCGACAACAATTTTGTCTATCGCAAGACCAACTTCGCCAAGATCGACAAGCGTTGGCATCGCCAGATCGTCAAATATTTCAGCAGCGAGCCGGTCGGCACGGTGGTGGTCGATACCCGCCACCACTTCCTCTACGTCATCATGGAAAACAAGACCGCCATCCGCTACGGCGTTGGCGTCGGCAAGGAAAGCTTCAAATGGTACGGCCGCGCGACCATCGACCGTCGCGCGCTGTGGCCGCAATGGGTCCCGCCTCCCGAAATGCTGAAGCGCAGGCCGGAGCTGCCGCGCCTTGTCGCCGGCGGCGCGCCCAACAACCCGCTCGGGCCACGCGCGCTCTATCTGCACCGCAACGGCGCCGACACCGGCTACCGTCTGCATGGCACGCTGGAGCCGTGGAGCATCGGCACGGACGCCTCCAGCGGCTGCATCCGCATGTTCCCGGAAGACATCATCGACCTCTACCAGCGTTGCCCGATCGGCACCGCGGTGCAGGTCCTGCCGCACATCGCCGACCAGGCGCCCGCATCCACCGCTGTCGAATGATTGGCGCCTCATGAACCGCATGATCGAAAACACGCGCCGGCTACTCGCCGCCGGCATGCTGGTGCTGGCCGCATCCTGTTCGACCAGCAACACGCTGGCGCCTTCCACGCCGGATGTCACCAACACTGAGGTCGCTGGCTTCCAGAATGTGCAGCCGGGCAGCGAGGAGGATTTCATCCTCAATGTCGGCCGCCGCACCTATTTCACGCAAGGCTCGGCCGCGCTCGATTCGGTCGCCAGGGCCACCCTCGACACGCAGATCGCCTGGCTGGCAAAGCATCCGCGCTGGCTGCTCAAGCTGCAGGGCTTCGCCGACGATCCGGGCGCGAGCGAAACGGCGCTGTCGCAACAGCGCGCCGACGCGGTAATGAGCTACCTCGCCGCCGGCGGCATCGACCGCAACCGCATGTGGGCCAAGGGCTATGGCAAGGACCGCCTCGTCCGCGACTGCCCCGACACCGCCTGCCGCTCCCAGAACCGCCGCGTCGTGTCCAATTTGCGGGATGAAAGAGACGAGCCGTAGGGGCTGCTGTTCTGCTTGTGACCCGAAGCAGGGTCTCACGCGCGACGGCGGCATGACTGGTTTGCGCCGCAGGATGGCCGTGGTCTTCAAGACGCGATGAGCACTTGGTTCGGACCACCTGGCAAAAACCGAAAAATTAGTTAGCTCTTGACCGGGCTTCAGGTTTTTGTTCGGCGGGCAAAATGTTCATATGTGATTAGCCAAGGATCGCTCTCGGAAGATCTTTCCTCGCCGATCCAATGGAAGCTGTTGGCAGTGATCTCAGTGAAACGCCATCGAGTTTTCAGTCCGCGCGAGTCATTGCCGAGCTGGACAATGTCCTTGCCCTCGGCCCGCCCGATCTGACGCGAATAATCTTGGTTGAGCGGGTCAGCCCAGATGATGTGCCAGCCATCGAGCCCAGGATCGAAGATGCGCAAAGTCGTGCCATACATCGTAGACCGTGCAGGGCGCTTGGGCCTGATCCAAACGTCCTGAATCGCGCGGCCTTCGAGCACCCAGCCAAAATGGCATTCTCCATCCCATTTCTGGATTGTGCCGCCGTCGAGGTAGTGGACCGAGTCCATTTCCCAGCTTCCAATTAGCCATCCATACAGGTCCATGTCTTTCGCTCGGTCGGCTGGGGGACCTTCGGATCCGAGAGCGGTGAGAAACGGAGAAATCGTCATCGTCATACTGCCTTTCGTTTCCAAGTAGACGAACTAAACTGCCAGCGCTGCCCTGCCTGCCGCAGGCGCTGCCTTGTGGAATCTTGCGACGGAAGCCCGTGTCGGCGCCGAAACATTGCCTCCATAACTTGGAGCGTTGCAGTGTCCAGGGCTTGGGGAAAATTGCTATTATTGGGTCCGAATGGATCGCTCCAGGACGGCCGCTGGCTCTTCAATACATAACTGTGTTGAGTGTGACATGGACGGGCGAGCCCGCCTCGAACTGTGCGCTGCCGCGCGCGACCAGCCAGCCATCCGCACGCTCCAGGCGCGCAACGATCCGCAGCGTTGGCGAAGCAGTCGCACTTGCGGGCCGTGACAAGGAAAAGGCTATCGCCTTTGACTTGCCGTCGCTTTCGATGCTCGTTTTCGCGGCGCGACGTCGCGCATTGTCCTGAATGGCAGGGTCCTCGAGGTAAATCTCAAGATGACCTTCCGGGATAACCGCGCCGCTCTCGAACGTGACTTCGCCGCGAATATCCATCGATTGCGCAGCGACCGGCCCGGCGGCCGCGGCGACAGCCGCGGCTCCGGCGGTCATCAGTACCGTGCGGCGGTCGGTCGGTCGCTTCATCACACTCTCCATGATCGGCCTCAGGACCCGTGCGGTGACGGCATTGCCGCTCGCTTGTGGTTCGAAAAGAGAGGTGGGGCGCCTGAAGGCGCCCCACCTGCGGTCGATTTTGGATGATAATGAAGTCCGCTGCCGAAAGATTCAGATTTGTGCTCAGCCGCGCAAACTGAATGGCTGCGTCTTCTCCGGCGCCATCGGCGTCATAGGACAAGGCGCCGCTATCAATATCATAGACTATGCGGTCGTCGGCGTCATGAGCGACGCCCGACGCACTCCCGTAAAACGCGCCCAAGGCAAGAGCGCCATCGCCGCCCACGCTCTCAAAGATGAGGTTGTCCAGCAGGATCGTGTCGTTGGCGACGTTGAAGTCGGTGATCCGGTCGATATTGCCGGCCCCGAGTTCGGTCGAGAAGCGGAAGGAATCCTCGCCCGCGCCGCCGGTCAGCGTGTCGGCCGCCAGCCCGCCATCCAGCAGGTCGCTGCCGCCGCCGCCGTTTAGCGTATCGGCGCCCGCGACGCCCGGCTGAGCCGGCGCGGGCGGGAACTCGACCGATACGTTCAACTCATATGTCGAGCCCGCCGGCACGGCTTCCTCCCAGCCATCGCCCGGCACCGTCGGCGACCATCTGCCTTCCAGGATATGGTAGGTTCCGGTTTCCTGGACGACGAAGACCGTGCTCGAATCCCGGGTGCTGTTGGAGCCGGGGTCGCCGCCGCCGTCGTCGTTCTGGGCGACGATATTGCCATCGCTGTCGAGCAGCCTGACCCAGCTGTCAAAGACATTAGGATCGGCAATGTGATCGATGTCGATGGTGATGATCGTGCCGGCCGCCAGGTTGATGCTGTAATATCCGCCCTTGCCGTTTCCGGTGGCGTTGACGGTCGTGTGAAGGACGGTCGTCGAATCGAAGATGTCCGGGTCGGCGGCCAGCGAGAAGTTGTTCGAGATGTCGAAGGCGGTTGCGGTCGAATTGTTCGTCGCATCCGATCCGAGCGTGGCGTAGCCGGTGCCCATGCCCGGGCGTGGCGGAGCATCGCCCTGATAGGCGAAATCGCCGAGCAGGGTGTCGTCGCCGCCGCCGCCGTCGATCGTGTCGTTCCCGCCCTGGCCGGTCAGCACATTGGCCGCGCCGTTGCCGGTCAGTCGATCGTTGAAGCCCGAACCTGCAAGGTTTTCGATCGAGACATATCTATCTCCGCCGGATCCGCTTTCAGCGAGGCTAAGCCTGACGCCACTCGTCGAGTCGGCGTAGTCCGCCGTATCGCTGCCGGCGCCGCCGTTCAATCTGTCGGCGCCGCCCCCACCAGTCAGCGTGTCGTCGCCAGCGCTGCCGGAGAGTTCGTTGGCCTGGGCATCGCCGATGAGATGGTCATCAAATGATGAACCGACGGCATTTTCGAAGCCGGCGAGGATGTCGTGCCGGATGATAGTGCCGCGCCCGACAATCTGTACCGGGCCATCGGCATCGCCGCCGCTGGCCGTGCCGTTGGCGAGATCGATCGTTACGCCGACCGGGCTGCCTTGGTAGACGACCGTATCGATGCCGGAACCACCATCCAGGTAGTCCTGCTCACTACCTCCGATGATCGTGTCGTTGCCGCCTTCGCCGTAAATGATGTCGCCGTCGCGGCCGCCATCCAGGATGTCATTGCCATCGCCGCCACTAAAGTAGTCGCCGCCGCCCTGGCCCCAGAAATGGTTCGCGGCGGCCGTGCCGATGAAACGGTCGATGCGGTCATCGGAGCCGATGAGATTCTCGATGCTGTAGAACGTATCGCCCGACCCTGTGCCGCCGCTCGCGACATTCGTGGCGAGGTTGACGAGCAACTGGAAGGGGCTTTCCCTGCTGTAGTCGACCGTATCGACGCCGGCGCCACCTCTGAAGATGTCGATGCCGTCTTGGCCGCTCAGGGTGTCGTCGCCGGCGCCGCCGTCGAGAATATCGTTGCCCTGGCCGCCGAGGATCGTGTCGTTGCCACTGCCGCCATAGAGCGTGTCGTTTCCATCATCGCTCTCGGTCTGGTCTTCGAGATCTTCGACATCGATCGTGTTGTTGATGTCGCGGCTGGCGAGCGAGTCGCGGCCGCCAATGATGATGTCATCGCCGCCCTGGCCGAAGATCGTGTCGTCACCGGCGCCGCCATCGAGCGTGTCGTGCCCATTGGTGCCGAAGATGATGCTGGTCAATGTGTTGTCGCCGACGATGGGCGGGGTACCGGTGTCGCCGCCCCCAGGCTGAAGCGTTGATTCGTCGGCATAGATAATCTGTTCGACATTCGCGATTCGCCGGATTCTCAGGTCCCGGGAAAGCAGAATGACGGTGTCGTTGCCATCGTTCGCTTCTTCTCGCACGATGTCGTCGAGCGAGTCGACGAAGTACGTATCGTCGCCGCCATTGCCGGCCATGCGGTCGCCGCCGCCGCGTCCGTCCAGAGTGTTGTTGCCGTCATTGCCGATCAGGATGTCGTCATACCAGCTGCCGATGCCGTTCTCGATGTAATAGTCGGCATCATCCGCGTTGTGTCCGGCGAAGATCGACACATTGTTGCTGTGGCCGTTGACGCTGGAGAACTGTCCGGCGCGCAAGTCGAGGATCGTACCCGCCGTCGAGCCGGAGAAGTCGACCGTATCGGTCTCGCCGGTGTCATGGATCACAAAGCCGATATCGTGCTGCATGCCCGAGGAAGTCAGCTGGTAGCCATACTGCGTGCTGCCGAAGCCGTAGACATTGTCGCCCGTGTTGAGGTCGATATGCTGATAGGTGCGCACCCCGTTCGCGTCGACTGTCGAGAAAAAGCGGCGGATGACGGCTTCGATGTCGGCCATGAGCGGCGTCGACGCCGACCAGCGCGTAGTCTCGCCGACATCGATCCCGTCGAAATAGGACATGACGCTGTACTGCTGACGGTCAAACGTCCAGGTCGCATTGTTCAGATAGTTGATCTGCACGCCGCCGGGACCACTGTAATTGTAGAGGCCCGGATGGTTCAGGCCGAATTCATGGCCAAATTCATGGATGAAGGAATCGAACACATAACCGCCGATATCCGTCTTGTTGGGCTCCGTGTCGTGGAAACGCTGACCGATGCTGACATAACGATCGGCTGAGTAGGCGCTGCCATCGTCCTGCTCGCCCAGTTCGGGGCTGACGACCTCCATCCAGTCCGTGGCGGGATTGTATGGCGCGTCGTCGACGATCTCGAATTGCAGAGGGGTGACCGACGACCACATCTGCAGCGCGCCGATCGCGGCAGCCTTGTAATCGGGGTGGTCGTTAAGATCGGAAACGTTGATCCTCAGCGTTCCCTGAGCGAGCTCCGGCGTCAGGTCACGGTTCAATGCCCCGAGATAGTCGAGAAAGGACTCATAATCCTCGCTCTTGCCATAAGGGTTATCCGGCGTCTGATCGTTGACCCACCATTGGTCGCTGGTTTGGCTTGGATTGGGCATCGCAGGGTTCCTCGTTGACTGTGCGCAGCTTACGGCTGTGCCGTTTTGCTGCTGCCAATTTCCACACGCATCGCGTGTAGCTGCCTGTCAGCCCCGTCACCCTTCCCAAATAATGTTATTGCAATCTTCGATTGTCTACCCACAAAGACGCGGGGTGATGTTACGCTAGGTTAACAATGGACGCGCGGCGACCGTCCTGGAGCAGGCAACGCGCTGCGAACCGTAGCTGTGCCAAGAAGTTCGTTTTTAGTGGCCAGTCAGCACGTCCAACGCAGCTCGTTGGCCCAGCGTGTGCTGGTGGCCGATAAAGACGCGAAAAATCAGGGGGTTGTCAGATCGGGACAAAGCCTGGGCCAGGTTGAATGTCCGCTATAACTTTTCGTGCGCCAAGAAGCCGCCAGTCCGCAAATGATGCGGTGGACGGCTCTCCTCCGCCTTGCGGCTATAGTCGCGGGGCTAGAGCTGTAGGAGAGCTGCCATGAGCATTATTACGACGATTGGTCTGGATATCGCGAAGTCAGTCTTTCAAGTGCACGGTGTGGATGCGGCGGGCGAGGTTGTCGTTCGGAGGAAGCTGACTCGTGGGCGTGTGCTGGGGTTCTTCGAGAACCTGCCCCGATGCCTCGTCGGGATCGAGGCATGCAGCTCCTCGCACTATTGGGCGAGAGAGCTGATCGCGCGAGGTCATGATGTACGGCTGCTGCCGGCGCAGTATGTGAAGCCCTATTTGAAGCGGCAGAAGAACGATGCGGCTGATGCCGAGGCAATCTGCGAGGCGGTGACCCGGCCGACCATGCGCTTCGTGCCGGTGAAGACGCCCGAGCAGCAGAGTGTGATGATGCTGCACCGGGTTCGGTTGATGCTCAACCGCCAGCGAACACAGATTTCAAACGCGTTGCGGGCACACCTGTCGGAGTTCGGCATCGTGGCGCCGATCGGGCGGGGCGGGATCGAGCAGCTGCTCGTCGTCATCAACGACGAGAACGACCCGAGGGTGCCGGCCGACGCACGGCTCTGCCTGCGGATGCTCGAGGCGCAGCTCATGGTCGTGAAGGCGCAGATCCTCGAGAACGATCGCAGGGTCCGGGCGAGTGCGCGCGAGACCGAGCTTGGTCGTAGGTTGATGGAGATACCAGGCGTGGGCCCGCTGCTAGCGAGTGCGTTCGTGGCGACCGTCGCCGATGCGCACACGTTCAAATCGGGGCGCTGCCTATCGGCCTGGATCGGGCTTGTGCCGAAGCAGAACTCAAGCGGGGGCAAAGAGAAGCTCGGCAGCATCTCCAAAGCAGGAAACCGCTACCTGCGCCAGATGCTCGTGGTCGGCGCTATGGCGGTCATCCGCTATGCCGAGCGGAACGGGACCAGGCGGCCATGGCTCGTGCAGTTGATGGCACGGCGCACGACGAAGGTTGCAGCGGTTGCGCTCGCCAACAAGACCGCCCGGATGGTCTGGGCGCTGATGACGAACGGCGAGCGCTATAGAGAGCCGACTGTCGCGTAGACGGGAGACAAGGCGCGCGAGATCGCCGACGAAGTTGGAAAGGGCGGATAGGAGCTGATGCACAAAGCCGGTTGATACCGCCGGATCAGGAAAACCCAATGGGGCCGTGCACCTTCGAGTGCGAGCTAACGATCGGGACCTGAGCCGCGCGAATGGCATTATGGCCAGCGGCCTATGAAGAGCCGCACCTAC